>OMWB01000051.1 GCA_900314645.1 uncultured Actinomycetes bacterium
GTAGGCGATGGTCTTCTGCCACCAGGCAAGGTCTTGTTTCTTGGTCATACTGAACGCCTTCAATCTCTCATTGTGTCTGAGTCGAGGCCCATGCCTCACCGCCGAAGACGCGGGGGACAAAGGCGATGGATCCGAGAAAGGTGATGAATCCGATTGACCCGAAGAGAAGGGGCTCCTCTTCGGGTCAATCGATAGGATTCCTCTAGCCCAGAAGCAGCGCGAACGCCTCGTAGGGGCGCACGGTGCCGGGATGCGGGGCATCCGCGTAGTTGCAGGCCTCCTGCACGAGGGTCGCCTGTCCGTACTCGGCGGGCACCTGGTAGGCCATGTCGCGGTCGGTGAAGTTGCAGACCACCAGCATCTTCTGGCCGTCAAGCTTGCGCTCGTAGACGAAGAGCTCCTCGTTCTCGGGCTCGAGCAGGTGGAAGTGGCCATGGACCACCAGGTCGCTCTCGTGGCGCAGCCTGATGAGTCCCTGGTAGTGTGCGAACACCGAGTGAGGGTCGTCGACCTGCGCCTCGGCGTTGATCTCTGCGCAGTTGGGGTTCACGGGCAGCCAGGGGTCGCCGGTGGTGAAGCCCGCCAACGCGCTCGCGTCCCACTGCATGGGGGTGCGCGCGTTGTCGCGGCAGATCTCGCGCATGGCCGCCATGGCCTCCTCGTGGCTGCAGCCGCAGTCCTGCGTGAGCATGCGATAGGCGTCGTGGGCCTCGAGGTCGTTGACGAGGCTCATGTCCTGCCAGGGGTAGTTGGTCATGCCCAGCTCCTCGCCCTGGTACACGTAGGGCGTGCCCTGCATCAGGTGCAGGCAGGTGGCGAGCATCTTGGCGCTCTTCTCGCGCCACTGTGGGTCGTCGTTGCCCCAGCGGCTCACGGCGCGTGGCTGGTCGTGGTTGTCCCAGAAGAGGCTGTTCCATGCCACGCCGTCCAGCCCCGTCTCCCAATGGTTGAACACCTGCTTGAGATCGACGAGACGCGGCTTGTCGGTGACCCACTTGCCGCGGTCAGGGTCTCCCGTCAGGCTCACATGCTCGAACTGGAAGACCATCGAGAGCTCGCTGCCGTCAAGGTTCGCGTACTTCTTGGCGGTCTCCACGGTGGCACCGCTCACTTCGCCCACGGTCATGGTGTCGTACTTTGATAGCACACGCTGGCGCATGTCCTGCAGGTGCGGATGCACACCATCGTCGTTGATCAGCGGGAAGAGCGGTGCGTAGCCGGTCGGTCCGGGCTCGCCCGAGGGGAAGCTCGTGTCCTTGGCGATCATGCCGATGACGTCCATGCGGAAGCCGTCCACGCCCTTGGCCAGCCACCAGTCCATCATGTCGAAGACCTCGTCGGCCACGCGGGGGTTCTCCCAGTTGAGGTCGGGCTGCTTCTTGGAGAAGCAGTGCAGGTAGTACTGCTGGGTGGTCTCGTCCCACTCCCAGATGCTGCCGCCAAAGACGCCGCCCATGTTGGAGGGTTCGTGGCCGTCCACTGCGTCGCGCCAGTAGTAGTAGTCGCGATAGGGGTTCTCACGACTCGAGCGGCTCTGCTTGAACCACTCGTGCTCGTCGGAGGAATGGTTGACTACGAGGTCCATCACGATCTTGATTCCCAGGCTATGGGCGGTCTCAAGCATCTGGTCGAAGTCATCCATGGTGCCAAAGCCCGGCCAGATGGCTCGATAGTCGCTGATGTCGTAGCCGTTGTCGTCCATGGGGCTCTCGTACACGGGGCTGAGCCAGATGACGTCAATGCCTAGTTTGGCTAGGTAGGGGAGACGCTTGGTGATGCCGGGGATGTCTCCCGTGCCACTGCCCGTCGTGTCTTGGAAACTCTTGGGATAGATCTGGTACACCACAGCGCGTTGCCACCACTGCTCGTTCATTTGTTGCCCCCTCTTGCCCGATGCTGTCGATACACTCCAGTGTATGGCACATCTGCTACGCCTCTCCCCGGGAACTCCCGTGCCATCCGTTGGCGCAAAAGCTACCGGGTAAAAGGTCCCTGCGAGATTGCAAGCCTCGTTTATGCTACTTTATTGTATAGTGAGGAGGGTTCGGGGAACGCCGGTGCACCGGTGGAACCCTCCTGTAACTTTTGATTATCAAATCCAGGAGGGAACCCATGAACCGTAAAGCAGGCGTTTTAATGCCAATCTTCAGTCTGCCAT
>OMWB01000050.1 GCA_900314645.1 uncultured Actinomycetes bacterium
CGACGGGCATGCCGCACCTTCGTGAGAGTGGGGATTTCCCCATGTGAGCGTGGGGAAATCCGTTTTGTGACAATGGGGATTTCTAGGCTACGTCAGACACTCAGCCGCCAGCAGGAGCGCGCCGCGCAGGTCGTGGACGGCGCCGCGCTACTCGTCGCCGTGCCGGGCAGCGGGAAGACCACCGTGCTCGTCGCGCGCCTCGGGTACCTCGCCCTCGAGCGCGGCATCGCCCCGGAGTCCATCGTGTGCATCACCTACACCAAGGCCGCGGCGGAGGAGATGCGCGTCAGGTTCTCCAGGAGGTTCGGCAGGCCCGACGTCGCCGGAAGGATTACCTTCTGCACCATCAACAAGCTGGCGAAGGACATCCACGAGGACTCTTGCCGACGCAAAGGGGAGGTTCCGCGGAGGGTCGACCCCAAGGCCGTCAGGGCCATCCTGCTCGATGCCTGCAGGAGAGCCAGGGGTGGGTACGTGAGCGAGGGGGACCTCGTCGAGCTCGAGAGCGCGATCTCCCACGTCAAGAACATGATGCTCCTCGACGACGCCAGGGCCATCGCGGGCATCGCAGGGGGCATCGAGCGGTTCGACGAGATACTCGTTCTCTACCAGGACGGTCTCGCGAGCCAAGGGCTTATGGACTTCGACGACCAGATTCTCCTGGCGTTCGACGCGCTGGACCGCGACAGGAACCTTTGGTGGTCCTACCACAGCAGGTTCCGCTACTGGTGCGTCGACGAGGCACAGGACACCTCCAGAGCCCAGCACAACCTCGTCTGGCAGCTCGCGGGCAGGGACGGCAACGTCTTCATGGTGGGGGACGAGGACCAGAGCATCTTCGGGTACAGGGGCGCATACCCCAAGGCGATGCTCAACTTCAAGTACGCCTACAGCAACGCCTTCGTGCTCAAGATGGAGCGCAACTACCGCTCGGGCGAGGAGATCGTCTCGGCGGCACGCCGGTTCATCTCCCGCAACACGGGACGAATCGACAAGGCCATGGTCTCAGACCGTGATGACGGAGCCACCGTGCGTACGCTCGCCGTGGAGTCCAGGTCGGCGCAGTGGCGGGCGGTGCATGACCTCGCGCCGTCCAGGGAGGGCGAGGTAGCAGTCCTCTTCCGCAACAACGACACCTCCCGCTTCTGGAAGGGCGCCGCGTTGAAGGCGTCGAGCATCTCCCTCACCGCCACGTTGAGCTCTGCGAGCGTGGCGAACGCGCGGTTGCGCAGCCTCGCCACGATGGCCGTGGCCACCTTGCCGCACGTGCCCTCGACGCTGGCCTTCTGCTTCGGCTTGCGCACGCCGGTGGGCATGATCGCGGTCATGTAGTGGGCGCCAAGCGCCTCGTAGGCCTCGTTGAGCACGATCTCGCCCTCTCTGGGGTGGCTGGTCACGCCCGTCTTCAGGTTGTCGCAGACGGTCCTGACCGCGACCCCGCCAAAGAAGTCCCAGGCGTGGACGTGGCACATGAGCCACGTGTTCTGCCTCATGTCCAGCGTCGCCTCGACGTAGCTGTACTGCGAGTATGGCAGCGTCGCCACGAACAGGTGGCACTTCGTGACATCCCCGGTCGCCGGGTCCGTCAGCCACATCGGCGTGCCGTTCCAGTCGACCTCCATGACCTGGCCGGGCTTGTGCTCGAGGTGGTTGGTGACGCCGCGTGCAGCGACCCAGGACTTGTAGCCCCGGCAGAACGTGTTGTAGCCCTTCGCGACCATCCCGTCGCGCGCGGCCTCGTCGCGCAGCTCCTCCCACAGCAGCTTGAGCGTGACGCCGTCGCGCTGCAGCTCGGAGTGCACCCACTCCCAGTCGGGCTCGGCGTACGCCTCGCGCGCGGCCCTCTGGGCGGGGAACAGCAGGTCGTAGACCTCGCTGTCGGCCATGCCCGCGACGTCTTCCCAGGTGACGCCCACGCGCTCGGCCGCCTCCCGCACGAGCTTGATGCTCCTCTGGGAGATGCGCCTCGTCGACCGTATCTCCCTCCCCGACATGCCCTTCTCCAGCAGCTCCAGGACCAGCTTGGCCCTAATCCTCTTCGCCATTTGCATCACTTCCTTTCCTTGTCCGAATGGCGAATGGGACAAGTCTAGGAAGCGGTCGCATCGGCGAGATTGGCCCGGGCGGGTGGCTGGTCACTTGTATGAGATTGGGCGGTCACATGTTTGGTATCGGCGGTCGCCCACGGCGCGAATAATCAGTTTCATTACCGAGCAGCTCTTTCTGCTGATTCAGCTTCCCAGACAAATCATCTGACAGAGCAAACATGCTCTGAAGTGATTGCCAGACTACCTCATTGAGTTCATCCTCAAACACCTTTCCGTGAAAGCATTTGCTGTTG
>OMWB01000048.1 GCA_900314645.1 uncultured Actinomycetes bacterium
CAAGGGTCACCTCGGTGGCCATCACCAGCACCTTGCCCGAGCCACCCGCAAGCACAGCTGGCTTCAGAGCCGGCTCCACGCCGATGATGGGTATCTGCGGATAGTGCGCGCGCAGGTAGGGAGCGGCGGCGCTCGTCGCGGTGTTGCAGGCAATGACCAGGGCCTTTGCCCCATCGGCCAGCATGCGCCTCGCAATCTCATGCGAGAGAGACTGAACCTCGTCAGCCGTCTTCGCCCCATAGGGCGCGTGGGCAGAGTCCCCAAAGTAATGGAACTCCTCGCCCGGCAGCTCACGCACGAGATGCTGAAGCACGCTCACGCCGCCTACACCCGAGTCAAAGACTCCCACAAAGCCGTCGGCTCCGGGATGGCCAGCCCACTCTGTCATAGACGCCTCTTTCGCGGTTCTTGTATTACGCCCTTTAGGGTAGCAGCCATCTGTGAAGACCGCACGGCGCACACGTATCAACTTTTCAGGCGTGCCAATGGGAAGCCTTCCCATTGGCACGCCCGTGCTCCTTAGTTTCCCCTTTGTTCCTCAAGCTGCGCTATGCTGGTTGGATGCAAATGGATCACGCACAAGGAGGGCCTCATGGCCGTTTCGTCATATAAGGCAAAGCAGATGATCGTCATGCGCCGCGACCTCAAGATGCGCAAGGGAAAGATTGCCGCACAGGCAGGGCACGCCTGCGTAGAGGCAGTGCTCATGGCCCTGGCCCGTGAGGGACGCCTCGATCAGGTACGCGTGAACGAGGCAGGTACGTGGGTCTACCTTGACGAGGGCACCATGGCACCCACGCCGCTGGCTGACTGGTTTGATGCTGGCGTTGCCAAGGTATGCGTGTACGTGGACGGTGAGGACGCCTTGCTCGACATAGCCGCTCAGGGCCGTGAGCAGGGCTTTGTCTGTGCTCTGGTACGCGATGCGGGTCTCACCGAGTTCCATGGGGAGTCGACGTTCACCTGCCTGGCCTTTGAGCCCTTGCGCGCAGACCAGATTGACCCCATCACAGGAGAGCTACCCCTGTACTAGCGGCAGGAAGGCGCCCGTTGCCCCGTACGTCACAACACAACGGAACCCCTGACCAGCTCTTATCCTTCACGTATGCGAAACACAAAGCCGCTAACATGAGCCAGAACCTCACGAAAGGGGATCGGCATGAGAATCAGCGACATCCTTGCCCAGCGCCAGTCGTTTTCGTTCGAGATCTTCCCTCCCAAAGGTGACCTGTCGGTCGAGCAGGCCGAGGACATTGCCAAGGAGCTCTGCGCCAATCAGCCCGACTGGATCAGCGTGACGTTCTCTGCCGGTGGTTCGGGCAACTCGGAGCGCACGGCAGACATTGGGCGGCGCATCGAGCGCAGCGTAGGCACCACGGCCCTCGCCCACCTCACCTGCCTGGGGTCAAGCCGTGCCGACGTGGATGCCTACACCAGGCGCCTCCAGTCCGCTGGCATCGAGAACGTCCTCGCGCTGCGCGGAGACCGAGCGCCCGGACGCGAGGCCATCGACTTCACCTACGCATCCGACCTGATTCCCTACCTCAAGGACGAGGGGTTCTGCGTGGGCGGTGCCTGCTATCCCGAGGGACACGTTGAGTGCGAGTCCATCAGTCAGGACCTCGACAACCTCAAGCGCAAGGTTGACGCCGGAGCAGACTTCCTGGTGACGCAGCTGTTCTTCGACAACGAAGACTTCTACCGCTTCCGCGAGCTGTGCGACCGCAAGCGCATCAAGGTTCCCATCGTCTGCGGCATCATGCCCTTCACCAGCGTGTCGCAGCTGCAACGCATGACCTTCAACTGCGGGGCCTCCATTCCCGCAAAGGTCGTGAAGCGCCTCGTTGCCGCCGGGGACGACCCGTTGGCACAGCAGAGGGCCGGCATCGAGTACGCGTGCGAGCAGGTCGTTGACCTTGGCAACAACGGCGTCGACGGCATCCACATCTACAGCATGAACCGTCCGCAGATTGGCCGCGCAACCCACGATGCCCTTGTGGCCAGCGGATACCTCTCTGCCTAGACACAATGGGTGGCGGGCTGCGCATAGCACGAGAGTCATACCAGATCACCTCGGTCAACCGCAGCGAGGTGCTGCGCTATCTTGGCCATTCCGGCCAGAGCCTGTCGGCTGAGCTCGACGAGCGAATCGAGGCCGTCACCCAACGCTGCCTGCATATGGCCCGGCCACGCGCAACCATGGCAAGCTTCGCAGTCGAGGAGATTGGTCCGGACGCGGTCGTACTGACAGGTTGCGCACTGCGCCTCACCGGCTATGACATCACGCAGCATCTGGCAAGCGCCCATGAGGTGGTGCTGTTTGCCGCAACCCTGGGGGCCGACATCGACCGCGAGCTTCGCCGCCTGTC
>OMWB01000047.1 GCA_900314645.1 uncultured Actinomycetes bacterium
CCATTGTACAGGGGCCGTGCGTCAGCATGCCCAGTCTTCGACATGGCTGTCCCGGCTGTCACCGCTGACGAAACCCGGTAAAGAAATAGGTTGACACAACAGGGCCGTGTTTTGACTCATCGAGCTCCGCTCGCACCCAATGGGACGTCACGGAGCCGCGTTTTGACTCATTGGGCGGCGGATTCAACTGGTCAGTGCACCACCATACGTGAGAGGATGGTGGTGCATGATGACGTACCCGATCGAGACGAGGTCACGGGCCGTCGCGGCGGTCCGCTCCGGCCACAGCGTCCGCGTGGCGGCCCTGCTCGTCGGGGCGAGCCGGATGGCCGTCTGGGCCTGGTGCCGGGACGCCGCATCTCAGTATGCACAGTAGAATAGGACGGTCCGCCGAACGAAAGGCCTTGCCATGCCAGGAGTAGACATCAGGGAAACACACGAGTTCACCGTGCGGCAGCTCGAGGAGCTGTTCCTCTCCGTCGAGTGGTCCTCGGGCCATTATCCCGAGCGACTGGTGAAGGCGATGCGCAACTTTGAGACTGTGTTTGCCGCCTGGGACGGCGACACGCTGGCGGGCCTCATCTGCGCGATGGACGACGGCTCGATGACGGCCTACGTTCACTACCTGCTCGTGAGGCCCGAGTACCAGGGGATGGGCATTGGCAAGCGGCTCGTCGGGCGCGTGAAGGAGCGCTATGCCGACTACCTGCGCATCGTTGTGATTGCGTACGACGACGAGGTGGGCTTCTACGAGAGCTGTGGCTTTGAGAAATCATGCGTCTCGTCTCCGCTGTTCATCACTAGCCTCTGGACATAGGGCTGGATCGCACTCGGTGCTTTGTGACGAGATGGTCATGTTGTCGTGATAGCCTTGTCGGTAAGCACGAGGAAGGGGAAGCCGTGTTCTTTGACGATTTGACCGACGGGTCAGGCCTCTTTGATATCGGAGGCGACATCTGGCAGATTACGCCTGACGGTCTCGGCGGCTTCATCGCCATGCCATTCGACCCGGTTGCCGACCTCGCTGCGGGCCTTTTGATGCCTGTCATCTTGGCGCTGCCCATAATCGGCATCCTTATGGTGGGCCAGCCGCTCGTGATTGCCTTGGCAGCTGCGGCCGTGGGCTTCGTGATAGCAATGCTGCTTTCCGCGCTCCTGCATCCCATCGCGGGGTACGGGGTCTTCGCCACGTGCCTGACGTACCTTTTTGGAACGCTCTCATGGGCCGTGTGCGATAAGTTCGAGACACACAACCCCATCTTTCTGTTTGGATACATTGGGATTGCTGCTCTCGTGCTGATAGCATGGGCCTTGCTGGGATCAGGTGTCGAGGAAATCACGGATGACGTGATTCCGTCGCTCTTGGGTATTGGAACGGCAATCGGTGGCTTTATCACAAGCGCCATGCTCTTCTTTACCGCACTCGGCGAAAACCGCGCGAAGTATAGCGTCTATGCCTTCCGAATCATGCATTACCTCCTGCTTGCGTGCCTTGTGGTAGGCCTGCTCTATCGCGTCATCGGACTTGTTCGAAAAGGGGGCGGCGCGCTTCCGTTTGGTGCGCTGCTCGGATCTGTCATCGCGTTTGCACTCGGCCTCATTCCCTTGGTGGCCACCGGCCTCCTCGGCGCGGCAAGCAGCATCATCACATGCGCGGTGTTCCTGGGGTTGTACGTTGCCATCGTGGCCTTGACCCCGAGCTTGGGCAAAGACATCAAGGCGACTCCCGCCTGGGTGCTGATGCCACTCATGTTGGGTTCGCTCCTGTACTTGGTGGCCGAGAATGCTTCGGGAATGCTGATCCAGACCGATGTGTCCACGGCGCTGCTGAACTCGGTGACGAGCAACCCGCTTCTCGTCTCCCTGTGGCAGATGACGGGGCGCGTCATCGTGGCTTTTACCGATCCCGTGGCTCGCGTGTTTAACGGGGTGGCAGACTTTGTCGCGGGCATCTTTGACCAGACATGGCCGAGCTTCGCAGTCGCAGACTATGTGGTGATGGTCGTAGTGCTAGCACTTGCTGCGGGGGCGCTTATGGTTGGCGCAACGCTTCGCACCTCAGTTGCCAAGGCCTCCCACGCGAAGTAGGTGCACCACAAGAGTCGGACCCTCGTGGTGCACCGCAGTGGAACGATGCTGGTTCGGAGTGTTCCGATGAAAGGTTGAACGGGGGTCGGAAAAGTGACCTGCGTTCAACTCCGAGATTTGGTGCAAGGAAGGGCCTGGATTTGGTGCAAATCTGGTGCAAACCGGCGTCAAGCTTGGTGCACGTCAAAAACACAGGCCAGAGACACATGCTCTGACCTGCGAAAAGTTGGTGGGCGTTACAAGATTTGAACTTGTGACCTCTTCCGTGTCAGAAGGCTCATTTGCGTAAACTTTCTCGCCAGCGTGGAACACGCTCGCAGAAATCGCCAGCTCAGACGGGTCATCAACGATATCCTTCGCCATTGAGTGACAACAAGAAATCGCAACTTTGGTGCACGTGCACCAAGCGATTTGGTGCACGTTTGGTGCAAGGAGAAAGGGGCCCGCATGTACTACAAGACTGCCTTCCTGAGGGGAAAGAAGCCGCCCTTCCGTGGGGTGTTCAAGTACAAGGACTCCGACGGCGAGTGGCGCCAGACGGTGCGCACGCTCGAGGCCAAGGGGAAGGCCGAGGCCAAGCGGGAGCTGCTCGAGTGTTTAGCGACAATTTGAGTTGAGCCACCTCCGTCACCAATTATTGAGCCACCCGCGGGTGGAGAGGTGAGCCACCCCCAAGGCGGGAGGGAGGCG
>OMWB01000002.1 GCA_900314645.1 uncultured Actinomycetes bacterium
ACCACGACCTGGTGGGACAAAGGGGAGTATCCCTTCCGTCCCAGAAACGTTACAGCATCAGGCCTTCGAAGGTGTAGCGTCCGGGCTCACGACCAGCTAGCCGCTTGGCTGCGGCAACGGCACCGTTGACGAAGATCTGACGGCTCGTTGCGCGATGCGTGAGGCAGACCTCCTCATCGGGACCAAAGAAGTGCACCTCATGCGTGCCAGCAACGGTGCCACCGCGCAGCGCATGCATGCCCACCTCGCGAGCAGGACGTGCACCGACCATACCATTACGGCCATTGGCAACGGTGCAAGCCCCTTCGGGATCTACCGCGGCAAGCAGCAGCTTTGCGGTGCCACTTGGCGCATCGGCCTTCTGATTGTGGTGCGTCTCGACGATCTCGACGTCAAAGCCCTCAAGAGCCTGAGCGGCCTCGGCCACCAGACGACGCAGAACGGCGACGCCCAGCGAGTAGTTGGCACTCCACATGACGGGCATCTGAGCGGCCAGCTCGTCAATAAGGGCGAACTCCTGCTTGCCCAGTCCGGTTGTGCCGCTCACCACTGCTGCGGGATTCCGACGCAGGTAGGCCGCAAGATGCGGAAGCATCGCCACGTTGGTGAAGTCGATCACGAGGTCAGCTGCAGGAACTGCGTCTCCGGCATCCAGCGCGTCGACGTCCTCGATACCGACCTGTCCTACCAGCTCAAACGCCGCATCGGCCTCGACGGCCGCACGTACGAGCGCGCCCATGCGGCCATTGCCGCAGACGAGCGTACGAATCGCGTTATCCAAGGAGACCAGCTCCCTTCAGAGCGGCCTCGACGCGCGCCTCGTTGGCGGGCTCCATCGGCCAGAGCGGCTGACGGTAGATGGGGCTGATAAGGCCCATCTTGCCCAGCGCGGCCTTCACAGGAATGGGGTTGACCTCGCAGAAGAGCGAGTGGATGAGCTCGAGATTCTCGATCTGAGTCTTGCGCGCCTTCTCGACGTTGCCCGCAAGGTAGTCCGCGCAGAGGTCATGCACGGTCTGCGGCGCGATGTTGGCCCACACGCTGATGACGCCCGAGCCACCCAGCGACATGAGCGGCACGATGATGTCGTCGTTGCCCGAGAACATCTTGAAGTCGCTGCCGAGGTACTGAGCGCACATGGTGGCATAGCTGATGGAGCCCGACGCCTCCTTGATGGCCCACGCATTGGGATGCTCGCGCAGGCGGGCAAGGTTGCGCTCGCTGATGGAGCAGCCGGTACGTCCGGGGATGTTGTAGAGGATGCAGGGCACGCTCACCTGGTCCATGACCGTGGTGAAGTGGCGATAGATGCCCTCCTCGTTGGACTTGTTGTAGTACGGCGTGATGAGGAGCAGGCCGTCGATGCCGCGCTCGACGAGGCCGAGCGACTTGTTCATGGACTCAGCGGTGGAGTTGGAGCCGGAGCCGCCGATGACGGGGATGCGGCCCGCGACGTGATCGATGACGAACTTCGCAACCTCAAAGTCTTCTCGGTCGGTCATCGTGGAGCTCTCACCCGTGGTTCCCAGCACGAGGATGGCATCGGTGCCGTTCTCCAGGTGAAAGTTGACGAGGCGGTCAAGGGCCTCCCAGTCAACGGACTTGTCCTCCTTGAACGGGGTGACGAGGGCGACGATCGAGCCGGTGAGGTTGGTCATATCCATGAGGTTCTCCTTCTTGAACAGGCATGTATTGAGAAAGTGGTACTACGAGAATCTACGTCCAAGGGGCTTCAACCTTTGGACGCGCGGCAAAAAGCCGTCATGTATATGCCACGTGTGTCCCATGATCCATCCCCTCCTTCACGCCGGTGCCGCTGGGCGCCGACCTCCATCCCAAACCGGGAATGAGGGGATAGCGCTCCCGCAGGCAGTCCTGCAGACAGTCCTGAGGGTATTCCCCGCAGGCCCACCTCGCGGCTGCGCCCAGACACGAAGTTCGGCGGATTAGGCCTCCCGCGAGGTCATTGCCTGCCGGCTCGCTCGCGCTCATCCTTTCCGCGCCTCTATCACTGATGCAACCATACCGCGCGTGGGGTACGGGTGGTTGGGGTGGTTACATGATGGAAGCAAAAGGCGACGATATAGCCCGTGTTTTGCGTTACGCCTCGTCGTTATCGAGGTCGAAAATCTTAATGGTGACTCCTCCCGGCGCGGGATGGCCCTCAGCACGGAAGTGCGCGCGGTGGAAGTACGGCGCCAGCGTGGGGCTGTCCGTCATGAACGTGGGCGCGGCGTGGAAGGGCGAAGGTTTGCTCCCCCGCTCGAAGTAGGCGTTGTTCTCAACGTACAGATGGCACGGTGCGCCAGCGCTGTCCGTGCCCTCAATCACGTAACGGGCGCACATGTGGCGCACACCTGCTGCATCCGTCACCTGCACGTCCACGCCTCCAGGACGTACCGTGCCGGTGATGATGCCCGTCGCCTCGCCCGCAAAGGGAATCATAGTCACCTTGCCATTGCAGGTCTCGAACGAGGTACAGTCCTCGCGACGGATGGAAACGGCAATCTCCAGGACGGGTTCTGCAGGCATGTCTGGCTCCTTTGGGTGGAAGATGGCGTGCTGGTACCTCATGAAACTGTACATTTGCTTGTAGTAATTTGGGCTCTTTCCAGAAAGCCCGAATAACCTGGTTTACATGCACACTTTGACGCGCCGCCGATCACAGGCCTTCTGCCAGCGAGACGATGGCATCCACCGTCTCGCGCTGCTGATCCTCGCGCAAAATGGATGCCGCACCATCGCCCTTTTGCGCCCCATAGTTACCAAAGTAGGCATGGTTGCCGCCAACAATGACGAGCTCTTGCGCTGTCGATGGGAGCCACGCGCGGCCTTCCTCGTAAGCAACTCGATTGAGCACTTTGTCCTCGCTGCCCACGATGGATAGGGCCGATCCGGCAAAGCTCGAGAGGTCAGAAGCGGGATAGGAGCTCAAGAAGACCAAGGCATCAACGTCCTCAGGATTCTTGGCAACATACTGAGCTGCAGCAACGCCGCCCAGCGAATGGCCGACCAGAATCCACTTCTGCATATCAGGAAACTGGGCCATAGCACCTTGCGCCGCCGCTACGTCAAGCAGCGCAAAGTTGAGCGGTGGCCTGACAAGTACGCACAGCACCCCTCGCTCCGCACAGCTTCTGAGCAGCGGCGCATATGCTTCTGGCTGGACCTTCGCACCAGGATAGAACACGAGGCCGACCGTCGGACTATGAGGAACAAACGCCAAACCACCCGTCGAGAGCGTCCGCACCTCCACATCCTCAGAGGAGACGATTGCCGCGCTGGCCTCACCATCGGCGTGGTAGTAGTCACTGAAATAAAGCGCTCCCCCACCCACGACGAGAGTCAGCACCAGCGCAATCGGAACCACAATTCGGAACCGCAACTTGCGCGTCTTGTGGTGAAAGACGAGCATGCCCAGGAGCGCCCCAAGACCGCCACCTAAGAGCGCGATTGCCAGAAGGGTGCGTTCAGCGATGCGCCACAGCCCGCGCTGTGCCCGACGCTTGTCCGATCCATACATCACAAACGCCGCCACGTTAACAAACGCGAGGTAGATGCCTATCGCAATGGTCTCAACGCTCACCACGACACCCTTTCAGATCACACGCTGGCAAGCACGGCAAAGCTCTGGCCGGGCATTGTCAGACACCCGTCCTCAACAGACGGCTGGCCAATCTGATACACCAGCCGCTTCCCAAGGAGGAGCTCGCCCTCGTAGCGCTTTTCCTCAGATGAGGGATTGACCGCCAAGAGCAGCTCTCCCCTGCCGTACACAAACGGAGCAGCGGCCTCGTCATCATTAATCACCGCAAACGGAGCGTCGGCCTGAAGGTCTTCGTTCGCATGACGCAGCGCAACCAGCCTGCGAACCTCCGAAAGCAAGGAGCTGTCGTCTGCTCGCTGCTCCTCAACACATGGCGCACCCTGCGACGCGTCTACCGGCAGATAGAGCTGGTCAGGCGCCGCGTTGGAAAAGCCCATGTTCTCACCGCGACTCCACTGCATGGGCGAGCGGCTACCCGTCCTCTGATAGCCACCCTCCTTGGTGCGCAGGTCAAGGTAGCGCATACCAATCTCGTCCCCGTAGTAGATGAAGGGCACGCCAGGCATGGTGAGGATGAAGGCGTAGGCAAGCTTCAGCTCTGCTGGCGAGAGCGTCCGAGCGGGACGCGGCGTGTCATGGTTGCAGGTGATGAAGCTTATGTAGCCATGCTCCCGCGTGCGCTCGTATTTGGGCAGGTAATCCTGCAAAAAGCGCCGAATGTCGCCGCCCGCGTCGCAACGGAAATAGCTGTGGTCGCCTCCCTCGGTCTCATAATCGCGCAGCAAGGTGTTGTAACCATTGCGCTGGTGGTCTAGGTAGAAGTCCATGTGGAAGCCCGCCTGACAGAGGGCCTGATCTGGATTTGACCACTCGCTGACCAACGCGGCATCGGGATAGTCGCGATCCATCATCTCGCAAATCTCTCGCCAGATGGCAGACGTCGCGCTCTTGCGCTCGTCATCGTTCTTTACCAGCGAGTCGGCCATGTCCACGCGATAGCCGTCGCAACCGGCATCCAGCCAGAAGCGCATCACGTCTTTGATAGCCTCGATGGTTGCACGAGCCTCGGGTGAGTCCGTTGCGCTCATCCAGTGCTTGTAGGGGTCCAGCCATCCGTAGTTAAGCGCAGGCTGAGAGGCGAAGAAGTTGAGCATGTAGGCGCCAGAGCGCTCCGTCATGCCGGCAATGTACGGTCGCCCCTCCATGCCCCAGAGCGCCTCGTCGGTCCAGATATAGCGGGCGGAGTACTCGTTGGGATCGGCCTTGGCAGACTCCTTGAACCACGGATGCTGGTCGGAGGTATGGCCCGGCACAAGGTCGAGCAGAACGCGGATTCCGCGAGCATGCGCCTCGTCGAAGAGCCGTATCAGGTCCTCGTTCGTGCCGTACCTCGGTGCGACCTGCTTGTAGTCACGCACGTCGTAGCCTGCATCCATGAACGGTGAGTCAAAGCAGGGGTTGATCCACAAGGCATTGCAACCCAGTTCAGAGACGTAGTCCAGACGCTGGATGATTCCTTGCAAGTCCCCAATGCCATCGCTGTTCGAGTCTTGGAATGACTGCGGATAAATCTCGTAGAACACCGCGTCCTTCAGCCACTTTGGTCCCATCATCGCTCCTCCCACGCTGGGACAAAGGGGAGTATCCCTTTTGTCCCACGTCACTGCTCAGCGCCAAACGTCAGCACGGCAATGCTGTAGGCCGGCAGGCTCAGGCTGCCGTTCTCATATGTTATCTGCTCCTCGCTCGTGCCGAGCACCGCCGCTAAGCTCAAGTTGTCGCCCACTACCGACAGATTCTTCTCAGCAGGTTGGTCGCGCAGATTCATGACCACCAGAACGTCCTCGTAGTCGGCACAACGTCTAATGAATGCCGCAACGCTCTCGTCGCTGACGGATTCCACTGCCTCGGTCTTTCCACGAGCAATTGCAGGGAAGGCCCGGCGCACCTTGATGACCTCGGTAAACCATCGCCACAAGGAAAGATCGTCCGTCATCTGTTCTTCCAAGGAGGGGAACTTCATCTGCACCTCATCCATGCCGGATGGCCCAGCGCACATGCCCGGCGCGTTTGGATCGTCGCTCCAGTACATGGGCGCGCGCTTGTTCTCGTCCTTGCCTGAGCCCTTCATGCCCAGCTCCTCGCCGTAGTACATGAAGGAATCGCCCGGCATGAGCAGGCTCAAAGCGTAGGCCATCTTGGTGACCGGTCCGTCATCAAGGGCGTAGTACCCCGCGCTTCTTCCCATGTCATGGTTGGTGTAGAACGGCGCGTCCACATACTCCGCGTTGGCCTCGCGATACGCCGCCTCCGCTCGTATCATTGCCTGGACATAGTCCGAAGCCGCATAGCTTCCGGCCATGACAGAACGAATGATGCCCTCGGAATCAGCAAACGGGAAATCAAAGAGCGAATCAATGCCACTTGCGTACAGGGCCGCGATGGAAGCACGGTCTGTCCAGGCCTCCCCCACCAGATAGCAGTTAGGGTTGATGCTCTTGCAGGTCTCTCCCAGATAGCGCAGGAAGTCGATGTTGCCTTCAGGGCTTCCCGTCACGTAGGAGGTCACGGCATCCAGCCTGAAGCCGTCCACGCCTTTGTCGAGCCAGAAGCGCACGATGTTGGCAACCTCATCACGGACCACTTGGTTGCCCAGATTGAGGTCCGGCATCTCCGACCAGAAGCGTGCCTCGTAATACCACGACGTTCCCTCCAGCGGAACGAAGCCGTCATAGGGCTCTCGAGAGAAGACGTAGTACCACACGTACGGACAGTCCTCGAACACAGGGTCTTGGTCGGGCGGAAGCGTGCGCAGGTAGTCCGTTGCCGCGCGGAACCACGGATGCGTATCGGAGGTGTGATTAAGCACCAAATCAAGCAGGACGCGCATCCCACGTGCGTGACACTCCTGAAGCAGGGCCTCATAGTCCTCCATCGTCCCGAAGCTGGGGTCAATCGCACAGTAGTCATCCACGTCGTATTTGTGATAGGTGTCCGAGGGATGCACCGGGGTCAACCACAACTGGTCAAAGCCCATGTCGCTGATATAGTCCAGCTTTTCGCGAATACCGTTCAGATCCCCGATGCCATCGCCGTTTGAGTCACAGAACGAGTAGACGAAGATCTCGTACGTCGTGCGGTAGTCGTCATCTATCACCGCAGGCACAAGGCCCTTGTTGTAATCGATCATCTGGACAGGAGAGGTCGGCAGCACCACATTGCCCTGCCCCTGGTTCGCACCGTATGCCAACAGGAACAGCAACGCACACACAAACGTTGCCACCCACTCTTTGAAGCGTTTCAACATAAGACCCACCCAAGGTATCGAGAGCCTAAAACAAAGGGGTACCCCCTTCCGATATATAACCGAAAGAGAGTACCCCCTTCAATGCGTCATATATGCTGCCTAGCCCTTGACCGCGCCAGACATGCCTTCCACGTAGAACTTCTGCATGTACAGGAACAGAATGGCGATGGGGATGGAGATCAGCACCGCGCCTGCCGCGAAGCAGGTGTACCACTGATAGATGTACTCCTTCTGCAACATGTTCCACAGGCCAATTGCCACGGTGAACTGGCTCGAGTTCGCGCGGCACAGGACCTTTGCAAAGATGAAGTCGACCCATGGCGCCATAAACGACGTCATGACGGTATAGATGACGATGGGCTTTGCCAAAGGAAGGGTGATGCGCGTAAACACCTGCCACTTGGTGGCACCGTCGATGATGGCCGCCTCATCGATGGACCGTGGGATGGTGTCGAAGAAGCCCTTCGAGATCTGGAACCCCAGACCGGTGCAGGCACAGTACACCACGATGAGGCCAATCCTGATGGCCGATCCCTCCGTCAGACCCATGGACTTGAGGATGAAGTACTGGGCGATCATCGTCATGAAGCCAGGGAAGAGACCCAGAATCATGGCCATGTTCATATAGGTCTTCCGGAAGCCAAACCTCAGTCGGCTGAGCGAGAAAGCCACCGACAGCACAAAGAACGTGCTGATGACGCAGCTGATAACCGAGATGATCAGCGTGTTCTTGAACATGCGGGGGAAGTTCAAGACGTTGCGGTCGGTCAACAGCTTGATGTAGTTGTTCAGCGTATACCCCTGCGGCAGGAACGTCTTGGTGTAGGCACCAGGCTCAGCGCGGAAGCTCGTCAGGACGATCCACACGATGGGAAGCAGCCAAATGATTGCCAGCACGGCCAGAAAGACATGCACGAGCAGGTTGATTGCCCTTCTGCGCGGGCTCAGCTTGTTTCTCTCCAACTGGTTATCCATTACATGAACGCCTCCTCGTTCTTATAGGAGCTGGAATTCCTGTACGTAACCAGCGTGATGATCGTTAGGATGACGAAGGTCATGATGCCGATGACTGCGCCGAGGTTGTAGTACTGCTGGTCAATGGTCAGCTTGTAGAGCCAGGTCACGAGCAAGTCTGTCTGGCCGGCCGTGTCGCCCACCCGCGTGGGACCGCCGCCCGAGAGCAGGTAGATGACGTTGAAGTTGTTGATGTTGCCCACAAAGCTGGAGATGAGGTACGGCGTGGTGACAAACAGCATGTACGGCAGGGTGATCTTGAAGAAGATCCTCACCGGACCCGCACCGTCCATCCTCGCCGCTTCATAGAGCTCTGCGGGGATGTTCTGCAGGATGCCGGTGACCTGCAGCATGGTATACGGGATGCCTACCCACAGGTTGATGAGGATGATCGTGACTCGAGCCAGTGTGGCATTCGTCCAGAACGGGATGGGCTCGGTAATCAGCCCGAGGTTCTGGAGCAGCACGTTAACCGCACCCGAGGGCTGCAGCATGATGTTCATGATCATCAAGGTGACAAACTGCGGGACGGCGATGGTCAGCACAAAGCAGAACCTCCAGAACGCCTTGCCCTTGGTGTCTTTGCGGTTAATGACCATGGCAAGCGCCATGCCAAGAATGTAGTTAAGGAACGTTGCGAAAATAGCCCAGGTAACCGTCCACGCCAAGACATGCCAGAACTGGCGGCCGATGTTGCCGTTCATGTTCAGCACGCGGATGAACTGGTTGATACCGTCCCAGTCAAACAGGATGAGGTGCTCACCTTCCTTGGAATAGGTGGTGAACGCCATCGAAATCATGTAGACCAGCGGCACGATGTTGAAGATGAGGATGCCAAGGCACGGAAGGGTCATCAGCGTGATGTGGAGGTTGCCGTTGAAGAGGCTCTTGAGGTCTTCCCTAAAGGTGGGCACCTTGTCGCCCTCTTCGATGCGCCTCTGAAGACTGAACGAATGGCGCATCTGAATGACCCAAAGCACCGCAATTCCCGCGAGGACGAAGCAGGTAATAACCCCCGCCAGCAGAATCTGCTGTGAGTTGTCGCCCGTGGAGTACTCGTAAATCTGCTTTGCCTCGTTCCAGACCTTACCTTGTGCCTCCGTTCCGAGGCTGGGAAGCATGGCCAGATTGTGGAAGCCCGTCGTGACCATGTAAAGCCAGAAGGCCACCTCCATGAGGAGCACCAAGATGCCCTTCACGATCTGCCGATGCCCCAGCATTCCCGCCCCCATGATAACGGCAGACAGCTTGGTGTAGAGATCACCATCTCTCAGGGCTTCGCGTACAGTGATACGGTCTTCATTCATAGTTTCCAACCTTGTTTTCTATGAACACGATGACGAGTGGCGGCCGGGCCGTTAGCCCGGCCGCCGGGTAAAGCAAACTGGTCTTACTGAACCGCGGAGGTATTCATGGCAGTGTTCATGGCCTCGGTCTTCTCGGCGGCGTTGTCATGCGTGACGGAGCCAGCGACGAGCTCCTTGCCCATGGACTCAGCGGGAGTCCAGTAGTTGCCCATATCGGCCTGGAGCGGCTGAACGATGGAGGCGTACGACATGGTGTCCATCTGGGCCTGAGCAAGTGCGTCATCAACCGTGATGTTGACGTCGGTCGGGATGATGTTGCGCAGCTCGAAGTGAGCCTGCTGTGCCTCGGTGCCGCCAAGGTAAGCAGCGAGGGCAACGGCAACCTCGGGATGCGTGCCATACAGAGCGCCAGCCGGGTTGACGCCAACGGCCTTGGAGCCAGCGAAGGACTTCATCTGCTTGAGCTCGCCATCGATGGTGATGGAGGGAGCCGGAGCGATGCCCAGGTTCTCACCGTAGGCATCCAGAGCCTTCTGGTAATCCCACGTGCCAGAGAAGAAGGCCTTGGCGTCAGCGTTGGTGCCCACGTCACCATTGGCGAAGTTCTTGTTGGCCACCAGGTCAACGAGGTAGTTGGTGACTGCAACGGCCTTGTCGCCACTGAAGTCGAAGCCAGCAGCCGCGTCGCCGCCGTCGGCGCCGAAGAGCGTGCATCCGTTGGCAACATAGAAGGATGCGATGTACCAGGAGTTGTCCAACGGGAAGGCCACCTTACCCTTCTCCAGCATGGCATCAAGCGACTTGACATCCTCGTCGGAGAAGACGGACTTGTCGTAGTACATGAACCACGTGTTGCCCGTGAAGGGGACGCCGTACACGGCACCGTCGTAGGTGACGGTGTTGACCGTGGTCTCGGAGTTGTTGGCCTTGATAGCGTCGAGTGTCGAGCCGCCAAACTCAGCGATGCCGCCAGACTTGAGCAGGTCGGGGATCTGGTCGTTTGCAAACAGGTACACGTCGGCGCCGGCGCTGGGGTCGGTACCGATATTGGTCTTGGCGTCGCCCTCGGAGCACACGCCGTACTTGAAGGTGAGCGTCCAATCCGGGTGAGCAGCCGCAAAGGCATCGCACTGGGTCTGGAGCCACTTGCCGTTATCGTCGGACTGGTCCTCCTGCGGACCCCACACGGTGACCGTAGCCTCAACCTTCTCATCGCCACCGCCAGCGTTTCCGCCACCGCTGTTGCCACCACCACAGGCGGCAAGGGCCATCGTAGCGGCGCCCGACAGACCAAGCGCGAGGGCCTGACGACGGTTGAGCATCATGTTCTCGAACTTCTTCATTTTCTCCCTTTCTAACACGCGTCTTTTTTCACTCCGGACATCAGGCAGTCCTGTGCCCGGTTATTGCTGAAACATTAGATGCACTCGAGGTTCTTCTCGGTCTCTGGGTCAAACACGTGGACGGCATTCGGAGCGAAGGTGAACCGCACCGTCGAACCAACTGCCAACCCGCCCGCGTCGAGCTCCAACCTCGGCGCGATAATGATGCAGTCCTTCCCGTTCACGTTGACGTGAAGATGCACGGAACTACCCATCATCTCGGTGACGTCCACGACGCCCTCGACCATGCAGCCGGGCTTCTCGTCCAGCGTGATGTGCTCGGGCCTTGCTCCGACGGTGACCTTCTGCGGCTTGGCGTTCCTATCAGCCAGGTTCTTCTGCTTCTCCTCGGAGAGGGTGATCTCGGCCCCACCCACACGAACGGCGTATTTGCCGTCCTTCAAGATGAGCTCGCCATCGAACAGGTTCATCTGGGGCATGCCAATGAATCCTGCGACAAACAGGTTAACGGGGTGGTCGAACACCTGCTGAGGTGTGCCAATCTGCTGCACGTCGCCATCCTTCATGATGACGATGCGATCACCAAGGGTCATTGCCTCGGTCTGGTCATGCGTGACGTAGATGAAGGTGGCGTTCAGGCGCGACCTCAGCTTGATAATCTCGGCGCGCATCTGGTTGCGGAGCTTTGCGTCCAGGTTTGACAGGGGCTCGTCCATCAGGAGCACCTGAGGGTCGCGCACGATGGCACGGCCGATGGCTACGCGCTGACGCTGGCCGCCCGACAAGGCCTTGGGTTTACGGGGCAGGTAGGGAGTGATGCCAAGGACGTCGGCAGCCCACTCGACCTTGCGATCCTTCTCCTCCTTGGAGATGTTTCTAATGTCCAGCGGGAACTCAAGGTTCTGGCGTACGGTCATGTGGGGATACAAGGCGTAGTTCTGGAAAACCATGGCAATGTCGCGGTCCTTGGGATCCACGTTGTTAACCAGCTGCCCATTGATGTAGAGCTCGCCTCTGGTGATGTCCTCGAGACCGGCAATCATGCGAAGCGTCGTCGACTTTCCGCAGCCCGAGGGGCCAACGAAGACGATGAACTCCTTGTCCGCGATCTCAAGGTTGAAGTCGTCCACAGCCACGACGCCTTCGTCAGTAATCTTGAGATTTGAGGGCTTCTTTTTCTCGGGCTCGTCACCCTTCTTCTTTTTCTTCTTCCGGTCCTCCTTGTCCTCATCCCTCATTGGGTAAATCTTTTGGACGTGCCTCAAGCTCAAGGTTGCCAATGTCGTTCCCCCTTCTTACTCCCGCGGCTGAGCAACGCTCTCGCCATTGACATACAGATACGGAATCTTCTCGTGCACCGCCGTGCGTTCATAGCTGATTCTCATGAGCAGGTCATCGACGCTCTTGTTGGCAAGCAACGTTGCGTCTTGCTGGATGGTGGCGAGTCTGGGCACCGAATACTTCGCAGCAGTAATGCCGTCGAAGCCCACCACTGAAATGTCTTCCGGTACGCGCAGACCCATGTCGCGGAAGGCACGCATCGCACCGATCGCTATCGAGTCGCTGATAGCGAAGATAGCCGTGAGGTCTGGCGTTCGTAGGAGCAGCTTCTCTGCGGTATGGTAACCACCCTCTGCCGAGAAGGGGCTCTCCTCGTAATCCCG
Organism: uncultured Actinomycetes bacterium; assembly: GCA_900314645.1. Lineage (GTDB taxonomy): Bacteria > Actinomycetota > Coriobacteriia > Coriobacteriales > Atopobiaceae > UBA1367. The sequence goes on from OMWB01000002.1 coordinate 12,183, forward strand.
CTCGAGGTCGAACGCTATTCCGCTCTTTTCCAACTCCTCCAGCGCTCCCCGAATGCGCTGGGCTGGGCTGTCATTGGGCCGCATTCCTTCGGCGTCTCCCGGGTAACCTCCCAAGATGCCAATCCGACGATGTCCTTGTGAAACCAGCTCACCAACTGCACGAGCGGCGGCGTTGACATCGTCAGTCGTGAAGCTCGACAGGTTATCAAACCCCAGGCCGCTTGCGTCAGCAGAGATGAGGACGCTCGGCACGTTGATCTTCGAGAAGTCCTCTTGGAAGTTCTTCGTGCTACCACCCAAGAAAATGAGTCCCTTTGGCTTCAGGTTCTGCAGAACCTGAACCGCCACTGCCACCTCGTCATCCGTCTCCCTGATGAACTGCACGTTTGCAATCTCGCCGTTATCCCTGATGCGAATCTGTACTCCCTCGAGCAACGACTGCAGGAAGACGTTTCTCACACCGCGGACAACGATGGAGATTTCTGAGGAGATAGACTGCCTGAGCATGCGGGCGCTGGAATTGGGTTGGTAGTTCTGCTCCCGTACGACTTCTTCAATCTTGCGCCTCGCTTCGGCGCTCACGTCTGCGCGGTTGTTGATGACTCTGGACACCGTTCCAATGCTGTAGCCGGATATCCGCGCGATGTCTTGAATGGTGGCCATGTCACCTCCCTTACGGTTGACCGTAAACAGTTCCGCGAACGTTATCGTGAACGTTACCGTAAACGTTTCCAACCCTACAGATACGCTGGTAGAAGGCTTGAAGGCTACCGCGCCCCGATGAGTGGTTGGTATTCGTCGCTGGAAGGCGAGGAGCGACGGAGGGTACGATTCAGCCGTCCCATTTGACCATCAAACAGCCGGGGTGGTGCTCCCCGCTTACTCCGCCAGCTGTCTCCAACAATACACGGCGAGCAGCATGGTGGGGATGCCTGCCACGAGCCCCAAAGCTGACGGCCCATACAACGTGGCACCTGCTGTGCTAAAAAGCACCCCAGCATTGGTGATGGCGTTGATGGCGCCATGGGCCACCGCACACGGCCACACACTCCCCGACCGCAGACGCAGCCACGAAACCAGGCAGCCTATGGACGTGCAGGCAACCACCATGGTGAGGATGCCCGTGACGGGGAACCCGGGATAACTCATCCCATAGTTGTGGCCCATCGCGATGATAGGTGCATGCCAAAGTCCCCAGATGATGCCGCTTACGATGGCGGCGCGGCGCTCCGACATGCGTTCACAGAGGAGCGGCAACAACATGCCTCGCCAGCCAACTTCCTCACCCAGCGAGGGGATGGTGTTGATGAGCGGGCCCACCGTGATGGCAGCCAACAACTGCCCCATGACGATGAGGCCAAGCTGATCGGCCGGCACACCGGATGCCTCAAGCGCACTGCGCAGCTGCGTGGCATCCCTGTCAAAGAGCTGCGGAAACACGAGAAAGAACAAAGCCCCGCCGATGAAGGTGAGCACCGCAGGCAGCAGCCAAGCCGACGCATAGAGACGACCGTTACCTTTTATGCGGGGCCTCAGGCAAAGATCTATGCGCTGTTCCATTGGCGCGGCGGCATTGGCTGCAAACGCACCAACGAGCGGGAAGAACATGCTCACCGCGACTATGACCACCATGGGCATTGAGGCAGAGACTCCCTGTGTCGCGGCGCCCGTGATGATGCTCGCGATGGCCCACGTAGTCCAGCTCAGACCAAACGTGACGCCCAGGAAAACTGCAAGCCGCTTGTCCATTGCTTCTCCTCTCAGCAGTTGTTCTATTTGTTATAGTATATCTAGCACAAATAGAACACAAGGGTCCAGCCGAGCACGCAACAAAAGAACGGGCCAGCACCTCGATTGGTGCTGGCCCGCTGTCGTACCGATCGGAGGACGTTGCTCCTTTACGCGCTCTTCCGATGCAGCAAGCGCTGCTTGGCAGCACGAATACGGTCTGCATAGGCACTCGTGAAGATGGCTCCCACAATCAGCATGCCTGCGGAAATACCCAGCCCTACCCCGGCCACAAAGTCATACGGTTCCGTGTTGGTAAGGTCCATGAACTCGAGGGTCATATACAGAGCCATGGCCACGATGCCTGCCAAGAACATCAGGTGCAGGCGCTTCGTGAACACGTCGCGCTCGTTGTTGGTGTAGTCGGCAATGCGATAGAGGCTCTCTTCGGTCTGCGTATCCATGCTGGGGCTCCTTTCTGCGGCAAGCAGCTCGTCGACGCTCACGTCGTAGCGCTTGGCCAACTCAATGAGAAGGTCGAAGTCAGGCATGGTGCGACCGGTCTCCCAGCGACTCACCGAGCGGTTACTCACGCCAAGCTCGCTGGCGAGCGCCTCTTGCGTGATTCCCTGCGCCTGCCTCAGCTCGCGCAGGAACGCTCCGATACTCTGCTGGTCGATCATGTCGCACCGCCTTTCCTCGCATCCCACCATGGCATGGCGGTGACGCAATGTCCACGACAGCCCCTGAGAGTCGCCATCTACCTGCATATTCTCGCATAGTGAGACGGGACCACAAGGTCCGACCCTCTGGTTCGGAGGATGCCCAAGTGTACATCCTGGTGCGTCTATTCGGGCTCTCTCAGGAAAGACCGAGTTCCTTCGACAGCGTGCACACTTTCCGCATCGAACAGCCGCTAAACGCGGACTCTACCCCAGCCGGTCGTGATTGATGGGGAGCTGGAACAGCTTCCCCAGCTGGTGTTGGCCGCTTGCCACCCCGCACGCCCACATCGTCTTGGCCACGAGCGCCTCAACGGTCATATCGTCGCCCAAGAGAATGCCCGGGTGCTCCGCATACGCGCGACCAACCTCATAGATGCCGAGGTCGAGCCCCTCCTCGGGCACCTGTGTGGTCAGCACCAACGTATGCCCCGCATCCACCCAGCTGAAGAGCGTCTCCTCAAAGCCGTCTGGAATGCCACCGATACCAAAGGTCTCAAGAATCACGGCAGAGCTCGCACCTGCAAGCGCGCTAAACACCTCCGGGCCCAACCCAGGAGTCAGCTTCAGCACCACCACGCGTTCGTCCAGACGGTGATAGAAGGTCGGACGGTCTGACCCCTGTGTAAGGAGGCCGCCACCCAACTCGCGCACCACGCGATCGCCTCGTATGAGCGCCGCAAGCGGCCAGTTCACACTGGTAAAGGCGTTGTAACTCATCGTGCGCTGCTTGTGGGCACGGGTTCCCACAATCACCTTGCCGTCGAACACCACATGTACGTCACGCGCCGCATCGTCACACGCCCACAACAGGCTCTGATACAGGTTGAGCTTGGCGTCAGTGAAGGGCGCGCTCATAGGCTGCTGGGACCCGGTAAGCACGATGGGCTTGGGACTTCCCTGCACCAGATACGAAAGCGCCGCTGCCGTATAGGCCATCGTATCGGTCCCATGGAGCACGACGAAGCCATCGTAATCGTCGTAGGCGCGCTCAATCTCTGCCGCAATAGCCAACCAACCCGACGGATGCATGTTGGTCGAGTCAATGTTCATGGGTTGCACCACGTCGATGATGCAGAGGTCCTCGACGAGCGGCACGCGCGCAACCAGCTCGGCTCCGGTAAGCACCGGGGCAAGTCCACCCGCACCATCCTCTGTCGGCAGGGAGGCGATAGTACCACCTGTGGCTATGACCAGAATGCGCTTCATGTTTCCCCTCTCGCTCAGCGCCCATCCTAGCAAAGGGGCCCGCGGATAGCGATGTCCATCTGGTAAGCTTTTGATACGCGCACCAAGAGATGACGAGGCACCCTTATGGTATCAATCCTGCTTAATATAGCCATCGCAATCATCTCGGTACTTGCCTGGCTTTCAGTGGTGCAGGGACACGGGGATGACCGCAACCTCATGGCCCACGGGCTGCGCAGCCTCAAGTACTACACGGTGCTCTCCAACCTGTTTTCGGGACTCATCTCTGCGCTGTATGTTGCGGAGATGCTTCTCTCTCACGGCTCCCCGGACAGCTGGATACTCGTGCTTAAGCTTGCCGCCGCCTCCGTAGTGATGATTACGTTTCTTACGGTGATGCTCTTTCTTGGGCCCACCATGGGCTGGGAGTACATGTTCAAGGCGGGGAACTTCTGGCTACACTTGGCGCTTCCCCTTGCTGCCGCGGCGGATGTTTGCCTCTTCACACAGGTGGGGGCGCTCCCCTTCCTCGCGACACTGGCGCCTGTGGTTTTCACAGCGGCCTACGGCGTGTTCTACCTCGGCCGCATCCTGCTCTATGGGCGAGAGCGCGACGGCGTGGTCTACGATTTCTACGGCTTTCTGCGAACGGGTGAGGACAAAGCCGCGGTTGTTGTCGTCGTCATGCTGACGGGCACCTGGCTCATCGCCATTGCGTTGTGGTTCATCAGCAGACTCATCGGACTCGCCTAGCCCTCAGTGACCGATCGACACGTCCCCGGAAGGTGGGCAGCTCGAGCAAGTCGGCAAGTACCTCAATGACCTCGTGTGCCTCGGACTGGTCGGTGCCTGGTGCCACGAACTGCTCGAGCGCCACCACATGCGCCCCACTGGCAACCCCAGAGGATATTCCCGTAGGAGAATCCTCCACCACAACACACTCCCCCGGAGCCACCCCGAGCTTCTCCATGCAGGCAAGATATACGTCTGGCGCGGGCTTATGGCGAGCCACGTCATGACCGCTCACGTAGGCGTCCACCAAACCACCCATCCCGGTCTCTGCCAGCATACGGCAGATCATGGACACTTCGGATGACGAGGCTATGCCAACGTGAAGCCCCACTTCGTGCAGTTTGGTCAGCACCTCAAACGCATACGGGTTTACGAGCTCGGCATAGTTCTCGCGATGCACAGCTCGATAGGCGTCATAGCCTGCATGCAAGCGCTCTCGCAGCTCGACGTCATCCGGCACGATGGCCTCCCAAATGGCCCGGTCGTTCGAGCCCGCAAAGTCCCACGGGCCATCAAAACTAGGATACGCATCGGCCAAATAAGCCGCACGCCTACGGTTGTAGAAACCCTCCGTATCAACCAGCACACCGTCCATGTCAAAGATTACTGCCCTCAGCATTGCCCCTCCAAGAAAAGAGGGCGGGTCGCCCAAGGCAACCCGCCCTTTTAACCGCTCGTCGTAAATCGTTTAGTACTCAAGCTTCCACATGTAGCGGCGGACGGTCAGCGGGTGCTGGCGCTCCTCGGCCAGAGCCTCGGCGTAGGTGCGGAACACGGCCGTGTGCACCATGGGGTTGAAGTAGGTAGCCACGCAGCCAGGAACCACGCCAGACAGCGCGTAATCCTTGGCGTCGACCACGGTCACCTTCGCGTCAAAGCGGTTGAGGAAGGTGAGGGCGCGCGCGTCGATGTTGCGGGTCTTGCCATCGTTCATGAGCAGGACGAAGGGGACGTCCTTGTCGACGATCTCGAACGGGCCGTGGAAGAACTCGCCGGAGTGGAAGCTACCGGAGTTGACCCACTGCATCTCCATCATGAGGCAGATGGAGCTGGAGTACGCAACGTTCAGAGAGGCGCCAGAGCTCATGTAGTAGATGACCTCGTCGTCCTTGTAGGCGCGGCCGAACTCGGCGGCAAAGCCCTTGGCGTGATTGGCAGCCTCCTCGCAGAGGTCGAAGATCTTGTCGAAGCCCTCGATCATGGCGTCGTAGTTATCGTAGCCCTCGGTCTGGTTGAGCAGCTCGACGGCCAGGGCGATGACGTAGCCCATCTTCTCGACCTTGGCGGCATAGTTGCGCTCGAAGTCGTGGACGATGACGTAGTCGGCCTCCTTGGTGAGGGCAGAGCCCGCAGCGTGCGTCACGGCGATGACGGTTGCGCCAAGCTCCTTGGCAACATGGTTGGACTTGACGGTCTCGGGGGTGCCACCGCCCAGGGAGCAGGTGATGATAACGGCGTTCTCGTTCACCCAAGCAGGGGTGTCGTCGTTGAATTCAGCCGCGGTGTAGTGGAACGGACGAAGCTCCTGGGCGGCGTCCTTCAGGAAGTAGTAGCCGGGATACAGCTCGGAGCTGGAGGCACCGCATCCCACGAAGGCGACGGTCTTGATGTCGTGGGCGGCAACGATCTGGGAGACGATGTTCTTCACGTTGGCAAGGTCAATGGTGTTATGCATTTCGTTCAAATCCTTTCTTGTGTGGCCACCATCTCTTGATGGCCTTGTCTTTTCTGGTGGGGCTCTCGCCTGGGAAGGGGAGGGCGAGAACCCCGTGAATCGTCAACCGACTAGGCAAGCAGGCCAAAGGCGCTGAGGGCGATGCCGCCAAGGATGCAGATCGCAAGCATCCAGGTAGTCTTGACGTTGCGCTTGATGAGGTAGTACATGCCCATGACGGCGCCAAGGTCGAGGACCATCGGCACGATGCCGTTCAGGATGTCCTGAAGAACGACGGTGCCCTCGGAGAAGGTGAGCGGGGTGGTGATGCCAATGAGGGTGGCGACCATACCGCCGATGGCCATCAGGCCGACAATGCCGCAGGCGTACATGATCTTCTCCATGGCGCCAGACTGCAGGCGCTCCAGGAAGCTATTGCCCATCTCGTAGCCAAACTTGCCGGCATACCAAGTGATAGGCACCGAGAAGGCCGCGGAGATGACCATGGCCAGCACCGGGCCAAGGATGGAGCCCTGCATGGCAAGGGCGGTGCCCAGGCCGAAGGCGATGGTACGGATGGTGCCCTGGAAGAACGAGTCACCGATGCCGGAAAGCGGGCCCATGAGGGAGGTCTTCACGGCGTTGATGGTCTCGGGGTCGAAGTTCTCGGGGTCACGGGCGTACTCCTCCTCCATCGAGGAGGCCAGGCCCAGCACGAAGGCGCTCGTCTGCGGAGTGCAGTTGTAGAAGGCCATGTGACGCTCGTAAGCCTCCTTGCGCTTTGCGACCTGCTCGGGATCGTTCTCGTCAGGATAGAGGCGGTCGATGGTCGGGGCGATGCCGTACAGGAAGCCCATGTTCATCTGGCGCTCGTAGTTCCAAGAGTCCTGGATGGCCCAGCTGCGCCAGAAGTACTGGGAGTAACGCTTGTTGGGTGACACCTGGATGGCGGTGGTGTTATCAGTCATCGGTCTAGTCCTCCTTAAAAGTCTTCGTCCTCAAGCGGGTCATAGTCGTCGTCGACGCCGGCGGCTGCAGCGCTGCCAGACCCCTTGACGCTCAGCAGGATGAGTGCAAGCAGCACGCCAAAGATGGAGATGCCCGTCACGTCAAGGCCGAGGTAGGCGCAGGCAAAGAAGCCGAGCAGGAAGAAGACCATCATGCCCTTGCTTGCCATCATCGACAGAAGCAGTGCAAGTCCGTAAGCGGTCAGAAGCTTTGCGGCAAAGTTGAGGCCGGCAGTGATCCAAGCGGGAATGGCGTCAACCACAGCCTGGACGAAATCAGTGCCCAGATAGATGGCGAGGAACACGGGGACGAAGTACATCGTCGAGTACAGGATGGTGCCCCACAGGATGTGGTAGTTGGTTGCCTCGCGGAAGTTGCCCTTTTCGATTGCGGCATCAGCGCGGTGGCCGAGGGCGGCGATGATGGTTCGGAACGTGACACCAAGAAGCTGGCCGAGCACTGCGATGGGGATGGCGATGGCCACGGCAGTCTCAGGATCGGACCCCGTAAGGATGGCGAAGCTCGTGGCGATGATGCCGCCCATGACCATGTCGGGCGGGGTTGCCGCACCGACCTGCACAAGGCCCATGCTCATGAGCTCGATGGTGGCGCCGGAGGCAAGACCAGCAGCGGGATTGCCCAACAGGATGCCGATGATGGTCGAGGTGATGAGCGGCTGTTCGAAGTTCAGGCGCCCCAGCAGGCGCGAGTCAAGCATTGCGAAGACGGCGACCAGGCCAATGAGTACTGCCATGCCGATGGAATTCATGTCGTCAACGCTCCTTTCATTTTGTCTCTTGCGTACGAAATTTGACAAAGCTGTCCTATGCCATGCCCGGTGGTTCCTTGCCGGGCAATGGTTTCGAGGTTGGCGCGACGCGCACGTCGCTATGCCGGTGGTTACTTAGATGCTGGTTACGTCAGTGCGGGTGTGCGACGGCGTCTGCTGGCTGTAGATCTTGACGCCAGTTGCCAGAATGGTGCGGGTGTCCTCAATCTCGGAGGGAAGCAGGAAGACGGACTGGTCGAGCTGCGTTGCGCCGGGGCGATTGGCGGTCGCACCATAGTTGACCTCTCCAACCTCGGGATGAGCCTGGCAGAAGGTTGCCAGGTCGTGCACATCACCAAAGATGACGATGATGTTCTCGTTCAGCTGCTTGACCTTGGGCATCTTGGCGAGTATCTGCTCGAGAGTGAACACATTCAGGCGAACGCCCTGGGGCTTGGCCAACTTAAGCGCGCTCTTCTTGAGATCGTCGTTGGCGCTGGCGTCGTCCACGATGATGACGCGGTTGGCGCTGACATGCTGGACCCACGTGAAGCAGACCTGTCCATGGAGCAGGCGGTAGTCCAGACGTACAAGTTTGATCATAGGTCATCCTCCTCTTCCTCAGCCTGCATGCGCAGGGCCTTGCTGCAGTTCTTGATGGACTCGGCCGCCATGAAAATGACCTCGTCGACCTCCTCCTCGGTCGCGGGACCTTCATCCATGACGAGCGTGATCACCAGCGGCAGGTTCATTCCGCTGATAAGCGTGACGTTGGGATAGGAACCCAGCAGACCAACCATGTCGTTGTTGACGCTGCTGCCGACCATATCGGTGCAGATAAAGACCTCGTCGGAGGCGTCATACCTGTCGAGCTCACGACGCACCTGGTTAGAGATGGGGTCCATGTCGTCGCGCTCGAGCACGTAGGTGGTAAGGTTTGTTACCTCGCCGACGATCATGCCGATGGTGTCGGCCATCCCCCGTGCCAGATTCCCGTGTGATGCTAGGATCACGTGCCTCACTTGTTTGCTCCCTTCCTTACTTGTATCTTCCGTGATTCATTTATACCATACAAGTTCGTGACAATCAGTAACAAGTTACAGACAACCACTTATCCTTCATAACATACCGTTCGCGGGCTATTGGCGCCTTGCCATGCGCTCCCTGCGCTCGCGCACGCTATTCACTGCTGCGTCCAGATCAGTCTCGACGCCGTACGCAGTTCGCAGTTGTTCCGCGGTGAGGAGCATATGCACGCCATATATCTCACCGGCACGTGCATTAAGGTTCATGAGCACGATGGACGCAAGAACGCACCCAATGCCAACGAGTGTCACCAGCGAAAACGGCTCCCCCAGCACAATCGTCCCCACACATGAGGACACAGCCACCTCGACCGAGGTAATGACGGCCACCTGGGAGGTTTCGACCCCCTTGGCCATGCCCCGCTGGTACACGAAGTACGCCACCACGGTCGAAAGAACGCCGTACAGGAGCGTCGCGGCAGCAACGGTCGGCTGTGCCAACAGCATCAATTCCATCGATCCGAGCGCCGGAAGCGCCAATACCGCACAAGCCGTCAATGACCCATAAAACACCACGGTAAGTGGGTGGCATTTCCCTGCGATGGGACGGTTGAGGATGGCCATGAGCGAATAGGCGAACCCGTTTGCCAACCCGGCAGCTATGCCCAAGCCCACCGATCCCCCTCCACCAAGGTCTCCACCCGCAGCCACCACCAACACGACTCCGATGAAGTTGCTGATTATGGCAGCAAGCTTCGCGGGACCCATGCTTTCCCCGAACAAGCGCCAGGACATGACGCAGCCAAAGACGGGAGCCGTGTACAGGAGCACCGTGTTGACCGACACGCCCACCTGCGAAATCGCATAGGCCGAGAGCACGTTCCCCAATGCGTTGCATACCAAACCCATGCCCACACAGCAGGCAACGAACTGGGGAGCGATGGCGAGCACATCGCGGTGGCTCCGCTTGGAAACAACGGAGACAATCGGGACGAGCATAAACAGGGCGCAGAGGTAGCGCACGAACACGATGGTGGTTGGGCTCATGCCTGCACGTGCGAGCACTTGTACGTACAAGCCGTTGAACCCCCACAGAATGCCGGCAACCAGAAGCAGCAGCACCCCCTGCGCACGCTGCCCCATTGCCACTCCCGACTCTCGCGCCATGCGCCTAGTACCGCACCTTCCACATGTAACGGCGCGTCATGTAGTCCTTATGCGTGACCGCCGACAGGGCACGCATGTACACGTTGTTAAGGATGGGGCTGAAGATGAGGTGGTTAAAGTACTCGGAGACGGCATCGTCGATGTCATTCAGACCCAGTTCTTTGCCGTCGAGCACGTACACGCGCTCGCCACCATATCGCTGAAGGAACTCGATGGCGCGCTCATCGTTGGCGCGGCTGCGACCAACGCCCATAAGCAGGAAGACGCTCGTGCGCTTGTCGAGAATCTCAAACGGACCATGGAAGAACTCGCAGCAGTTGGTAGTCACCGAGTCTATCTGCAGCATCTCTTGAATATTGCAGATAGAAAAGACGTAGGCGGCTCCGAAGGCAGGGCCGGAGCCCATGACGTTCACGGTCGGGCGATCGGCATTCTGCGCCGCCCAGGCAGAGGCAAGCGGCTGGCAGTAATCAAAGGCCTTTCGGTAGATGGGCTCCACCAGGTCAAACGCAGCCATGGCCTTGTCATGCTGGGCGTATCCCTCCGTCTGATGCACGAGCTCCATGGCAAGAGCAAGCACTACCGCTGAGTTGGTTCGCCCCATGTCAGAGGCATCGACCGCCAGGCTGTCGTACTTGATGGCGTAGTCACAGACATCGGTCAGACCGGACTCGTCAACATATACGGCCACCGTCGCGGCACCAAGGGACTTCGCCACGCGAGCCGCCTCGATGGTCTCGGCGGTACCACGCATGGACACCACCACGGCCAAGGTATTCTCGCCGACAAAGCGCGGAGTTGCCCGCACGAACTCGTTAGACGTATAGGCATGGCTCACTACCTGCGTTGACTCATGCTCCATGAAGTACTGCGCCGGATAGTTGCCACCGTTAGAACCGCCAGCAGCCACCCACACGACGTTTGCGATCCCCCCAACGCCCTCCTTCTTCGCAAGGATCTCTGAGACAAGTTTGGCGACTTCCTCTGTGAGCTTCATGGTCTTCCCTTCTCTTGCTCCGCCTGACTTGTAATCTACCTGTATCTAAACATACAAACAAGTAGGTAACAAGTATATTTTTCATGTTGTGGAGAAGACATGAAGCTATACCACTTGTGGATTAGAAATAGCTCCTTAGACCTGTGGTTCGATGGTATTTCGCTTTAGGTATACTTGTATGTAGTTCCCCCGTTGAAATGATTGGATGCGTACAACCTCATGACAGCAGAAGCCCTTAGCGCAAACCCCCTTTACATGGAACTTGCTGACAAGTTGCGCGGAGACATCAGGTCTGGTGCCTATAGCCCAGGTGACCGTATGCCGAGCGAGCCCACGCTGTGTGACGCCACCGGCTATTCGCGCAGTACGGTGCGCAAGGCGCTGCAGCTCCTTGTCGATGAGGGCTACGTGACACGCTCCCAAGGCAAAGGGACGTTTGTGTCCGAGCACATTCAGCAACAAGAACCTGACGACGTAGTGGGTCCGACATTCCTCAGCTTTACCGAAAACGTTCGATCCCTTGGCTCGACGCCCTCGACTCGCACCGTCGATGTACGCTCGGTCTCCCCCACGCCTGGACTGGCAGAATTCTTCGACATCTCGGCTGAAGACGAAGTCTTTGAGGTAACGCGTCTGCGCTACGTCGATGGCGAGCCCGTCATGCTCGAAACCATATGGCTTCCCATGGTCTACGCCGACCTGACGAGAGACGAGCTCAATGGCTCGCTCTATCAGGCGCTCAAGGCGCACTATGGTGTCGAGCCAAACAACGGGACAGAGTCGATCGGCATCTGCCACGCCACAAGCCGCGAAGCTTTCCAGCTCGGCGTGCCGCGCGATTCCGCGCTCATGCTCATAGAGGACCACGTCTACGACCAGTCTGGTGCCCCGTTGCACGTATCAAAGCAGGTCGTACCTAGCGACAAGTACCAGTACAGCATCAGCATGCCGCGCGTAGTTGGGTGAGCCGAACGAAGCTCTCCCCTATAGATTGTTTCCGCTGGAGAGAAAGGCTGACCTAGAGCGCGTGCACTGCCTCGGCCATCTCGCGCACGTAGGCCTTCACGGGCTCCACGCAGCCCTCGCCTAGCTCGCCGATCATGCGCACGATGGCAGAGCCCACGATGGCGCCGTCGCTCTTTGCGGCCATGCTCGCCGCCTGCTCGGGCGTTGAGATGCCAAATCCCACGGCACACGGGATGTCAGGGTTAGCTGACCGAATCAGCTTCACCATCCCCGCAATGTCGCTCGTAATCTCGCTACGAACGCCCGTCACGCCGAGCGAGCTCACGATGTAGACGAAGCCAGTCGCGTCGCTTGCAATCTCGCGGATGCGCTCATGGGAGGTCGGAGCGATCAGGCTCACCACGTCGAGACCGTAAGCGGAAAAGACCTCGGCAAACTCGACCTTTTCCTCGTGAGGCACGTCGGGAAGAATCACGCCAGCCAGACCCACCTCACGCTCCCGCGCAGCAAAACGGTCGATGCCGTAGCTGAACACCACGTTGGCATACGTCATGATGACGAGCGGAACGTCGCAGCCGTTCGCACGGAGGCGACCGACCATGTCGAATACGTCGTCCGTGGTGACGCGGTTCTTGAGAGCACGGATGTTGGCGTCTTGGATAACCGGACCCTCCGCCGTGGGATCCGAGAAGGGAACGCCCAACTCGATGAGGTCGGCACCGGCATCAGCCATAGCTACCACCAGGCGCTCGGTCACCTCAAGTGTGGGGTCTCCCGCGGTAATGAAGGGGATGAACGCCTTTCCGTTGGAGCTCTTCGCAAATGCGTCCTTGATGCTACTCATGAAGGTCCTCCCCGCGATAGCGTGCGATAGCAGCAACGTCTTTGTCGCCGCGACCGCTCAACGTCACAATGATTACCTGCTCAGGGGCCATGGTTGGCGCCAGTTTGATAGCGTGCGCCACGGCATGGGCGCTCTCAATAGCTGGAATCACGCCCTCGGTACGGCTTAGGTATTCAAAGGCCCGCACTGCCTCTTCGTCAGTCACCGGCACGTATTCGGCACGTCCGCTGTCGTGCAGCATCGCGTGCTCCGGCCCAACACCCGGGTAGTCCAGTCCCGCGCTGATGGAATAGACCGGAGCGATCTGCCCGTATTCGTCTTGGCAGAAGTAGCTCTTCATACCGTGGAAGATGCCGAGCTTACCCACGTTCATCGTCGCCGCAGTCTCCCAAGTATCGATGCCACGGCCCGCCGCCTCGCAGCCGATGAGCCGCACGCCTTCGTCGCCGATGAAGTGGTAGAAGCTGCCGATGGCGTTGGATCCACCGCCCACACAAGCGAGCACGGCATCCGGGAGCTTTCCTTCAGCCTCAAGAATCTGAGCGCGCGCCTCACGGCTGATGACGGCCTGGAAGTCACGCACGATGGTGGGGAACGGATGCGGCCCCATTACGGAGCCCAGGCAGTAGTGGGTATCGTCAATGCGGTTAGTCCACTCGCGGAAGGTCTCGCTCACCGCGTCCTTCAAAGTTCCCGTTCCCGCAGCAACACCGCGAACCTCAGCGCCCAGGAGCCGCATGCGATAGACGTTCAAGGCCTGACGCTCCATGTCCTCAACGCCCATGTACACCACGCACTCCATGCCAAAGAGCGCCGCTGCCGTTGCGGTGGCAACACCATGCTGACCGGCGCCGGTCTCAGCAATGAGGCGCGTCTTACCCATGCGCTTAGCCAAGAGCGCCTGGCCGAGCACGTTATTGATCTTGTGCGCGCCTGTGTGGTTAAGGTCCTCTCGCTTGAGGTACACCTTCGCGCCGCCAAGGTCGGCCGTCATGTTTGCGGCAAAGTACAGAAGGCTCGGACGCCCGGCGTAGCTGTTGAACAGGCTGGCGAGTTCTGCGTTGAAGTCCGGATCGTCTTTGTAGCGGTCGTAGGCCTCCTCGAGCTCGATGACCGCATTCATCAGGGTCTCAGGAATGTACTGGCCACCGTGAATGCCAAACCGCCCGCGCGACGTCGGCGAATTGCTCATGATGCGCTCCTCACTGCGGCAACGGTCGCCGCCATCTTTCTTGAATCCTTCACTCGGTCGGTCTCGATACCGCTGCTCAGGTCCACGCCCCAAGGATGCAGCGCACCGATAGCCTCAGAAACATTCTCCGGCGTCAGGCCGCCGGCAAGTATGAACGGCCGCCGTGCGCCAAAGCCATCGATGAGTGACCAGTCAAACTGGGTGCCACTCCCTGTTCCCGCGTCGAGCAGAACCATGTCGGCAGTCGAGGTCAGTGCACGCTCGACATCCGCCTTCGACCGAATCCGAAAGGCCTGGATGATTCCCGCCCGCGTCCGCATGCGCACACCCTGGAGGTAAAGGTCGTCCTCATCTCCGTGCAACTGAACGATGTCCACGTGGTTGTTTGCGTTGTGTGCCACGCGGCCGAAGGGAAGGTTGACCGACACGCCGACCCGATACACGCGCTCGTCAACCATCTGCGCAAGGCGCTTGAGCTCGGGCGGTTCCACGTTGCGGTGGCTCTTCGGGAAGCTCGTGATGAAACCCATCATGTCGGGAAGACAGGCGTTAACTGCCTCTATGTCCTGGTCACGGAACATGCCGCAAAGCTTCACGCGGCACGGTCCGCCCTCCTGGAGCAACCACGCGCGAGCGGCCTCGCGACGCGCTTCTAGAAACATGCGATCCACGCCGCTCATCGCGCGTCTCCCCTCAGCTCCGCAAGCATGGCGGCTTTGTCCTCTGCGCGCATGAGCGTCTCCCCTATCAGCACGGCATCGACGTGCGCCTCCTCGAGACGGGCGATGTCATCACGTGTCCGCACTCCGCTCTCCGAGACAAACAGGCGGTCCGCCCCAACGAGCCCGCGCAGGCGCGTGCTGTTCTCAAAGTCCACCGAGAAGGACCGGAGGTCGCGGTTGTTGACGCCAACTACTCGCGCGCCAGCGGCAAGAGCCCGCGTCACCTCGTCCTCTGAATACACCTCTACCAGCGCGGACATGCCCAGCTCGTGGGCAAGGTCCACACAGGAGCGAAGCCGCTCATCATCAAGGATGGCAACGATGAGCAGCACTGCGGCGGCCCCAAGCGTCTTTGCCTCGTAGACCATGTACTCGTCAACGACGAAGTCCTTGCGCAGAACGGGGATGGACACCTCTTGGGCAATGGCCCTCAGATACTCGTCCGAGCCCAAGAACCAATACGGCTCGGTCAGACAGCTAATGGCAGCCGCGCCAGCCGCCTCGTAGTCCCGCGCAATCTGAAGATACGGAAAGTCCTCCGCGATGACGCCCTTGCTGGGGCTTGCCTTCTTTGCCTCGCAGATGAACGACATCCCAGGCCTGCGCAGCGCCTCCTCAAACGGAAACGCAAATGAACCGCTGGTAGACAGCTCGTTTTCAGCCAACGCACGCGCGGCGTCAGCGACGTCTGCAAGCGGCCGAGCATCTTTGCGCTCCGCCACTCGCTCACGAGTGCGTGCCGCGATAGTCTGAAGGATGTTGGTCATGTCTGCCATGGTGACCCCTCAATGCTCGGACAGAAGCCTCCGTCCTGATTGTCCGTTAGGCGTTGGAGCAGGCGATGAACTGCTCGAGCACGAGCTTGACCGCGCCACTATCCAGCAGATCCTGAGCCATCTGCACGCCTTCCTTCACCGACGCAGCACGGCCCGTCACATACAGCGCCGCACCCGCGTTGTACACGGCAGCGTCGCGCTTGGGACCGCGCTCTTCGCCCGCAACGATGGCGCGCACCGTCGCCGCATTCTCCTCGGGCGTGCCACCAAGCAGGGCGACCTTCTCGCACCGCGTCAGGCCCACCTCTTCAGGCGTCAGCACGAAGGAGCGGTAATAGCCTTCCTTGATCTCGCACACGGTGCTCGCAGAAGACAGCGACAGCTCGTCCATCTTGTCCTGGCCATACACCACAAAGCCGCGACGCACGCCGAGAGAGGTGAGCACCTTCGCCACGGGCTCGACGAGGTACTCGTCGTAGACGCCCAGCAGGAAGTACTCGGGTCGCGCGGGATTCGTCAGCGGACCTAGGATGTTGAACACCGTACGGAAGCCCAGCTCACGACGAATCGGACCGACATAGCGCATCGCAGGATGATACTTCTGGGCAAAGAGGAAGCACATGCCCACCTCAGACAGTAGCTTCCGGCAGAGCTCGGGATCCTGGTTGATGTTCACGCCCAGCGCCTCGAGGCAGTCAGCGGTGCCGCAGCGCGAGCTTGCGGCTCGGTTGCCGTGCTTGGCAACCTTCACGCCCGCGGCCGCGACAATCAGCGCCGTCGTCGTCGAGATATTAAAGGTGTTTGCGCGATCTCCGCCGGTACCGACAATCTCGAGCACCTCCATACCCGGATGCTCAACAGGGGTCGCAAGCTCACGCATGGCGGTTGCGCAGCCGGAAATCTCGTCGATGGTCTCCGCCTTGGTGCTCTTGGTGGACAGCGCAGCCAGAAACGCGGCGTTCTGCGTCGCGCTGGTCTCTCCGCGCATAATCTCACCCATCACCGTATAGGCCTCGTCGAACGTGAGGTCGCCCTTCATGACGATCTTTTCGATGGCTTCCTTGATCATGTCGACCCTCTCTTCCTGATGCCCGAAGGCATCCTTGCGGGGCAAGAAAAACCCGCCCCTAGACTGATGTGTCCAAGGACGGGCTCGAAGGGAGCTCGCGGTGCCACCTTGGTTCGCAGATACCTGCGCCCTTTCGCGGAATGCTTTGACAAGACGGCGACCTATGGTCTTCCAGGATGCCAACACACCCCTGGCACGTGACGTGTGCCTGACGTCGCAGCCTACTGGGTCCCCCGTTCGGTGCGCCCTCCGCGGCCCATTCGACGAACTCGCATCTCGTCCTGGATCTCACCGTCCCAGGCTCTCTGTACGCGCGTACGAACGTCTACTCTTCCGCGTCATTGGTTTGGTGGAGCTATGCGATTGGGTAGTACTCTACTTCACTTGTTTTAAGACATACTACGAGTTTTGCAACTGGAAACGTTTGCATCGAACAAGGCGAAAGCTCGCGATGCGTTCTTATCTCTGCGGCGCTTGTGCCACGGTTTTGCGCTCAACAATCATTCCGGGCACAAGGATATGCGGTGGTTCCTTGCCCTCCGGCGGATTGGTGGCCAGATCGAAGGCAATGCTGCCCACCTGCCTGTCATTAAAGCGATACGAGGTCAAATCCAGGTGCGGAATCACGCCCTCAAGAGAGTCGTCTACCCCTATGACGCTCACATCTTCAGGCACGCGAAGACCGGCATCGCGCAAGGCATAGATGACCCCGACGGCAATGGCGTCGTTGGAAGCGTAAACCGCCGTGCAGGCCCGATCCTGTACGAGGCGCATGCCCAATTCGTAACCACTATCCGCCGTCCAGTCGCCATGCATGGGCTCAACCACACGCAGTCCACGCGTTCGCAGCGCCTGCTCCCAGCCCTTCTGCCGGCTGATATTGGAATACGAGTCCCGTCGTCCTCCGACGAAGCGAATCTCGCGATGGCCCTTCTTGATGAAGTAGTCCACGATAGAGACTGAGCAGCCCATCTGGTCGTTGCTGACGGTGGCGCAACGGGGGTGGTGCCGGGTACTGATGATGACAGTCGGAAGCGTCGAAGGCGGCTCAAAGGTGGCAAAGTCCTCCGTACTCGAGCCAAGGTAGAGGATCTGTCCGTCAACGGGCAGGCAACTCATGCGAGACGAGGCTTCCCCAAGCGTCGCCTCTTCGTCCTCGAGCAGAATCAGCGTCATGGCGTAGCGACGCTTTGCCGCAGCCACCGCCACCCCTTCGCGCTGAAGACGCCTTCCGGTAGCAGCGATGTCTCCTGACATGGCCAATCCCACACTGTAGTAGCAGCCAGCACGGAGACTTCGCGCGGCAAAACTAGGACGGTAACCAAGCTCGTCCATAGCCGCCAACACGCGCTTTCTAGTCTCAGGACGCACAGCGTCCGAACAGTTAGCGACCCTCGATACCGTTTGTGCCGATACGCCAGCAAGCTTTGCGACGTCGGCAAGCGACACGCCTGACCCAGAGCCATGTGCCATAGGTGATTCCCTTCTCTACAGCACAGATGGTACCGCAGCTTTAGGACGGGCGCATGGGACCCCCGCCACTCGCCCGCCCAAAACGAGCGCTCGCGGTGTTGATACGGTGGATATGACACCTGATGTTAACGTAAACATCAACGGAATGTTAACGTAAACATTACTCAGACGAGGTGTTTTAGCGGGGAATTCTCACAGAAGGGATTAACCATCATGACAGCCGATGAACTCGAGATCACCATGATTGAAATCGTCGCCCTATCAGGCGATGCGCGCACGAAGCTGCTCAACG
The DNA here is from genome assembly GCA_900314645.1 of uncultured Actinomycetes bacterium. Classification (GTDB taxonomy): domain Bacteria; phylum Actinomycetota; class Coriobacteriia; order Coriobacteriales; family Atopobiaceae; genus UBA1367. The sequence continues at coordinate 30,567 of OMWB01000002.1, forward strand.
CCGTGAAGGAAGCGAAGGCCGGTAACTTCGACCGAGCGCGAAATCTCGTGACCCATGCGCAGGAGCTGCTCAACGAGGCGCATGACTCTCAGACCGCACTGCTCACCGCCGAGGCGCGCGGCGAGCTGACAACGCCGACGGTCCTGCTCGTACATGCCCAAGACCACCTTATGACCTCGCTGCTTTTGCGTGACGTCATCGAGTCCCTCATCGACATCTATCGATAGCCCACACGAGCGACCACTAGGAGAGGTGTCATGGAAAAGCTCATCGCAACCATTCAGAAGGGCAAACCGTTTTTTGACAAGGTTGCTCGCAACAAGTACCTCAAGGCCGTCAAGGACGGCTTCATCTCGTGCATGCCCATCGTCATTTTCTCGTCCATATTCCTGCTCGTAGCGTACGTGCCCAACATCTGGGGCTTTACGTGGCCGGCAAACATCGAGGCCATCATCACGAAGCCCTACAACTACTCTATGGGAATCCTCTCGGTGGTGGTCGCAGCCAGCACGGCGAAGCATTTCACCGACAGCCTCAACCGCGACATGCCGCGCAACAACCAGATCAACTTCCTCTCCACCATGGTATGTGCGACGGTGGGCCTGTTCATTCTCGCGTCAGATCCCATCGACGGCGGTTTCGCAGCAGACTGCCTTGGCAGCAAGGGCCTGCTCACCGCCTTCATTGCCGCGTTTGTGGTCGGCGGCATCTATAAGTTCTGCGTCTCGCGCAACATCACCATCCACATGCCCGAGCAGGTGCCGCCAAACATCTCGCAGACCTTTAAGGACATCATCCCGTTCTCCATCTCGGTCTTGCTGTTCTGGGTGGTCGACATCGTTGTTCGCTCCCTCACCGGCGCCTGTGTGGCAGAGGGAATCATCCACCTGTTCCAGCCCATCTTCTCGGCTGCTGACAGCTACCTTGGCATTGCGATCATCTATGGCGCCATGTCTCTCTTCTGGTTCGTTGGTGTGCATGGTCCCTCAATCGTGGAGCCCGCCGTTGAAGTCGCCCTTCTCGCGGGCATGACCGAGAACCTTGCCGCCTTCCAGGCAGGCATGCATGCGAATCACGCTCTGAGCCTTGACCTGCAGTACTTCGTCGTGACCATGGGCGGCACGGGTGCCACGCTCGTCCCCTGCATGATGTTCGCCTTCCTCGCAAGATCCAAAGAGCTGCGTGCCGTGGGCCGTGCCTCTGCCATCCCCGTGACCTTTGGCGTCAACGAGCCCTTCCTCTTTGGTGCCCCGATGGTTCTCAACCCCGTGTTTCTCATTCCGTTTGTCGTGGCGCCAGTCGCCAACGCCTGGGTGTTCAAGCTCTTTATTGACGTGCTGGGCATGAACGGCTTTCTGTACACGCTGCCCTGGACCACACCGGCACCGTTGGGCATCGTGCTCGGCTGCGGACTCACCGCCCTCTCCTTCGTGTATGTGGCCGTTGCCCTTGTGATGGACTTCGTCATCTACTACCCCTTCTTCAAGATGTATGACCTCGAGAAGTGCGAGGAAGAAGCCCAGATCGAAGCCGCGGAGCTCGAGGAGCGCGCCGCCCAGAAGGCCGCGCGCATGAACGACGCCTTCCAGGGCAGGGCTGATGCTGCCACGCTTGCCGAGTCTGCCAAGCCTGCCGAAGAGACCGTCACGAAGCCGGCTCCAAGCGCTCCGTCTGCAGACCCCACCAAACTCTCGGGCAAGAAGGTGCTGGTACTCTGCGCGGGTGGCGGTACGTCGGGCCTGCTTGCCAACGCCCTCGCAAGAGCAGCGCGGGACCACAACATCGACCTCGAGAGTGCGGCTGGCGCCTACGGCTCGCACTTGGACATCATGCCCGACTTCGACCTTGTCATCTTGGCGCCCCAGGTGGCCTCGTATTACGAGGACCTGAAGGTTGATGCCGACCGTATGGGAGTCAAGGCAGCAGCCTGTGAGGGACGACAGTACATCGCCCTCACGCGTAACGGCGACGACGCGCTTGCGTTCGTGCGCGACCAACTTGCGGGATGAGGTCCTACCCCTTCCCCTTCCTCCCGCGTGGGTGCCCCGGCCTCCTCCTGCTGAGGCACCCACACCGCAATCACCCCTTCTGCAAAAGGAGCATACGCATGGAACTTGCACCAACGTTTCCTAAGGGCTTCGTTTTCGGAGGAGCTACGGCCGCTTACCAGTGTGAAGGCGAGACCCATGGCCATGGAAAGGGCGAGGTCTCTTGGGACCCCTTCCTCGCCGAGAAGGGCCGATTCTCGGCAGATCCCGCTTCCGATTTCTATCACCACTACGAGCATGACCTTGCGCTGTGCGAGCGCTTTGGAATCAATGGCATTCGCATCTCCATTGCGTGGAGCCGCATCTTTCCCCAAGGCGTCGGAGAGGTGAATCCCGAGGGCGTCGCGTTCTACCATGACGTTTTCCGCGCATGCCGAGCTCACGGTGTCGAGCCGTACATCACGCTCCATCACTTTGATACGCCGCTTGCCCTGTTCGGCAAGGGCGGGTTCATGAACCGCGACACCATCGATGCCTTCGAGGAATATGCGCGCTTCTGCTTCGAGGAGTATCACGACGAGGTGGCCAACTGGATTACCTTCAACGAGATCTGGGCAGTTTCCAGCAACACCTTCATTGAGGGCACCTTCCCTCCGGGCGGAATAACCGGCGAAGTGGGCAAGGCACTGCAGCTTAACCACAACATGATGCTTGCCCATGCTCGAGCCGTGCTCGCCTTCCACGAGGGGAACTACCCCGGCAAAATCGGCGTAGTCCATACGCTCGAAGGCAAGTATCCCTTCGATCAGAACAGCCCTGCGGACATTCAGGCGGCAAAGAACGAGGACGTGCTGCAGAACCAGTTCCTGCTTGATGCCACCTTCCGCGGTGACTACGCGCTTGATACGCTCGAGTGCGCCCATCGTCTTGCAGCGCTCTCGAACTACGAGCTCGACATTCGAGACGAAGACCTCACATGCATGCGCGAGGCAGCGCTTCATAACGATTTCCTCGGCATCAACTACTACCAGAGTCGCTTCCTGCGCGCCTACGACGGTCCCACCGTACTGCACCACAATGCAACGGGCGACAAGGGTACCGAACGCTATGCCCTGAGCGGTGTCGGAGAGCGCATGAACAAGGAGGGCATCCCCCGTACCGATTGGGACTGGCTCATTTACCCCGAGGGCATGTACGACCTGCTCGTTCGCATCCGGCTGCAGTATCCCAACTACAACGAGATCCTTATCACCGAGAACGGCATGGGCGCGAAGGACGAGATGGTCGAGGACTTCATCGATGACTCGTACCGCATTGACTACGTGCGCGCGCACCTGCAGTGGCTGCTTCGGGCCGTGGACGCAGGGGTCAACGTGACGGGCTACTTCCTGTGGTCGCTGATGGATATGTTCAGCTGGACCAATGGCTACAACAAGCGTTACGGGTTCTTCTACGTCGAGTTCCAGACACAGAGGCGCATACCCAAAGCGTCCGCCTATTGGTTCGCACAGGTAGCTCGAACAGGCAGGCTCGTATAGGCAGCCGCCTCGGCTTGTCTCGTTCCGGAAAGGACCACATACATGAAAGATGTCCAAGAGATCGCGGAGCGCTTGGGTGACTACCTTGTCCAAAAGGCAGGGAGCCCCACCAGGGCGGTTCTCGCCGTACGGGCGCCCGCGCGCAGCGAAATCGCCGGTAACCATACCGACCATGAAGGCGGTCACGTCATCGCAGCCGCCCTCGACCGCAGCATCACCTGTCTTGCAACGGCCCACGACGAACCCACCATCAACGTGTTCAGCAAAGGCTTTGAACCTGTGTCCGTGACGCTCGACACCTTGGATCCACGCGAGGATGAGCGTGTGTCCTCCGCAGGGCTCGTACGCGGCATGGCAGCACAGATGGTCGCAACCGGCCGTACGCCCCAGGGCTTTGACATGGTTATGACAAGCGACATCCCCTCTGGCGGAGGCCTCTCTTCTTCCGCTGCATACGAGCTGGCCCTCTGCCGTGCCATGGAAGCCCTCTGGTCTGGCCCATCCATCGATGCGGTTACCGCAGCCAAGATGGCTCAGCGCGTGGAGCAAGACTGGTTCGGCAAGCCCTGCGGGCTCATGGACCAGCTTGCCGTGAGCTTGGGCGGGCTCTCGTTCATGGACTTCAAGAACGATGAGCCAACGACCGAACGGCTGGCCTTTGATTTCGAGGAGCACGGCTACACCTTGACTCTCACCGACGTAGGCTGCGATCACAGCGCCTACACCGACGAATACGCCGCCGTCCCATCCGAGATGAAAGCTGTCGCTCAGGCTTTGGGAGCGGAGCGTCTCTGTGAGGTCAGCGCACAAACGCTCCTTGCTCACCTACACGGACTCCGCGGCACGCTCGGCGACCGACCCGTGCTGCGCGCACTGCACTACTACCTTGAAATGGGCTTGGTCGATGCACGGTGGGCGGCGCTCAAGTCAACGGACCTGGATCGCTTCCTCGAGCTGACGCAGCGATCGGGGGCCAGTTCGGCAATGTTTTTACAGAACGTAAGCGCACGCGATGCACGCACGCAGGATTGCATGGTAGCTCTCGCCCTCTCGGAATGGCTCTTGCAGGGGCGCGGAGCGACTCGCATCCACGGTGGCGGCTTTGGCGGCTCTATCCAGGCGTTTGTTCCCAATGATCTTTTGGATTTCTATCGGGAAAGCATGGATGAGTGGCTTGGGACGGGGGCGTGCAAGGTGTACGCAGTATCCGATGAGGGGGCGAAGGCACAATGGTTGTAGCACAAAGCGTAGCGGCATTAGTTTCGTACGTCGCACGAGGCGCAATCATCAGTCCCGATGACAGGACGTGGGCGTACAACCGCCTGCTGAGCGCTTTGCGCAAGACTGGTCCTGCACCGGCTTGGGACACCGTAGATATGGAAGGGTTCGATCTCGAGGCCGTCATGGCGCAGTTGAGCGCTGCGGGAGTTGAAGCAGGAATCGACGAGGATACGCCTTCGGGGCACGACCGCATCGAGACCGAGCTCATGGGACTGCTGTTGGGCCGCCCCAGCACCATCAACAAGCGGTTTCACGAGTTGCGGCAGACCGAGGGGCCACAGGCCGCAACAGACTGGTTCTATCGCCTATGCTGCGACGCGCGCTATGTGCGCGAGGCGGCGATTGCAAAGAACGTGAGCTGGACGACCCCTACCACCTGGGGCGATCTTGAGATCACCATCAACCTCTCGAAGCCCGAAAAGGACCCCGAGGCCATCGCTGCAGCGGGGAAGGCGCTCGTTGGCGCACAGTATCCCGCCTGTCAGCTGTGCATCGAGAACGAGGGCTACTATGGCCGCGGTGCCGGGGCGGCCTTCGGGGCCCATCCAGCACGGCAGAACCTCCGTGTGGTGCCCATCGAACTTGGTCAAGAGCCTTGGGGCTTCCAATACAGCCCCTATGCCTACTTCGAGGAGCACTGCATCGCCATGAGCGCCGAGCATCGACCTATGGTCGTAAGCCGCGCGAACATTGCGCGCCTCTTTGACTTCGTGGACCTGTTCCCACACTACTTCATAGGGTCGAACGCGGACCTGCCCATCGTAGGCGGCTCCATCCTGAGCCACGACCACTTCCAAGGTGGACGGCACGAGTTCCCCATGATGCGCGCCGAGGCTGACGCCACGGTCGAGCTCCCTGGCTTCTCGCGCGTTACGTGCGAAGTGCTTCGCTGGCCCATCTCGGTGCTGCACATGCGCAGCACCAATCGTAGCGAGCTACTTGATGCCGCATGCTACGTGACGAGGGTCTGGCGCACATGGAATGATCAGGAAGTTGGAATCGTGGCATACAGCCCAGATGGGACCCCCCACAACACCGTAACGCCCGTGGTTCGCAAGCACGAAGGCGTCTACGAGCTGTACCTTGCCCTGCGTTGCAATGTGACAACCGCAGAGCACCCCTTGGGAGTGTTCCATCCCCATAAGGACAAGTGGCACGTCAAGAAGGAAAATATCGGACTCATCGAGGTCATGGGCATGGCCATCCTACCGCCACGCCTGCTCGACGAGCTTGACGCAGGCACGCTCACGCGCAACGAGATCGGCCAGGTATTCGCTGGCGTGCTCGAGGACGCGGGCGTGTTCAAGTGGGACGACGGGGGTCGCGCAGCCCTCGAAAGGTTCCTGCAGAGTCTGTAGATTGGGGCAGCCTTGCGCTGCCCCCTCTTTTCCAAGTCGCCCATATGAGGCGTCCCAATCGAGAAACTGGAGGACGAGATGATCAAGCTTGCCTTGACCGATCTTGACAACACGCTCATCCCCATGGGGGCACCACATGCAAGCGTACGAGCCATCGCCGCCATACACGCGATGCTCGACGCAGGCCTGCACTTTGGCCCCGTATCGGGCAGGGTTCCTGCCGCCATGCGCTGGATGTTCGGCGGTGACGAAGTATGCAGCAAAACCGGTGCCTTCGTCAACGGACAGCTGGTGTACGTGGATGGACAGCTCATACACCAAGAGGTGCTGTCAGGGTCAGACCTTGCCGATGTTGGTGTACATCTTCGCAGGCATGAGGGCTGTGCGCTCGTGATTTACGACCTCGACGACATCACCGAGACAACCGACGGCACCGCCTACCTCCTTGGCATGACGGCAGAGGAGCTGGCACGCCATGAGACCGCATTTGGACGGCATCCCCATCTAATCGAGCACCTCAGTCGCTCGACGTACATCAAGTCAAACGTACGCTGTGACCTACCCTGGGACCAGATGATCGCACTTCGCGACGAGCTGCGAGCACAGTTCCCCCAGCTCGACTTCGTCTTCCCCACCCTCTACGGACCGTTCATCGACATCCTTCCCAAGGGATGGAGCAAGGGCCGGGCCGTGGAGGTCATCGCCGACCATCTGGGGCTCTCGCTTGACGAGGTCGCGGTTTTCGGCGACTCCGAGAACGACGTATCCATGCTCGAAGCGGTGCACCACTCCGTGGTCGTGCGCAACGCAAGCAAGGAGGCCATGGACGCAGCCAACTACCGCATTGGCCTTTCTGCTGACGATGCCGTGGCTGACGCGCTCTTCGAGCTGGCGAAGGCTGCGGAAACGGGCGAACGCCCCGCATTCCTGAACCCCCTATAGATACGAAAGGGAGAACGTCATGAGTAGAACTGACGAAGTATCCAATGATGGCTGCGTACTCGTCACGGGCGGCTGCGGATTCATCGGTAGCCACACGGTTGTCGAGCTGCTCGAAAAGGGTTACGAGGTGCTCGTGATAGACGACCTCTCCAACTCAAGTAAAGCCGTACTCGAGCGCGTCGGCCAGATCGTTGGTCCGGACGCCATGCAACGTCTGAGCTTCTACCGCGCCAACGTGAACGACCGAGAGACACTTGACGGCATCTTCACGCATCACCGGATTGATACTGTCATCCACTTCGCCGGCTTCAAGGCTGTCGGAGAAAGCGTATCTAAACCCATTGAGTATTTCTCGAACAACATCGGATGCACGCTGACGCTCGTTGACATGATGCGCACGTACGATTGCAAGAACATCATCTTCAGCAGCTCTGCCACCGTGTACGGCGATCCTGACGAGCTGCCGTTGACGGAGGAGTCACCAAAGAAGCCAGCCACCAACCCGTACGGTTGGACGAAATGGATGATCGAGGAAATCCTGCGCTCGCTCGTCGTAGCTGACCCAACATGGAATGTGGTCTTGCTACGCTACTTCAATCCCATCGGCGCGCACCCGAGCGGGCTCATCGGCGAGGATCCCAAAGGCATCCCCAACAACCTGGTCCCCTATGTGGCACAGGTTGCCGTAGGTCGCCGTGCCGTAGTGCATGTCTATGGCAATGACTACGACACACCTGACGGCACCGGCGTCCGTGACTACATCCACGTGGTGGACCTCGCTCGCGGTCATGTGGCGGCACTGGAGTGGATGGCGCACCGCAGTGGTTGCGAGGTGTTCAACCTCGGCACCGGCAAGGGCACAAGCGTGCTCGACGTCATCAAGGCCTATTCAGCAGCTTGTGGAACAGACCTCCCCTACGTCGTCGAGCCGCGTCGTCCAGGCGACGTCACGGCAAATTGGGCCGACTGCACCAAGGCCAAGGAACTGCTGGGCTGGGAGGCTCAGTATGACATCGAGGAGATGTGCCGGGATAGCTGGAGATGGCAGAGCAACAACCCCTACGGCTACGAAAGGTAAGCAGCGGAGCGCGTCATGACAAGGTGGCGGGGCATTCGTTGTAGTCTCGCGAGGTCCGCGCCACCAAAGAAAGGAGTGACGGATGGACCTCGGAGGACCTGCTAACCCAACAAACGTGCCGCCCAGTCGGCCTCCTTGAAGCCCACCAGCACAAAGTCATCGCCCACCACGATCGGCCGCTTGACCATCATGCCGTTGGTGGAGAGCAGCGCAAACATCTCGTCTTCCGTCATGCCTGCATCGAGCTGCTCTTTGATGCGGAGCTCGCGATACAGCTTGCCGCTCGTGTTGAAGAAGCGGCGCGCAGCCAGGCCACTCTGTGCATGCCAGGCAGCCAGCTCCTCTGCGGAGGGATTATCCTCCACGATGTGACGATCGACATACTCGACACCCTGCTCGTCGAGCCACTTCTTGGCCTTGCGGCAGGTGGAGCACTTCGGATACTCAACAAACAGAACGGCCATGACAGCCTCTCCTCTCAGTGGGAACGCAGCATCCCAGATGACTCTAGCAGAAGATTTCCGCCGCTACAGAAGCTCGTCGAGCGTGCGGCCGTACGAGGGCAGGAACTCGTCCATAAAGTCTCCCACCTCAGGATGCGTCACGCGCATTTTCTCGAGCGCCGCAAGCGTTGACGTAGCTGCGGTACGAAACTCGGCGTTACCCGACGACTCTTCCTCAAGGCACTTGATGTAGGCAGAGAGCTTGTCCGCAGCCTTAACCAGCTCGTGCAGGTAGGCGTCATCAGCGTCTCCCGCCCACGTTGAGAAGACATCTTCAAACGCGGGGCGAAGGTCATCTGGCAGAGTTGCGAGCAGCTCCTTCTCGGCCTCGTTCTCTACCTCTTTGTAGGCGCCGCGCAGCCGTTCGTTGCGATACTTGACCGGTGTGGGCATGTCACCAGTAATGATCTCTGATGCGTCATGGTACAAGCCGACCACTGCGGCACGGCTCGCATCGAGCGTGCGGCCGTAGCGCACATTGGCAATGGTGCAGAGCGCGTGCGCAATCATGGAGACTTCCAACGAATGCTCTGAGAGGTTCTCGGCGCGCGCATTGCGCATAAGGGCCCACCGCTCGATGTACTTCATCCTTGAGACGATTGCAAAGAAATGTGCTTCGTTATCCATTCTTCTTCCTTTCATCTGAGTGTGTTCATGGTAGCTCAGAGCCAGGACACATACTCGCAGTTAGGTCAAACGGAAACGTCACCAACATCATCCCATTGGTATCAATGTTGCAAGGAATATTGTTTTACTATTGATTTCTTTCGCTCCTATTGCCGTCTACAACAATGTTCCAATATGGAACATTTCGCTCTTGGCGCTACCGTCGGGCTATGAAGAAGAGCCGCATTACAAGAAGACAGCGCTACCTAGACCTCGATGCCCGTTTTGGCCTGAGGTTGGCTGCAATTCGCGAAGAAATGGGGCTTTCGCAAGATCAGGTTGCCCAGGCGATGCGCTTTGTCCGTCCCGTGGTAAGCAAGATCGAGCACGGACAACGCGCTCTCACAGCACTCGAGATTTGCGATTACGCACGTGCCCTGAACGTCGAACCGGAGTTGCTTTTCGACGAGCTTAAGCATGTCGTGTTTGAATACGACACTTCCCCGCAGTCAGTGTCCGATGAACATGCCGAGAGCGTGTCTTAATCTCGCGTCAGCTTGCGATGCAGGCGATGCGGCTTGGCCGCTTCGGCGCCAAGACGCTTGATCTTGTCCTTCTCGTAGCTCTCAAAGTTGCCTTCAAACCAGTGCCAGCGTCCAGGCTCCTCGTCGGTTCCCTCCCACGCCAGGATGTGCGTGGCGATGCGGTCAAGGAACCAGCGGTCGTGACTGGTGATGACGGCGCATCCCGGGAAGGCGATGAGCGCCTCCTCAAGGCTCTCGAGGGTCTCCACATCGAGGTCGTTGGTTGGCTCGTCAAGCAGCAGCACATTGCCGCCCTGCTTCAGCGTCAACGCAAGGTTGAGTCGGTTGCGCTCGCCGCCCGAAAGCACGCCCGCGCGCTTTTGCTGGTCTTGTCCCTTAAAGCCAAAACTCGCCACGTACGCGCGGCTCGGAATCTCCGTCTTCCCCACCTGAAGCGTGTCAAGACCGCCTGAGACTACCTCCCAGAGCGTCTTGTCAGGATCGAGGCCAGCACGCGTCTGATCAACATAAGAGATGGTTACCGTCTCGCCAATCTCAAGCGTACCGGAATCAACCGGCTCTTGGCCCATGATCATCTTGAAGAGCGTCGTCTTGCCCACGCCGTTGGGGCCAATCACGCCCACGATGCCGTTGCGCGGCAGGTCGAAGGAGAGGTCGTCAATCAACACACGGTCACCGAAGGCCTTGTGCAGATGCTTTGCCTGAATGACCTTGTTGCCTAGGCGCGGACCGGCAGGAATCTGAATCTCTGAGAAGTCGAGCTTGCGCGTCCGTTCCGCCTCGGCAGCCATCTGCTCATAGCGCTCAAGACGCGCCTTGTTCTTTGCCTGGCGTGCCTTGGGGCTGCTGCGGACCCAGTCAAGCTCGGCACGCAGTTTCTTGGCGCGCTTCGCGTCCTGCTGTCCCTGCATCTCAAGGCGCTTTGCCTTGGTCTCAAGGTAGGTGGAGTAGTTGCCCTCGTACGGGTACAGACGACCGCGGTCAACTTCGCAGATCCACTGCGCGACGTTGTCCAAGAAGTAGCGGTCGTGCGTCACGGCAAGCACCGCTCCAGGGTAATTGTGCAGGAACTGCTCGAGCCAGAGCACGCTTTCGGCATCCAGGTGGTTAGTCGGCTCGTCCAAAAGCAGCAAATCTGGCGCCTCGAGCAACAGGCGACACAAGGCAACGCGACGACGCTCGCCTCCTGACAGCACGCTCACCGGCGCGTCAGGATCGGGGCACTGCAGGGCGTCCATCGCCTGTGAGAGCTGGCTCTCAAGATCCCAGCCGTTTGCCGCATCAATCTCGTCCTGCAGACGTCCCATCTCTTCCATGAGGGCATCGAAGTCTGCATCGGGGTCAGCCATCTCCTCACCGATAGCATTGAAGCGGTCCACCTTTGCGATGGTGTCGGCAAAGGCCTGCTCGATGTTCTGGATGACGGTCTTGTCCTCATCAAGCGGAGGCTCTTGCTGCAGGATTCCCACCGTGTATCCTGGGGACAGTCTCGCCTCGCCTGCCGTCACTTCCTCCATGCCAGCCATGACCTTCAGAAGCGTGGTCTTTCCCATCCCGTTGGGGCCAACCACACCGATCTTTGCGCCAGGGAAGAATCCCATCGTGACGTCATCAAGGATTACCTTATCCCCATGCGCCCTGCGCGCACGATACATTTGGTAGATGAACTCTGCCATTACAAACTCCCTCGCTGAGTGCCTCGTCTGCAACAAGTCCATTGTACGGGAAGAATACGTAAGGTCTAAGACCTCCTTACCTCAAATTTAAATAAACACGAGGTAAAACGGCCTGTTTTCAAAACATGCCAAAATGTCTCAAGAAAACGTGTAAAACGAGTGATTTTGAGATGTTTTTAAATAAACAGCAGGTAAACCATAGTATTCCACAGTAATGCTCAAATACTTAACAAAAGCAAATGACCGCTCACCGCCATATATGCCCCTCTCGCGAAACGTCCTTGTAACAGTGACCTTCTTGGGTTATCTTCACATCAAGCAAAGGAACTCGACGAGATCGAGACGACCAAGGGGGTGATGCCAATGGGCTCAGAAATCATAGCAGGGCGTTCCGCGGTTGGCATCGCGAGTCCCGTTTCTCTCCGGTAGTCCTCAGTAGCTAGGACATGTTGAGCGGCACAGGCGCCGCAGAGCCAGACAGAGTCGGTAAACGGATGTACCAATGCCACCGCGTAGAATCCCAGAGCGCCACCCGATGAGGCGCTGTAGCACCACCAGACATTCTGAGTCTGAAGAGTCCCGTTCCTACAGAGGTGAAAAGGAATTCCAGTGGACTAGATGAGCCCAAGAAGGGCACTAAGCGACTCGGGCGGGCGACCGAAAGGTCGCCCGCTTTTTGTGTCGATCGCTCATGCCAGTCCTGAAGCTCGCCCCTACCGACATCGGCAAACGCAAACGCTAATGGGTCAGCTCCGCACGTACAACTTCGCGCAGATGCTCTTCTGCCTCTGCCTCGGCAGCCTTGTCACCGCTCGCCCGCGCCGCCCGAAACGCACTCATGGCAGCAAAGAAGTCACCGAAGCCCTCGTCCTCCGAGGACTCATCCTTCTTTGCATCGTCATCATCGAGGGCACTGCGGTAGCCCGTCATGCCCAGCATGCCCTTCAGCTCCTTTACGAGCTGCTCGTCACTCGCGTCCATGCCAGCCCCTAATTGCCCATGATGCACGAACCAGTGCTGGGACGATCGCGGTCGCTCTTGACGTACTTCGTTGCTGCGCTGCGCCTGTTGCATTCGGCAAGCTCAAGCTCGCCATCGATGTAGGGCTGATACATTTCGTCAACGCCACTCGAAAGCCCCGAGACGCTGTCGCAGTCGTCTCCCCACGAGAGCGCGTTCTGGACGATCTTGATGCGCTCCTCGCGCGTGGTGTCCTTGATCAGAATCTTGCGTGCCATGTGGCCACCAAAACCTTTCTGCTTACCGCAGCTTGCGGACCCTACGGTCATACGTGAGGAGACCGTTGGTCTCTTCCTCAACATCCGTAAGCTGCGTATACACAAAGCCAGACAGGCCTTCGTTTTCAAGTAGGTCAACGTTGTCGAGCAGCTCTGCCACCGCTGTCTGCCAAGCTTCCTCGGAGCCAAATTCCGCATAGCCGTAGCTCACGGGATACATGCTGTGATCCGCCACATGCCACACCAGGCCACCCATCTCCGAGACGACCTGTGCACGTGTTCTGCGAGCCTTGGTAAATGCCAGGCGGACACCCTTTCTGTTCTCCAAGGCCGACTGCTCCCTCACAGAGCCCTTCCCCGCAAACGTGTCGGTAAACATGTGGGTGCCGCGGAAGTAGTTGTGCACGCCGTGGATGTCTCCCGTACCCTGATCGTACCAGCCGCTCGCGGAGAGCACCGGGCGCGTGGAATCAAGCTCCCACGCTTGCTGGGTTGCAGAGCCCGCGTCGAACTGGCCCCACGACTCGTTGAAAAGCACCCATGCCGCGATGCACGGATGGTTTGCAAGACGCGTAATGGTGTCGCGCATGGTCTCGGTCCACTCTTGGCGATACCGCTCGTCGGCAGAGCCAAGCAGCTTATAGCTGAACTCGTCGTCACTGAAGGCGTGCCAGGAGTACTTGAAGAGCGTAGGGATGTTGCGCGCAAACCAGTCTCCCGGGTTCGCTCCGCCCGAAGGCATGTCTTGCCATACCAACAGGCCAAGTCGGTCGCAATGCCAGTACCAGCGTTCAGGCTCGACCTTGATGTGCTTGCGAACCATGTTGAAGCCCATCTCACGGACCGCTTGGATGTCGGCGACCATGGCGGCGTCAGACGGAGGTGTCATCAGTCCATCGGGCCAATAGCCTTGGTCAAGCAGTCCCCGGAAGAAGAACGGTTCGTGGTTCAGGCAGAGGCGCGTCACCCCTTGTGCGTCCTGCTCGACGCTGATGGTGCGGAACGCGCAGTAACTCTGAATCTCGTCATCCCCATACGTGAGGCGCAGCCGATACAGATAGGGGTCATCGGGCCTCCAGAGACGGGGGTACTCGAGCGGGATGACCGCCGTTGCCATCCTTGTGCTTTCGATAGGCTCGACCTCGGTGCTTGCCACCGGCAGCCCAGCATCGTCAAACACGCTCACGACAAATGACGCGTCGCCCTCAAGCCATGCCGTGACCACCAGCTCGCCGTGGTCGGCATCCGCGTTGATTCGCACACGATCAATGTGATTCTGCGGAACCACCTCGAGCCAAACCGTCTGCCAAATGCCAGATTGGGCCGTATACCACATGCCCCCATGCGCAAGACGCTGCTTTCCACGAAGCTGCGTTCCCGTCTCGCTGGGGTCATAGACGCACACCTGAAGCATCGACTCGCCCGCTGCAAACAGGTCGGTCACGTCAAAGGAAAATGGCTGGTAGGCACCCTCATGCGTGCCGAGCAGGTGCTGTCCAAGATAGACCGCACAGCTATAGTCCACCCCATCAAAGTGAAGCATGCACCGCTCGCCCTCCGCAAGCTCGGGGACGCCCAGTCGGCAGCGGTACCACAGGAGTTGGTCTGGTGTCAGCTGCTGTCCCACGCCAGAGAGCCACGCCTCGGGCGAGAACGGCACGCGAATCTGTCCCTGCATCTTCTCGGGAGCCCGAGCGGTTCGCCATGCAACTGCTGCTTCTTCGCTGGGAACAAACGCATACTGCCACCAGCCGTTCAGCACCCAAACGCGCCTTCGCGCAAACTGGGGGCGCGGGTGCTCGGCAAGCGGCACCGTTTCAAGCTCTGACGAAAGCTCCTCTCCCCACGTAGTGACCAGCTGAGAGGGCTCGAGCTCCTCGTGCTTCTTGGGAATGCTCTTGATCACACGTGCGATGTCGAGGTCCATGGTTGCCTTTCTCCAGCGATAACAACACTAAGCTAGAATAGGCCATTTTTGTTCGGGCTACGCGATGACATTTCCTCTTTAAACAAAGTGGTAGGAGTTGCCAATTCTTAGCCCAGGATTCATGGCGCCACTGGTCGACTTATCAGCATCGCCAGCAATTTGCACGCCCTCGAGCTCTGAGCATACAACCCAGCACAACGGCCGCTTCATCCCCATTATCGCCCGATTGCCGAGCCGTTTGCCATCCCCAACTCTTACAAAGCTCAGCAAGTGAGAGTATTCATGCATCTATCTGTGACTACAGCAAGGAGATAACCATGCCTCAGGGGATTCGAAAAGTAAACGTTGTTGGCCACCAGCACCCCGACACCGACAGTATCTGCGCTGCCATTTCCTACGCCTACCTGAAGTCGCAGGTGGATCCGGACACCGAGTATGAAGCTCGCCGCGCCGGTGCCATCAACCGCGAGACCGCCTTCGTGCTGCAGCACTTTGGGTTCAAGGAGCCGCGCCTCATCACCGACGCGAGCCCGCAGATCAAGGACACCAACTACAACAAGACGCCCGCCATCGGTGGCGAGACCAGCCTGTATCGTGCGTGGAACCTCATGCGCGACGACCGCACTTCGACGCTTTGCATCGCTGGAGAGGATGGCGGCCTGCAAGGCCTTATCACCGTAAAAGACATCGCCAACGCCAACATGGACATCCTGGACAGCGAGGTCATCGCCCGTTCCGACACCCGCTTCTCCAACATTGTTGATACTCTTGAGGGCGAGCTTGTTGTTGGCGATCCCGACGGCGCCGTTACCAAGGGCCACGTCATCGTCGGTACCAGCCCCGAGATGATGGAGGACGTCCTCGTAAAGGGCGATGTCGTCCTGACCACCAACCGTTACGAGACGCAGGACTACGCAGTGCGCGCAGGAGCAAGCCTGCTGATCGTCTGCGGCAATGCCCGCGTCTCGGCCGTGGTACGCGAAGTGGCCGAGGAGCGCGGATGCGCCATCATCGCCACCAAGTTCGACACCTACGCTGCATCACGTCTGGTCACCATGGCCATCCCCGTACGCGCGAAGATGCTCAGCGCCGATGTCATCGACCGCTTCTCGGTCAACACCGCCGTTGAAGACGCTCAGAAGGTCGTCGCCCGCACCGGCCATCGCTTCTTCCCGGTCCTCGACGAGAACGGCAGCTATTCTGGCATCATCACCTCGTCTGACATGATCGCCCCGCGCAAGAAGCACATGATCCTCGTTGACCACAACGAGCGTGGCCAGGCAGTCTATGGTATCGAGCAGGCCGAGATCATGGAGATCATCGACCACCACCGCATCGGCTCTGTCGAGACCAGCGGTCCGGTCATGTTCCGCAACATGCCCGTTGGCTGCACCAACACCATCATCTATGACATGTACCAGGAAAACGGCGTTGAGATTCCGCCCAAGATTGCTGGCCTGATGCTCTCCGCCATCCTGTCCGACACGCTGTGCTTCCGTTCGCCCACCTGCACCCCGCGCGACAAGTACGTTGGCCTCGAGCTTGCCAAGATTTGCGGAGAGGACGCCGACACCTACGCCGACCAGATGTTCGACGCGGGTGCAGACCTTACCGGCCGCACCGCGGACGAGGTCTTCAACTCTGACTTCAAGGTCTTCAGCCGTGGCAACGTCCGCTTCGGTGTTGGCCAGGGCTCGTTCATGACCGAGACCTCCCGTAAGGCCGCCGAGGACCTCGTTGGTCCGTACCTGCGCGATGGTGCCGCTATCAACGAGCTGCCGATGGTCTTCTACCTCTTCACCGACGTGAAGAGCCAGGCCTCCGACATGCTGTACTGGGGCGCCGCGGCAGAAGAGGTCGCAAGCCGCGCGTTTGGCGTCACTCCGGTTGACGGCGTTGCCGTGCTGCCTGGCGTCGTGAGCCGCAAGAAGCAGGTCATCCCCGCCCTCATGGAGACCCTCCAGCGCATGCAGGAGGAGCAGGAGTAACTTATCTCCCTGCGCTATTCTCCCCGCGCTATTGTTGACGTAAACGGGCCCCTCCCGGTCAACATCAGCATTGAAACACAGCTGATGTTGACCGGGAGGGGCCCGTTTACGTCAACAATAGCCTTCTTCGTATTACGGCCGCATAAAGGAGGGCATTTCGCCCGTGGATGCTGCGGCAGCTATGGCGAGGAGCGCGTCAGCCACGCCCTCGTCGTCGGAGCGACCGCATTCCCACCGTGCCGCCGCCTTTGCCTCGTCACTTGCGTTGGCAACGGCAACGGAGTTTGGCACTGCCGCCAACATGATGAGGTCGTTTTCGGAGTCGCCAAAGACCGCGACCTCGTCGATGCCGATACCGAGCGCGTCGGCGAGGATCACGGAAGCGCTGCCCTTCCCATAGCCCTTAGGCGTGACGTCGATGAGCGGCGCGGTGTTGCTGGGGAAAACAAAGTCCAGCTCAGGCACCTCGCGACGCAGCAGGTCGCGAATCTCTATGTGACGCTCACGAGAAAGTGACGACAGCACGTGTACGTTGGCCTTGAGCATCGGCCCCTTCACGTGAGCCATGGTGTGATAGTTGTTCAGCTGCCAGCCAAAGCCGTTTTCGCAGCGCCCCGGGTCACGCGACACAAACCATCCGGATCGATCGGGGCCATCAACGTCGTAGACTGCGAGTGCGCCTTCGCCCAGCTCGTCCATGACCTCAGCAACATGCTGCAGCGCCTCCGCGGAGCACCACTCCTTGTGGATGACCTCGCCGTCCAACATCACAATCTGGCCGTTGGCATAGGCGCCAGTGGCAAAGCAGCGCTCGTCCCCATGAAACGTCTGATAGACACCAGAGGGCGTGCGCCCGGTCACCGGGCCAAAGTGAAGTCCCGCATCAAGCATCGCGTGGATTGCCTCGATGGTTCTCTCTGAGGCAGATCCCCGGTGTGCCAACGGAATGAGCGTGTCGTCAAGGTCAGTCAGCGCAAGCTTGATCATGCGAGCCTCCCAGATATCTCCCTCTTGTGTCCTTAGGGGTAGCCCCTTTTGGCCACGTCTAGTGTAGAACGCGGAAGGGTCGCCAGCCCATAAGGCCAGCGACCCTCCACGACAGTTAGATGAGATATCTTCCCGTACGCGCCTTATCCAACAAGCTCGCGGATATAAGCGACGACCTCGTCCATGTTGGCGGTGGGCTCGAAGCGCGCAAGCACGTTGCCCTCGCGGTCGACGACAAACTTGGTGAAGTTCCACTTGATGTCAGAGTTGTTCTGGAAGTCGGGGTCAATCTTGGCCAGATGCTGGTTCATAAAGCCAGCCATCTCGCTATCGCCAAAGCCCTCGAAGCCCTTCTGCTCCTTCAGCCACGTGAAGAGCGGAAGCGCGTTCTCGCCGTTGACGTCAGACTTGTGCATCTGCGGGAACGTGGTGTTGTAGTGCAGGGTGCAGAACTCGTGCACGTCGTCGTCCGAACCCGGGGTCTGGGCGCCAAACTGGTTGCAGGGGACGCCCAGAATCTCGAGGCCCTTGTCATGCAGCTCCTCATAGAGCGCCTCGATTGGGGCATAGTGCGGCGTGAATCCGCAGCCGGTGGCGGTGTTTACCACCAGCACGATCTTGCCCTTCAGATCGGCGGTCTTGACCTCGTTGCCCTTGCCATCCAGAAGCGTGAAATCGTAAAAGCCCATGTCCTTCTCCTATCTTTCCGTCGCAAGCGTTACCGCTGCAACACAGTTACCATCTCATGCCGCCCGTTACCTAGCTGGCCACCGGGTGACCGAGGTACGCAGAAACCGAGGTTGCCGCGATGGCGCCGTCGGCTGCCGCCGTGACGATCTGGCGCAGCGACTTCTGACGCACATCGCCCGCCACAAAGAGGCCCGGGGTTGCCGTAGAGAGATCCTCATTGGCAATGACGTAGCCGTTCTGGTCAAGCTCAACCAGATCTCCCACCAGAGCGCTCGCAGGAACGCGGCCTACGAAGACGAAGACGCCCACGTTCTGGTCAAATGTCTCGACCGTCTCCTCGCCCGTGGTATTGTCACGCAGGGTGACTTCGGTAATCATGCCGTCGCCATCAATCTTGGTGATGCTTGTGAGATAGCGAACCTCAACCTTGGGGTTCTCGGCCAACTCCTTGCCGACCGACGCCTGGGCGCGCAGGTGGTCCTTACGAACCACCACGACGACCTTGCTCGCAAAGCGCGTGAGGAAGAGCGCCTCTTCTGCGGCAGAGTTGCCACCGCCAATAACAAAGACCTGCTTACCACGGTAGAACATGCCGTCGCAGGTGGCGCAATAGCTAACGCCTTTGCCGCCAAACTCCTCCTCGCCGGCGAATCCGGCATGGCGCGGCGTAGCGCCACCAGCGAGAATGACTGCCTTGGTCTGATAGACCTTGCCCGGAACGGTGACCGCAAAGGTCTCGTCCTCGTTGCGCTCGATGCGCAGGACGTTTTCCATGACCACCTTGGCGCCGAGGTCCTCGGCCTGACGCTGCATAGCGTCTACCAGCGAGAATCCATCCGTGTGCGGGACGCCCGGATAGTTGTCCACCTCAGACGTGAGGATGACCTGGCCACCAACCGCCTCCTGCTCGAGCACAATCGAGTTCAGCATGGCGCGCTGGGCATAGATCGCAGCGGAAAGGCCTGCAGGGCCGGCACCAACAATTACAAGGTCGAGCACTTCGTTCTCTGACATCTGAAACCCCTTTCTACGTATTCTTTGCTTTGTCTATTACATTGTACACTATTCATTTGTATACAATCTAGTATCTACACAGAATTTTTGCTAAGGATATCCCCTCTTCGTCATCCCCTGAGTGCCAGCCAGCAGGCACTCGGTAAGGGGCGCTACAAGTCGCTGCTTAGAGGCTGTGTAAAGCCCACGTGGCTCTGCGTCATCTGCTCGCGAGCGTAGAAGCGGTGCGCATCCAAGCGCCGACGGTTTGAGACCAGCTCGATCTGTACGCATCCCTGCACCCGCGCCACCTCTCGCGCCGCATCGAGCAGCTGCCGTCCGATGCCTTTGCCTCGGGCCTCTGGAGAGACTACCAGCTCCATGACCTCGGCAATGCGAGCTGCGTGATGCAGCTGCCACTCCATGCGCATATTGAGCACTCCAACCGCATTTCCGCCTTCCTCTGCTATGAGACAGCGATAGCGCGGGTCCTCGCGTTGTAGGGTAAAGGCATGATCAAACCCCGCATGCGAGAGCTCGCACTGCTCTAACTCGCAGATGAGTGCGTAGATCGGCTCGAGGTCCGCGGCTGTTGCCTCCCGTATCGTGATCATGTCCATGACCCCCTCCCCTGCGTCATTCACCAGCCAGCATACCGCTCAGCCTTGCCCAACGGGCACTGATGATGGCAGGCGGCATGGACGCCGACTGTCGCTGCTGGGGTTTTCCAGTACCATGCTCTTCAAGGACAGCGTGCAGCAAGGAGGAGCAACCATGCGCACCCGACGCCGCCCCGCGTTCTACAACGTCATGTTTCCTCTGTGGATGCTCATCTGGTTTCCCAGCTGGCTCTGGCTGTTGCTGATTCCAGCCAACTACCTTATTGACCGTCTCGTGCTGTGGTGGAGCTTGGGAAGCGCAGAAGACCGTCAGCAGTTCTGCCGCCAGCATACCTGGAAGATCTGCCTTGCGGGCTTTGCGTCAGATTTCGCAGGGAGCTTGCTTCTGCTGGGAGCGTACCTCTCCCTCTCCTCGTATGACGGAGGCTGGGTACAGGATATCGTCTGGGGACTTGGCTTCAATCCGTTTTCGAGCGTTGTCGGCTTCCTCGTCACCGCCGCCGCCATCGCGTTGTCAGGAGCGTGCATCTATGCCCTTGACCTGCGCATCATTCGCAAGACTGGATTGAGCGAGGACCAATCACGGCATTCGGCCCTCATGCTTGCGGTCTGTACGGCACCGTATCTCTTTCTTATCCCCTCGCAATTGCTTTACCAATAAGTGACTTAATTTATGCAAATGCCTACCTTTCTCCTTCCAGAAGAGTACTATCTGCACGTACGCATTCCTTGGAAGGGAGAGCAGCAATGAACGAGACCATCCAGACGCTCAAGGAGCGTCGTTCCGTTCGCAACTTTACGGATAAGCCGGTGGACAAGGAGCTCATTGAGCAGATCATCGATGCTGGTCTTTGGGCACCCAGTGGCCTTGGGGCCCAAGCGCCCATCATTTTGGCCATTACCAACAAGGAGCTGCGTGACCGTCTTTCCAAGATGAATGCCGACGTCATGCATGCTGCCGGCCGTGGACCTGCTGAAGACTTCGACCCGTTTTATGGTGGCCCTGTCGTGCTGGTGGTTCTTTCCGACAAGGCCGTTCCTACCTACGTCTATGACGGTGCCCTCGTGATGGGCAATCTCATGAACGCCGCAAAGTCCCTCGGCGTCGACTCCATCTGGGTACATCGCGCCAAGGAGGAGTTCGAGTCTGAGGAAGGTAAGGCCATCCTCGCCGAGTTTGGCGTCGACGGCGAGTTTGAGGGCATCGGCCACTGCGTGCTGGGCTATGCTGCCAAGCCCGCTGGCGAAGGTGCCCGTCGCAACGACGGCCGCGTCTTCTGGGCAGAATAACCGACCCATACAAATGGGACAGGCACCGTAGTTCAGAAACCCGAACTACGGTGCCTGTCCCATTTGTATGGGTTGCGGCGCTGGCGTACTTAGACGAGCAGCTGACGATAGAGCTGCTCGTCCCTTTCCAGGAACACGTTGAAAACCACGCGCAGGTCGGAGCCGCTCTGCGCGAGCCATGAGCGAACCTCGTCAACTGCCACCCGCGCCGCGGCCTCATTGGGATAGCGGAACACGCCCGTAGAGATGCAGCAAAACGCGAGGGACGAGCAGCCTGCTGCCGCTGCCGCCTCAAGGCAGTTGCGATAGCATCTGCGAAGCAGCAGCTCTTCACGAGGGCCGGGCCGCCCCGTCGCCACGATGGGCCCCACGGTATGGATGACATGCGACGCAGGCAGGTTGAAGCCCGGCGTCACCGTCGCCGTTGCCGTGGGCTCTGGGCGCCCACGTTGAGCCATGATCTGAGCACAGGCCAGACGAAGTTGCACGCCCGCAAAGGTATGGATGGCGTTGTCAATGCAGTGGTGGCCTGGGACAAAGCAACCCAGCATCTGATCGTTTGCCGCGTTGACGATGGCGTCGGCAGCGAGCGTGGTGATGTCGCCACGCCACAGATACAGCTGTGCCTTCATCCCCTTCGTTGCCAACGGGCAGCAGGTCAGAGACGTGCGTGACACCTCGCTCGGCGACGCGCGCGACAAGGTAGGCATCCTGCACCAACAGAAACTCCTCATCCACAGGCTCGGGCGGACGGACGTTCATCAGGGCACGCAGCAGCTCTCGTTGCTCAGCCTCGCCCTGAGGCACACGCACGTCAGCATACTCGGCACGCTCAGAAAGCAGGCGCTCGATCAGCCAAAGACGTCGCTCGTCTTGGGTCATCTGTCTTGCGTCACGCATGGGCACTCCTCTCCAGCAGGTCAGAGAGCACCTGGTCAATGTCTGCGTCAATGACGATGGATTGCTCGGCAATCTCCACAGGCGCTATGGCCTCACCAAAGTTGACGCAGGCGTAAGTTGCCTGAGGGTTCTGTGCGGTCAGGCGCCAGAACGGATACTTGATGATGGCCGGCGTATTGCCGCCCACGCCAAGCTCAAGGTACAGGATGCGCGAACCTGCCCACTTCTCAAGGAAGGTCTGGTAGCGATCGGCCGCGGCATGCCAGCCCTCGTCCTCAACAAAGGTGTCGTCAGCGCGCAGGTTCATGCTCATGGGTGCCCCGCAGCGCGGGCACACGGGCACCAGCTCACTGGGGACGCAACGATCCTGCTGCTGCTCCACCATAGCCTTGACCACCTCGTAGTTGTCATACGTCTTCTGGTGGCACGGCACCGAGCACTGCCACAGACCATAGTCGCCCTGCGTGTAGAACAGGCGGCTCTTGTCCCAGCCTGCCTTCTGGAAACAGTGGTCCACGTTGGTGGTGATGGCAAAGCACTCCTTGCCCTCCATCAGACGGCGCACCTTGTCATAGGTGTCCTTGGGAGCGTCCTCATAGCGGTTGTGCCAGATGTAGCGGCTCCAGAAGCCCCACCGCTCCTCTGCGGTGGCAAACGGATAGAACCCGGCAGAGTACATGTCGGCAAATCCGTATGCATCGATGAAGTCACCAAACAGGCGTTGGAAGCGTTCGCCCGTATACGTAAATCCTGCCGAGGTAGAGAGCCCCGCCCCCGCACCAACGAGCACCGCATCCGCCTCGTCTATGGCCTTACGCAACCGCACGAGCTCATAGCCATAGAGCGAGCTCTCCCTCTTCACGCCGCCCACAACCTGCAACCTTGCCATGACGTCTCCTCTCACATCTGTTCGACGATTTGATGGTAGAGTATGGTTTACCAAGTTGAAAGTAGGCAGCTTATTGTCAGGTAGGTACCTTTTGGTAACTAAGGGATATGTTATGAATCCTGAAGAGTACGTTGAACACAAAAGCGAGACGCTGCGCCCCTACGAGAGCCTCCCGGCATGCCCCGTTGAGACCTGCGTGCAGATGATGGGTAACAAGTGGCGTCCGCTCATCCTCCGCGACCTTCTTGATGGACCGCGACGCTTTGGTGAGCTTCAGCGCTCGGTAGGCGGCATCTCGCAGAAAGTGCTCACGCAAAACCTGCGCGACATGGAACTCTCGGGCCTGCTGCTGCGGCGCGTGTACCCCGAGGTTCCGCCACACGTTGAGTATGCGCTCACCGATCTTGGCATGAGCCTGGGGCCAGTCATCGACACCATGCGCACTTGGGGAGAGCGCTACCAGCAGATGGCACGCGAGTCTTAGCGCCTGCGGATTCTTACGCTCCTTATATGCTCCACGCACAGTATCATCTGATACAGAGCAACCGCTACATGTAAGGGGCCGCCATGACACGCGCAATCGATATGCACGGGCATCTGCTCAACCAAGACTACCTTGACCTGCTCTCTGCACACGGTGCCTTGCAGGAAGACGGCTTCCCACTTCCGACCTTTGACGAGGACGGCACCATCGCCTTTATGGACGAGAACGATATCGAACTGCAACTACTTTCGCTCTCGTCACCGCAGCCGTTCTTTGGCGATGTCGCCGAGTCTGCCGCTTTCTGCCGCCGGTTCAACGACTGGACGGCCGAAGTCGTCGCTCGCCATCCTGGGCGCTTCGCGTTTTGCGCCGTGCTGCCACTGCCTGACGTGGACGCAGCCTGCGCCGAGGCGATCCGCGCTATGGACGAACTGGGCGCCGCTGGCGTCAAGCTGGCGAGCAACTCGCGCGGGCTCTATTTGGGAGACGCAGCGCTCGACCCGCTCTTTGCGGAGGTCGACAAGCGTGGCAAGCTCGCCATCATTCACCCCCACCGGCCCGAACCGCTACGCGAAGGGCTCTTCACTTCTGGGCCCGTGCCCCTCTACGAGTTCTTGGCTGACACCACGCGCGCCGTGCTCAACATGATTGCGCACGAGGTACCTGCACGCTTCCCCAATGCGCACATCGTGGTGCCGCACTGCGGGTCGTTCTTGCCCAACGTCGCGGCACGCATCCAGACGGTACAGCCGCTGCTCGTTGCCATGGGCGCCATGGAGCCCATCGACTTCGCTGGCAATGTGGGCAAGCTGTACTTTGACCTCGCGGGCAATCCGGTGCCCACGCTGCTGCCGCTGTTGGCGAGTGTTGCCGATCCCAGTCACATCCTGTATGGAAGCGACTTCCCCTTCACCAATGCCGCCATCGCAGGCAAGGGCATCGCAGCGCTGCGCCAATTCTTGGCAAACGACGCCCAGCTCAGCACATATGCTGACGCCATCATGCGCGAAAACGCCCTCACGCTTCTCTAGGACGAGTCCGGCAGACCCCGCCCCCGTTGTGGGACACCCAGCCCGGAGGTTTCTGTCCCACTTGGGACACCCAGCCCGGAGGGTTCCGTCCCACTAAGTTGTAACCCACGATAGACAAGCGTCTCACCTTGTCCGCTAATCACTTCTACATGGCACAGCTCAGAACTAGAAGGAGGCAAGCATGAACAGCGTCATCTTCCAAGAGCAGACCTTCGTACCCGTCGGGATTAGCGTCGGTCTCACCGAGCTTGACGGCGAGCAGCTCATCCGCGTGGTAAAGCCCGAGGAAAACGTTGAGCCTGACGTGCCCACGTACGCACGCCTCGTGGGCAGCGACTTCCACAACGGGACCATCGAGGTAGACGTCCGTGCGCGCCTCATGCATTGGGCCGATATCGACTGCCGCGGGTTCATCGGGTTTGTGTTCCGCGCCAGCGAGGACAATGACCGCTTTGAGAGTTTCTATGTCCGCCCACGCAACGGCCGCAGCTGCACCGAGCCGCAGCGCCGCATCCATACCATGCAGTACTTCAGCTATCCCGGCTACACCTTCGCGTATTTCCGTGAGCGTGGCATTGCCGACTACGAGGCCAAGGCAGACATCGACCTCGATGAGTGGATCCATCTGAAGGGAGAGGTCAACGGCGCCAGCGCCAGCTTCTACGTGGACGACATGGAGACGCCCGCGCTGGTCGTTGATAAGATGTTTGGCGGCGCCGATCTGCGAGGCGGCGTTGGGTTGTACGTGGACAACGGCACCGAGGGCAACTTCAAGAACCTGCAGGTCACTTACGCCGACTAGCTCGCCGCGCATGCACCAAGTGAACAGGGGACGGTGCTAAGCCACTTCACAGAAACCGCGATAGCACGGGCACCCTGTCTGCACGATGGTCGTGCGAGTAGGATCAACCGCGGGGTCATCAAAGATAATCTCGCCTATCTTGGGCGCCACAATGCGGCCGTTATACGGGTTCTTCACGCTCACGATAGGAGTCGTTACTTCCGCGTCCACGTCAGAGCAATACTCGAAGGCAAGATCGGTCTCAATCAGGCGGCAGTTGCGCAAGGTGAGACCTTCGATATAACACAGACCCTGCAGGCTCTGAATGGTGCAGTTCTCAAAGCGAACGATCTTGGCATTCCACGCCAAGTATTCGCTGACGATGAACGAGTTGCGCACCACCACGTTCTCGCAGTTCCAAAATGCGTCCTTGGTAATGAGACGCGAGCCCTCGATGACCACGTTCTTACAGCCATCGAAGCTGTACTTACCGTCGAGCTGCAGATTCTTTATGCGAATGTTGCTCGAACCCTGACAGAAGTAGTCGCCCTTTGCGGTAACGTCCTCAAGCTCGATGCCATCATTCCACCAGAGAGTCTCTTCTGCATTGGACATCTGTACGCGTTCAAGTCTCAAGTCCGTGCACTTACGAAAGCCCTTCGGTCCCTGGTAGGAGCTGTCCGTGACCGTCACGTTGTGGCTGTACCAGAAGCCCGCTCGAACGCCCTCAAGAAACGCCGTGTTGCGCACTGCCACGTTGTGGCAATACCACAGGGGATACCGCCAACCAAATACGCTATCAATGACCTTGATGTTGTTGGATTCCTTGAGCGGGGACTCCCCGTCATCGAAGATGGATGCCTCAACGGTGAGGTCACGGCTTTTGAAAAGCGAACGCTCACCCGTGAGGTGCTCGTTGATGATCTTCTGCATGATGCTTCACCTGCTCATCTCTGGTAGTACAAGGGGAATCTAGGCCACGCGGGAGCCTTGCTCAAGTTCATGGATGAGCCAGTCACACACATCGATGGGGCGCTGCGCCTGGTGGAGGGCTTCCACCAGCTCGCAGCGATGACACCGCAGCAGGCGCAGGCACGCATCGGTTTCTCCAGCCTTCTTCAGGACATCGAGCCTGTCTGCGAGCGTGTTGTTGCATCCCGCCTCAGTAAGCGCCTGCCTCATCGCATGGTCCATGACCTCTCCTCTCGTCTTTGCTGCCTACAACGATACGAGGGTCGCCAAGCGATAGCAAATGCCTATCAAGTATTAGTTGGAATGCATGGTTGTTATAGCTTTTCCGTCCTGTCCCCAATGTCCCATCATCTGGGACAGAAACCTCCGGGCTGGGTGTCCCAGTGTTTTGGTTATGAGCGGGTGCCGGCTTCTTCTGCGGGGAGCGGAATGCGTTCGCTGGTGAAGCCGTGGCCGCGCACCTCGTTGATCTGCGCCACGGTGATGAACGCCGACGGGTCGATTGAGCACACCAGCTCCGTCACGTCATACAGCTTTCGCTGCGGAATCACGCAGAGCACACCCCTGCCCTCTTGCCGGAGGAAACCAGACTCGGTCACGAGCATGGTCATTCCCACCTCTGCCTTCCACAGCAGGGCATCGCGAATCTCCTCATAGCGTTCCGAGAGAACGAAGAGCTGGATCTGCGCCTTGCCCAGGATCATCGTTCGGTCTAGCAGGATGGTCTCAAGCACCAGCACGAGCAGGCCCAACAGAATCTGTTCAGGCTTACACATCAGCGCCTGTCCACCCATGACGATGAAGTCCGTCACATAGATGAGCACCGACAGCGGCCAATGGAACCAGTGGTTGAGCACCAGCGCAACCACGTCCATACCGCCCGTTGAGGAGCCAACGCGCATGACGAGCCCCAGCGCGATGCCCATAAGGCATCCCGCAAAGATAGCCGCGAGCACGGGGTCATCTGTCATGCAGTCGATTCCAGGGATGCGTTCCATAACGCCCAGAGCCACCGGGTAGATGAGGGAGCTCGCCACCGTGGTGACAAAGAACTTCTTCCCCAACACAACGAGCCCCACCAGCAGCAACACCATGTTGAGAACGAGCACGACAAGTGCCACGTCAAGGCCTGGCCAGATGCCGCCAAGCACGATGCCGATACCCGTCGTGCCACCCATGATGATGCCAAACGGCATGATGAACGCAGCCACCAAAAAGGCCAGGAGAGAGTTGCCAATAAGCAGGCATGCCATAGTCACGAGGGTTCTCGTGTAGCGGGAGTAACGCCACATCTCATCCTCCACACATGCAATTCTTGTAATTCTTGATATTGGGAAACCCAATCATATGACGGCCTGAACACGCCAATCAAGCCGTCGTGAAAAACGGCACAAACGGGCGAGGCTCCTAGGCCTCGTTCAGATCCCGAGCGTCAGCTGCTGAGACACCAGCAGGCTGCGCTGCTTGGCAAAGCTCACCTCGTCACCGTCGCGAAGATAGCCCAGAAGGAGTGGGCTCTCTGGGTCATGGTTGTGCTGCCAGTTGTCAAGCGCACGTTCGGGGCTTCTGTTGGCATAGCAGTAGCGGCATCCGTTGGGGCAGCTGTCATACGCACCAATGTCGCGGCTCTCAAAACAGCCACAGCCCGCACGCTGTCCCTTGTGCCTGAGCTCACGAAACGCGATGTCGTTCGCCGCGCCAAGCATCGCTAAGGTGGTACAGCCGCTGCAACCGATGCCGTATTGTGGCCACAAACCGTTGTTTCCGCAGGTCTGGATGGGTATGCCATGCTCGGCGGCAATGCGTCCCAGCCCACAGGCAAGCGCGTCGCGGTCATCCTCGCTCAAAGGGCGAAGCTCCGAGAAGTTGACCTCAAGCTTCTTGTACATCTCGACAAACGAGAAGATGCAGCGGTCTACGTGACCAGCAAGCTTCCCGCACAGGTAGTCAAAGGTCTGGAGGTGCCGCTCAATGGTGTAGGCGTTCGTCAGCAGCACGGGGTCGTAGCGCCAGCAGATGCGGCGGGCGCCCACCAAGCGCTCGAGGTCATAGAGCGTCTGTACTGAGTCGTCGAGGCTCGGCACGCGCGGCTCGATATCTGGACCATACGCCGTGATGGTGTAGTGGAAGTGCGTGTTGAAGCGCTTGAGAATGAAGGGAAGTCCTGGCAGCAGCGGCGCATAGTTCTTCGAGCAAAACTCAACGCAATCCACCACGGCAGGATTCAGCTCGTAGCGGCTCACCTTATGGGGAAAGAGCGGGTTGCGGACAAACACAAACCCCTCTTCAAAGCGCCTCAGAAGCCACGGCGTGTACCACTGCGCGGTGTCGGTACGTGCGCCCGTGTTGATGATCATGGCAACCCTCCCTCATCGCCATTGTGACGCACGACAAATACGAACACAAGTACGCACCATGAGGTAACCATGCGCCTTCCCGCGCATCTTGCCCAAAAAGCTGCCCGCCTGCCGCCCACAACGCGCTGCTCATCTAGCTCGGCGCTACCATGGGAGCATTATTCCTACCAAGAACTGGTATGTTGCGACGATGACGGAGCAAGCATCCATAGCCAAGCGCATTCGAGGCCTGTTCACGCATGCCCCGCATATCCGCTCAATCAACGCCGTAGTCATCATCATCGCCTCGGTGCTCTCAATCCTGCTGCTGCAGACGGTTGAGCGCGCAACTGAAGTGAGCGCCATCTTCCGGGAGGTAACCAACGAGCACCTCGCCTGCAGCGAAGCTGTGAGTAGCCTCAAACAGGCTTCGGACGATCTCACCTCCTCGGCACGACTCTTCACGGTGACGCACGACATCGAGTTCGTGGAGAAGTACTACGAAGAAGTCAACGTCACGAAACGGCGCGATGCGGCACTCGACGTGCTCAGGTTCTACCTTGAGGATGGTCAGGCAAGTCAGCTGCTCGAGGTTGCCCTTGAAGAATCCAATGCGCTCGCCGAACAAGAGGGTCATGCTATGCGGCTTGTCGCCGAGGCACAAGACTACCCCATTAGCGGCAGTCTTGAGCCGCTCGCCAGCTACCCACTTTCTGCCTCCGAGCTCGAATTGGAGCCTGACGAGCAGCTCGCGCTTGCCCAAGAGCTGCTTTTTGGCAAAGAGTATCGAGCACGGAAGGCGAGCATCGATGGCAACGTTGATGCCTGCACCTCCCAGCTGCTTCTAAGCATCAACGAGCATCAGAACGAGAGTGCGCAGCTCTTGCAGGTTCTTCTGACGCGCGAACGCATGCTTACCGTCGCGCTGCTCACCATGGTCGTTCTCACCATCTTCCTCGTCATTTACCTCATCCTGTGGCCTATCGCCTCGTACTCGTCGCTCATCGCAGACGGCATGCCACTCATCGCAGCAGGCTCGCAAGAGCTTCGCGACCTCGCTCACGAGTACAACGCCTTGTACGAGGAGAATCGCCAGCGTGCCGATCATCTGCGCCACAAAGCTGACCATGACCCGCTGACCGGGCTTTTCAACCGCGGCGCCTATGACGATTTCGCCGCTACCTACACTGAGCACGTCGCCCTTATGCTGGTAGATGTCGACTACTTCAAGACGGTCAACGACACCTACGGTCACGAAGTGGGAGACCAGATCTTGAAGAAGGTCGCACGCCACCTCGACCACGCGTTCCGCGCGTCAGACTTCCCCTGCCGCATAGGCGGAGACGAGTTTGCCGTTGTCATCACCGACATGTCACCGCAGCTCAGGCACGTGGTGACGAGAAAGATTGGACAGATCGCGCAAGGCATGCTCGACACTTCGGACGGCTTGCCCGCGATCACGCTCTCCATTGGCGTTGCGTTCAGCGAGCAGCTTGACGCCGATGACACCATCTTTAAGGCGGCAGACCGTGCGCTCTACCTTGCAAAGGAACGTGGCAGAAACGGCTACACGTTCTCAGATGAGGTCGGTTGACCTACCTCGCGAGGCCCCCTCCATTCGTAAACGGAGGGGGCCTCGAATCACTTGCGATGTTTTACCGTAATGCTATGAGCGCTTAGGAATCCACATGTACTGGCCGTGAGGCGTCACGCGGAACATCATGATATTGCCGAGCTCAGAGCGCTTGAGCGTGCTCTTCAAGAAGGGCACGACCTTATCGGGGTCCTCTTCCG
The DNA here is from genome assembly GCA_900314645.1 of uncultured Actinomycetes bacterium. Taxonomy (GTDB): domain Bacteria; phylum Actinomycetota; class Coriobacteriia; order Coriobacteriales; family Atopobiaceae; genus UBA1367. The sequence continues at coordinate 61,002 of OMWB01000002.1, forward strand.
TGCACTCAAAGACGACCGACTGGGCAGCGGTGCCCTTCACGTCGCTGAGCTTGAACGTCATGGGCTCTGCGATGCCCTCAACAATCTCGATGACCTTCGCCCTGAACGCAGGGTTGACGCCGTCAACATCAACAAGCATGGGTCCTCCTCCTTTTGCTCAAACGTCTCGATGGGCTCATCTTACGGCCTAATCTGCCAACTGAAGGGGCATATCCACAAGCGGGCATCTTCATGCGCAAGGGGTAACTTGCAACCGGTCACTCACGGGAGGAACTCAGAAAACGTGCAGGAAGATCCAAGCGAGGACGAACCCCAAAAGGCCACATCCAGGAAACGTGAGAATCCAGGTCATCATCATGTCCCACGCGATCTGCCAGTTGACCGACCTGATGCTCTTCGCCGAACCAGCGCCCATGATGGCCGAGGACTTGGTGTGCGTTGTGGACACCGGCAAGCCCAGAAGCGTTGAGATAAGCAGGCTGAAGCCGTCACTCATAGATGCGGCCGCCCCCTGGTACTTCTCCATGGGGACCATCTTGGTACCGACCGTCAATACGATCTTGCGGCCGCCAACCGCCGTTCCTATCGCCATGATGAGCGCGCAGGCAACCATGAGCCACATCGGATACCCTTTGACATCTGAGACGCTTCCCCCAGTGGCAAGCATCACCGCAAGCGTTGCCGTCGACATGAACTTCTGTCCATCCTGGGCGCCGTGCATAAGGGCCCCAAACCCCGCACCGGCTACCTGCAAGCCACCAAACAAGCGATTCATCTTGCTGAGGTTTGCGTAGGCAAAGATTTCCCTGATAGCTTTGGTAGAAAGAAAGCCCAGCGCAAAGCCCAAGATGGTGGAGAGGACCAGGCCGTAGATCACCTTGATCCACTCGGCCATGTTGATTCCCTCAGGCCCACCTGATACCGCGATGGCGGCGCCCGAAAGGCCCGCGATGAGCGCATGGCTCTCGCTCGTGGGAATGCCGAAGTACCAAGCGACCCCGGCCCACACCACAATGGCCACCATCGCAGCCGCAAGCGAGACGAGCGCGGCATGAGAGTCGCCACCAAAATCGACCATGTGGCTTATGGTGTCTGCCACCGCGCCAGAAAGCATGGTGGCCCCCACAAGTCCTACGAAGTTGGCGACGACGGCAAGGATGACAGCATTCTCAAACGTTATGGAGCGCGTTCCGACAGCATCTGCTATCGAGTTTGCCGCATCAGTCGACCCGTTCACAAAGATGGTTGCGGCAACCAAGAACATGGTGAGCGCGAGGAGCGGATTGGCTCCCAACATAGTAAAAAACTCAGGCAAGGATGGCATGGCTGCACCTCTCAGACGAACAGCACCTACAAACCCCGCGGTTCCACCGCCTAGACGGCAGATTAAATATCTTGCTTATACCCATGGTGGAGTAGTTGTAAATGCGTGTGACAGCGAGGTGAACTCGATTCCACAGAACAAATCAAGGGGGCTTTTTGCCCCGAAGACGTCCTTTCTTGCGCGAAGATACTTACGGTCACGAAAGGAAGGATACTATGGCGCACATACTGCTCGTCGAGGATGATAAGTCCATTCGCATGGCGCTCGACTTCGCGCTCACGCGCGCAGGTTATGAGGTAAGCTGCGCGGCGAACGGCTCCGAGGGGCTGGAGGCGGCCCGAACCGTCAAGCCCGACCTCATCCTCTTGGACGTCCTGCTTCCGAAGCTTTCCGGAATCGATGTGGCGCGCAACCTGCGCTCGTCGGGCAGCAAGACGCCCATCATCATGCTGACGGCGCTCGATGGCGACGGCGACAAGATTGCCGGCCTTGACGCGGGCGCTGACGATTACGTCACCAAGCCGTTCTCCACGCCCGAGTTGCTGGCGCGTATCAGGGCCAACCTCCGCAGGCAGGGCCTTGGCAATACCCCGAGCGGCACCATAGTGGCCGGACCCCTTACCATCGACATCGACGCGACGCGTGTGACCCTCGACGGCAAGCCCGTCAAGCTTCGCACCAAGGAGTATGCACTGCTCCTTGCCCTTGCCACGCATCAGGGTGCCCTCTGCACACGGCAGTGGCTTGCACAGGAGGTGTGGGGTGAGGTATTCCTTCCCACCTCACGCACCATTGACACGCATGTCAGGCGGCTGCGCAAGGCCCTCGACGGGACCTCGTGGACCTTTGTGCAGACCGAGCACGGCATGGGCTACCGTTTTGATCCTATTCAGGAGGGAGCATGAGCCCGTCTTCCAAACGCATGGGAAACTGGCGCACAAGCTTCATCATGGGCTACGCCGTCATCGTCTTGCTGCTCACCGCGGTGTGGCTCTTCTTCCTGCTTGGACCAGTGAGCCACACGCTCGAAGCGCGGCAACGCGAGGGCCTCGTCTCGGTCGCAAACGCAACCGAGGTAGCGCTCGAGACGAGCCAGCTGCCCGTTGAGGATGTTCTGGACCGCGTTGCCTCAAGCGACAACCTCCGCTTGACACTCATCTCATCTGATGGCGAGGTCGTTGCCGACAGCTCCGACGTCGTGGACCCCGTAAGCCATGCACAGCGGCCGGAAGTCGCTGCGGCGTTGCAAGGCTCCTTGGGCTTTGACCGGCGAATCTCAGAGTCAGACGGCATTGAGTATCTCTACGTGGCCATTCCCAGCAAGGCCAGGCCCGAAGGTGCCGTGTTGCGCGTCTCGATGCCGGTGACGCAGGCACACGCCGCGGTCATGCGCTTCAGATGGACGAGCTTTGCCCTGCTTGCGATTACCTTTACCCTCGCGGCAGGCGGAGCGCTCCTGCTGTTCCTGCGTGCCGCCGCGCCCGTAAGCAGGCTGGAACGCGTGCGCACAGACTTCGTGGCAAACGCCAGCCACGAGCTGAAGACGCCCGTCGCGGGAATTCGCCTGCTCTCGGAGTCCATCTCGCTGGCAAGTGAAGAGGGAGACGTCGAGGTCGCAGGAGAGTTTGCCCGTCAACTCTCACACGAGTCAGAGCGGCTCCAGAGCCTCATCACCGACCTCATGGACCTCTCGCGTTTGGAGGACGAGACGCGACCCACCCTCAGCTCGGATACCTGCGATCTCTCCAGCGTGGTTGCCACTTCCTTTGAAACGCGGCGGGCCCACGCAAAGGAGGCGGGGCTCACCTTCACGTTGGACAATCAGGTTCCGATAGACTCACCCTGCCGTGTCCATCTCTCGGTAGCCAATGCCACACTCATGGTGGACAACCTCATTGACAATGCCATCGCGTATACGGAGCAAGGCGGCGTTGAGGTACGACTCTTTCTTGAGGGGCAAACGGCCGTCCTTGAGGTCATCGATACTGGCATTGGCATTCCGCCAGCAGATCAAGACCGCATCTTTGAGCGGTTCTATCGCGTGGACACCATGCGCTCGCGCGAGACCGGAGGCACGGGCCTGGGGCTCTCTCTGGTAAGACATGCTGTTCAGCGGGGCGATGGAGCCATCGAGCTTGAGAGCATGTTGGGCGAGGGTTCGACGTTTAGGGTGCGCCTGCCCCTTGCCTAACCGTCGAGGTATCCATATGGCGTCTTCACCACAGTTAAAGTAAAATAAAACGTCTAGTAACAATCTAGCGACAAGAAACTCAGCTTACGTATTCGGTTCGCCAACGTACACACCGGGAAAAACGTTATGAAGACCCAAGAGACTCATTCTGAAACGCAATGGTTTGCCACCCCGCACGTTCGCACCATATCGGCCACGATGATTGCCCTCGCGTGCGTGCTCTCCCTGCTCCTCTTTAGGACAACGGTCCAAACAAGCGAGGCGTATCGGGAGATGATAGAGGCAACGGACAACTACCTCGTCTGTATCCAGGCTGCCGCGGACCTTAAGGACGCCTCCAACTACCTCACCACGCAGTCTCGTATGTTCGCGGTTACGCAGAATGCCGCCTATGCGGAGAACTACTTTTCAGAGGAGCTCAACACAAGGCGGCGCGAGGCTGCAGTTGAGGTTATCACTGAGCATCTGGGCGATGTGGCCGAGAAGACCCATCTTGACCAAGCGCTCTCCTACTCCAACACGTTGGCCGAGCGCGAGCACTACGCCATTCGCCTTGTGATGGATGCCATGGGCATAGAGCCCGAAGGGTTCATGACTCCCATCATCAACCTTGAGCTCACCCCTGAAGACGCAGCCCTTTCCCGGGAGGAGAAGCTTGCGCTGGGCGAGTCGATGCTCTTTGACGACACCTACCAGGAGTACAAGACCCTAATTGAGAACAACGTGTCGCTGTGCACGGCTGGGCTCATTGTCGATACGCGATTGGCAAAGCAGACCACCACCCTTGAGCTTGAGAACACGATTCTGGTCGAGAAAACCCTGACCATAGCGTTTCTGCTTGTGGTCATCGCCACTGCAGGCGTGGTCCTTGTCTTGGTGCTGAAGCCGCTCGAGCGCTACACCAAGCAGATCATGGAAGGCAGGACGCTCAACCCCGAAGGTGCTTACGACGTCCGGTATCTCGCCGAGGCGTATAACGCCGTCTACGAGGAGAACCAACGCCGCAGCGAGCGTCTGCGCCATGCCGCAGAGCATGACCCCCTGACAGGCCTGCTCAACCGTGGCGCCTATGATGTGCTGTCCAGTGACTACACTGACCACACGGCGCTGCTTCTGATTGACGTGGACCACTTCAAGGAAGTCAACGATACCTATGGCCACGACATCGGCGACGCCGTCCTGAAGAAGGTCGCAAGCCTTCTGACCAGCGCCTTCCGCGCTTCGGACTATCCGTGCCGCATTGGAGGCGACGAGTTTGCCGTCATCATGACTGGCATCACGCCCGACCTCTCACACGTCATTGAGGACAAGATTGCCCAGCTCACCAAGGGCTTGAGCGAGTCCGACGGCAAGGTCCCGCCCGTGACGCTCTCCATTGGCATCGCGTTCAGCGAGGAGCTAAGGGACCGTGGGGACGACCTCACCGTCTTCAAGGCGGCAGACCAGGCGCTCTACACCATCAAGGAAGCCGGCCGCAACGGGCATCAGTTCTTTGGAAGGCTGCAGGACTAAACGGAGAGTCTCTGCCGACTGTTTCCGTACGATGAATAAATCAACCTAGGCTAACTTTCTTGGCGTTTTGGGTTGCTTTCCCATCTTCTATGAGTAAACTAAGGTTAACTTCCAACGAGGGCCCCTCTCCCCCTCAGAGAAGTGGGCGAAGTCCCATGCAAGAGGATGCGCATCCCCCCAGCGCGCATCCTCTTTTGCTGTCTCGAGGCGATGTGGACGCCTAGCCCCTGCGCAAACGCACCCTTGAGCCAACCATCTGCGACTCCTTTGCCCGCACTACCTCTGCCCAAACTATCATGGTGGCGGTTGGGTTTTGAACATGAGGAGGGTCTGCCATGTCCGTTATGTCCGATATGATCCGCGCGCAGTTCAAAGAGGGTGACGACATCCGTGATGCCGGCCTTACCACACCTGATGGCATCAAGCGCTTTGATGACATCGCCTATGGCCCTGACGCCGATTGGCAGCTGCTGGACGTGTACCGTCCCAAGGATGCCGAGGGAAAGCTGCCCGTTATCGTGAGCATCCATGGCGGTGGCTGGGTATATGGCGACAAGGAGCGCTATCAGTGGTACTGCATGGACCTCGCGCTCCGCGGCTTTGCGGTGGTCAACTTTACGTATCGCCTCGCGCCAGAGTTCCAGTTCCCGGCGAGCATGGAGGACACCTGCGCGGTGTTCGCCTGGACGCTTGACCACGCCGATGAGTACGGTTTTGACACTGAGCATGTCTTCGCCGTGGGTGATTCCGCGGGCGGCCATATGCTGGGCCTTTTCAGCAACATGTGCACCAATCCCACCTACGCCGCGAAGTTTGACTTTGCCGCGCCTGCAGGCTTTGTTCCCACGGCTGTGGCCCTGAACTGCGGCGCATACCACATCGAAGTGACGGACGATCCCACTGACCTCACCTCTGCCCTCATGGCTGACTACCTCCCCGAGGGAGGAAGCGAGCGCGAGCTTGACCTGGTGAACGTTGCCCCGCATGTGACGGACGCCTTCCCGCCCGCATACATCATGACGTGCGACGGAGACTTCCTGCACGATGCGGCAGAGCCCCTCGCGAAGCTCCTGCGCAAGCTCGGCGTCATGCACGAGCTGCACATCTATGGCGGAATCGGCGAGCAGCTTGGCCACGTCTTCCACTGCAACATGAAGAGCGAAGAGGCCCGCCGCTGCAACGATGACGAGTGCCGCTTCTTCAAACGCTTCCTGTAACAAACCTTCGACAGCGGTGCGTCCTGGGGGTAGCCCCCGAGACGCACAAAGTGCGTCTCGGGGGCTACCCCCAGGACGCACCGCTGCTCATCGCCGCACTACTGCCCTGCTCTCTGATAAACTTATCTATCTCGCGTTTGAATCGCGCGCCGCATGTTTGATGAGGAGAGACGCATGGCGATAGATGCCGTAGACCCCACGTTTGTAGAGGAGCAGCAGCACCTCTCGGAGACCTATGCCACGCTGCTCGCCATGCGTGACAGCCTCAGCGAAGAGCTTGAGACCAAGCACAAGGGCATCGCACAGGACCTCATTGACATGAGCGAGGAGATCTCGCTCGACTTTGTCGGCGCAGACGAGACGATGGAGACCCTTGCGGCCATTGAGACGCTCAACAGCGTCATTGACACGTACAACCAGTATCACGACTACACCGTCGACAAGGTGCGGCGCATCCTGCTTTTGCTGATGCAGCCGTACTTTGCCAAGGTTCGCCTGCAGATGCGTCCGGGGCGCCCCGCTCGTGACGTGTACATCGGCGCGGCAGGCGTTACGGATGACCACAAGCGTCCGCTCATCGTTGACTGGCGTAGCCCCGTGGCCGAGACCTACTACAACCAAGAGATGGGTCAGACTTCCTATCAGGTTGACGGCAAGGTTCGCACGGTCAACCTCGAGCTGCGCAGGCAGTTTGACATCACGCGCGACGTCCTCAACATGTACTTCGACACCACCGTCGCCATTCAGGACTCGCTCTTGCTCGGCGCGCTCAAACGCCATCACACCGAGAAGCTGCAGGCCATCACGGCCACCATTCAGCGCGAGCAGAACGCCGTGGTACGCCACGACGACGTTCCCGCCCTGCTCGTCAACGGCATCGCAGGCAGCGGCAAGACCTCCGTCATGCTGCAGCGCATCGCATTCCTCCTCTATCGGCAGCGCGAGACGCTCAACGCCAGCCAGGTCTACCTGTTCACGCCCAACTCGGTCTTTGAGAGCTACATCGACACGGTGCTTCCCACTCTGGGCGAATCAAACCCGCAGACCTTCACGTGGTCGAGCTTCATGGAGGCGCAGGGGCTTTCGGAGCGCTCTGACGGCGCCACGACAAGCCCGGAAGAGCTTCGACGGCTCGAGGAGCTCGTGGGCGACCTGGTGCTTGAGGAGGATGACCTGCGCGGCATTGCCGTTGAGGGCGTGTCGCTTCTCAAGCCTGCACAAGTCAAGGCATCGGTGAACAAGTTCTCCAAGTTCCCCGTGGGACCACGCCTGGCCGCACTTGTCAAGGACGACCTACACGAGAAGCTTGATCGTCGCTTTGCCCAGCTTGCCAAGGATGATGAGCTTCAGGAGGAGCTTCTTGGCCTTGACATGGACGAGCAGATTGAAATCTTTGGCCGCACCATTGACGGCCCCGATGAGCAGGAGCTGCTTGCCTACACGGAGCAATACGTCCAGCACCTCTATGGCTCCGCTCATGACCAGATCGAGCTGGGCACCTGGCTGCGCATCGACCGCATTGGCATGCGCATGCTGGGAGTAAAGGCGCTTTCAGCGGCCGAGTGGCTTTACCTCAAGCTGCTCATTTGCGGGCCCTCGGAGCGAAACGCCCGCTACGTCATGGTTGATGAGGTCCAAGACTACACCGTGACGCAGCTTATGGTGCTGGCTCGCTACTTCCCGCGCGCACACTTCCTGCTACTTGGCGACGAGCATCAGGCCATCCGAGAGGGGACGGCGACGTTCGCGCAGATCAAGGAGCTGTTCACCAAGACGCACGGAGGCATCGAGGAGTATCTGCTGCGCACGAGCTACCGCTCCTCTCCAGAAATCACAGAGCTCTTTGCCAGCCTCTTGGACGAGAGCGACCGCATCAACCTGAGCTCGGTCCGCCGACCAGGCATAAAGCCCGAGGTCACTACCTGCATTGAGCGGGACGAGTACCTCGACGCCCTGCGCCGTACGGTGGCGGCTGCCCACGAAGGCGAGGGGCTGACGGCGATCATCGCTGCCGAGAAGGCACGTAGAAGCTGGCTGCATCGGCAATTGGGAGAGACGGTCAAGTCGATCCACAAGGGCGACGCGCTGCCCGCCACGGGCGTAGTGGTGATGGACCTTGAGCTCGCGAAGGGCCTGGAGTTTGACCACGTCATCATCCCCGATGCGCAGGAGCAGGTCTATCCCGACACCCCGCTCGCGCGCCGAAGGCTCTACACCGCCATCAGCCGCGCTATGCACAAAGTGACGATCCTCAGCCAAGGAGAGCTCACCCCGCTCCTCTCATAACCCCGTGGGACACCCAGCCCGGAGGTTTCTGTCCCACTTGGTGGGACATTGGGGACAGTGCAAGCCTTCGCCCCAGCAAGCCAACTGGGCAAACGTCCCCGTGGGACACCCAGCTGTTCCGCGAGCGTAGGATGGATGAGGCGGGCGCGGTGCTCTTCCAGAACAACCCCATGAGCGCCGTCTGCTCGCTCATCTGCAATCACGGAGCCCAGTGCGAGGGTCACTGCGTGCGCGGTCGCAAAGGCACGCCCATTCACTTCTCGGCCATCGAGAACTACGTCTCGAGCACGTATCTCGATCGCATCCGCTTCCAGAAGCCCGAGCCCAATGGTAAGCGCGCAGCCGTCATCGGCGGCGGCCCTGCTGGCATCGTTGCGGCCATGAGGCTCGCACAGATGGGCGTGGCCGTCACGATCTTTGACCAAAACCCACGCCTTGGCGGCGTCATGCGTTACGGCATTCCCGAGTACCGCCTTCCCAAGCGCGTGCTCGATCGCTTCCAGGAGATCCTCGAGTCTCTTGGCGTCAAGATTCGGCACAACACCGCCATTGGAGCGTCGCTCACCATCTCTGACCTGTTCCGTGACGGCTATGACGTGGTCTTTATTGGCACGGGTACCTGGCGCGCCCAGACGCTGGGCGTCTCGGGAGAAGCGGGTGGCAACGTGCTCTTCGGCCTGGACTACCTCATGAGCCCCGAGACGGCCGAGATTGGCGAGCGCGTAGCGGTCATCGGGGCTGGCAACACTGCCATGGACGTGGCACGCACCGCCATCCGCCAGGGTGCCAGCGAAGTCACGCTCTACGCCCGCAGCAAGCACATCTCCGCAAGCTCTGACGAGCTGGAGTACGCGCAGCTCGACGGCGCCGAGCTGGTGCAGGGCAAGGCCATCTGCGAGATCAACGAGACAGGCCCTGTGTTCAAGACGGCCATCTTCGACGAGAACGACCGCGTCGTTGGCTATGAGGACGAGCTCGACCAGGTGACCTGCGACACCGTGATCGTCGCCGTCTCACAGAAGCCCAAGAACAAGCTCATCCTCACGACTGAAGGTCTGGAGGGCGATGACCGTGGCCTGCTGATTGTTGACGAGCAGGGTATGTGCACGGTGCCGGGCGTCTTTGCCGCTGGCGACGTCGTCACAGGCCCCAACACCGTCGTCCATGCGGTTGCCGCGACGAAGGTTGCCGTTGACGGCATGCTCTCCTACATGGGACTTGGCAACGCGTAGCGCGTCCAGGGGGTAGCCCCCGGCTCGCACCCAATACAGACGGGACAGGCACCGCAGCCCGGTGCTGGCGAGGCGCGCAGCCTAGTCCCAATAATCCTCGAAGGCGTCTTCAATGACCTCAAAGTCGTTGCGCTTGTCCAGCTGGGCCTGAATCTCTTCTGCCGCATCGATGCGATCGGTGATGATGAGGTCAGCAGGACCGTTGAGGAACTTCTTAATCCCGTTATCAGTATTCACGGTCCACACGCCCACGCGCTTGTCCGCAAAGTGCGCTCGGCTGATGCGGCTGTCGGTCGCCAGCTCCTCCTCCATCAGGACGTAGTCGCACGTCAGGTGCGAGACGTTGCCCACCGAGACGAACACGAGCGTCCCGGTGTCGAACTCCGGGTAGGTCCTCTCCGCGTACTCGATGACGTCGTAGTTGAGCGAGATGACCCTCTCGCGCACCATGGCCACCACGTCGTCGACCATCTGCCTGTCGGCCGTCGCGCCCTTCAGCTCGACGAGGAGCCGCTCGCGGCCCTTGATGACGTCGAGCATCTCCTCGAGGGTGGGGACCTGCCAGGTCCTGCCCGGCTCGGTCGCGTCCCTCAGGCGGAGGCCCCTCACCTCCTCGAACGTCATGTCCTTCGGGGCGCGCTCGTCGCCGGCGAGGCGGCGGAAGGTGTCGTCGTGGTTGATGACGTAGTGGCCGTCCTTGGTGCGCTGGACGTCGATCTCGCTCGCGTAGCAGCCGTGCTCGATGGCCACCTCGAGCCCCTCGAGCGAGTTCTCGGGGGCGAGCGTCCCCGCCGCGCGGTGCCCTACGATGCCCACGGGATCATGTGCAAACACTTCGTCAAAGAGAATGCCGCTGCCGAGGGAGATGATGGCGATGAGAATAAAGCTGCCGATGACGTAGCCAATCTTTCGCAGATAAGCGTGACGGCGCGGCCTTGCGGGCCACAGCTCCCGCTTCCCATGAGCTATGTCATCGTAGCAGCGCGTAAAACGCAGCAAGAGGTACGAGTTGCCCAGAAGCGCCACGAGCGCATTGGCTGCAGCCCCAAACAGCACCACAAACACCGAGAGCACACGGTAAACTATGAGGTCGTACTGCGCGCTCGTGAGGTTCACGCTGTCTGCCAGGTTATCAATGGTAACCTCTACCCCATCGACCATTGGCCACGCCACTTCGAACACGATCTCAGGGACAACGTTAAACAGCGTAAACACGAACAGAGCCAGGAAAGTCCAGAATAGAAACGGTAGCAGCATGTACCCGGCAATCTGAAGGCCATGCTCTCGAACGGCCTTGAGAGACCAGCGGCCCGCTTCAGAAGGCTTCAGATCATCGATAAGCACGGCGTGCATAATAAAGATATACGCAACCGCTATCGCAGCCAGCACAGCAAGCAGGAGAAAATACGCCGCACAGTACAGGGGCGTATGAAAGATGACGTCCGAGATGAAGTTGGGTATGTACAGGTCTTTGGTGACCCTGACTGAGAACCCTACGCCAAGGAGCGGCGTCGCAACAAGAACGAAGAGAATGACACCGAGCCCGCTCGGCGTGAGGAATCTCCTCAGAGAACGCACGCCGCTCCTAATGGACGCAAAGATTCGGACGGGCCTGCCATAGAGAACGTCATTGGACACCAGTATTCCGGCAAAGAGCTCTATTGCCACAAGCAGGGGCAATACCACTGCCCATATGACAACAATGAGTAGCCCTTGCCACGTGAAAAGGCACTTCGTGAAGTTTGCAGACGTAATGGCCACGCCCAGCGTGTCAGTGAGAAGCTCGGTGATGGCATCGGCAATATTCAGAACGATGCCCATGAGGAATCCGGCAGCCATCTGAAACGTCCAAAACTCAGGTAGAGCCTGGAAGCCAAGCCTTTTGAAGCCCACGAAGCGCTCAGCCTTCGTCTGTAGGTGCTTGCCTTCCCATCCTGTATCAGCCATCTTGTCTCCTAGAGCATCAGACGCATGGGAACATGCGTGTAGCGATCATCCTCAAAACCCAGCGAGCGGTACAACGGATAGCCGTCTTCGGTGGCGTGCAGCTCAAGCACGTCGAGCGCGCGTGCGGTGGCGTCCGTAATCAGCAGGTCCATGACGCGACGCGCGAGCCCCTGGCGACGATGCTCGGGCACCGTGTACACGTTAAAGAGCACACCCGTGTGCCCATGTGGGAAACGGGGGCTTGGCGGCTTCTCAACCAGTAGAAGCCAGGCGCAGGCGGCAATGTCATCGGTAGCCTCGTCGCGGGCGACAAAGACATGGAGCGTTCGCCCTAGGTGGTAGCGCAGGTAGTTGGGGACCTCGAAGGTGAGGTCGTCAATCTGCTCATCTGAGAGCTGGCCGTAGTCAGCAGTGAGGTAACCAATACGCAGATCAACCAACTGAGGAATGTCTGCGACGGTTGCGGCCTCGATGCGATACGCCATAGCTAACCCCTAGCTGCCTTCCATTCTTTCCGTATTGCTAGCGTAGCATTTAGGCGGTTTAGGGTGTAAGGAAATCGCGCCAACGAGTAACGTTTCAACTACTATCATGGGCTTCGTGGCTATTATTCCGTACGCAGAGGAGAGGAACTCGTCGTGGCATTCAAGAAGCTTGCAATTGGCAATGATCACACCGCCGTGGAAATGCGCAAGGAGATTCAGGCCTACCTTGAGGGGCAGGGCTACGAGGTCATTAGCGTGGGCACCGACAGCACTGAGCGCTTCAACTACCCCGTGAGCGGCTATAAGGTTGCCAAGATGGTGGCTTCCGGCGAGGTCGACGGCGGCATCCTCATTTGCGGCACTGGCGTGGGCATCAGCCTCGCCGCCAACAAGGTCAAGGGCATCCGTGCTGTGGTGTGCTCTGAGCCGTACTCCGCGCGCCTCTCCCGCCAGCACAACAACACCAACATCGTGGCTTTTGGCGCTCGCGTGATTGGCATTGAGACCGCCAAGGACATCGTGGACGCATGGCTCGGCGCCGAGTTCGAGGGTGGCCGTCACCAGGTGCGCATTGATATGATCTCTGAGATTGAGGCAACCCAGGCGCTCGCTGCTGCCGAGTAGAGCTGCGGACAAAGGGGGCTACCCCCTAAGGACACGAGTCCCTTTCGTGTCCTTAGGGGGTAGCCCCCTTTGTCCGCACTTTCGTAGGCCGCTGAAACAAAAGTCCCACGTTTTGCACGGCGAGGACCATCATCGCCGAAAATCACTTCCTAAAGCGGAGTTCGCCCCACTCTGCCGTGCATTCGCACCGTATCCTGTAATTGTCACAAACCAGCGTCAATGCGACGAAAAGGAGAGGTGCAATGGCAGGGCGAATCATCAACATCGGCTTCATTGGCAACGGCAAGGGTGCTAACCGCTACCACATTCCTTTCTCGATGGCTCTGCCTGAGAAGTTCCGCGTCAAGACGGTGCACGCCCGCCATCTGGGTGGTCCGTGGCCCGAGCTGGACGGTGTCGAGTACACCACTGACCTCGAGGCGATGCTCGCAGATCCCGAGATTGACGTCGTCGAGATCTCCACTCCGCACTCCACCCACTACTCCCTCACCAAACAGGCCCTCGAGGCTGGCAAGCACGTCGTGTGCGACAAGGCCTTCGTGGGCACCGTCGCCGAGGCGGAGGAGCTCTACGCGCTGGCCGAAGCCAAGGGTGTCACGGTCCAGTGCTACCAGAACCGCCGCTTCGACTCCGACCTCCTCACCGCAAAGAAGGTCATGGAGTCCGGCAAGCTGGGCAAGGTCTTCGAGATCGTCACCCACTATGACTACTGGCGCGAGGAGTACCTGCGCTACGCCAAAGAGTATCCGTATAACCGCCTGAACGGCATTTGCTATGGCCACGCCTGCCACAGCGTCGATCAGCTCATCAGCTGGCTGGGCATCCCCGATAGCTGGCATGTTGAGACGCGCCAACTGGGCGGCGAGGGCCATCCCGAGACCTACTACGACTTCGACCTGTATTACGACGAGCTGGGCATCAAGGCTACGGCCGCATCCAACTATCACGCGGCCATCCAGCGCCCGAGCTTTGAGGTGTACGGTGAGCGCGGCACCTTCATCAAGGTCGAGAAGGACCAGCAGGAGCGCGACCTCAAGAAGTTCTACCTGCCGGCCGGTCATCCTGACTTTGGCCTAGACACGCCCGACCAGTGGGGCGTCCTGCGCTACTACGACGAGGACGGCACCATGCACCAGGAGCGCGTCGAGACCGTCCGCAGCACCTATTCCGGCTTCTATGAGGCGCTGTACGAGACCTTGGTCAACGGGGCCCCGCAGCTGGTGAAGCCCGAGGAGACCATCGCGCAGCTCCGCATCCTGGAGGAAGCAACCAAGGACCTGAAGTAAGCAACTGACTAAAGCCCCTCACCGTTTCGCCCGCACACTTGACGTAAAGCGCATCGCAGAAGAAAGAATCGCATCATGAAGATTGGTATCGTCGGAACCGGAATGATTGCCCGCATGGTTGGCCCCAACATGGCCTCTTGGGGAGTGGAGGTCACCGCTGTCGCCGGCACCCCCACCACGATGGATCAGGTCAACGAGCTCGCTGACCAGCTTGGTGCCGCAGGCCGCTATGGCGATTACCACGACCTCATCGCCGATCCCGAGGTTGACACCGTCTACGTTGCCGTGCCCAACTTCCTGCACTACGCCGTGACCGAGGCCGCCATCCTTGGTGGCAAGGACGTCGTCTGCGAGAAGCCGCTTGCTTCCAACGAGGTCGAGGCCGCCCGCCTGGCCGAGCTCGCCAAGGAGCACAAGCGCTTCCTCTGGGAGGCCGTGGTGACCACCCGTCAGCCCAACTTCAAGCTGGTCCGCGACGAGCTGCTCGCCAAGATCGGCACCATCAAGGCCGTCTCCGTCAACTACAGCCAGTACTCCAGCCGCTACGACGCCTTCCGCGCCGGCGAGGTCCTGCCCGCGTTCGACCCCGCCAAGGCCGGCGGCGCCATCATGGACATCGGCCTGTACACGCTCACCTACACCATCGGCCTCTTCGGAGAGCCCAAGGCCGCCAAGTACTACGCAAACATCGAGCGCGGCATCGACACCTCAGGCCTCGTCGTCATGGAGTACGACGGCTTCACCGCCACCAACGTCTGCGCCAAGGACAGCAACGGGGCGCTCGGCGCCACCATCCAGGGCACCGATGGCTGGATTAAGACCTTCGCCGGCGCCAACGCTTGCGGCCCCGTCACCCTGCACCTGAACGACGGCACCGAGGAGGTCATCGACCGCGCCCTGCCCATCATGTGGGAAGGCGAGTTCCGCGAGTTTGTTGCCCAGCAGAACGAGGGCAACCTGGAGGAGTGCTATCGTCAGCTTGACGAAAGCTTGCTCGTGAGCCGCATCCAGAACACCATCCGTCGCGAGGCGGGCGTCATCTTCCCTGCTGACCAGCAGTAAGATCACAGAGACTATGGGGCGGCCAGAGCATTGTCTCTGGCCGCCTTCTTATGAGAGGAGCGCAGCATGATCCGCTTTGGCATCCTGGGAGCAGGAAACATCGCCCACCGTTTTGCCGCAAGCCTAGCCCATGAGAATGGCGCAAAGCTCACGGCCATCAGCTGCCGCTCGGCCGAGAAGGCAGCCGCATGGGTGAGGAACTTCGATATCCCCGCAGATCAGGCATACGCTGGAGAGCATGCACATGAGGCGCTGCTCTCTGACCCTGAGGTGGATGCCATCTATCTCGCGCTCCCCCACCAGCTCCACCATAAGTGGGCCCTTGCCGCACTGCGCGCTGGCAAGGCTGTGCTGTGCGAGAAGCCGGCCATGCTCACGGCACAGGAGATGGGTGAAGTCGCTGACGTGGCACGGGAGCAGAAGATCCTGTTCATGGAGGCCATGAAGCCGCGTTTTGTACCTCTTTACCAGCAGGTTGTTGCTGCAGCACACGAGATTGGCGAGATTGTGCGCATCGATGCCACGCTCTGCAACGACATGCTTGGATACGCTCAGGGCAAGGATAGCTACCACCTGCATGGAGGCCCGGGCGCTGGCGTGCTGCTTGACTGCGGTACCTACTGCGCAAGCTGGCTCGAGGACTTCTGCCCAGGCATCCCTCAGCTGACGAGCATCTGCGGTGCCTTCAGCGAAGACGTCGACATCTATGTGGACGCCACGCTTGCCTATGGCGGCGTTGAGGCGCGCCTCGAATGCGCCTTTGATCGTGGCAAACCCCGCACAGCTACCATCGTTGGCACCAAGGGAAGCATCCTCGTTGAGGAGCTCCATCGCCCGCAGCGCGCCGTGGTGACGCTGGCCGACGGGTCAGAGCGCGTTCTCGAGGCACCCTATGAGTACGACGACTTCTATAGCGAGATTCACCATTTCTGCGAGCTGCTACGTGCTGGCGAGACTGAGTCGCCCATCATGCCGCTTAAGGACTCGCTGCACTGCGCTCTCATTCTTGACACCATCCGCGCAGGCTTCCAGATTACGCCCGATGCGCTGGACATCCTTGCAGAGCAGGAGCGGGTGCTTCGCTACCCCGAGCGCTTCGGCGCAGCAGAGGCGCTCGCGCTGGGCAACCGCGTGGCCACCTTGTTCCACGAGTATGACCGCGGCGTGACCTGCAAGATCACGCGCGAGAGCGATGGCATGCAGCTCTTTGGCTGGTCAAATGATGACAAGGCACCGCGCAACTATGACTTTGTGGAGGGCAAGCGCACCGCCGCGCTCGCGTCCGGCCATGCCAGCATCTGGAAGCAGCTTGAGCTGGCCGTTGCCGGACGCTCCGAGGAGCTCTTCTCAGCACCTGGTCAGATGCCCGTTGCGGGCGCCTTCCCCATTCGCGTTCAAGGGTCTGACGAACTGGTTGCCACAGTCGTGGTGAGCGGCCTACACGAGGGCCTTGATCACGAGCTGGTTGTGCGTGCGCTTGAGGCAGAGCTCGGCGTCTCCGCTCCGGCCCTGAAGTCCATCATCAGGTAACGAGCGACCAACACCTGAACGTCTCGTTACGAGAGCACTGCCTCGGGTACCGAAACCTGCCTATAGGTGACGCCACAACGGTCAAGCACCGAGCGTGCGACAGCCGCACCGATGGTGTCGTGATACTTGTCGTCGAGGTACACCACCTCGCCGATACCTGCCTGCACCAGCATCTTTGCGCACTCTTGGCACGGAAAGAGCGTCACGTACACCGTGGCGTCGGTCAGCTCCTTGAGCGAGCCACGGAAGTTGAGGATGGCGTTGGCTTCGGCATGAATCACGTAGTTATGCTTGTCCGTGAGGGGGTCGTCCGTGGTCTCCCAAGGGAATTCCTCGTCATCAAGACCTGAAGGAGTGCCGTTATACCCCACCGAGAGGATGCGGTGGTCGGTGCCCGCGATGCAGGCCCCCACCTGCGTGTTGGGGTCCTTGCTGCGGAGCGCGGCCGCTACGGCAACCCGCATGAAGAACTCGTCCCAGCTAATGACGTTGTCGCGCTTTCCTGGCATGGCACTCCCTCCCTCGTTGGCTTACGCACGATTGTAGTGCGTGTTTGGCAACATATGCAGGTAAGGCGGCCGTAGGTAGGAAAACGTAACCTTTTACAGGGCCAAGATGCCCAGATGCTCCAACAGGACCTTGGTTCCGATCAGGATGAGGATAATTCCGCCCGCAATCTGCGAAGGCTTTCGATACCTCATGCCAAACTGGTTGCCAATGAGCACGCCAGCAATGGAGAAGACAAACGTCGTGACGCCAATGAGCGAAACGCTGGTCCAGATGTTGACCGAGAGCGAGGCAAACGCGATACCAACCGTCAAGGCATCGATGGACGTGGCGATGGCGAGCATGAGAAGCTCGCCCCAATCGATGTGATCGACCGTGTCAGCGTCCTCCTCCTCATCAGAAAGCGCCTCACGAATCATGTTGCCGCCGATAAAGGCCAAGAGGCCAAAGGCAATCCAATGGTCGACAGGTTCGATCAACCACAGGAACTGGCTTCCCAAGGCCCAGCCAATGACGGGCATTCCGGCCTGAAAGCCACCGAACGCTATGGCAAGTGCAAAGGCAACCTTCCAGTTGACCTTCTGCATGCCCAGCCCCTTGCAGATCGAGACCGAGAAGGCGTCCATCGACAGGCCAACGGCAAGCAGGAACAGCTCGACAAAACTCACGACATCCTCCCCCAGCGATCCGTCTCTCCCCATGAGACGGATCTGGTGCGTTTAGCAAACGTCAATGCTAGCACATCAGAGCTGTGCCTCAACAGTTGCCCGTATAAACATGCGCAAGGTGGCGTCGCGCCACCTGTGCCAGCGCATAGACGCGAGCGACTGGCGTGGGGCCACGATCGCGTATCTGCCAGTTGGGGAAGAAGCGCGACACGTGCAGCGTGATGTCTTGATCGATGGAAGCGAGCCAGGCAGACAGCTCATCCATCTCGGCGTCGGTATCGTTGATGCCGGGGACCACGAGCGTGGTCACCTCAAGGTGACAGGTCGGCGTCTGGGCAAGCAGCTGGATGGTGTTCTGTACGCAGGCGAGGTTCCCGCCCAGCATCTCGTAGGTCTCTGCGGAAAAGGACTTGAGGTCGACATTCGCCGCGTCAATGAGCGGCGCGACCGCTTGCACCACCTCTTCAGACACGCATCCCGCTGATACCAGCACGTTGGACATACCCGCCTCGTGGACCAACATACCGCAGTCGCGCACAAACTCCCAGCTGACCAGCGGCTCGTTGTAGGTGTAGGCAACACCCACCATCCGCGGGTCCTCAAGCGCCAGGCGTTTTGCGAGCGCAACCACGTCTTCGGGAGTTGCCTCACGCCAAGGCACATCGTCCTGGCCAGCCTGCGAGATGCTATGGTTCTGACACCAAGGACACCGCAAGTTGCAACCGTAACTGCCCAGCGAGAGAACCTGCGAGCCCGGCTTCCACCGCGCAAGCGGCTTCTTCTCAACAGGATCGAGCGCGACGCTGGTAAGCCTTCCATAGTTGACGGGCCTAACCTCGCCCGCAACGTTCACCCGCGCACGGCAGGCCCCCGTCTTGCCTGGCACCAGCAAGCACTCGCGGGGGCACGTTGTGCAGCGCACTGCAGCCGCCTCGCTCACAGATGTCGCACCACCTCAAAGCGCTCCAGCCGATAGTCATCAAAGTCCAAATCGATGTGGCCTTTCTGAGCGGCAATGCGCAGCTGCTCAGACACGGTGTCGACCCCATCAAGATCAGGCAGCAACAGACCCCGCCTTCCATCGCGACAGCTGACGATGACGCCATAGCGCGAAGGGTCAAGCTCGGCAGCCGTCGTGGGAACAGGAGTTGTCAGCACGTCCACGTCGTACACCAAATCTGGCAGCTCGGACGCGCGCACGGCGGAGAAGCGCGGGTCATGCGTGCCGGCGCTGATCGCGTTGGCGCAGATCTCCTCGGCGAGCGACTTCTTCACCGGCAGAATGGTCCCTATGCACCCACGAAGCTGCCCATCAATCTTCAGAGAGACGAAGCATCCGGCGCGTGTCGTCAACAGCTCGCTAGGCACGTCTTTTGGCACGGTTATTCGCCGTCCCTCGCGAACGAACGCCTCCAACGAGGCACGTGCAAGGCTTACGTAGGCGTCTTCCCCTGCCCGCCTCCGCGCAAGGTCGTCCGATCTCCACGTCTCGTACTGCGGCAGCAGCTTGCGAGCCTCGTCGGCGCCCTCATCCCCCGTGGGCATGAAGGCCGCAATGCCATACCCCACGCCGAAGGGGCCCTCGTATGAGAGGAGCTCCGACTGGACGGCCGTTCCGTCGAGAGCGCCAGCCATAATCTGGAAGCTCTTCAGGCCGCATTCCGCCGCACGCTCTGCCAGCGACACATCCATGCAGAGCACGTCGAGCAGGTCACCCGAGGCGAAGTCGCGGGTAATGCGCTCGTCAAACTGCGGGCCCTCGGGAACATAGCCATACGGGCCATCAGCGACCAGCTTATGGGAGAGGTCGCCCGAGGCAACATACACCACGCGTCTTCCCAGCGCCTGGGCAGCCTCCTGAATTGCCTTCCCCAGTCGGTAGTGCTCGGCTGCGGAGTACCCAGAGAGTCCAACGCGCACCAGCTCAAAGCCCGTGTAGTACTTCTGGATGAAGTGCAGCGGAATCATGGTCGCGTGGTCGAGCCGCGGGTCACGCTCGTAATCGGTTCCCGCCTCGATGCCCTCCCGGTCACAGATCGCACAGAGCTTGTCCACCAGCTTCGTGTCGTAGCGAGCCGAGTAGGCAGCGCGCGGAGCCCCGTACTGCGCGAAGCTCCCCCGCGCAGAGCTCCCCGGAGAAATCAGGAAGTAGTCGCGGTACAGCGTGGTGTGAGGCGACGAGACGACGATGGTCTCTGGCTTGAGCGCAGCAATTCGCCTGCCGACCTCCTCATAGGCGTCGACAGTTGCCTGGATGGTACGCTCACGCCCCTTTCCCACATCGGGAATGATGAGTGGTGGATGGGGTACGGCAAATGCACCGACAATAGCCATGGCTGCTCCTCTCGACACGTTGAGTGTAATCCCTCAACACCAAGAAGCCGCACATGCACGATGTAATTTCGGTACCTGACTCCAGAGCAGCGTCAGCGACGAAGACGAGCGAGGATGGCGTCTCCTGCCTCGGAAATGATGATGGCGATGAAGATCATCGAGAATCCCAGCAGCATGCGCGAGGTTACCTGCTCACCGTAGAGCGCGACGCTCGCCGCCACGCCAAAGGGCGCCTCAAGCGCCGAGATGACCGCGCCCTCCGCGGGGTCAACGTGCATCATGCCGTGGTTGATGGCCCAGAAGTCGAAGCAGGAACACACGAGCACCAGAAACGCCATGGCACCAACGTCGGAAAGCGTGGGCGTCGTGAGAACAAACCCCTGCTCAAACACCACAGTGGTCAGCAGAGACGCAAGAGCCATGACGATGAACTCGAGCGTGGTGACCACGAGTGAGTCGGTTCCGCCTCCCCAGCGAGCAAGGCATGCGTACTGAACCGCATAGCACACGGCCCCGCCCAGTGTCAGCAGGTCTCCCAGGTTGAACCCTGACTCGCCGTCAACCGCGATGAGGCCAATGCCCAACACGCAGATGGCCCCCGCGGCCACATGCCGCGCCGTGGGCCGCTCGCCCACAACGAGCCACACGGCGAAGGGAACCATCACGCAGTAGCAGCCCGTAAAGAAGGAGTTCTTGCCTGGTGTGGTGAGGGACAGGCCCAGCGTTTGAACGGCGTACGCCGCAAAGTTGAGAAGTCCCAAGAGCAATCCAAGCTTGCGCGTCCTGCTGCTGCGAAGCGCGGTGCGCAGTGCCGGCCACGCCACCACAACTATGACGGCGGACGCGAGAACATAGCGAATCGCAAGCAGCCGAAACACCGGCAGCTTGGTAACGAGATCCTTCATGACAATGAAGGACAGTCCCCATGAGGCCGCGGCCACGAGAATGAGCAGTTTGTTGAAGCCAGGACGCTCGAGCAGCTTCCCATGCTGGAGCGAAGGTGCCATGCATCACCACCGATACGAGTTCGCTTATGGGCAGCAACAAACCATGCCGCAAATCAGGAGGGTGCTACGCAGACGTTAACCAAGTCTTTGCATACGCGGACATGCATGCAGGGTCAGGCAATCGCATGCTCAAAGATGGCTGCATAGGCCTCAAGCAGTCGATCCATGCCACAGGCTGCATTGGCGGGGCTGGTGGAGGGCAGCCGCGTAGCCGGGAGCCCACACTCTTGCTCGCACCCAAGCTTGCGATACAGCTGATGTGCCTTCGCACCCGTGCAGTACACCGCCTCAATTGGCGCGTGCCCCGTGATGAGGGAGAGCTTGTTGGGCTTCGCGTTGCGGATGCTCGTGTCAGAGGCGCCATCGATGTCGCATTCCGCAATCACGTCCCACAAGGCGATGCCGTGACGAAGGCAGAACGAACGCTTCTCGTCATTGGTTGCGGGCAGCTCCTCGTCCGCAAGCTGCGCGAGCACACGCCAGAAGCGGTTCTGAGGATGTCCGTAGTTGAACTGCCCCTCACGGGACTTGGGGCTGGGAAAGGACCCGAGCACCAGCACGCGGCTATGCTCGTCAAACGTTGGCGGTATGGAATGAACCAGATGCTCCACGTCAGGTCCCTTTCACTCTTATGTGCCGTTCGGTCGCACGCTGGTAATTCTACCCTCTGCGCTACCATGGAGGTGTTACCCAACCTAGGAAGGATTGCCATGAACGTCGTCTTCGTCTCTCCGCAGTTCCCCGACACCTACTGGAACTGGTGCGACCGCCTGCGTAAGAACGGCGCCACCGTCCTTGGCATTGGCGACACGCCGTATGACGCGACGTCGCCAGAGCTGCGCGCCTCGCTTGACGAGTACTACTACGTCACGTCCCTCGAAGACTACGACCAGATATTCCGTGCCGTGGCGTTCTTCTCGTGGAAGTACGGCAAGATTGACTGGCTCGAGTCTCAGAACGAGTATTGGCTCTCACAGGACGCTCGTCTGCGCGATGACTTCCACATCACCACGGGCGCCGGAGCTGCCCAGATGGCCCTCTGGCAGTCAAAGGCAGAGATGAAGCCACTGTATGCTGCGGCCGGTGTGCCCACGGCACGACAGGTGCTTCTCAGCGACCGCGAGACCGTTCTTGCCTTTGCTCAGGAGGTCGGCTACCCGCTCTTTGCCAAGCCTGAACGTGGCGTCGGTGCATGCGGTACCTTCAAGCTGGCAGACGAGACAGCGCTGGAAGACCTGCTTGCCCGTGACCTTGGCGAGACCTACGTGCTGGAGGAGTTCGTGACGGGCGACATCTGCTCCTACGAGGCCGTTATTGATGCCGAGGGTAACCCGCTGTTTGAGAACCAGTCAGAGTATCCCGAAGACATTGCCTCTACCGTAGAAGACATGCTCGACGTCTGGTACTACACCTGCCCCTCCGTGGATCCCGCGCTCGCACGGCTGGCACGAGCCACAGTCAAGGCCTTCGGCATCACGAGCCGTTTTGTGCACATGGAGTTCTTCCGTCTGACGGCAGACAAGCCCGGTTTGGGCACTGCGGGCGACTATGTGGGCCTTGAGGTCAACGTGCGCGCTCCGGGCGGCTATGACCCCGATATGGTCAACTTTGCCCACTCCTTTGACCTGTACCAGATCTGGGCCGATATGGTCACCACTGGCACGTCCACGCACGCGGCTGACGGCGAGACGTTCTATTGCGTCTACGCCTCGCAACGCGACTGCCACACGTACGCGCACTCGCATGAGGACATCATGGCTCAGTACGGCAGCGCCGTCTGCATGCAGGGCCGCATGGCCGACGCGCTCTCTGATGACTTGGGCAACACCTTCTACATGGTGCGCATGAAGAGCATCGATGATGGCAAACGCTTCGCCGCCTTCGTGCACGAGCGCGCCTAGCATCCAAGCGCATCAGAGAGGACGGGCCCCTTGGTACACGCTGCACCAATGGGGCCCGTCCCTTTTCAGTGCTCAAACACGCTATGCGTACGGCTTCGTCGCGTCATACTCACCGTACTCGCAGCCCACGTGGGCCACGTCAAGGTCATCGACGAGCTGCCACTCAAAGCCATCGCGCTCAAAGAGCTGTACGCGCCCTTGTCCGGTGCCGCCGTTCCAGAGGCGCGTATGCCGGGCCTGCCCGTCGGGCGCCTCGTAGCGGATGAGCAGCATCTCGTCCTTGGGACAGGTGATGTCCGTGACGAGACGCGCCGTGAACGTCTCTTGCTCGACGTGCCACACGATATGCGTATCCGTCTCATGGCACGCAAAGTGCGTCTGACTTCCCGTCCAAAGCTTTGAGAAGTTGAACTCGTAAGGTTCCCCTCGGTAGACCAGCTCGCCCAGCAGCTTTCGATCAAGCGCCAAGTGGCCGATCTTGGGCCTTCCGCCGCCAATCTCAAGGGCAGTATCTGGCAGGCGCTCCCCTGTCAGGCGGCTTGTCACGTCGCAGCTGGCCAGCCACACCCACGAGGTGGTGAAGTCGCTGCCCCAGTTCTTGTCGGCATAGCCATAGCAGGTCTCGGGGTCCACCACGTAGCGCTCGCCGTCGAGAAACACCTCGCCTGTGTAGGCGCACTTGATACCCTCGGCATGCCAGAACATCTGGAAGGCATCAGTCGCTCGGATAGGCTCGCTTGCCCCATAACCCACGTTGAACGCAATCTGCTTATCAACATGCAGGTCAAAGGCTATGTCTCCAGCGTCGCTCATCCACTCGGGATGGGACGCGGCCTCTTGCTCGCTCACCTGCACACGGCCCACGAGGTCCGTCTCGCAGCATACGCAGTCATCGGCGGCGACCCAGAAAGGTACGCCTCGTCCCAGCTCGACCTCATCCCAGCCGAAGAAGCGATGAAGCTGCTTGGCCTGAGCACCCCACGTCCCCGCCTTCACCATGAGATAAGACGGCTTGCGACCGTCACGCGAGCCGTCAGGCGCCATGCCAAAGCGGGGCTCGGGTCCTCCCAGCTCAGGGTTGACGAGGAAGAACTCGATGAAGAAGGCGCGCTCCTCGCCCGTCGTTGCGTGATGGGCCGTAAACGAATGCCACCACCAGTCATAACCCTGCTGAGCAAGATTGCCCGTCAGCATGAATGCGTCGCGAGAGATGTCATGGGTATTCGAGGACATGGGAAGACCTTCCTTCGACAAAAGCGCTGTTGGAACAGATATACCCGTTCCGCGGCTCGCCCCTGCACAACGAAGGTCTGTCCTTCGCTGTGCACATATGCCTTAGTCGAGATTGGTCCCGTTGCTCGCGATGACCTTCTGGTACCAGTAGAAGCTGTCCTTGCGGTAGCGGTCGTAGGTACCTTTGCCTGCATCATCGGCGTCCACGTAAATGAACCCGTAGCGCTTCGACATCTCGGTCTTCGAGGCGGACACCAAGTCGATGCAACCCCACGGCGTGTAGCCCAAGACTTCCACACCGTCGTCGATGGCGTTGCCAACCTCCTGGATATGACGGCGCAGGTAGTCAATCCGGTAATCGTCATGGATGCGCTTCTCCCCGTTCTCGAGCGCAACTTCGTCACGCGCGCCGAGACCGTTCTCCACAATCATGATGGGCAGCCCGTAGCGGTCATAGATGCGATTCAACGTAATGCGCAGCCCCACGGGATCAATGGGCCAATCCCACTCGGAGAGCTCCAGATAGGGGTTTCGCAGCGCGCGTACAAAGGCCCCGAGCGGCTCCTGCTTCTCCTTGTCGCCGGTAGCCACCCAAGTCATGTAGTACGAGATGGCCACGAAGTCGATCCGTGCCGCAGCAAGATCGCGTGCGTCTCCCTCATCCATGACCACATCGATGTCGTTCTCGCGGAAGAACGACAGCATCACGTTGGAATATGCGCCACGGACGGCGACGTCGAGGAATGAGAAGTTGAACTGGTCGTCTTTGAGAGCACGTAGCTCATCCAACGGGTTGCAGGTCTGGGCATAGATCTCTTGGCGATTGATCATGAGACCGATCTTGCACTGCGGCGCAGTCTCGTGGCAATAGCGAACGATCCGTGCTGACGCCACAAACTGGTGGTGCAGCGCCTGCCACATGCAGCTCTGCGCATTCTTCTTCTGCGTCTTCTCAACAAAGAGGCCCCCACCAATGAATGGGGCGTGGGTCGTCATGTTGATCTCGTTGAAGGTGATCCAGTATTTGACGTCATCTTTGTACTCGTCAAGAAGCACGCGCGCATAGCGACAGTACGCCTCCAACGTCTTCCGTGACTCCCATCCGTTGTACGCCAGTGTGAGGTGAAGCGGGATCTCGTAGTGAATCATGGTGACCACGGGTTCGATGCCATATTTGTGCAGCTCGTCGAAGACGTCGTGGTAGAAGCGAATGCCCTCAGGATTTGGCGTGGCCTCCTCTCCCGTGGGGAACAGGCGCGGCCACGAGATGCTCATGCGGAAGCATTTGAAGCCCATCTCGGCAAAGAGGGCAATGTCCTCCTTGTAGCGATGGTAGAAGTCGGTACCACGGCGGTAGGCAAGGTTGTATTCGTCCTCATGCGCCTGTATGCGTTCGAACGCCTCGAGGCTCTGGTTGAAGGTGCTCGGCTGCGTCCTACGCTGTTCCTCGGTGAGACAGGGAATGAAGTCCATGTGGCCGAGTCCGCGCCCGCCTTGGTCAAAGCCGCCCTCGTATTGGACCGAGGAGGTTGCTCCACCCCACAGGAAGTTGCTCGGAAAGCTCATGGTAGCTCCTTCTGAGACGCGCTGCCGCGCTTTAGTCGAGATCGGTCCCGTTGCTCTCGATGACCTTCTTGTACCAGTAGAAGCTGTCCTTGCGCTCGCGGTGGAAGTCGCCGTTGCCGTCGTTGTCGCGGTCGACGTAGATGAAGCCGTAACGCTTCTTCATCTCGCCCGTGCTCGCGCTCACCAGGTCGATACAACCCCACATGGTGTAGCCCATGAGGTCTACGCCGTGCTGCATGGCGATGGCCATCTGCTCGATATGCTGACGCAGGTAGTCGATGCGATAGTCATCGTGGAACTTGCCGTCCTCCGCACGTTCGTCCACGGCGCCCAGGCCGTTCTCGACAATCATCAGCGGGATCTGGTAGCGGTCGTACACCATCTCCAGGTAGTAGCGGAGGCCCTTGGGGTCGACGGTCCAGCCCCAGTCGCTCGCCTTGAGGTAGGGATTGTCCACACCACCGAAGAGGTTGCCGGCACCCTTCTTCATCTCGGGGTCGACAGACACGGTGTTGGACTGATAGTAGCTGAAGCTGTAGAAGTCCACGGTGCCAGCCTTGAGGACCTCGGCGTCGCGCTTGGCGAGACCCCACATGTAGTCAGGATCCACGCCCTGCTTCTCCCACAGCACCGGCGCCCACACGGGATACGCGCCGCGCACCTGCATGTCGCCGCAATAGAAGTTGAACTCGCGGTCGGCCTCCATACCAGCAATGATGTCATCGGGGTTGCAGGTGCGCGGGTAGTTGGTGTTGCCCGCAATCATGCAGCCGACCTTGTTCTCGGGATTAATCTCGTGCGCGAGCTTCACGGCCTTTGCGCTTGCCACAAACTGGTTGTGCAGGCCCGTAAGGCGGCGCTTGGGGTCATCCCAGTCGCAGGCACCGAAGCCCATAGCCACATCCTCGGGCGGCAGGATGCCCACGCCCATGACGTCACCCATGCCAGGGATGGTGCCGGCGTTGATCTCGTTGAACGTCAGCCAGTAGTGAACGAGGTCCTTGTACTCGGTGAAGAGCAGCTCGCAGAAGCGCACCCACAGGTCAATGACCTTGGGGTTGTCCCAGCCGCCGTATTTGTGCGAGAGCGCCAGCGGGAACTCGTAGTGGCTGATGGTCACGAGCGGTTCGATGCCGTTACGCTTGCACGCCTCGAACACCTTGCGGTAGAAGTCGACGCCGGCCTGGCAGGGCTCGGCGTCGTCGCCGTTCGGGAAGATGCGGCTCCACTGCGTGGACATGCGGAAGCACTTGAAGCCCATCTCGCCGAAGAGGTCGATGTCCTCCTCGAAGTGGTGGTAGAAGTCGATGGCCTGGTGGCTGGGGTAGTAGACGCTCTCGCGCACGCCGTTTGGCGTGATGACGCGCGGGGTGCTGACCGTGCCGCCCATGATGATGTCGGGCACGCTGAGGCCCTTGCCGTCCGCGTCGTAGCCGCCCTCGAACTGGTTTGCCGCCGTCGCGCCGCCCCACAGGAACCCTTCGGGAAACCTGTAGCCTGCCATATGTGCTCCTTCCTTCCTATTCATATTTGGTACCTACAGGCTCCATGATGCGAGGTCATATGGCCTTTTGGAGGCACATATCGGCAGTCGTGTGGGCCACGTCGATGATGGTGCGCTGGCGACAATCGGAGTCGATGTACGTCCAAAGCGCCATTACGAGACGAAAAACGGCTCGTAATGGCGCTTTGGACGTACACTAGCGTGCTAATGGCACTTTGAACGTACGGTCACTCCGTGGGACCAGAGGGTCCGACCTTGTAGTCCCGCTAGATGGCCGTCCAGCCACCGTCGATGCACAGGAGCTGGCCCGTGGTGTAAGACGAAGCATCAGAGGCGAAGTAGATGACCGCACCGTTGAGCTCGCCCTCGCGGCCAGCACGACCCATGGGGCAGTACGTCTGCGCGATGGGATCAAAGCCGCCGCTCTCCATGACAGCGCCGGTCATCTCGGAGTTGAAGTAGGCCGGTCCGATGGCGTTGACGGTGATGCCCTTCTGGGCCCACTCGACAGCCAGGCTCTTGGTGAGCATCTTCACGCCGCCCTTCGCAGCGGTGTAGGCAGTGACAGGCCAAGCAATGCCGGGCATGACGACCTCAGAATGCAGCGACCCAAGGTTGATGATCTTGCCGTAGCCCTGCTCGATCATGACCTTGCCAACCTCGCGAGCCACATAGAACACCGCATCGAGGTTGGTGGAGAGGACACGGCGCCAAGTAGCGTCATCCATCTCGGCTGCCGGGGTTGCGTCGCCCACGCCAGCGTTGTTGACCAGGATGTCGATGCGGCCATACACCGCTTTGACGGCAGCAACCATGTTTGCAATCTGAGCAGTATCGGTGACATCACAGCGGGTAGCAAAGCAGCGCACGCCCAGCTGCTCGATCTCAGCCTTGACGGCCTCGAGGCGGTCAAGGCGACGAGCGCAAATGGCAATGTCAGCGCCCTGACCTGCCAGTGCCTTAGCAAACTGCACGCCCAAGCCAGAAGAGGCGCCCGTAATAAGTGCAATCTTGCCAGTAAGGTCGAACAAATCGGACATACCCAACTCCCTTCAAAGCGGTTGACGGTGCTTTCAGCCTAGCATGCCTCCATCTACTTGTATTGCCTTATGTCGTATTAATAACGAAGTGTTTGCATCAAAGGTGGTGAGCAACAAAGGCGTGGACAAGCGATGCATTGGCATGAGCACTAAACCCTCCGTTCTCCGCAGCGTTTTATGGGTATCCTTAAGGTGGACGCGCAACCGTCGCAGCAAGGAGGCCGAACATGGGCAGAGGCGGAAGCAGCGGTGGAGGCCGCAGTGCTGGCAGCACGCGCAGCTCATTCAGCACCAGCAGCCGCAGCTCAAGCAGCAGCAGTCGGGCGAGCTTCTCGTCCGGGCGGAGCCGTGGATACAGCAGCTCGTCATCTTCAAGCACCTCACGGAGCAGCAGCTCCCGCAGCTCATCGGGCCCTTCGCGAGTGGCACCACCATACGGTGGCCCGCGGCGCACGGGCGGCATGTGGGGCATCCCCATGTTTGGCTTTAGGCCGCGTGCCAGGTACTACGGAACCAGCTACTACGGCGGCGGATACGGTGGTGGCTACAACGACGGCTATTACGGCACTCCCTCTCGGCGGGGAGGCTGCGGCTGTCTCTCTGGCACTGTCGTACTGGTGCTGGCGCTGCTTCTGTTTGTGGTTGCCGTTCCGGCCGCTTGCATGCGCTTCACGGCGGGAAGCTCCCACACGCAGACGACACAGAACACCTCGGGAGTTGTCTTTAACCTCAACAACGAGAACAGCAGCAACACCGGCGCGGCACGTCAAAAGCTCGCCGCTGCGGACTGCATTGAGTCCTCGGAGTGGATCGACGACCAAGCAAACTGGCTCGAGAACCAGAACGCCGTCATCTCAAAGATGCGCAGCTTCTACGAGATGACCGGCGTGCAGCCCTACCTCATCATCGCGGACCAGGTCAACGGCAAGAAAGACTACACCGAGGCGGACGTCGAGCGCTATCTGCGCAACCGCTACGACGAGCTCTTTGCGGACGATGGGCACCTCATCCTGTTCTTCTGCGAGGCATACGAGAACGAGTACGATCCCTACCTGTTGATAGGCTCGAAGGCCGCCACGGTGATTGACACGGACGGCGAGAACATCATCTACGAGGCCATCGATCGCTGGTACACCGATAGCAGCCTGGATGACGACGCCTACTTTGCCCGCATCTTCCTGGCGAGCGGCGACGCCATCATGAATGGCACCGACTTCTCCGAGTTTGGCTAACCTCTTCGGTGCGTCCTGAGGGTGGCCCCCTAGGCGCACTCAGTGCGCTTAGGGGGGTCAACGTCGGACGTGACCCAAACCAGCAAGAAGTGTTGGTATCCTTGTCCCGAACAAGGCCGACAAAGGATTGGAGTCACCATGCAGGAGTTCTTCATCGATAGCGACGGCATTGCCATCCACGCAAAGCTCGAGATGCCCGAAGGATCGCCGGAGCGCTGCCCGCTCTGCATCGTGCAGCATGGCCTCACCGGCCACATGGAGGAGGAGCACATCCTGGCCGTCTCGACGGCGCTGCGTGAGGTAGGCGTGGCTACCCTGCGCGTGGAGATGTACGGCCACGGTAAGAGCGGCGGCACGTTTGCCAAGCACACGATGCTCAAGTGGGTCGACAACATGCTCGACGTCATCGACTACGCAAAGGCGTTGCCTTTCGTGTCCGACCTCTACCTCTGTGGACACAGCCAGGGCGGTTTCCTCACCATGATGATGGGAGCGCTTCGCCCCGATGACCTCAAGGCGATTATCCCCATGTCACCCGCCATCGTCATCGTAGACAACGCGCGGGCAGGCGTGCTGTTTGGCATGACGTTTGACCCAGTACACGTGCCTGACCGCATCTACCTAGGCAACCCCAACCTCGCAGAGGGCGGCACCGAGGTCCCCAGCTTTTGCGGCGACTACTTCCGCATCGCTCAGCACATCGACGTGGACGACGTCATCGCCTCCTACCACGGCCCCGTGCTGCTGATCCACGGTACCGATGACATGGCCGTGCCCATCCAGTACTCGATTGATGCCGCGGAGAAGTACGAGAACGCCAAGCTGGTAGTTATTGAGAACGACGACCACAACTACCACGCCCACCTCGACCAGGTATGCGTTGCCGTCCAGGAGTTTGTGCGCTCGCTCGCCTAAGACACAAACGGATGGGACAAGGGTTCGGAATCCTTGTCCCACAAAGAGGCGCCGCCGGTTTCCCGACGGCGCCTCCTCATCACGGTTTGGCTCTGAAACTATTCCCAGCTAATGTCCGCGCCGTTGGTCTCACAGACCTTCTTGTACCAATCGAAGGATTCCTTCTTCTCACGGTGCAGGTCGCCGTTGCCGTCGTTGTCCTTGTCGACGTAGATGAAGCCGTAACGCTTGGCCATCTCGCCGGTGGAGGCGGACACGAGGTCGATGCAGCCCCACATGGTGTAGCCCATGAGGTCGACACCGTCGTAGATGGCCTTGCCCATCTCGATGATGTGGTCGCGCATGTAGTCGATGCGATACTTGTCGTGGAACTTGCCGTCCTCAGCCTTCTCGTCGTAGGCGCCCAGGCCGTTCTCGACGATCATCAGCGGAATCTGATAGCGGTCGTAGACCTCCTCGAGGTACCAGCGCAGGCCCTGCGGGTCAATCTGCCAACCCCAGTCGCTCGCCTTGAGGTACGGGTTCTTGACGCCACCGAAGACGTTGCCAGAAGCCGCAGCAGCATCCGTATGAGTCGTAGCAGCACCACTCATGTAGTACGAGAAGCTGTAGAAGTCAACGACGCCGTTGAGCAGCGTCTCCTCGTCGCGATCGTACAGGTCTTCCATCATCTCGACGTCAACGCCGCGCTCGATCCAAAGCGCCTTGGCCCATGCGGGATACTCGCCGCGCACCTGCACGTCACCGCAGTAGAAGTTGTTCTCGCGCATGACCTTGGTGGCCTCGAAGACGTCGGCGGGATCGCAGGTGAAGGGATACGTGGCGTTGCCAGCGATCATGCAGCCAACCATGTTCTCGGGATCGATCGCGTGAGCGATCTGGACGGCCTTCGCGGAAGCCACGAACTGGTTGTGCAGGCCCTTGAAGGTGCGGTTGATGTCAATCCAGTCCGGCGTGCCACCGGCAAAGGAGAGCGCCCAGTCGTCAGGCGGGAGGATGCCCAGGCCGTAGACGTCACCGAAGCCCGGCATCATGCCGCAGTTGATCTCGTTGAAGGTGAGCCAGTACTTGACCAGGCCCTTGTACTCGCGGAAGCAGAGGTCGGCATAGCGCACCCAGAAGTCGATGACCGCGTCGTTGTCCCAGCCGCCATACTTGTGGCTGAGGGCCAGCGGGAACTCGTAGTGCGACAGGGTCACCAGCGGCTCGATGCCACACTCCTTGCAGTGCTTGAAGATGTTCTTGTAGAAATCGATGCCGGCCTGCAGCGGCTGGGCGTCGTCACCGTTGGGGAAGATGCGGCTCATCTGGATGGACATACGGAAGCACTTGAAGCCCATCTCGGCGAAGAGGTCGATGTCCTCCTTCCAGTGATGGTAGAAATCAATGCCTTCATGGCTGGGATAGTACGTGTTGGGACGGACGCCCTTCGGCGTCACTACGCGCGGGGTCTTGACGTCGCCGCCCATGATGATGTCGGGAACCGAGAGGCCCTTGCCGTCAGCGTCGTAGCCGCCCTCAAACTGGTTGGCTGCCGTCGCTCCGCCCCACAGGAACCCCTCGGGAAACTTGTAATCTGCCATGCGTGCTCCTTCCCATTTTGTTTGGTACCTACACATTTTATGATGACAGGCTAATGTGGGCTTGAGAAGCGCATATCGGCAGTCGTATGGGTGGTGTCGATGAAGGTGGGCATAGGGCGCACAGGGCGCCTCCACCTCTGAAGGCGCCCTTCGCACGCTCGTCTTGCGTTGCAGCGGTTACCTACTGCTGCCCTTCCACAGCTGGCCCATCTCCGCATCCTTGTTTGTGATGGGCCGAATGACCCGGCACGGGCATCCCACGGCAACCACACCGGCAGGAATGTCCTTGTTAACCACGCTGCCCGCTCCGATGACCGAGCCTCGCCCGATGGTGACGCCTGGCAGCATCATGACTCCCGCGCCAATCCACACGTCATCACCGATGGTGATAGGCAGTGCGTACTCCAGCCCTTGACCGCGGCGGTCAGCGTCAATGGGGTGGGCAGCCGTAGAGAAACAGCAATCCGGCGCAACAAACACTCGCTTGCCCAGCGTAATGGACGCGCAGTCGAGCATCACGGTGTTGTGGTTGAGGAACGTGCCCTCCCCCAGCTGCACATTGCTGCCGTAGTCGCACCAGAAGGGGGCAACCACCGTCACACCAGCGCCGACCTTGCCAAGGAGCGTCCTCAGAAGCGCCTGCTGCTTACTGGTGTTGGAAGGGCGGATGTTGTAGTTGTAGTCAAAGCAAAGGTCCTTTGCCTCGTTACGCGCTGCAAGAAGAGACGCATCAAAGTTGGCGTCGTACAGGTCTCCTCCCGTTGCCCTCACCATCGCTGCTGCCTGAGCCCTGCCCGCCATAGCTGCCCCTTCTTTGGTTTATGCGCGTGTGCCCGCTGCACGCGCGTTGAGTACTGCACACAGGTCTTGTGGCGCAAGAGCCGCCACGGTTGAGCGCCGCAGCAGTTGCTCGTCAAAGGTGACCATGTAGTCAGCCTTTGCGCGCTCAGCCGCCGCGAACGCGATGCTATCCGAGAGCTCCGTTGTAAGTCCCCGGTACTGACATGCCAACATAAGGTCCGCCTCGTCGACACCTACAGCCGTGCCGATGGCGCGCATGCGATCAACGGCCCGCCATGCGGCGGTTTCACCGTTGGTGTCATCACTCTCTGCAAGCGCCGTGAAGACGTCCTTGAGAGCCGTTGCTGGGTAAAGCAGCTCAGCGCCTACCGCCTGAGCCTGCGAAATGAAGACGCCCGCTTGAGAGTTGTAAGGCTGCTTGCTCGCATCGAGGAAGGCCACCCACACATCGGTACAGACCAACAGCCGCATCGGGCTGACCTGCCCCAAGAGCAGCGGTGCAATGGTCTCCATGCCCTTACCGCGATGCGCCGCCTGTTCCCACAGTGCGCGCACGGCTGTCGACGGCGTGAGTCCGAGCTCAGCCAAGGCGGCATCGCCCGCCTCTTTGAGCTCGCGATCAAGCCGTACGTTTATTTGAGCCGTGGGTGCCGTAGGCGCTCCTTTGCTTTACCTGCTTTCTACTTCTGCTTTACGTGCTTTATCTTAGCGGACGCATGCTGTGCTGTCCATCTCTTATTTGCATATGCGTAGCGGAATCTTCGAGCGTTGACTGTACGTAAGAAATGCCGTTAGACAGTCGCTGTGCGTCCAAAGTGCCATTAGTAAGCTGCTGTACGTACAGAGTGCCAATAGAGCTCGATTTTCACCTTGTAATGGCACTCTGGACGTACACTCCATCCGAAATGGCACTTTGAACGTACGGCGACAGCATCCGTGGCGCCAGAAGACGGCCTGATCAGCGCGCCCAAAATACTTTCGTGCGTTTCTCAACCGACCACGCCTTCTGCACGAGTTCTTAACGCCGCAGGACGAGCGTCGCACCGCATGCGACTCCAACCGCCTCTCATAAGCTTTTCAACATCAAACATGCTTCTAACAGCCAAAACTGCAGAAATCTGGTGGGAATCTGCACGCGCACTTGGTGTAGTATCCCCACACCGCTCACCGTTCGGAAAGGAGCCCCATGTCCGAGCATCGCACGAGACCACTTCGGCAGGATTTGCAGAGCAAGATTCAGAAGGCACATGATGAGGGGCGTTGCTTTACCACCTTGGACAAGAACGAGGCAAGGCGCCTACGCCGAGCCACCCGCTCCGGGAAGCTCATCTCACCTGCACCACGGGTCTACGCGTTGTCCTCTTGCTGGGAGGGCCTCAAAGCCGGTGACCGGCACCTGTATGTCGTGAGGGCGCTGGCCAAGCTTCACCCCGACTGGACGTTTTGCTCAGTCTCTGCCGCCCTTGTCCACGCGTTATCCGTCTCAAACAAGCTTCTTGGCAGCGTCCATGTGGCAACCACTCGGCACGCTCACTCGCCCAGCAGCGAAGGCATCACGCGGCATGTCATGGGGCATGATGACTTTGTTGAAGTCAACGGCGTCCGCGTCACCTCGATATCGCAAACCACATTTGATGTCCTGCGTATCGCGAGCTTTAGAAGCGGTCTTGCGTTGGCAGACTCCGCCCTCCGCGTGGCCGGAATATCGCGCGAGCAGCTACTCTCAACTTTCGAACAGATCGATCCGCACACACGGGGCAGACAGCGAGCACTTGAAATTGTTGCGCTGGCAGACCCTCGCGCTGAGAGTGGCGGGGAGTCAATCGCGCGTGCCGTTATGCTCGAGCTTGGCGCGATGCCTCCGATGCTGCAGGTTCTCGTTGGTGACCGCGTTGACCATTCCGCCGACTATCGCGCCGACTTTGGCTGGCATCTGGCTGATGACACATGGGTGCTGGGCGAACTCGACGGTCGTGAAAAGTACGAGAACCAGGCCATGACCAACGGGCGAGACGCCGTTCAGGTACTTGCGGACGAGCGCCTGCGTGAGTCTCGTGTAAGCGCATCGGGGGCAAAGATCATGCGATTCTCGTTTGCGGAAGCTGTCAAACCTGCGCGCATGGAGCATCTGCTGAAGGCCTTTGGCGTGCCGCTTGGGTACCCAATCCCCGAAGTAGCGTTGGCTGGATAAGCCTGTTGAACAGCCACCGTTGTACGTCAGAAGTGCCGTTAGCGAGCCGCTGTACGTACAGAGTGCCATTAGAGCTCGGTTTTCGCCATGTAATGGCACTCTGGACGTACGCTCCCTGCGAAATGACACCTTTAACGCACAGTCACGCCGCCCCTACGCAACACGATGAAAACGTGGGCGTGGTATCGTCTTTGCCACACACACCCAACCAACCGGAGGTCCGCATGACCAAGATCGCCATGACCACGCCGCTCGTCGAGATGGACGGCGACGAGATGACCCGTATCATCTGGCAGATGATCAAAGACGAGCTGATTTGCCCCTACGTTGACCTGAAGACCGAGTACTACGACCTTGGCCTGAAGAATCGTGAGGCCACCCACGACCAGGTGACCGTCGATTCCGCTGAGGCCACCAAGCGCCTCGGCGTCGCCGTGAAGTGCGCGACCATCACGCCCAACGCTGCCCGCGTTGAGGAGTACGGCCTCAGCCAGATGTGGAAGAGCCCGAACGGCACCATCCGCGCCATCCTCGACGGCACCGTGTTCCGTGCGCCCATCGTGGTCAAGGGCATCGACCCGTATGTCCGCACGTGGAAGAAGCCCATCACCATCGCCCGTCACGCGTACGGCGACGTCTATAAGAACACCGAGCTGCGCATTCCTGGCCCCGGCAAGGTTGAGCTTGTCTATACGCCCGCTGACGGCGGCGACGAGGTGCGCGCCACGGTTCAGGACTTTGACCAGCCCGGCATTGCCCAGGGCATCCACAACCTCGACGCATCCATTGAGAGCTTTGCCCGCGCGAGCTTTGAGTACGCGCTCTCTACCGGTCAGGACATCTGGTTTGCCGCAAAAGACACCATCTCTAAGACCTATGACCATCGCTTCAAGGACATCTTCCAGGAGGTCTTTGACGCGGACTATCGTGCGCGCTTTGAGGAAGCTGGCATCACCTACTTCTACACGCTGATTGATGACGCCGTTGCGCGTGTCATTCGCAGCGAGGGCGGCTTCATTTGGGCCTGCAAGAACTACGATGGCGACGTCATGAGCGATATGCTCTCGACGGCGTTTGGTAGCCTGGCCATGATGACGAGCGTGCTCGTGAGCCCGAATGGCTACTTTGAGTATGAGGCCGCACACGGCACCGTTCAGCGCCATTACTACAAGCACCTTGCTGGCGAGGAGACGTCCACCAACAGCGTGGCGACCATCTTTGCGTGGACCGGTGCGCTCCGCAAGCGCGGCGAGCTGGACGGCCTGGCTGACCTCGCAGCCTTCGCCGACCGTCTTGAGCAGGCAACCATTGCCACAATCGAAGCAGGCGAGATGACTGGCGATTTGGCAGCTATCACCTCACTTGAGGGTGTCAAGCGCCTGAACACGCAGGATTTCATCAAAGCCGTAGCCAGCAGGCTGTAAGCCATGATGCTTGACGAAAACAGCTCCCTGGACGAGGTGCGCGCCTACTTCTCCCACGACCGCTTTGCCTCCGACGCATGCGGATGCGAGGTGCTCGAGGCGTCGCACGGACATGCGGTGACATCGTTTACCATCGATGACGTGCATCGCAATGCGCAAGGAGCCGTGATGGGCGGGGCCATATTCACCGTGGCAGACTTCGCGCTGGCCATCGCCTGCAACATGGGCGAGAACCCCACGGTGTCGGTCTCTAACACCATCGAGTTCTTCGCAGGGGCTAAGGGCACACGGCTGATTGCCACGGCAGAGGCTGACAAGAGCGGCCGCAATCTCGGTTTCTACACCGTCGACGTGCGAGATGATCTGGGGACCCACGTTGCCCGCATGACCGCGACGTGCTTCCGACGGGCATAAGGAGAGCGGTGCGTCCTGGGGGCTACCCCCCCAGGCGCACCGAGTGCGTCCAGGGGGTAGCCCCCAGGACGCACCAGGGCACGCTTACATCCAGCCTTGACGGACGAGCCAGATGGCCAGAATCACGCAGATGACGCTCGTACCAAAGCAGATGATGCCAAAGCCATGAGGCGTCAGCGCAAGTGGCATCCAGTTGAGGTCAACGTTCATGCCATACAGACCGCTGATGATGGTGGGGATGGACAGAATCAGCGTGATGGACGTTAGGCGCTGCATCACGTTGTTCAGACGCGAGTCCATGACTGAGCTCATCAAATCGCGCGTGCCGTCAATGATGTCGTGGTAGATCTGCGCCATCTCCACCGCCTGCTGGTTCTCAACGATGGCGTCCTCGAGAATCTCCTCGTCCTCGGGGCCCGGCTTCAGACGTTCGGAATGCGCAATGCGCGTGAGCACGCCACCATTGCCGCGCAGTGACGTGGCAAAGTAGACGAGTGTGGACTCAAGCTCATGCAGACTCAGCAGGTCACGCTCGTCGGTCATCGACTGTATGCGTCCCTCGAACTCGATACGCTTGCGGTCGATTTCGGTCAACGCCTGCTGATACAGAAGCGAAGTGCGCAGCAGAATCTGATAGATGAAGCTGATACGCATGCGGGTGGAAAAGTCACGGATGCGGCCCGCATGGAAAGGCGTCAGCACCTGCGTGTCTTCGGCACAGACGGTGATCACGTTGTGCGGCATGAGGATGATGCCTAACGGGATGGTGTGGTATGTCTCGATATCGTGGCGAATCGCGCGCGCAGGCACATCCACGAGAATGAGCGAGTAGGCTTCCTCGTGCACCAGACGGGTCTTCTCTTCGGGGTCGTTGGCGGCCATCAAGTCGTCTTTGTCGAGCCCGGGCAAAGCCGCGGCAACACGCTGCACCTCGTCGGCCGTCGGCGCCGTGAGCTTAATCCACGTCCAGTCCTTAATCTGCTGAACCACGCGCGTCTCGGGACCATCCGTGAGATAGAGCTCAATCATGAGGGACCTCCCGAGGCTTGGGAATCTTAGCGGGCGTAAGCCCTCCCATGATAGTCCCAATTGAAGATATGAGGTTGTGCAAACACCGAATCAGCCTAGCCGATATCGCAACCCAGCCATCGCTCAGTGTTTCGCCAGTGCATACGCTCGTACTGAGCCTCGCTGAAGCCCAGTGAGGCAAAGGTGTCGCGCTCCTCGCCAGGGTTCCACATGGGGAAGTCCGAGCCAAACATGATGCGGTCCGCGCCGTAATCCTCAATCAGCTCGCGTGTACGACGCAGGCCGAGGTAGCGCATGGAGCTTGACACGTCGAGGAAGCACTGCTCATCCTCGAGATACTCGAGCGCGAGGTCGTAGACGGACCACCCACCAAAGTGGGCGGCACATACCTTAAGCTGCGGGAACTCATGCAGGATGCGCTTCAGGCGACGCGGATGCGAGTAGTCGTAGCGATAGTCTCCGCAGTGGATGAGCAGAGGGAGGCCGCGCTTCTCACATGCCTCGTACACACGCATGAGGCGCGGGTCATCCATATTGACAGCCTGTGTGTCGGGGTGCAGCTTGACACCCTTCAGCCCCAGGGCAATGGCACGGTCGAGCTCAGCCTCTGGGTCCTCGAAGTCTTGGTGCATGGCGGCAAGGCCAAGCAACGTGTCATCCGCGGCGCAGGAGGCGGCAATGAAGTCGTTGATGGAGCTGACCGTCTTGGGTTTGACCGCAACCGAGCACACCACGGTGTGCGTGATGGGCGTGTCCTCGCGCATCTTTCGCAGGTTGCCGATCGAGCCCAACAGCGCCTGCATGGGAATGTTGTAGAACTGGCCCACGCTTTGGGTAGCCTTATCAGCAATCTTGTCGGGATAGACGTGCGCGTGCATATCGACGATAGGCATCTGTACCTCCGCTTTGTTTGATGGGCAGAGTATAGGCGCCAGATATTGCGGCTACGTTGCAGACGAGGCAGTATCCCCAATCCACAGTTAAGCATCCAGTTCGTCGAGAAAGGCCTTACCGTAGCGTTCGAGCTTCACCTGACCCACGCCGCTCACTTCCAGCAGCTCCTCGGCCGTCTTGGGCCTGCGCCGCACCATGCCGCGCAGCGTGGCGTCAGAGAAGATGACATACGGGGGAACGCCCTGCAGGTCAGCAAGCTCCTTGCGCAGAGAGCGGAGCCGTTCGAACAGCTCGTCGTCGTCATCGTGTACCGGAAAGTCGTCTTCCTCGCGCAGGCTTCGCACGCGCGAGGTGGGCAGAGCGCCAGCGCGCTTTGACAACCTCTCTGACTTCGCGGGCTTCGCTGCCTTGCGTTCTTTCACCAGGTAGCGGTCTGCCGTCTCGCCGTCACAGACACTGCAGTGGCCACACCCGTCATAGAATGCCGTCACGTCCTGTCCGAAGTAGCGAAGGATGCGCTTTCGCAGGCATGAGGTGCTCATGGCATAGCCAATCATCTCGCCCAGCAAGCGCTCCTTGCCCGCGATCACGCGCTCGCGGTCCTGCCCCGACAACCCCTCCGCCTCGATATTGTCAATAAAGAAATGGCAGGTACGGATGTCTCCTTTGCTCCACAGGAGGTAGCAGTCCGCCGGCTCGCCATCACGTCCTGCGCGACCAGCCTCCTGGTAATACTCCTCAAGCGAGAGCGGCAGCCCGCAATTGACCACGAAGCGCACGTTTGACTTGTCGATGCCCATGCCAAAGGCCGTGGTTGCCACCAAGACAAGCGCGTCATCGTTCACAAAGGCGCGCTGAGCCTCGTCTCGCGCGGCATCCGACATGCCCGCGTGATAGGCAGTTGCAGCCACCCCCAACCCACGCAGGTACTCGGCAAGCTGCTCCACCTTCTTGCGCGTAGGGGCATACACGATGCCCGAGTCGCCAGGGTGGGCGCGCAGGTAGTTTGCCAGCCACTTCTCTCGTTGCTTAGGCATTAGCTCCAACGTGGCAAAACGCAGGTTGGGCCGGTCAAAGCCGGTCACCTGCACCACGGGATTACGCAGCGCAAGCAGGTTGGCGATATCTACCCGCACACGATTGGTCGCCGTGGCCGTCAGCGCCATCACGGGAGGACGCACGGGCAGCGCGTTCACAAAGCCCGCGATGGCGCGGTATGCTGGCCTGAAGTCCTGGCCCCACTGGCTCACGCAGTGGGCCTCGTCAACCGCCACCAGCACGATGTTGGCTTGCGCGGCAAACTCCATGAACGAGGGGTCGGTCAGGCGCTCGGGAGCCACATACATGATGTCGTACCAACCCGCGAGCGCGCGTCGCAGCACCTCGGGACGCACGCGCGGCTTAAGGGTCGAGTTGTAGAACGAGCCGCGGATGCCCGCTTCTTTGAGCGCGCGGACCTGGTCGGCCATCAGCGAGATGAGCGGTGATACCACGATGGTCAGCCCGCCAAGCAAGGCCGCGGGCACCTGATAGCAGACCGACTTGCCGGACCCTGTGGGCATGACGGCAAACGAGTCGCGCCCCGAGAGCGCAGCCTGGATAATCGCCTCCTGCCCGGGACGAAACTCCTGGTAGCCAAAGTGCTGGGAGAGGACGGCGCGGGCATCATCAATGGTCGGCCGAGCAACGTCCGCTGACGCCTGCGTACTCCCCATGGTCTCCATGACACCTCCCGCCCCAGCATTCGCTACTATGGGATGGTCCATTCTACCCCAAGGCCCGCTTTGCGTCTGGAGATTGTTACCATGTCTGACCTGCATGTTGTTTCTTCTGGCAAGAAGTCGCTTGCGCGGTTTGTGCCGACCGCGCTCGGCCTTCTGTGCGCAACGCTCCTCACCATCACGCTGGTAACCTGCAGTGGCGTAGGCGAGCGCATGCTCAGCGATTGGGTTCCGTCCGATGACTACGGCGAGCGCACGTACGAGACTTACACGCTGACGAGCGATGATGACCCGGAGGCACCGACGCTCACGGTGGCACCGCCCAGCTGGGTCATCGGCGTGGCCACGGATGACGCGCCCGAAGACGACCCCAGCGCATCAACCGCACACCTGACCTATAGCTTCGAGACCGGAAACGTGGTGCTCACGTACACGACGGACGACGTAGACAGCTTCCTTGCCTGGCAGCTGAACGAGGACACCATCATCACCAGCCATCTGTTTGGCGGTCGTTACACCGATATCGAGGTTGGGCAGGTGCAGCACAGCGATCTGGGCGGGCACGAGGTTGCCTGGGGACGCTACTCGTTCAACGACGAGTATGGGCGGCTGAACGTGTGCCTTGCCTCAGCAGTGGAGGTCGCGAATGGGCAAGTGCTCACGGTCGTGATAAACGAGAGCCTGCCTGACGGCGTCATCGAAGCATCCATCAGCGAACAGACGCTTGCCGACGTCTGGTCAGGCATCAGTTGGTAAGCGCACAAGGAGCGGCAATGCATTACGACGGCATGACCTTTCGGCCACCTTATGAGGCGCGTTCCCTCCTGCTCCAGGTGACACGCGGCTGTAGCCACAACGCCTGCACCTTTTGCAGCATGTACCGCGACGTCAGCTTTGCCATCTCTCCTTTGGAGGAGATTGTGGATGACCTCGCGGAGGCCGCCTGGGCCTATCCCTATGTGAGCCGCGTGTTCCTCGTCAACGGAGACGCGTTCTGCCTGCCTGCAGATGCCCTGCTCAACATTGCGGAGATGATTCATGAGGCTCTGCCCAACGTGCGGAGCATCGGCTGCTATGCTCGCATCCCCAATGTGACGAACAAGACCGATACCGAACTCGCGGCGCTGGCCGCAGCGGGCTATGACAACATCAACATCGGCGTGGAGAGCGGCCTGGATGACGTGCTCGCCTTCATGAACAAGGGCTTCACCGTAGAGGAGGCGCGCCTGCAGTTTGCCCGCCTGCACGCCGCCGGCCTCCCCTTCAATGTCAACATCATCAACGCCGCGGCGGGACCCCAGCGCATCGCCGAGCACGCAGCAGCCAACGCTTCCCTTGTCAACGAGGCACAACCGACGCTCATCTTCGTGTCTCCGCTGCACGTTGACCCTGGCACGCCACTGGTTGGGCTCATCGAGCGTGGCGAGTTTGAGGAGTGCACGCTTGGACAGTACCTCGAGGAGGAGATTGCCTTCCTCGAGGGCCTTGAGCTTGACGACTGCGTGTTCTTCGGTGCGCATGTGAGCAACCCGATACCGGTGAACGGCCTTTTGCCGCGCGACAAGGACGAGCTCCTCACCGTGCTGCGTGACGGCATGGCGCGCATCCCACGCGCGCAACTTGACGCGCACCCCAGCAAGGGCGCCGAGGGCAGCCTGCGATGAAAGCGGAGGTTTACCATGCCTGAGCTGCAGCGCATTTGTTCGCCCGCCATTGACGCACTCGCCTACGAAGCGTTTGGTGCCCTTGGCTGCAAAGACTTTGGCATCACTATCATGCGCGGGGCCACGTCGTGGGGCACGCACGAGACGGGCATCCTGACACTCCCCATAGCGAGCGGTGCCCGCGATCTGCGCATCGCGTATGACGAGCGCGAGGCACCCTACGTGTTGGGGCAAGACGGGCAGGAAGACACGGGCTGGGCGATCAGCCTTGCCGACGAGGGGGACCTGCTTGCGTGTGCCTGGGCACGCCTTGGGGAAGGCGCGCCCCTGTTGGGCGTGGGGGTCGACCTCGCCTCCAGCGTCGACTTTGAGGACCGACCCTTCACGCAGCGCTTCATCAAGCTCGTCTTCGATGACACCGAGCGTGCGATTGTGAGGGAGGGTTGGCCAGAATGCCCCGCGCTGGGGTATGCCACGGCATTTGGGGCTAAGGAGGCGGCCTTCAAGGCGACGGCTCAGCCTCTACGCAGCTGGTATCGCGGCCACGACGAGCCGCTGGAGTTCGAAGTACGACACTTCTCGCTCGCATCTGCGCACGAAGCCCGCGGAGAGCTGCGCGACGCTGCCGCGCAGTACGCCATGGATACGATGGGCATCGCACGCATCTCGGTAAGCTACACGCAGGTAGAAGGCATCGCGCTCGTCGTTGCGACATCGCTTTCTGAATAACGCGCCGCTAGCCCCTGATCTACGTAGTGTTGCTAGAGGTAGCGCTTGGCCATCTGCAGGGCAGACCATAGGTAGTGACCACCAAAGAGCACGCAGTGGAGCAGCAACGCTGCTACCTGGTGCAGGCCAATGCGCTCTCGCCAGCCATCAGCGAGGGCAGACGCCTCGTTATACCCGCGTAGCAACTCGCTCAGATGAGAACAGCCAAACAGGTCGAGCATGGCGAGGTCGGTCTCGGCATGACCCCCGCAGGCCATGGGATCTATGAGCGCGGCACCTGTGGCATTCTCCGGATTGATGTCCCAAAGCAGGTTTCCCGCCCAGAGATCCCCATGTAAGCGCGCCACCTCATACCCTCGCTTGCCCACGAGCGCAGGCTGCGGCGCATCAAAGGCGCCGCTGCACAGTCTGCTGGCAAGCCGCTCAAAAAGAGCCGCCTCGCCCGCATCATACGAGCCCTCGTCGCGAAGTATCCGCACATAATGCATCACGTGGTACTCAGCATAGAATGCGCCCCAGGTAGAAGGGGCCATCTGCTCTTCAACGGTAGGCGTCAGGGAGTG
Organism: uncultured Actinomycetes bacterium; assembly: GCA_900314645.1. Classification (GTDB taxonomy): domain Bacteria; phylum Actinomycetota; class Coriobacteriia; order Coriobacteriales; family Atopobiaceae; genus UBA1367. Next base: position 104,618 of record OMWB01000002.1, read on the forward strand.
ATCGAGCCGATATGCTCCGCGCCATCCTGCGGGCGGACATCCCCACCACGGCGCACCGGCCGCATGAGTCACCGCGAGCGCCGCACCCGCACGACGCGCCGCGTCAACCGTCGCGGCACCTGTCGTAATGCGCTCTTCCACCAGCTCGGTGTCTGACGCGGAGACCACCCGCGCAACGTGCAGGCCCCCATCGGCCTCCGCCTCGGCGAGCCATCGCAGCGCGGCGGCCTCTCCCACCAGCGACGCACGTCCCCATCGGTCCGTCTTGGTAAACGTCTGCACAAGAGCCTCCTCACGCTTGGTCTCGCGATTGTATCATGGGCATGCAAGCCACCTCAGGCCGAAAGGACCACTTATGGAGCGCGCCATCGTGACCTCGCGCCTTTCCTTACGCATGCCCAGCGAGCCGGCAACGGCGCAGGATGTTGCCACGGCTCAAGACCTTCTCGACACGCTCGCGGCGCACCACAACGAGTGTGTGGGTCTTGCTGCCAACATGGTAGGAATCCGCAGGCGCATCATCGCCATCAGTGACAACGGCGCCGACTCTGCCATGCTCAACCCGACCATCGTGGAGAAGTCCGCTCCATACCAGACTGAAGAGGGTTGCCTCTCGTTGCCTGGACGCCGTGCCACCACACGCTACCAGCACATCGTTGTGCGTTGGCAAGATCTAGACATGGTTTGGCACCAGAAACGTTTCTCGGGTTGGACCGCGCAGATCATCCAGCACGAGATTGACCATTGCGACGGCATTCTCATCTAAGGTCCCAAGATGCAAGCCGCCATCGCACCCTCCTGAGAAAGGCAAGTCCATGAGGCGCTTTTCACGCATGCGGACAGACGGCACGCAAGACGCTGATCGCGCACGCCTCCTTGTGGCGGCAATCGTGCTCGGTGCTCTGCTCTTTGTTGCCCTCACCTCGCTCCTGTTTTACTTTGTCGTTCAGATGACCAACCCCTCCATCCCGCCAATCCCCATCGCGCAGAAGGCTCGGGTCGACTTTGAGCCGCAGGTCATCGAAGCGGAGGCCGTCAAGCGGATTGAAATCGATTGCGCTCGTGCCACCGTGACCATGCAGCGCGGAAAGAGCACGCAGCCACTCGCAACTGTGCGCATCGAGGAGACTCACCGCGATGATGAGCACGACCACATCCCCACGGTGTGGAGCATCTCAGGCGGAACGCTCTATCTCGATATCCGCGACAGCGTTTCAGCGTGGATGGACACGAAGCATACGGTGGTCACGGTATCGCCGGATCTTTTCGACCAGCTGGAGATGCTGTCCATCGATTCTTCTGCGGCGGAGTTATCTCTAGTCGACCTCGCAAGCGATGCGCTAGAGATTACCGCTGAGGCAAGCTCCATCCAGATAGACGGGGCAACCATTCCAACTGCCAAAGTCAGGCTTTCCAGCACGGCCGCCAAGTTTGACGGTAGGTTTGGCGACCTCGACTGCACGTTGACCAGCGGAGATGCCAAACTGATTGCGCGTGGCGAGCCCAAACGCATCACGTTCACGGTGGGGGCAGGAGCCGCTACCATTGCCCTTCCCAAGAATCAGGGGTTCACGGCCCACACCTCCGCTGAAGCGGGCGAGATAACGTTTGACCAGCGTGTCGAGTCGCCCGAGCAGGGAACCGTCATGTATGGTGACGGCTCACTGGACCTTGCCGTTTCCGTAAGCAGCGGCTCGGTTCATATCACGGAGCAATAGCGATCCCGAAGCAACAAAAGGGCCGGGCCCGAAGGTATGCCTTTGGGCCCGGCCGCGCATTACCAGCGCAAAGCAGTCTTTAGAGCTGCAGCAACAGCCAGTCAATCAGCGTCTGCTCGACATCGAACTTGATGTCATCGTAGTTGTGAATCTCGTGGCGGTATCCGCTCCACAGCTGCGTGGTCACATCGTGGCCGGTGTCGGTCAGCCAATTGGCCACCTGGTACACGCCTTCGCCAAAGCAGCCAACCGGGTCCTGATCGCCCGCGATCAGCAGGATCGGCAGACCCGTCGGTACCTTCTCGGCCCACTCTGGACCCTCGATGCAGAGCATCATGTCGATGAAGTCGCGCATGCTAATGTTGTGGGTGGGATGCGTGAAGGCGTCAAACGGATCCTCCGCATGGTCCTTCTGAACCCACGGATCGTGGCAAATCCACTCGTTGCCCAGCTTGGCGCCCTCCTCGCAGCGGCTGAACATCCAGCCAAAGAGCGCCATGGTGATGGCGGGATCGCTCTCGTGGGCCTTGCCGGCCTTGACCAAATCGTCCGCCATCTTGCGCGAATCCGCCGTTCCCTTGAAGACGCCCGTGGTTCCGCAGTACACCACGCCGGTCAGCAGGTCGCCGTACTTGGTGGAGAAGTCGCGTGCGATCATGGAGCCCATGGAGTGGCCGAACATGAAGTACGGCAGGTTGGGATACTTCTCAACCACCACATCGTGGAAGAGCTTCTCGTCCTCCATCATGGTGTGCGGGCCCGCGTCGCCCCAGTCACCCCACGTGTTGTTAGCGATAGCCGTGGCACCATGTCCCACGTGGTCGTTGGCAGCAACGATGAATCCTGCGTCCATAAGGGCAACGATCATGTGGAAGTACCGGCGAGAATGCTCGCCGAAGCCGTGCACCAGCTGAACGATGCCCGTCGGCTCGCACGCAGGCACATAGATCCAACCAGTCACCTCATCGCGACCGTTGCTCGACGCAAACTTAACTTCATGCAGCATAAGAGCTCCCCTCGTCGCCATTCTCGCGCGGGACGCCCCGCGCCCATGCTCCCATTATGCGAGCTGTTTTCGCAGGTATACGGCACATGCTGGCAGACGTTTATGCGCTGACGGCAAGAGGAGCGGGTTGCCTTCGTCATCCTTCCCTCGGGCTGGCAGCACCTCGTGGCTTCTCTATCTGGTTACCAACGTCTCAGGCTAGGCAGCGAAACGGATGCTATTGCGTACAATGGCAAGCGCTAAACCATCCAAAGACGAGCGACCGACGGGAACCTCATGGAAGAAATGATTGACGTCTACGACCACGACCGTAACCGCACTGGGATAACCATTCCGCGCGAAGGGGCCTTTCTCGCCGAGGGACAGTACATGCTCTACGTGCTTGCTCTCATCGAGGCGCCCGATGGCCGCCTGCTGGTGACGCAGCGGTCGTTAGAGAAGCGATGGGGTGCCAGCTGGTGGGAGATTCCCGGCGGCGGCGTGCGCGCTGGCGAGACCACGCTCGACGCCGTGCGACGTGAGGTCCCCGAGGAAGTGGGGCTGCCTGTAAGCAATGAGCCACTCCAGCCCATCTACAGCTATGAGAACGTAGACCTTGCCCGCGGAGACAACTACATCGTTGACTTCTATCACCTTCACCTTGACTTCACCCCTGCTGACGTGCGCCTCGTTGACGGGGAGGCTGTTGACTTCCGCCTCTGCACGTGGGACGAAATCTGCCAGCTCAACGAGGATTCCACCGTGCTGCATTTTGAGCGCATCCGACAGGCGCTCACCGCTGAAGGAGTACTGCGGTAGGTACGCTCACCTATTTGGTACGCCACATGCGGAGAGTCAAAAACCGCTGCGCTACACTAACCACAACGTAAGCAGCAACGAAAGGAGCCGACATGGCAGAAGAGTTCAGCATGGATAAGGCCAAGGAACTCGTCGAGGGTGGCATTACGCAGGCGCAGGAGCTCATCAACGATCCCACCCAGATGGAGGAGTTGATTGCTCAGATTCAGGAGAAGATCACGAACCTGCCGGACACGTTCCAGACAGCCGCGGCCAACGTTCCTTTGATGATCGACATGGTGAAGGCCTACGTGACGCAGCAGTACACCGAGGTCTCCCCCAAGGTCGTCGCTTCGCTGGTGGCCACCTTCGTGTACCTGCTGAAGAGGCAGGACCTCATCCCCGACTACATTCCGGTGCTGGGCATCGCTGACGATCTGGCCGTTGCCACCTTTGCGATGACCCTCTGCGAGCCCGAGCTGAAGGCCTTTGACGCCTGGCGCAACGCGCAGCAGCTCCCGCAGGCATAAACCAACACGCAAACAGCGAAGCTCTCTCGTGGGGCAAGGGTTGCGAACCCCTGCCCCACCTTTGTTCGAGGGGCTATCCCCTTCCGTTCCATGCGATGAGGTAGTCAACCACAAGGCCGTAGGAGCGCACGCCTTCTGACTCCCCAAAGCTCTTGAGGTACGTGTCGTTCACAGCCGTTCCCACGTCCTCCACCGGCCCTTCGTATGCCTGGTAGTGCGCACGCGTCGCCTCTCGGTCCGTCAACACGTACACCACGCCCTCGTACAGCCCTGCGTCCGCGACCTCCTGCAAGAGCGGCTGCACCCGCTCCGGATCGGTGCGCAGCAGCGCATTCAGGCAGTAGCCAAATGCGTTGAAGTAGCCGGAATATGAGAGTCGAACGTCGTCGCTCGCCTGGCACGCAAGGAAGGCGGCGAAGTTTGCCTCTTGCTCGCTCGCAATACCTAAGCGATGGGCGGCCTCGTGGCACATGATGAACGGCAGGTCGGCCTTTGCGGTGTTGAGCGGGACACCCGACTCCGCTGTCGGCGCCCAGTACATCCCTGTGTGCCCCGTATATAGCAGCGGCTCTCCCCATATCAAGAGTGCCTTCACCGGAACCGTTGGCCCACGGAAGATGGGATAGCTGCGCGCAAGGTCCTCATATGACGCGCCCGTCACACGGGCAAGCTCAAAGAAGTCCTGCTTGACCAGCTCGCCGTCGTCCTTTCGCGGCACTAAGGGGGCCCGCTCGGCAGCCTGGGACAAGTAGAAGCGCGTGGCGTCAGCAAGCTCGTCAGTCGTGTACTGCCCTACCTCCAGCCCAAGCTCGTCTGCAAGGGGCGGCGCATAGTGGTTGAACGCCCATGCCACGAAGACAAACGCATTGCAGGAGATGAGCAGGCAGGCGGCCGCAAACACCGGAGCCAGCGGCGCCTTGCGCCGCACCCGTCGAACCAAACACGCCACACCAACAAGCACAAGGCAAACGATGCCGATATCCCACACCGCGAAGGGCACGATACTCGTGACGGTAGCCAGAGCCGTCGCGACCACCTTGGAGACCGACCGGTATGTCGGAAAGAGCGATGCTCTCACCTGTGGCGCTACCCACATCAGCGCAAGGCAGGCAACGCCAAGCACAAGCGACAGCGCGAAGCACGCTCTCGTCACTCTGCCGCTATCTCTTGCCATAACCTCCCCCGTCACTCGGTCGCACCATTTTGCCGCCCTGATGTCGTATTCTCGCGTGCACGCTCCCACGTCGTGGAATAATACAGGCCAATAAACCGTCGCAAGGGGCACAAAGATGGCAAAACAAAGGATAGCCTCCCCACAACCAACCAGCAGGGCTGATGCCTTACGCAAGATACAGATTCTTGACGGCACGGCGCTGAAGCTCATCGCGCTAGTCTCCATGGTTCTTGACCACGTAGGCGACCTCTTCTTTCCCGAGCAGGTCTGGATGCGCGCGGTCGGGCGCCTTGCCATGCCCATCTTCTGCTTCTGCGTCGCGGAGGCATACATCCACACGCGCGACCGCCGAGCCTATCTTGAGCGGCTTGCTCTCTTTGCCCTCGTCAGTGAGCTTCCCTTTGACTTTGCCTTTTCGGGCGGCATTGATCTGACGCAGCAAAACATCATGTTCACGTTTGCGCTTGCGGTTGTGGCGCTTTTGGCCTACGACTACCTCTACGAGCGACAAAAGGGCGGCTGGCGGGGCGTGATCGTTGGCTGCCTTGCCGTTGCGGCAATTGGCCTGCTCTCCATTCTGCTTGGTGCGAACTACAACTTCACGGCGGTTGGACTCGTGTTTGTGTTCTACGTGCTGCGCGAGCAAGATGCCTTCATCAGGAATGCCGCCGCCGTCGCCTTCGAGGCCCTCGTCAGAAACGTGGGCATCTATCGGTGGGGCGTGTTGAGCTTCTTCCCGCTGATGATGTACAACGGCAAGCGCGGCCGAGGCCTTAAGCTGTTCTTTTATCTCTTCTATCCAGGACACATGCTGGTGCTGGCCCTGCTGAAGATGCTGCTGACGAGATAGCGTCGACACATGCGCCCGCGGACAAAGGGGGTAGCCCCTTTGTCCGCGGAGGGTTCTTTAGGTCCGTAAGATCTAAACCAGGCCCGTGGTTTCGTCCAGGCCAAGCACGATGTTCATGTTCTGCACGGCAGCACCCGAAGCTCCCTTGCCAAGGTTGTCGAAGAGGGCCGTTACGGTAGTCTGCTCTGCGTTGCCGCAAACCACGATCTGCAGCTTGTTGGTGCCCGAGAGCTTGTTTGCGTACAGCGTGGTGCCCTGCTCGCCAAACGGCAGGACGCTCACCAGACGCTGGCCAGCATAGTGGCTCGCGAGGCAGGCGTGGATGTCCTGCGCGGTAGGAGCCCCAGCCAGAAGCTCGTTATGCAGCATGATGGTGGTGGCCATGCCCTTGTAGTAGTCGTCGACCACCGGCATGAACACTGGCGCCTGCGCAAGTCCGCAGACCTTCTGCATCTCGGGCAGGTGCTTGTGCTGCAGGGAGAGACCGTAGATCCCTGGTGCGTCCAGTGCCTCGGGACGGCCATCGGCCTCGTAGTCCGCAATCATACGCTTGCCGCCACCAGAGTAACCCGTCAGCGAGAAGCACGTCATGGGGTAGTCCGCCGGGATGATGCCCGCCTGCACCAGAGGGGCCGTCGTAGAGATGAAGCCCGTTGCGTGGCAGCCCGGGTTGGCAACGCGCTTCGACTGCGCGATGGCGTCACGCTGGGCGGCGTTGAGCTCGGGGAAGCCATAGGTCCAGCCATCCGCCGTACGGTGAGCTGTAGACGCATCGATAATGCACACATCCGGATTGTCTACCAGGCTCACCGCCTCGCGGGCGCCGTCATCCGGAAGGCACAAGAAGGCGATGTCGCAGCTGTTCAGGAACTTCCGGCGCTCGTCGAGGTCGTGGCGCTTGTCCTCGTCAATGCGCAGAAGCACGAGGTCTTCGCGTGCACCGATGCGCTCAAAAATCTGCAGTCCCGTGGTTCCGCTCTGTCCGTCAATGTACACGCGTGCCTTGGCCATGATGTCTCCTCGTGTCGTGCTCGATTCGTCATGGCCCATTGTACCGTGCCGTTTGCGCGCTTCAGAATCTGTACCAAGGTCGCAACGTGCAACCTTAGCGTCGTCTCGGACAAAAGCCTCCGTCCTGATTGTTCGGGTTGCTCACTCGGGCGAACGCCGGAGGAGCAGGTAGCGGTTGAGGCCGGGCGTTGCGCCGTCAGCAGAGAACCGGGCAATTTCCTTTGCCTGCGGCGCCACCGCTAAGGCAAGCTCGTCAATGTCCGCCTCAGAAAAGTCGTGGCAGTACCTCACCACGTCGGTGCGGTCTTGCCAACCCAACAGGTAGTCCCCCGCTCCAAGGTCGTCAAGACCCAACGCATCCGCAGCGACGGCCGTAGTCTCCTGCGCCTTACGCAGCAGACGCTCGCTCTTGGAGAGCTGCCAAAACGACACCGCCACGATCCCGCCAGGACGGGCACACTCGATGAGCGCCTCAAGGACCCGCAGGCGTTGCTCGGGCAGCGGCAGGTGATGCATGAACCCAAAACATACGCTGAGGTCGCAGTCTGAGGCTTCCAGAGAAGAGGCAAGCCCCGCCTCCCGCGAAAGCGCCTCAACCACATCGAGATGCTGATAGCGCACCGCAACCCCAGGCACATCGTCAGACAGCGCCAGCGCATCACATGCGTCCACGGCGAAGGCCTCCACCAGCCCAGGCTGCCATGCCTTGGCAAGGAACCGCTCAAACCGTAGATTTCCACAGGCGAGATCGAGCACGCGAAGACCATATGAGCATGCCTCATCGCTTCGCATCTCGTCCAGCACCCGCTGCCAGCCCTCCCACGGCGCAGAGCGCGTAGCAGAGAACGACGCGCTGGTACGCGCGTAAAACTCCCCTGTCAAAAGGGAAAGCCTCCGTGCTGTCTCTTTCCTCACCCATCGCCCTTCCGCCCATTTCCTGTACAAGACGATGGTAACGTGACGCGCCGCGCGTCGCTATACTGGCACCCATGGAAGACGCGATTTTGGAAATAGTGGCCGCCATCAAGGCAGGCCAGAAGACGCTTGACGCCGAATGGCTCGAGAAGCTGGTGCGCAGGCATAACCGCAAGGCGCACGACGCGCAGCGCACAGTGGCGAAGCGGCGGCTTCTCCCCTATTACCTGCAGGTTCGCGAGCACGAGCCAGAGCGTTGGCAGGCATGGGACGTAGACCCAAAGACCGAGGCCGAGCTTCTGCGTCTGCTTAAGATGAAGCCTCGCCGCACCGCCTCGGGCGTGGCAACCATCACGGTCATCACCAAGCCATGGCCCTGCTCAAGCGACTGCCTCTATTGCCCCAACGACGTGCGCATGCCCAAGAGCTATCTGCACGACGAACCCGCGTGCCAACGTGCCGAGCACAACTTCTTTGACCCGTATCTGCAGGTGAAGAGCCGTCTGCACGCACTGCAGCAGATGGGACACATTACCGACAAGGTCGAGCTCATCGTACTGGGCGGCACCTGGAACGACTACCCCGAAGCGTATCAGCGCTGGTTTGTGCGCGAGCTCTTCCGCGCGCTGAACGACGGCACGTCTTATTTCGGTGGACCGGAGCTCGACGGCGAGCACGACAGTAACCCCGAGCAACGTGACGACGGCGACCGCGCCAACGACGACGCCCCAACCCGCACTGCGTTCTACCAGGCCTGTGGCATCACCTGTGACCGTGACGTTCTCTTGCGTGACGCAGCGGCAGCTCAAGCGCAGGTCAACCAAGGCAAGCAAACCTATAACCAAGCGGTGCAAGCGCTGCTGCAGCGTGACGCCTGGACACGCGCGGCAGCTATGCAGGTCGCCACCTGGGAGGACGTGGAGGCCCAGCACCGCATCAACGAGCAGGGTGCCCATCGCGTGGTGGGCCTCGTCATCGAGACAAGGCCCGACCTCATCACGCCTGAACGCGCTCGCATCATGCGTCGGCTGGGCTGCACAAAGATCCAGATGGGTATCCAGAGCCTCGATGACGAGACGCTTCGGCAGAACCGCCGCCACACTACAAGCGCGCAGGTCGCTCATGCCTTTGCCGTGCTCCGCGCCTACGGCTTCAAGCTGCACGTACACTTCATGACCAACCTGCTCGGCATGACGCCAGAGGCGGACCGCGCCGACTATCGGCGCCTCGTGGAAGACGCACGGTACCTCCCCGACGAGGTCAAGCTCTACCCCTGCGCACTGGTCGAGAGTTCTCGTCTCATGAGCTTCTACACCCACGGCCTGTGGCAGCCCTACTCCGAGGAAGAGCTGGTAGCGCTGCTCGTAGACGACGTGCTGGCCACACCCGCTTATACGCGCATCTCCCGCATGATCAGAGACATCTCCGCAAGCGACATCGTGGCCGGCAACAAGAAGACCAACCTTCGCCAGATGGTGGAGACGCGCCTGGGCAGCCGCCGTGCAGAGGTGCGCGAGATCCGTATGCGCGAGATTGCCACCGACGACGTCACCCTTGATGACCTGCACCTGGATTGCGTGAGCTACCAAACCGCCAGCACGCACGAACACTTCCTGCAGTGGGTCACCGACGATAACCGCATCGCGGGCTTCTGCCGACTCTCGCTCCCCGACGAGCAGGCAGTGACGGATGCATTCGGCGCCGTGCCCCTGCCCACAGCACCCGGAACCGCCATGATTCGTGAGGTACACGTCTATGGCCGTGTCGCCGGCCTGGGGACCACCGCCCACGGGGCAGCGCAGCATGTGGGCCTGGGCAAGGCGCTCGTCGAGGAGGCGTGTCGGCGCGCTCGCCATGCGGGATATCGGCAAATCGCCGTCATCAGTGCCGTCGGCACCCGTGGATACTACCGTTCGCTTGGTTTCTCAGACGCCGGCCTCTACCAACTGCGTATCTTGTAGGGTTTATCGATTCGGCTAACTTCTGATTACGTAACAGGTGCCTTTTCTTTCGAATGGTAGAATTGCCCGCGGCCTCGGGCCTGGACTGACCCAAGGCAGTGCACCCGATTGAAAGAGGTACCTATGTCCCAAGGCAACGACGTTTACGGTTACTTGCCAGAGGAGCGGCCCGATACCCTACGGCTTGTCCTCTACGCCATTCAGCAAGTCATCGTCATGTTCCCGGCAACCATTACGGTCGCACTGATCACGGGCTTCCAGGTCTCCACCACCATCTTTGCTTCCGGCCTGGCCACCCTGTGCTTCATCCTCATCACTGGCAAGAAGATTCCGCTGTACTACGGTTCCAGCTTTGCCTACCTCTCCGCCGTCGCCAGCATGGCCGTCGCCGAGGGTACACCTGAGCAGCTCGCTGCCTGGGAGGCCACTGGTATCCTTCCCACCGAGCTCATCTCCAAGGCCCAGTTCGGCATCATCATGAGCGGCTTCATCTCCATCGCCGCCGGCCTCATCGTGCGCAAGTTTGGCAAGGAGGCCGTCGAGAAGATTCTGCCTCCCTCCATCACCGGCCCCATCTCCATGATCATCGGCCTGACGCTGGCCGGCAACGCCCTGGGCGACGCCGTCTCTACCGCCGAGGGTCCCATCGCCAGCGCGTGGCTCGTGGTTTCGCTGGTCACGCTGCTCTCCACCATCTTCTACTCCAAGTACCTCAAGGGCTTCTTGGGGCAGATTCCCCTGCTGCTCGGTGCTGCCACCGGCTGCGCCGTTGCGGCCATCTTCTATCTGGTAGGCGGCGCGGACCTCAACCTGTTCCGCAGCATCGCTGACGAGTCGCTCAACTCACTCTGGAGCATCGGCCCGATCGCCGTTCCGGCCTTCAGCCTGCCCACCTTCTCCATGACCGCACTCGTGGCCATCATGCCCATCGCCATCGCCACCATTCCCGAGTCCACCGCCCACATGTACCAGCTTGACATCTACGTCAACGACGTTGCCAAGAAGAAGGGCGTCAAGATGGACTACAGCCTCATCGACCTGCTTGACCGCAACCTCATCGGCGACGGCCTCTGCGACATGGTCTCTGGCTTTGTGGGTGGCCCCGCAGGTACCAACTACGGCGAGAACATCTCCACCATGGCCATCACCCACGTCTTCTCCGTGCCCGTGCTGGCGGTTGCCTCCATCTTTGCGATGATCGTCGCCTGCTTCACCCCGCTCATCAAGGTGATCTACGGCATCCCTCTGGCCGTCATCGGCGGCCTTGAGGTGTACCTGTTTGGTGCTATCGCCGCGCAGGGTATCGCCATCATGATTGACAAGAGCGTCGACATGTTCTCTGCCAAGAACATCGCCGTGATTGCTGCCATCATGGTCATTGGCCTGGGCGGCCAGTACCAGTTTGGCGGCAACATCCCCTTCTTCGGCATGAGCATTCCGTGCGTCGCCGGCGCCTCCATCTTCGGCATCCTGCTGAACGCCCTGCTCTCCATTGGCGAGAAGAACGCCGCGTAGCCACATTCCAGCTTCAAAGCGCTGCACTGACGGGCACGTGGAACTCCCACGTGCCCGTCTTCTTATCTCAATCGCCCTTTGGACGCCATTTTTGCAATAGCCGCAGGTCGTTTTGCAAGCAAGGCGTCCAAAGGGCGATGCGCTCGAGCATCTATACTCAAGATGCTCACCCTGCAGCTAAGGAGCCAGTCATGCAGTCATTGTCATTCGATGAGAAGCAGCGCGAGGCCAACGAAGAGGCGAAGGCACTCCCCGGAAACGCTGACATCTACGACGTAAGTCTCGTGCTCACCGACAAGACGAGCCCCCTGTTCGGCAAGACCATCATCTTCCTCGGCAGTTCCGTCACCGTTGGCGCGCTCTCGTTTGGCCAGGCCTGCGCAGACTTCTTGCAGGCCAAAGACGGCATCATCGCCCTGAAGGAAGCCGTCAGCGGCACCACGCTCACCGACGACGACCACGATGGCACCTCGTACATCGAGCGCATGCACACCATTCCCACCGATATCCATGTGGACGCCTTCGTCTGCCAGCTCTCTACCAACGATGCCTGGAAGGGCAAGGCCATGGGTGCCGTAGTTGCCGAGGGTCCCTATGACACGGGCACCGTAGCTGGCGCTATGCAGTACGTCGTTGAGTATGCGCGCGCAACGTGGCGCTGCCCTGTGCTCTTCTACACCGGTACCTACTTTGAGAGCGACGCCTACGCCCAGATGGTCGAGCTCCTCATGCAGATCAAGGAGCTGATGGGCATCTCGGTCATCGACCTTTACCACGACGAGGAGATGCGCGCCGTAACGCCAGAGGACTACGCCCTCTACATGCATGACCCGGTCCATCCTACCAAGGCAGGCTACGAGCTGTGGTGGACGCCCAAGTTTGAGGCCGTGTTGGAAGAGGTGCTCGCCTCGCCGCATCAGACGGTGGAACAGCCTGCGCGGCCAGCCAGCGATGACGAAGCCGTCGCGCCCGACTCACACGCTGCCTCGAGGGCCCCCTTGCGCAAAGCCCAGCAGAAGATGCTCCTTGAGAGCATCGCCTTTGACGCCGTTGGGGTGGGTTGCATCGTAGGCAGCATCGTTACGGGCGCCTGGTGGCCGCTCATCGTGGCCCTCCCAATCGGGGCCACCATCGCAACTGACCTGGTGAAGACATACAGCCATGACGCTCGTGACGAAGAGGGGCGCAGCTAGGCACCAATGCCTGGAATGAGTTGTGCGGCGCAGGTAACCTACTCCTTGGCTGCCAGCCTGCTCAGACAGAGTGAGAGCTCGCCGGTCAGCACGCACTCGTCGTAGTCCGCGACCCCCACAAGCGCGGGAATGGCATCCGCAGGAAGGGACTTCGCGAGCTCTGCGCGCAGCTCGTCCATGTCGGGAAGCAGGTCGCACCAGACATAGATCGCGTCAGGGGCGAGCCCGCAGATGACGTTGGCAAGGTATCGGGCAACCAGCTCGCGCATGCCGTTCACGCGCCAGGCGGCATCATCGAGGCTCATACTCAGTGCAAACCCCTTCGCGAGCGGGCCCACATGTCCTGAGCGTCCACCCCTGCCCACCAGCGGCTTTCCGGCAACCACATAGCCCTGCTCACCATCAGCAACACCGATGGCCTGCGCATGGAACACGACGTTGTCATACTCTTCCTGCGACACATAGCAGCCGATAGCCGCAGCGCTCGCGTTATAGTCAACGTACACTTTGGTGTCCCAAAGCTCCGAGAGCTTTGAAGCTATCTCAAAGCGCACTTCCGCACCGTTGTGCTGCTCAACAAGCACGCCCTTATCCACAATACCGGGCATGGCAATGCCGACGGCATCAAAATCACTGGTCTTCCAACCTTGCACGCGAAGGGTGGCAGCCAGGTCCTCAAGGGTATGAAGATCAAAGACGCGGCGCACGAGCATGCCCGAAAGCACAACGGTTCCGTGGTCGAGCAGACGATAGCTTAACGTGGGCTCATCCTCGCGATGGATGTAGCTCATTGCGAGCACGCACTTTGTCTTGTCGTAGTCGCGCGCCACCCGCAGAGCACCCTTACCAGAAGCAGACCTGCCGCCCGAAAGCGCGTCCACGACCAGGCGCAGCACACCAGCCGCATCGTAAGAGCCAAATATCTTTCCTGGCAGCTCAATGACCGGGGTATTGGGCAATGCCTCGACAACCGCCTTGCGCTGATGGCCAACCTGCGGGGCAAGCAGCACGGCTGCATACTCTGCCCCGTTCATCTTGGCCTCCTCAACAGGCTGCGCCGTGAAGTCGTAGTCAAGGCCAAAGCTCTGGGCAAGCTCGTTTAGCTTGTTGGCAAAGTACGTAGTGGTCACGCCACAGGTGCAACACAGGAGTATGTGCTTCACTTCGCGGTGCGTGGCGCTATACAGTGCCTCGGCCATCTCGTTGAAGAGGTTCTGCGCACGAACAAGATCCTCGAGCTCAAAGTGCAGGAAGAATGCGGGCTCACCATCAAGCACGCGCTCGAGGCGCAGCTCTACGATGGTCATCCCATCGATGTCATAGAAGTTTACCCAGCCTTTGACCAGCTCGTTCTCTATGACGATATTGCCCTCGTCAGTCTCAACCAGCGTGCAGCCCTCAAGGTGCTGCGCCAGAATCCACTGACGGTACGCCTGCATCAGCTCATTCATGTTGTTCCCCTTTGCCTGATACAGGCCAAAAGACGATTAGCGCTCGATGGTGAAGACGTCCGCGAGCCCCGTCATATCGAAGATGTCGTACACCTCATCGCTGGGGTGGCGAATAACCATGGTGCCACCACGACGCTCGGCAAGCTTCTGCGTAGCGACCAGCACGCGCAGGCCGGCACTGGAGATGTAATCCAGACCAACCAGGTCAAGATCGAACTCCTTCACGGTCTCGGGCAGGTTTGAAATCTCGTTCTCAAGCTCGGGGCTGGTAGCAACGGTGAGCTTACCGTCAACCGACATCGTGGCCTTGGCGCCGTCAATGGTGGTCGTGATGTTCATGCTTTGGCTCCTTCTTCGTGACGCGGCGTGCCTAATACTTGATTGTAGCCCCTTTTGGGCGCTGATTCTTATCACGAGACGAGAAGCTACAACCTACGGGCTTGTTCTAGCGGCCAATAACGATATACCACACGAGATGTCAGCGCACTCACGGCAACGGGCCCAAAGAACCGCGAGTCAAACGAGTTCTTCCGGTTGTCTCCCATCACCCAAACGCTGCCCTGAGGGACATGCACGGGATACGAAACGGCCGACGCGCCAAACGGATAGGTGCCACTAGATTTGAGGTAGTGCTCAGAAAGGGGCTCTCCGTCAACAAGCACGATGCCGTCACGCAGGTCCACCGTCTGTCCCCCTGTAGCAATCACACGCTTGATCAGCGTACGCCGGGGCGAGCGCGGGTCATGAAAGGTGACGATGTCGCCCGCCGCCACGGCTCCACGACGCGCGGATATCTTCTCACCCCAAACGCGATCTCCGCGCCTGAGCGTGGGAAGCATGGAATCAGACGGAATCTGGTAGTTGCCCACAACGAAGACGCGGGCGAACACAATGGGGGCAACTGCTGCAAAGGTTCCAAGCATGCATGCCCTCCTTCATACGGCGCAAGGGGCGCTATTCACCACCGTCTGCATGGGCGCTGTGGTCTAGTGCACCCAACGAATCAGCGGCGAGCACAATCTGGGTAATCTGTGACCCCACGTTTCCACCGGAGCAGCAGTTGTCGAGCAGAAGGTCGAGCGCCGCGACCACCGCAAGGGCGTCCATGGGGATGCCTAGGCTTGCCAAAAGCATGCCATAGCAGGCCAGCATACCGCCGGGAACCGGTGGAACCGCAACTGCGTATAGCAGGCACGATATAGCGAGCTGCACGTACCACAGGACACTGCCGCCCATACCGTAGGCATGGGCGCTGTACATCATGACCACCGTGAGAAGAATTGCCGTCATGGGCTTGCAGAGCACCATGCCCAGCGGCACGCCAAACGATGACTGCTCGTGATCGACGCCCAGGTAGTCCCTGCAAGCGGTAAGCATGGTGCCAAACGCGGCGGACGGAGACGCGGTGATGAAGGCGGTTGCCATGGAAGGAAAGCAGGTGGTTATCAGCTCGCGAAATCCGATACCGCACGAGGCACTGGTAAAAAGGAACTGCGCCGCCAAAAACACCACCATGACCAATCCCGTCACCAGAATGGGCAACCACGACTGGAACAGTGCGCCAAGGGTGCCCGACCACGTCTGAGAGATGCTCATCACCACAATGAGCATCGGAAGCAGACGGCAAAGCTGCTCCATCAGGAACTGCACCAGCATGTTGAGCTGGTTGAGGGCCTCGCGCACCCCCTCGGCGAGGTCTCCCAGCGAAAGCACCGCGATGCCCACGACCACCGAAAGCATGATGATCTGCAGCGTATTGCCCTCAATGAACGGCTGGAACAGGTTGGTTGGGAAGAGCCCCAACACGATACTGGAGATGCTGAGAATAGGGTTGGACAACAGGGCGACCTCGTCACCACGCAGATGGAAGAGCGGCAATGCCGCTGCGAAGGCAAGCACTACCGCAAGCAGGTTCGTGACCATGTGGCGGCCTATGAGGGCCTTTCCACTGCGACCAAGCGCAGCCATGTCGCCAATGCCGCAGATACCACAGGCAACCGAGAGAAACACCATGGGGCCGGCAACGCCCGAAAGCATTCCCACGTAGGTGTCAAACACGGGGTTGACCAGCCCGTCAAGGAGCATGGTGCGCGTGGTCTCGGGCAGGTACAGGCCTGCACGTGCCAGCACCGCACCCGTGATGATGGCAACGGTCGCCAAGGCGGTTGAGCCCAAAGGAGGCCGCGGACACGAGATGCCGATGATGTTGTAGCCACCGTTGTAGGCGTACGACGGCCTGAGGCCGGCCGTCTGCATGAGCGTACGTTCCCAGTCGGTCTCGTCGCCTTGTTCGCGCGGATCAAAGCGGCTTCCGCGCACCCTGATGAGCAGCCGAGGTTTGCCCAGACGGTTGCTCACGATCACTTGGGCCTTCGTGTCCTCGCCAAAGTGATCTCGGAGGCTCAACAGGGCATTCTCGATGGTCAACCGCGCGGAGAGGGCACTTCTGTGGTCAAGACGCGTGCCAGCAAGAAACTCCGCAACCGCCTCGGATGCGTAGTCAATGCCCTCGGCATCAAGCACGATAGTCTTGACCTGCGTTGCCATGCGCCTCCCCTCCTTTAGTTCGAATATCTATTGTATACGTGGTGCTGAGACTGGTACTCGATTTCTCGCATTCGGCTAGATGCGTCGGCCCTCATAGCGTGCATTACCAGCGAGCGAGCCAGCTTCTGCCCGAACATGCGTGCACAATGGCCTGCCGAGCGGCCAGGCCGTTCGCCATGTCACGTAAACAGACCTTCACGTCCAGACGGAAGCCAAACGTTCCATAACCCTGATGGATGAGAAGGACGCCCACCTCGGGATCGACCCACTCAGCTACCGCCTTTTCAACTGACTCCCGCACGTCGCGCTCGACCTCCACCATGTCGGCCTCGGGGTGGATGTCGAGCCCAATGGTGACCGAGCGCGCAGACAGCGGCGCGAGCTTGCGCAACGTGGTGGTGTTGAGCACTGAGTTGGGGATGACCACCACGTCGCCAACCAGCGTACGGATGGTGGTGGAGCGCCACGTGATGTCAGTGACCACACCTTGATAGGTACCTACCTCAATCCAGTCACCCACCTCAAACACGCGGGCGAGCATGATTCCCAGACCGGAGATAAGGTTTGAGATCGTGGTTTGCAAACCAAAGGAAACGGCGATGGAGGTCACACCCAGTGCTGCGACAAAGGCCGTTGGCTGCACCCCAAAGACAGGCTCGAGCACCGAGAGCAGCGCGAGGAACCAGATAAGGCTCCTGACCACGTTGACGATGATGGAGCTCCGAGGGACGTTCGCAAGCTGGAACACGCGCTTTACAAACTTGGTTGCCACCACCTGCAGCACCAAGGCAATGAGGCACGTAACGACCAAGATAAGCGCCTTGACGACGAGTTCATTCTCAAGCATTGCTCTCCCCTTCTGTGGTGCGCAGCCAGAGGCCATGGTAGCGCATTCGTTATGTCCAAGGATACACTTGACACAACGGCACGATGCAAGGTCGCGCGCTTCGCTAAGGGGGAAGGACTATGGACAATACCAAGCGCTTTGACGGACGCGCAGACAGCTACGCCAAGGGTAGGCCTGGTTATCCTTCAGAACTGGTCAAGCGCCTCGCCACATGGGCACAGCTCACGAAAGAGAGCACCGTTGCCGATATCGGTGCTGGTACGGGCATCTTCTCTGGCCAGCTGGCAGAGACTGGGGCCCACGTCTTTGCAGTCGAACCCAATGACGACATGCGGCAACGCGCGAACCTTTCGGACAGCATTGCTCAACGTGTCACTTGGGTTGAGGGGACTGCGGAGCACACGGGGCTGGCTGACACCTCGGTTGACCTCGTCACCGCTGCGCAAGCGTTTCACTGGTTTGACGGGCCCGCCTTTCGTGATGAGTGCCTGCGCGTGTTGCGTGGCGCATCGCGTGCGGCGCTCATCTGGAACGTGCGCGTGGTTGACACGCCAGTCAACGTCGCCTGCGAGAAGGTGTTTACCGCGTTCTGCCCACGTTTCAATGGGTTCGCGGGCGGGATGACCCGCGATGACCAGCGCATCGTTGACTTCTTCGGTGGACAGTATGACCTATGGAGCTTTGACAACCCGCTTCCATACAGCCGGGAGAGGTTTGTGCAGCGCTGCCTCTCCGGCTCGTATGCGCCCCGCGAGGACGAGGCAGACTACGAGCCATTCAAGGCTGCGGTTGAGGACATCTACGAGCGCTTTGCGGTGGACGGAAGCATCGTCGTTCCCAACGAGACCCTCGCCTACGTAGGCACGCTGCGATAAGCTCGGTGCGTCCTGGGGGTAGCCCCAGGACGCACTACGCCTGCTTCTTCCGACGCACGGCGTAGAACACGGGCAGGCCCACGAGCGTGATCGCCACACTTGCCAACGACATCAGCATGGCGCGCTGACCAGAGAGGAACAGCTGGCTGGCGATCACATACAGACCGCTCGCGATGGCGAGCGCCGGCACCACCGGGTAGCCGGGCACACGGTAGGTTCGCTCCCATTCGGGGTGAACGCGACGCAGGTGGATGACGCAGGCAAAGGTCAGCGTGTAGAAGACCCAGCAGGAGAAGACGCCTAGGTCAGTGAGCAGGTCAAACTCGCCAATGATGGAGTACAGGCACGCAAGCGCGCCAATCAAGATGACCGAGTTGGCGGGAACATGACGCTCGTTGATGGCGGCAAGGCGCTCGCTCGCGGGCAACGTGCCCTCGGCAGCAAGCTGGTAGGCCACACGCGAGCCACTCATCAGAAAGCCGTTGCCCGCACCAATCACCGAGATGATGATGCCCACCTTGATGAGCGTGCCGCCCGCTTGCCCAAATATCACGTTTGCCACGGCGGCTGCCGGAGACTCGAGGTTCATGAGCTGGTCAGCCGGGAGTACCCATAGGTATGCGACGTTGATGACAAGGTACACGGCCATGATGATGGACACGCCACCCACGATGGCAAGCGGCAGGTCACGCGCGGGATTGCGCATCTCGCCCGCGATGGTACCCACGTTTGTCCACCCCTCAAAGGCAAAGAGCACGGCGAGGAGCGTTGAGCCAAAGACACCCACGGCGCTCTTCCCCTCCGCCACCAGCGGAGAGACGATTGCATGGCCACCCTCGCCACGCAGGAAGCCGAACACGATGATCAGCACGAGTGGCACCAGCTTGCAGACCGTGGCCACCACCTGCATGCCGCCCGCCGACTCTGACCCACGCGCATTGATGGCCACGAGCGTGACGATGACGAGCAGCGCGATGGGAAGCACCGCCCATCCGCCGAGGTACTCGGCCAGCTCGGTACCCACCTTCACGCCATACCCTGCAAGAAACGCCGGGTAGAAGATGACGACCTGCATCCATCCCGCAAGAAAGCCCAGGCGCTCGTCAAACGCCTCAGTGAGGTAGGTCACCATTCCGCCCGTCTTGGGAATGAGGATCGCCACCTCGGCAAAGGTGAGGGCACCAAAGATGCTCATGAGGCCACCCACCAGCCAAGCAAGCATGCCCATGCCGGGGGCACCGCCCGTTGCCTGGTAGATGGCATACGGTTTGAAGAACACGCCCGCGCCAATGACGCATCCCACCACGATAGAGGTAGCGGTGGCCCAACCGAGATTCTTCTTCATCTCACGCTTCTTGAGCTGCTCAGACATGTGATTCCCCCAGTCACATTTTTGGCTCAGAACCTGCTGTTTTGTAATCAAAAACTATAGCAGTATCCGCGGAGCGCAGATACGGTCCTAAAGCAAGTTGCCTGGGCACTCTGCGCAGGCGCGACCAATTCCCTAGAAGAACAGCGCCCGCGTGCTTCCCAGCAGCAGGATGACTAGTATGGCGAGATACGCCGTAAGCTTCAGCAGCGGGAAGGCGTTTATCTTCCCTTTGAGCTTGAAGAGCACCGAGCAGACGGAGAAGAGGGTAAACCCAACTGCCAGCACATAGAGCGCCACGCTTCCGCAGCGCAGACACGCAAAGGCCGTGAGCCCTTGGACGATGCCGACCACAAACGTCACCAAACCCATGCGCCGCGCAAAGGCCTCGAGCTCGCCAGAGTTCTGCAGACGCTTCACAAATGAGTCGCTCAGCTCAAGCGGGTTCAGCGCGCGCTTCCCGCTCATATACATAAGCCCCGTGACGATGCTGAACACGCACAGCAGGCTATAGAACACCCCACACAGAATGAGTGGGACGTTGTTCGTCTCAAAAGCTGCCCATGTCATGGTCTTTCCCCTTTCACAGGAGCTCGACGGGCACACCCAGCTGTCCGCCATCCACCGTGATGGCGTACACCGCGCAGTTGCCCAAATACTTTGACCAATACGAGCCGCCAGAATCAGGCGTGAGGTGCTCCAGGATGCCCTTCATCGCGATGGCGTGCGTCGAGATGAGCACGTCCCCGTCAAGCGCTTTGATCTCCTCGACAAACGCCCCCGTTCGCGCCACCACGTCGGCAAGCTGCTCCATGCCCTCCGGCGCCAGGTTGTGCACAAAGTCGCTGAAGAAGGTGATGATCTCGGGTGGTGGGCTTTTCAGGTCAATGCCCTCGTAGGGGCCATAGTCCATCTCCATGAGGCGCTCGTCGCACTGTACCGGCACACCCGGCGCCACCAGCTCTGCCGTCTGCACCGCACGCTGAAGCGGACTAGAGAAGACGTGGCGAAACACAATTCCGCGCGCGGCAAGTTGGCGAGCGGCCTCTCGTGCCTGCTCCTCACCCGTCTCGTTGAGCGGCGCGTCGCTTCTCCCCTGCAAGGCATGCGCGCTGTTGAGCGCAGTCTGTCCGTGGCGGATGACGTATATCATGCGACGATCTCCCTGATCGAACCGTTGGAAATGCTTCCTTGATGAGCGCAATAACCAGCAGCTTAGCGAATTAGCGCGAGGACAGGAAGCCTAACTGACAGTCACCAAATCACACATTTTGATGCGATAGACATCATGAGTCTTCTGGCCTTATACGTTTACGTCGAACACTCACTGTTGTACAGTCATGGCTATCCACTTAACGCGAGGAGGAATCGTGCGCACAAATCTCGAGTACGACTCACTCTATGACCCACATAACCACGACCTGCTCCTTCGGACCTGTCCCAACATTCGAGAGCTTGGCGGATACGTCGGCGAATACGGCCTCACTCAGACGCATCGCTTTGTGCGCTGTGGAGCGACGCGCGCCATCAGCACCGATGAGCAAGAGCTTTTGCGCACATGGGGAGTGACACGCGTTCTTGATCTGCGCAGCCGCGGGGAGGAGCCACGCGCCACCTGCCCGTTTTCGCGCACGTCATGGGCAACATGGAAGAACGTTCCGCTGTTTGATTACGACCTCTCTGCGCCGGCCATGATGCCCGTGCGGGACGTGGACAACTACCTCGTGACGAGCTACCTGCGCATGCTTACGAACAAGAAGGCGCTCCGCGACATCTTTGCCTTCCTTTCTCAGACGCCACCCCGAGAGTGCGCGCTCTTCCACTGCGCGGCGGGCATGGACCGAACAGGCGTGGTCAGCATGCTCTTGCTCAGCTTGGCGCGGGTCCCCCGCAGGGACATCATCAGGGATTATGCACTCTCGTTTGGCGAGCCAGATGACGTGGACGCCACCATCGACGCACTGTCTGGCAAAGAGGAGGCGCCCACCGCTCCCTATACCTATATCCTCGATACGCGGGTGAAGACCATCTCCACGGTGTATGACAGCATCCTTGCAGCCCATGGGTCCATCTGGAGTTTCCTGCGCAGCTGCGAGGTGCCCACTGAACAGCTGGACGCCGTCCTGGGGCATCTTGTCGGCTAGCAAAGCACCGCACCAGAAAGGCACGGGCCTCGGCAGAGCGCAATGCGCCACCGAGGCCCGTGCTTTCTCAGTACCTAGCTAGGTTGCCTACCACTTACGGTGAGGCCTTGGGTTGGTGAGCTTCTGGATGCACAGGGCAAGCTCGCCCAGGTACATCAGCTCGCGATAGTCGCTCACCCAGCGGAGCTCGGGCACGTAGGCCATCGGGATGGTGCGCCACAGCCACTCGCGCAGCTCGTCCATGTCGCGCACGAGCGGCGCCGCCACATACACCGCGTCAGGCGACACCGTGCAGATGCTCGCGCACAGATAGTTGGCCACGATTTCGGTCATGCCCTCGTAGGTCCACACCATCTCGTACGGGTCTCCTGAGAAGCCCATCAGCCAAGCCACCGGTTCCATCTCGCCGGCGTAGTTCAGGCGGCCCTTGCAGAGGTGGCCGTCGCATACGATACCCTCGCCGCATGGAATCATGCCCGTCTGCTGGATGTGGAAGACCACCGAGTCGAAGTCGTCCTGACTCATGTAGCAGCCCATGGCAGCGGCGTTGGCATCGTTGTCCATGTAGACCTCAATGCCGTAGCGGCGCTTCAGCTCGCGGCCAAGGTCGTAGTCGCGCACGTCCGTCGCCGGCATCGAGACCGACTCGCGGTTGATGATGCCCGGCATGGCGATGCCCACCGCGTCGAGGTCAGAGACGTTGATGCCGTCAACCTTCACCGTGGCCAGCACGTCTTGGATGTCGCGGAAGTTGACGTGCTTCTTGTACACCATGCCGTCGAGGGCCACGCCCTTGTTGGCAAACACGCGATACCCGATGACCGACGTGTCCTCGCGGTGAAGCACCGAGATGACCATGACGTCCTTGGTATCGTCGATGGGACGGACGATCTTCAGGTCCTTGCCGGTAGGAGCCTGCTCAATGCCCTCGTCAAGCGCGTCGAGCAGCATGTGGAGCGTAGCGTTCACGTCAAACCGCGCAAAGATGTCGCCCGGAATCTCGATGACCAGCGCATTGGGGTATGCAAGCTGCGCGTCCTTGCGTCGGTATCCTAGTTGCGGGGCAACCATGACCACGTCGTAGGTGCCCTTCTTGAGAATGGCGGAATCGAGCGGCATAGCCGTGAACTCGTAGTGCAACGAGAGCGACTCGGCCAGCGCGTTCAACCTGCGCTCGTACATGGTGGTGGTGATGCCCGCCGTGCAGCAGAGCAGCACGCGCGTCGCACCGCGCGTGTCGGTGCGCTCGAGCACCTCGGTCATCTCAAGGAAGAGCTCCTGCGAGCGAAGCTCGTCGTTGAGCTCGAAGCGCACGCGGAACATCGGTTGACCGTCGTTCTTGCGCACGATCTTCATCTCGACAACCTCGGGCTGGCCGTTCGGTTGCGGATAGAAGGTGATCTTGCCAAACATGGTCGCCGTGGCCAGACCGATGTGCTCGTTGTCCTTCCACGTAATGGTGCAGCCCTCAATACGACGAGAGAGCACCCACTCACGGTACGTCTTGCCGGCACCCTCCACGCCAATCCACGACTCCTGGCAGTACGGCATGTGACGATGAATCTTGCCATCGGGAAGCTCGCCCAGCGGCACCACTTGGTTGTAGAGCACGCAGTGCTTGCGATCGCGAATCATGATGTCATCGTGATAGTGGCCCGAATACCACATCTTGAGCCGCTTGTGGTCAAGCGCGTCCTCAACGCGCTGCAAGAACGCCGAGATCGCATCATCCTGCAGACGTGTCTCGTCGTAGTGGCGCGCCATGGCAAAGCGGCGCAGCTTGCGCGGCACGTCATGCGAGAAGACATAGTCTACCTGGAAGTTCACGCGCTCGAGGTTGGCCCAGCCCTCATCCATCTCTTGCTCGCTCGGCACCTCGCGCGGCCACCAGCTCACGCCAGCCACGCGGCTCGAGATGTCATGGGAGGGTGCGCCGCCCATGCAGAACCAGCGCCCGTACGAGCCCATCTCGTACACTTGGCCGCGCAGCAGGTGGATCACGTTCTTGGTTCCCGGCAAGACGGCCACCTTGCCACCGTGCCACGTGGTTATAGGGAAGGTGTCCAGAAGGTCGTAGTTCTCATGGTTGCCGTCAACAAACAACGTGGTCCATGGGCGGCTGTCCAGCCAGTCAATGAAGAACTTCTCCTCCAGCGTGATGGGATTGTTCCATATCAGGCCAAAGTCTCCGCATATGACAAGCAGGTCGCTCCTGCGCAATTTGGTGCCTTGGGGCCAACGGTCGGGGGTGAGTTTGCCGATGTCGAGCCAACCGTGGATGTCGCCTGTGACAAAGACTGCCATGGGGACATGCGCCTCCCTATAGGTAGCGTTTCGTGAGAAAACTCCATGGTCAAGGTAGCAGTTGAGAACGTGCGTGGTCAATCACGAGCAGTGTCACAGGCACTCGATTGCCCTTGAAACGTAGGGCGACACTCGTCTGTCGGCCACTCCTAGCTGATACCATGAAGACAGGACAAAGCGACAGGTGGTGGCAATGGACGAGCTTCTTGATTATGGGCGCATTCTGCGCGTTCGCTCAGGGCACAACGTGCGCGAGCTGGGAGGGTACGTCACGCCGCGCGGCAAGACGCAGACGCATCGCTTCCTGCGCAGCGGATCCACGGGCCTGCTCTCTGCCGAGGACCTCGACACATTGCGCTCGTGGGGTGTGCGCTACGTGCTTGACCTGCGCGGCATTGGCGAGACACCAGCGGTCACGTGTTCTTTCGCAAAGCTCGATTGGGTTACCTGGGCCAACGTCCCCCTCTACGATCGGGACTTGTCGGCCCCCGCGATGGCCCCCATTCGTGCTGAGGGCAGCTTCTTGGCCACAAGCTATCTCACCATGCTGCGCTCCGAGAACTGCATCAGGCGCATCTTCGCCTTTCTCGCCCAGGCAGAGCCTGACGACTGCGTGCTTTTCCACTGCGCCGCCGGTATAGACCGGACGGGCGTGCTCACGATGCTGTTGCTCGGCCTTGCGGAGGTTGGCCGCCGTGACATCATCGCAGACTACGCCTACTCTTTTGGGACGGTGCCCGACGTGGAGATGCTGCTCGGGAGCGTCGCTGACGCTGACGTTTCGCTACTGCCGAAGGGCCCTGTGACCAATCGGATGCAGACCATCGCCACGGTCTACGACACGGTCGTGGCAACGCACGGATCGGTACGGGGCTACCTGCAGAGCTGCGAGGTGCCCGAAGCGCACATCGATGCCGTGTTCTCCCACCTCGTCGATGCGTAAAACGGGATGAGACGGCCATCGTATATGATGCTACTGAGGGCCACGCGCCACCAATCGCGCGGATGAGGAGCGACACCATGAATGACGTGTTTGTTATTGGCATTGCCGGAG
Organism: uncultured Actinomycetes bacterium; assembly: GCA_900314645.1. Classification (GTDB taxonomy): domain Bacteria; phylum Actinomycetota; class Coriobacteriia; order Coriobacteriales; family Atopobiaceae; genus UBA1367. Next base: position 129,859 of record OMWB01000002.1, read on the forward strand.
GTACGGGAAGCGGCAAGACCACGCTCACCGAGCGCATCGCCCAGGAGCTGGGAAACGACGTCACGGTCATCACTCACGACCGCTACTACCGCGCGCACCACGAGCTAACCTACGAGGAGCGCACGAAGCTTAACTACGACCACCCCGACGCCTTCGAGACCGAGCTTCTGGTTGAGCACCTGGCGGCGCTTCGCGAGGGCAAGGCCGTTGAGGTGCCCGTCTACGACTTCCCCACGTACGATCGTACCGATGCAACCACGACGGTGTATCCCTCCCGCGTCATCATCGTTGAGGGCATCGTGATCTTTGCCTCACCAGAGCTGCGCGAGCAGATGGACCTGAAGGTGTTTGTGGATGTGGACGCCGACGTGCGTATCCTTCGCCGACTGGTGCGCGACGTACGCGAACGCGGCCGCAGCGTGGAGAGCGTGGTCAACCAGTATCTCGAGACGGTCAAGCCCATGCACGAGCAGTTTGTCGAGCCATTCAAGTACTCCGCGGACATCCTTGTGCCAGGTGGCGGAAGGAACCCCGCGGTCATTGACCTGCTCGTCAGCCGCATCAAGGCGCACCTCGCGTAGCGCCAAGCGGCCCGGACAGTCAGGACGGGGCCGCTTGGCGCTACGCCTCTGGCGCGTGAATCAAACCCAGCTTGTGATGCTTGCGGCACACGCTGACATAGCTGTCGTTGCCACCTAGCTGCACTTGGCTTCCCTCGGTGACCATGACGCCGTTCTCGTCGAAGCGCGCCACGCAGGTTGCCGCCTTGCCGCACCAGCACACCGTCTTGATCTCTTCAATGATGTCCGCCCAAGCCAGGAGCCAAAGCGAACCCTCGAAGAGATTGCGCTGAAAGTCGGTGCGCAGCCCGTAGCAGATAACTGGTACCTCGTACTTGTCAACGATATCGGTAAGGAACGCCACCTGCTCTTTGGTGCAAAACTGTGCCTCGTCAACAATCACGCAGTCGTACGCGCAAATCTCCTCGCGCGTCATCTCCATGAGACGCTCCACCGAGATGCACGGACGCGACAACCCTATGCGCGAGGCCATCACGCCTGCGCCGTCGCGATTGTCGAGTGCGGGCTTGGCAAGCAGCGCCTGCTGGCCTTTCTCCTGATAGTTGTAGGCAACCATCAGGGCGTTCGCGGTCTTGGAGCTCCCCATCGAGCCATAGCGGAAGTACAGCTTTGCCATTGTTCGTAGTCCTTTCGGACGGGCGACTTACTTGTCGTCCTCGTCCTTCTCGTTGAGCGTCTTGAGCGTCATGCGCCCAAACATTACCGAGACCCACACGCACACCAGCGTGCGGCAGACGGTGAGCACGTAATACATGGTCGCACCGACCTGCTCGATCATCATGGCCGAGCGCTCGGGCGAGAGCATCTCGCGCACCGCATCGATGGCATAGAACGCGCAGATAATCGCACAGAACGAATGCAGGACGAGTCGAGCCTGCTTGCTCTGCATGAACTCGCTCCAGTCGTTACCCCAATTTGACATAGTTGCCCTCCCCTTTAGGCATCCTACCGTCGTTTCATGCTAGCATTGAAATGCAGTGGATAGAGTATCGCAGATGGAGGGGGAAGTTCCATGAGCAAGATTGTGTTTTTGGACGTCGACGGCACGCTGATCAACTATGACGCCATTTGCCCCGAGTCGGCAAAGAAAGCCGTAGAGCTTGCTCGCGCGAACGGTCACAAGGTGTACCTGTGCACCGGCTGCTCCAAGGCTGAGATCGAGCAGCGCGACCTTCCCGAGCTCGATGGCATGATTGGCGCCAACGGCGGCTATGTCGAGGACGACGGCCAAGTTGTCATGCATCAGGCCCTCACGGTTGACCAGGTCAAGCACATCGTCGACTGGTGCAACGAGCGTCATCTGGGCTTCTACCTTGAGGCCAACAGTGGCATGTACATCAACAGCTGGTTTGTTGAGCAGGCTCCCGCTGCCATGTACAAGTACGCCATGGGCAAGGGCGCCTCGGAGGAGGCTGCCAAGAACGCAGGCCAGAACTTCGTCAACTCGATGATCCGCACCGACGACCTCTATCGTGACGACGTGAACAAGGTCAGCTTCATTCTGTCCACCTACCAGGATCACCTTGACTCCAAGGTTGAGTTCCCCGACATGGAGGCCAACACGTGGGGCGGCAAGGACGAGCAAGCGCTCTTTGGCGATCTGGGCCCCAAGGGCATCACCAAGAAGCATGCCATCGAGGTGCTGCTTGAGCACCTGGGCGCTGACCAGGCCGACACCATCTCCTTTGGCGACGCCAAGATCGACCTCTCCATGTTCGAGCTCTGCGCCTACAACGTGGCCATGGGCAACGGTGGCCCGGAGATCAAGGCGGCTGCCGACTACATCACCGACGACGTTGACGAAGATGGCCTCTACAACGCCTTCAAGTACCTTGGCCTGATTTAGATCAACCTAGCTTCGCAATCGCACCCAAACACCAGGCGCACCATGGAGGGCAGACCTCTTTGGTGCGCCTCATTTTGCTTACATCCAATCAGGGTTTACACCATTGACACGGCAATTGTCGTACGATGGGGATGAGGCCACCTATGCCGAGAGGGATTGAGCAGTGAAAAGCATTGGCGAGCGGTTTCGCAAATGGGTCATGTCGCAGCGCGTCAAGGGCGTTTCACCCATAGCGCTTGACAGTGATCACATGCGCATCGTGCTCCAGCTTGTCACTGCGGAAATCAACATCTATACCAGCATGCCTGAAGGCGAGATTGCCGAGTATCGCATTGTCCGCCACCTCGACAACGAGCCCATCTTTTTCCTGCACGTGCTGCTTGATGACCTCCGTCGCGCGAAGGAGCTCTTCTTCGAAATGGTCGAGTCCCTGGAGGACGAGAACGAAAAGCAGGCAACGCACGTGCTGCTTTGTTGCACGTCCGCCATGACCACCAGCCTGTTCGCATCCAAGATGGGCGACATCGCCATCGCGCTTTCGCTGGACTACGACTTCACCGCTTTGCCCGCCTCGCAAGTGATGCAGCCAGGCGGCGAGTGGGCGGCCATCATGCTCGCGCCGCAGGTAAGCCACATGCGCAAGCAGATTATGGAGGTCCACCCGGACGCCGTGGTCTTCGAGATTCCGGGAAAGATCTTCGGCAGCTACGATGCTGCCGCGGCCGTGCAGCTGGTGATGCATGCCTTGCACGACGTCCAGGCTCCCGATGAGCCCGAGGTGAGCCTTCGTACGGCACGTGACCTCGCAAACGACCGCCGCATCCTCATCATCACGCTCTTCACCCTGCGCGATCACGCTCGACTGGGCTACCGACTGTTCGATCATGGCGAGGTTACCAGCGAGGGCGCCGTGCGCAAGCCGCGCCTTGAGTACCGCGACATCGAAGACCTGCTTGAGACGCTCCCCGCTCGTGGGGTTTCGGTAAGCGACCTCGACGCCATCGGCATAGCCGTGCCAGGCGTTGCCTATCGCGGCACCGTCACGCTGCCCAATTTGTATGAAGGCTCATATGACCTGCGCGAACACATCGAGAACCGGTTTGGCGTGAAGGTCTACGTGGACAACAACTGCAACGCCGCTGCCGTGGGCTGCTATGTGAGCCAAGACCAGTACGAAAGCCTTGTCTTCTTTAGGCATGCCTTCGGCCACGCAGCAGGCGGTCTCGGGACCATCATTGATGGACGGCTCCTCAAGGGCCGCAAGAATCTGGCAGGCGAGACACGCTACTACGAGCCTCTCTTCAAGCTTGACATGAACAGCGAAGACGTGCCTTGGAGCGAGGAAGGCCTGTTCCAGCTTACAGCGGACGTAGTCACGGTCAGCATTGCCTTGAATGCCCCTGACGCCATATACCTAGGTGTGGATACGGTTGACGACATGGACAAACTGCACGCAGAGCTTGCCAAGAGCTTCTCTGAGGACCTGATTCCGCCGCTGTATGTGGTAGATGACTACATTCAGCGTGTGTACCTTGGCGAGATGGCCATCTGCCTGCAGAAGCTTCGCGACCCGTCATACCGCTCGCTTGGAGTCTCGTAGGTGCGTCTTGGGGGTAGCCCCCAAGACGCACTCCCATTAGGCGTCGAGCAGGAGCGTCGAGACTCCCACGTCGTACTCGCGGATGGGCGTGCCGTGCATCTCGGACATGGAATACGGGACCTCTCCGCGCTCAACCGCCTCCGCACCAGCAACCAACTCGCCAATGGTTCCCACGTCAACAGGGCAGTCGGCATGGCATGGCCAGATGCAGCTGATTTCGCCCGCACGCGTGCGGAGGCGCTTCAGGCTATGGATGTAGGCAGCCAACGAGCGCATGGCTCCAAACATGAAGATGCGACCGTTGCGCTGGATGGGGTCGCCCGCAAAGAGCATGCCGGTTGCACGGTCCAGCAGTGCCATGGAGCCGGGCGTATGACCGGGTAAGGCAATGGCCTCAAGGTCACGGTTACCCAAATCAATGATGTCACCATCCCACACAGGGATGACCTGCGAAGACGTGAGGCCACGCAGCTGCGGATGGACAAGCTCGCAGGGACTGACATAGATGCGCTCGAAGGCAGCGTTGCCTGCAACGTGATCGCGATCGGCATGGGTGTTGAACAGTGCCAGTGGAAGATCGGTCAGCTCCTCCGCAAGCTCTCGCGCGTTAGGGATCGTCATGCCGCTGTCAACGAGCAGCGCCTGGTTGTCGCCCATCAACAAAAAGAAGCGCACGCCACGGTCCTCAAAACGCCAGGTGCGCTCGTCAATCTTGACCCAGTTCTCGCTCAGCATGTCGACCTCCCCTAAAGATACCTTCACGCAATTGTACCCGCGCCACAAGGGTCGGACCCTCTCGGTGCGAGTTCAGGTGTCGGTGGACTACTATGGGATAGTGAGGAGTGAGGAACACGTTCGGTCAAGGAGGCTCGCATGTTTGACATGGCCGCAGACAAGGCAGAGAAGGAGAAGATCTATCCGAAGGGCGTCAAGTTTGTCGGCGAGGCAAGCGCCGTTGCCACACACATGCTGCGCCACGAGGACATCAATGGCTCCAATCGTCTGTTTGGCGGGCGCCTCATGGAGTGGATTGACGACGTCGCGGGCATTGCCGCACGGCTGCAGTGTGGCGGCAACGTAACCACAGCGGCCATCGACACGCTCGAGTTCAAGTATCCGGCGTTTCTGAATGACATCGTCATCATCGAGGCCTGGGTCACGCACGTGGGCAACACCTCCATGGAGGTTCGCGCAGACACATACGTGGTCGACCCCGCTTCGGAAGAACGTCGCATGATCAACCACGCATACCTGACCGAGGTCTGCGTTGACGAGAACGGCCATCCCACCCGCGTACCCTGGGGCCTCGTTGCGACAAACGAGGAGCAGCACGCTGAGTGCGACGGGGCCCGCCGCCGTGCCGAAATCCGCAAGATGCGCCGCAAGGAGGGCGTATAAGGCACGACGTCTCGTGACGGCCAGGCACGATGGATAGAGTGACCCCATGACAACCACAAGACGCACTACAACGCTGGACTTCCTCCCCACCACGCGCGCCGAGATGCGCGAACGCGGTTGGGAGCAGTGCGACTTTGTCTACGTAAGCGGCGACGCCTATGTTGACCATCCCTCGTTTGGCACGGCCATCATCGCGCGGCTGCTTGAAGCGCACGGTTACAAGGTAGGTATCATCGCGCAGCCCGACTGGCGAGACCCAGCCAGCGTAACGCGTCTTGGGGAGCCTCGCCTCGGCTTCTTGGTTTCCGCGGGCAATATGGATTCGATGGTCAACCACTACACGGTGGCAAAGCGTCACAGGTCAAAGGACTACTACTCTCCCGGCGGCAAGATGGGGCTCAGACCCGACCACGCCGTCGTGGTCTACAGCAACCTCATCCGCCGCACCTACAAGAAGAACCCCATCATCCTGGGAGGCATCGAGGCATCGCTCAGGCGCCTTGCCCACTATGACTATTGGTCGGACTCGCTCAAGCGCTCCGTGCTCATCGACGCTGGCGCCGACCTCATCAGTTATGGCATGGGCGAGCACTCCATCGTAGAGATCGCCGATGCACTGAACTCGGGTCTCGACGTGCGTGACCTCACGTTCATTCAAGGGACGGTCTATCGCGCGCGCACCATCGAGCAGTGCGTTGAGCCAGTCATCCTACCCACGTGGGAGGAGATCTCCACCAGCAAGGAAGCCTATGCGCGCAGCTTTGGCGAGCAGATTCGCCAGCTGAACCCATTTCTCTCGCACCCGCTGGTGGAGGAGTATCCTCACGGGGTCTACGTGGTGCAGAACCCGCCCTCCACCCCGCTTACCACCGAGGAGTTTGACCAGGTATACGAGCTGCCCTACGCCCGCACCTGGCACCCCAGCTACGACGCGGCAGGTGGCATCCCCGCCCTGGCCGAAGTCAAGTTTTCGCTCACCGTCAACCGCGGCTGCCTTGGCGACTGCGCGTTCTGCTCGCTCAACTTCCACCAGGGACGCATCATACAGACGCGCTCCGACGAGTCCGTGCTAGCCGAGGCAGAGCTGATGACGCACGAGCCCGACTTCAAGGGGTACATCCACGACGTAGGTGGCCCCACCGCCCAATTCCGCATCCCAGCCTGCGCCAAGCAGCTGAGGGCCGGCGCCTGCACCGACCGCCGTTGCCTCAGCCCCAAGCCCTGCAAGGCCCTGCGCGTCTCGCACAAGAGCTACCTCACGCTGCTGCGGAAACTCCGCGAGGTCCCAGGCGTCAAGAAGGTGTTTGTGCGCAGCGGCATCCGCTTCGACTATGCGCTCCTCGACAAGGATCACACCTTCATCAGGGAGCTCGCCGCCAACCACACCTCGGGCCAGTTGCGCCTGGCGCCAGAGCATGTCTCTGAAGAGGTGCTCGGCGTGATGGGCAAGCCTTCAAACGACGTCTACCAGGCCTTTTGCAAGGAGTTTGATGCGGCCTCGCGTGCAGCGGGCAAAGAGCAGTACGTCCTTCCCTACCTCATGAGCAGCCATCCGGGCTCCACCATGAAGGTGGCCGTCGAGCTGGCAGAGTTCTGCCGAGACCTCGGCTACAACCCCGAGCAGGTCAGCGACTTCTACCCCACGCCGTCCACCGTCAGCACCTGCATCTACTACACGGGACTTGACCCGCGCACCATGAAGCACGTGTACTGTCCCACCGACCCGCACGAGAAGGCGATGCAGCGCGCACTTATCCAGTATCGCGACCCCAAGAACCACAAGCTGGTTCTGGAGGCGCTGCGGCGCGCCCACCGCGAGGACCTCATCGGCTATGGTCCCAAGTGCCTCGTGCGGCCAGACCAACCTGCAAACACAAGCCGTCCGGGTCACGCAACGCGCAAGCATACCAGCCGCGACGGCCACGCAGGCCACTCGGGCAGCTCCGCCCGCATGCAAACGAACCGTACCTCAGACAAGCGTCAGAAGCGCGCAAAGTAGCGTGGAAGCGTGTCATTTGTGCCGTCTGTGGCCAAAAGACTCCCATAGTCGATGCGGCGCGGCGTCTCAAAGTACAATGGCTATGCCTGTCTAACGTGACGAGAGGAACCATCATGGCGCTGACCTGCGAGCTTTGTGGAAGCACTGACTTTGTGAAGGACAACGGCTTGTTTGTGTGCCAAGGCTGTGGCACCAAATACACGCTTCAGGAGGCCCAGCGCCAGATTGCCGCCCAAAATCAGGCGGCACAGGCACAGGTCCAGGCGCAACAGACACAAGATGCGCTCAACGCCGTGCTCAACGCCGTTGCCGGCGTTGCCAACGCCGTCATGTCCAACGTGACGCAGGCAGCTCCCGTGCTCAACAACGCAAGCGATTTTGCTCCCAGCGGCTTTGACGTCAGCTCCGTAGGAGCCAGGGAGGCCAACAACTACGCCTGCCGTGCGTGGCAGATGCTCCTGAACGAGTACAAGCAGCTCGAGCATCCCACCGAGGCCCAGCAGAAGCGCCTCGTCACCCGCGCACAGGAGTGCCTCACCATCCTTGACGACGCAGCTATGCTTGACCCCAACAATGACCTGCTCAGCCTACTCATTTATGAGAACTGCAAAGAGATCGTCGACTCTGCCAAGCACACCTATCACTACATCAAGGACGAAGAGGGCAACTGGAAGCGCAAGAGCCTCGACTATTCCGTCAAGGTGTCGATCCCTGGCCAGCGCGAGTCGTTTGACAGCAAGATCGAGGCGCATCGTAAGGTCATTGAGCAGCGCTACCTTGATGCGCATCCCGATGAGGTCTTCCAGCGCGAGAAGCTCGTTGCCCAGGCAGAAGAGATCAACGGCCGCCTGAACGAGCTGAAGAACGAGAAGAAGAGCCACGGCTTCTTTGATTTCTCGGGCAAGCGCGAGGTGAAGGACCGCATGAAGCCGGTTGAGGATGAGCTCCGCGGCGTGCGTGGCCAGATCAGCGATCTTGACAGAAAGGTAGACAAGTACGTGGACCAGTGCCTGCGCGAGCTGGGCCAGGACCACATCCGCCTTGACTTCTAGGAGCACGTAAGAATCTATGCACGGAATGCATGCGCGTCTCCCCAAGAACTTTGTCCTTGAGGAGCGCTTGGAGAAGTACGCAGATGCCATTGAGCTGCGGCCGGCAAACCTTGCCGGCCGCTGGGCTGAAGCGTGCCAGCCCCTTGGGTCTGACATCGCCTTCAGGGAAGTGCGCCTTGACCTTGGCTGTGGCAAGGGGCACTTCACGGTTGAGTCGGCCCGCAGGGAACCTGACGTGCTGTTCATTGGTATTGACGGCGAACCCATCTGCATCGCCTATGCCGCCCAGAAGGCCCTTGAGGAGAGGCTGCCCAACATGGTGCTGGTGCCCGGCACGGGCGAGCAGGTAGTGAACATGTTTGGGGCGGGAGAGGTATCGCGCATTCACCTCAACTTCCCTACGCCGTATCCGCGTAAGAAGGAATCGGGCAGGCGCCTCGTGATTCTTGAGCGACTGATGGAGTACCGACGGATTCTTGCGCCGGGCGGCGAGGTGGTGCTGAAGACCGACAGCCAGCCGCTACGCGACTTTGCGCTTACCCAGTTTGAGCTGGCCGGATATGACGTGACGTGGCAAACGGACGACGCGCGTGGCGAGCGCCCTTATGACCCCACAAGCGAGTACGAGGAGCGTCTTTCTGCACAGGGCGCCTGCGTGTATGGCGTAAGTGCAACACCCGGAGCAGACCCTGGTGAGGTTGTGCAGACGGCGGAGCTCAGCCTCGTGGAGTACCTGCCCGATAACCTGCAGAACCTTGACTATGTGCCCCATGGCATGCAAGGCACGGTGGTGAACCTACGCAACCGTAGGATTCATGAGCGGATGCGCCAGCACTAAACCTGGACAGCACCTTGTGCCGGGTGGGGCGCGGTACGCAACAGTCAGGTACAATGACTAACGCAACCTGAGAGAGCGGAAGGCCCACTATGCCCAACCTTACCCCTGGCAATCGTCTGTACTTCTATCAGCTCTTTACGCAAGAGCTCGGCATCGGCAAGCAGACCACGCTTCTGCGCGTCGAGGAGATGCTCGCCGAGGCCGACGTACTGCTTGAGGACGTTGAGTGCGAGAGCGTCGAGCAGCTCTTGGGCGAGCTGGACTTTGTGAAGCTCACCGTGTTCAAGAAGGGACGCGTATTCGCCACCATCCTGCAGCGCGAAGACCTTGACGAGCTCTTGGTGAAGGCGACTCAGTCCACGGTTGACAAGGCCGCGGCCGCGGCGGGCAAGTCGTGGAAGCGCTCCCGCAGGTCAAAGGACGTGCGTCCCGCAAAGCCACGCCACAAGGCAAAGCCAAAGCCTGTCGCCAATCCGGTTGAGGAGGAGCCCGAAACGGAAGCGGAGACCGTGGTCGAGGCCGAGATTGAGGAAACGACTGAGGTCGCAGGCGTGGTCGAGCCAGAGGCGGTTATCGAGCCAGAGCCCGAGTCCGAGCTGACGACGGAAGCAGAGCCGGAGCCGGAACCGGAGCCGGAACCGATAGCAGAACCTGAGCCAGAACCAGAGCCGGAGCCTGAACCCGAGCCCGAGCCGGAGCCCGAGGCTGAGCCGGAACCCGAGGCTAAGGCTGAGCCAGAGCCAGAAGCTCGCAATCCCAAGCGTATCCACACCACGCCCAAGCTGCGGCGCATTGGCAATCCCGTGCGCTTCTCAGAAGATGTCCATTGCCCTGATCAGCAACTGCTCGACCTGTATCAGCTGCTTCCCAGGACCATCGGCATCCTCGACGCGCTTGACGAAGGATGGGAGTACGCCCAGGAGGCCGGCACCATCGAGGGCGGCCACAGCGAGCTCACCTTCCCGCTCTCGCGCTCCAACAAACCCGGCTACCCTATCGAGGTCACCATTAGGCGCGTAGCACGCATCCCGTCCGGAAAGGCGTGGCAGCTCGTCAACGTAACCAGGGAAGAGGACGACGTCGAATAGGCGATTGTTGACAGAAAAGGGCCCCTCTCGGTCAACATCAGCAGCAAATCCTTGCTGATGTTGACCGGGAGGGGCCCTTTTCTGTCAACAATCGCTTTGGGACCTATTCTTCGCCGGTCCAGCAGTAGGTGCAGATCTTCTTGCGATCGATTCCGATGGCGTCGAGCATGCCGTCGAGGCTCTGGAAGGCTAGCGAGTCAAAGCCCATATCCTCGCAGATGGAGCGCAGCAGGCACTTGCCACGCTCGGTCGTACCGTCCGCGTACTCGGCGATGTGCTCCTCGCCCTCCTCGCCCTCAAGCTCGAGGATCTTCCGACGGGCGATGAGCTCGTAGTCGCTGTTAGAGCGCGAGAACGAAAGGAACTTGCAGCCATACATGATGGGCGGGCAGGCGCTGCGCATGTGCACCTCAGCCGCGCCTGCACCGTACAGGAACTCGACCGTCTCACGCAGCTGCGTGCCACGCACGATGGAGTCATCAACAAACAGCAGCTTCTTGCCCTTGATGAGCTCGGGAACCGGCACCTGCTTCATCTTGGCGACGCGATTGCGCACCTCTTGGTTGGCAGGCATGAAGCTGCGCGGCCACGTAGGCGTGTACTTGACGAACGGCCGCGCGAAAGGCTTACCGCTCTCGGTGGCGTACCCAATGCCATGGGGCAGACCGCTGTCAGGCACGCCAGCAACATAGTCCACGTCAGGCAACAGGCCGCGCTTGCGCTCGTCGGCGGCCATGCGGGCACCGTTGCGATAGCGCATGACCTCAACGTTCTGGCCTTCGTAGTTGGAGTTAGGGTAGCCGTAGTACACCCAGAGGAAGGCGCAGATGCGCATCTCGTCGCGCGGCTCCACCAGCGTCTGATAGCCCTCAGCCGTGATGCGCACAATCTCGCCCGACCCCAGCTCGTGCTCGTCAACATAGCCCAGCTTGCCGTAGGCGAAGCTCTCGAACGTGACGCAATAGCCGTCTTCGTCCTTGCCGATCAGAACCGGCAGGCGGCCCATCTTATCGCGCGCCGCCACCAAGCTTCCGTCGTGGCACATGACGAGCAGCGTCAGCGAGCCCTCGATGGCCTCTTGCGCATACTGGATGCCCTCTACCAAGCTGTTCTGGGTGTTGATGAGCGCGGCAACGAGCTCGGTCTGGTTGACGCCACCATCGCTCATGGCCATGAACTGATGGCCGATGTGCTCAAACGTCTTGATGAGCTCGGCCTCGTTCTTGATGCAGCCCACCGTCGAGAGGGCAAAGAGGCCCAGGTGGGAGCGTACAAGCAGCGGCTGGGGGTCCATGTCAGAGATGCACCCAATGCCCGAGGTGCCATGGAACGACTGCAAGTCGCCCTCAAACTTGGTACGGAACGGCGTGTTCTCGATGGAGTGAATCTCTCGTTGGAAGCCGTCCTCGTCATCGTGCATGATGATGCCTGCGCGACGGGTTCCCAAGTGCGAGTGGTAGTCCACACCAAAGAAGACGTCGAGCACCACATCACGATGGGAAACCGCTCCGAAAAATGCGCCCATCCGCAAACCTCCTGCGTTCGTGTTCTTTAAAGCAACACTATACGGCCCAAAAACGTCGGTAAACGGCAGATTTTGCATGCCGAAACATACCGAACAGGTTTCCACAACAGATCGCGGCTGCGTATGTGATTGTTAAGCAACCACCACAGGATTCTGTCAACATAAGCAGTGGAAACAGCCAAGCCAGCATCCATGAAAGGAACCTCCATGCGCACAAAGCTCATCCACCGCAATACCCACGTCTACGACCTTGACGCCACGCTCGCCTTCTATGAGAAGGCTCTTGGCCTCACGGAGCGTCGGCGCAAGGGGCCCGAGGATGGCAGCTGGCTCATCGTCTTCATTGGCAACGACGAGAGCGACTTTGAGCTTGAGCTGACCTGGAACAACGGCTTCGAGGGCACCTATGACAACGGCAATGGCGACACGCATGTGGCCGTACGCGTCGATGACTATGATGCGTTCCATGCCCTGCACGAGGAGATGGGCTGCATCGTCAAGGAGAACCCCCGCATGGGCCTCTACTTCATTGCCGACCCCGATGGCTGCTGGATCGAGATTCTTCGCGGCCTTGACGAGATACCCAACGAGCGCGACCGCGTACGCTAGCCAAGCCGATTGTCTACGAAACGCAAGGAGCAGCCATGAGTGACATCATCAAGGCAATTGGCGAAATTGGCCTCGTCCCCGTCGTGAAGATAAACGACGCACAAGACGCTCTGCCTTTGGCTAACGCGCTCATTGATGGCGGCCTTCCCGTTGCAGAGATCACGTTCCGCACCGATGCTGCCGCCGAGAGCATCGCAGCCATTGCCAAAGAGTTCCCAGAGATGATTGTCGGTGCGGGTACCGTGTTGACTCGCGCACAGGTCGATGCCGCCATGGAGGCAGGCTCGACCTTCATCGTTTCACCTGGCCTCAACCCCGATACGCTCGACTACGCGTTGAGCAAGGGTGCCCTCATGATGCCAGGCATCTCTGACGCAAGCGGCGTAGAGGCAGCACTTGCGCGCGGCATCAACACCGTAAAGTTCTTCCCTGCCGAGCCAGCAGGCGGTCTCCCCTACATCAAGGCGCTCGCTGGGCCGTACGCAGACGTCAAGTTCATGCCTACCGGCGGCATAAACCTGACCAACCTTGCGACCTACCTTGCCTGCCCGAGCATCCTTGCCTGCGGTGGCACTTGGATGGTGACCGAGACCCTTATCAACGAGAAGCGTTGGGACGAGATCACCAGCATCTGCAAGGATGCAGTCAAGATCATCAAGGACGTGCGCGGCTAAACGCCAAACTGGGGTTATGACAACCAGGAGCGGCTACTGAGAGGAAAAGCGGGACATGGAAAGCAAAAAGAGCATCCTGCTCGTGGGTGAGCCCATGGGCCTCTTCATCGCCAAGTCTGAAGGCGCTTTCGAGGATGTGGACGAGTACTCCGTAGCCACCTGCGGCGCGGAGCTCAACGTCGCAATCGGTCTCACGCGCCTAGGGCACCGTGCTTCCTATCTCACCAAACTTGGCCCCGACCCCTTCGGCAAGCGCATCGTCAAGCAGATGAAGCGAGAGGGCATCGCCACCGATGACATCCTCTACGACGACACACTGCGCACGGGCTTCATGCTGAAGGGCTCCACGTCGGTGGGTGACCCGGCTATCTACTACTTCCGTGCTGGCAGCGCCGCCTCTACGCTGTCCCCCACCGATGTTGAAGGGCTGGACTTCTCCAAGTTTCGCGCTATCCATATGACAGGCATTACGCCGGCGCTCTCCGACAGCACGCGTGACCTCTGCCGCTTCTTGGCAGCCAAGGCCCACGAGGAGGATATCTTCCTGTCGTTTGACCCCAACCTGCGTCCGCAGCTGTGGCCCTCTCAGGAAGTCATGGCACACTACATCAACGAGTTTGCCGCGCAGTGCGACCTCTTCCTGCCGGGTATAGCCGAGGGCAAGATTCTCGCTGGTCTCGAAGACCCTGTAGAAATCGCTGCGCATTATCGTGAGCTTGGGGCAGGTGCCGTGGTCGTCAAGGTTGGCGGTGAAGGCGCTTACTTTGACGCAGGCGAAGAGAAGGGCCTGGTGCCCGGCTTCCACGTCTCGCATGTCGTGGACACCGTGGGTGCGGGCGACGGCTTTGCCGCTGGCGTCCTGTCTGCCCGCATGGAGGACTTGAGCTGGTATGACAGCGTGCGTCGTGGCAACGCCATCGGTGCCATCCAGATTATGAGCGTGGGCGACAACGACGGCCTCCCCACCCGTGAAGAACTCGCCAAGTTCATGCTCACCGACGAGCACTAAGGCCATATCGCACATGGCAAAAGGGGTAACCCCTTTTGCCATGAAAGGCCATATCGCACATGGCAAAAGGGGTAACCCCTTTTGCCATGAACGGGTCGCCGTGGACAAAGGGGGCTACCCCTTTTGTCCACGGCGACCCGTTCCAGTTACGTGGTGTTACGGCAGCTGACGGCCAGCGGACTTGTAGATGTCGTACCACTCCTCGCGTGTCAGCGTGAAGTCGCACGCGCGGGCAGACTCACGCACGCGGTTAGCCTTCGTGGTGCCAATGATGGCCTGCATCTTTGCCGGATAGCGCAGGATCCAGGCAAGCGCCACGGCGCCAGGCGTGACGTCGTACTTCTCGGCGAGGCGCTCCAACGTAGCATTGAGCTCCTCGTACTCCGGAGCGCCTAAGAACGTGCCCGCAAAGTACCCATGCTGGAAGACGGACCATGCCTGGATGGCCATATCCTTCTTCTCGCAGTACTCAAAGATGCCGCCGTCACGCATGATGGCCGGGTCGTTCTCCATGTTGACGTTGAGCATGGCCTCAAACGCCGGCGCAAATGCCACGCTGAGCTGCACCTGGTTTGCCGCCAGCTTGTACTTGGTTGCCCGAGCAATGCGCTTCATCTGCATCGGATTCTGGTTGGAGACGCCAAACTCCAGCACCTTGCCCGACTTGTGCAGCTCCTCAAAGGCCTCCGCCACCTCATCGGGCTCCATGAGCACGTCGGGGCGGTGCAGCAACAGGCACTCGACGTGGTCGGTCTTCAAGCGCGCGAGGCTCGCGTCCACCGCGCTCAGGATATAGTCCTTCGAGAAGTCGAAGTACGAGCCGTTCTCGCCAAAGCGGATGGAGCACTTGGTCTGCAGGAAGATCTGGTCGCGCAGCTGCGGGTTGGCGGCAAAGGCCTCGCCGATGAGCTCCTCGCAGTGGCCGCCGCCGTAGATGTCAGCGGTATCCACCATGTTGATGCCCTCGTCGAGACACACGCTCAGCAGCTCGCCTACCTCTGCGACGGACATCTGCGGGATGCGCATCGACCCCAGCACAACCTCGGATACCAGCGCTTTGTTCTTACCAAACTCGATGTAACGCATAGTGCCCCCTCCCGTCGCAATACAACTTGCTACAACAGTATACGTGCACCACGAGGCTCCGACCTTGGTGGCGCGCATCTATACGCGCGAGCGCCAAAGAGCCGCGGACAAAGGGGGCTATCCCTTTTGTCCGCGGCTCCTCTTCTGTCCGACACCCGCTATTCGTACAGGTACACGCGGCATTCCCACGGTCGCAGCTCGAGGAAGCCGTCCGGTCTCGTACCGGGCGTATCCTCATAATTGGCCAGCTCAAGCTTGCCAAGCGAGGGGTCGTAGCCCACGGGCGGGCGCATGAGCGTTGCCTGGTCTTCATAGTTGCACATGACAAGAAGTCGCTGTCCAGGCATCTCGCGCGCGTACACAAAGAGATTGTGGCTCACGCGCTTAAACTCCCTATAGATACCCTCGCGCACCACCGGCAGCTCTCGACGAAGCGCAATCGCGCGGCGATAGAAGTTGAGGACAGAGTTTGGGTCGTTCAGTTCTGCCTCGACATTGATGCCGTGGTAGTTGGGGTTGACGGCAAGCCACGGCTCGACGCCCGGTGGGCAGAAGCCGGCGTTTTCCTCGGCCGACCACTGGATGGGCGTACGCGCATGATCACGCGCCGCATGATTGATGAGGTCCATGACGTCGTGCTCCTTCTGTCCCGACGCCATATGCCTTTGATACTGGTTCTTAGCTGACACGTCAGGCACCTCATCGATGGACGAGAAGTGCGTATTGGTCATACCGATCTCTTGGCCCTGGTAGACGAAGGGCGTTCCCTTCAGGAAGAGATAGCTCACGGCCAGGAGCTTTGCGCTCTCTACGTGATATATCTTGCTGCCGTAACGGCTCACCACACGTGGATGGTCGTGGTTCTCGATGTAGAGGGCGTTCCACGCCTTGCCCTCAAGCTCGCGCTGCCAATGTGTCAGCGCACCCTTGAACCTGCGCAGACTGAAGGGAATTGGAACGTAGTCCGTAAACACGCAGTCGGCGTTCATGTGTTCAAAGTTGAACATCATATCCAGCGTTTGGTCGGGCCCCTCCGTGATGTACGGCAACGCCTTGTCCGTGGTGATCATGGGCGCCTCGCCCACGGTCATGCAGTCGTAGTGCGAAAGCACGTTATCCCTGAACTGCTTGAGGTAGTCGTGCACGCGCGGGCCGTTGTCATAGAAGCGCAAACCACGAGCGCCCGGGATCATCAGGTGATCGTTGGGCAGCCCCTCCGCCTTGCTTGTGAAGGTGATGACGTCCTCGCGGAAGCCATCCACCCCGCGGTCGAGCCAGAAGCGCATGATGTCTTCCACCTCAGCACGCACGGCGGGGTTCTCCATGTTGAGGTCCGGCTGACCTTTGGCAAAGACGTGCAGGTACCACTGGTCGATGGCAGGTTCGTACTCCCACGCGCGGCCTTCGAACAAGCTGTCCCAGTTGTTTGGTGGAACGGGATTGCCCGCATGGTCACGATGACCATCACGCCAGATGTAGTAGTCATGATATGGGTTGTCGCGTGAGGTGCGGCTTTCCTTGAACCACGGATGCTCGCTTGAGGTGTGGTTGACCACAAGATCCATGATCACCTTGAGACCCCGCTCATGCGCACCATTCAGTACCTGCTGGAACACGTCCAGGTCACCATACTCGGGATTGATTGCCTTGTAGTCGGCGATGTCATAGCCAAAGTCTGCCTGCGGCGAGACATACAGTGGGCTAAACCAGATGCCCGTCACGTTCAGGCTGGCAATATAGTCGAGCTTCTCGAGCACGCCCCACAAGTCACCGATGCCATCCCCATTGCCGTCGGCAAAGCTCCGCGGCCAGATCTGATAGAACACCGCATCCTTATACCAGCGATTGCGCTCCATTGCCCGTCCTCTCATTCGATTGTGTGCAGTCTTATTCTCGCACGGCTGAGGTCGCAGATTTGTGACATCTCGTACCAAAAGTGCCCTTTGGGTAACGGCCTAGATTCCCCTTTGAGGCCAGGCCCTACTGGGGAGTTACGAGAGGGTGAGCTGACGGGCGTCCAGCGCAGAGACGTCCTCGGGCGCATGGGAAGACATGAGGAGCGTTCGCCCGTTGAGGTGCAGCACAACGACGCGCACCGCCTGCTCGTGCGTCTCCTCGTCAAGCGAGGAGAAGGGCTCGTCGAGCAGCAGCGCAGCCGAGGGATACGCCAACGCACGCGCCAGCTCGACGCGACGGCGCTGCCCGCCAGAGAGCTCACGCACCGGACGGCCGAGCGCCTCTTCGGGCAGCAGCTCCAAAAGCAGGGAGCGCACGTCCGCACGCGAAAGGCTACCGGCACCAACCAGAAGCACGTTGTCCTCGGCATCAAGCTCCTCGATAAGGCGCGTCTCCTGAAACACCATAGAGAGACTCTGAGGTCGCTGAACCGTGCCCGCCAGTTCAGGGAGCAGACCTGCCACCGTCAGAAGCAGCGTGGTCTTACCCGTTCCCGATGCG
Source organism: uncultured Actinomycetes bacterium (assembly GCA_900314645.1). GTDB lineage: Bacteria > Actinomycetota > Coriobacteriia > Coriobacteriales > Atopobiaceae > UBA1367. Next base: position 147,621 of record OMWB01000002.1, read on the forward strand.
TCAGTGAGCACGCCACGTTCCCCCGCGGCAAGCGACAAAGTCAGCTTCTCGATCACAGGCATCCCATCGTAGCCAAGAGCCGCATCCTTGAGTGCAATCGGCCCTGGCTGCGCAGGTGCGGCGCTCGGCACTCCCGCGCGGGGCACGGCACACCGCAGCGCCACGGGACCCGTCTGCCGCAACAGCCACAGGAAGGCCTGCTCGCAAAGGTATGAGACGGCCACCACAATCACCGTCCACGCAAAGAGGTCTGCCGTCTCAAGAAGAATCTTCGCCTGATAGATGCGCTCGCCCATCGACCCAAGCGGCGTGCCGATAAGTTCTGCCGCAACGCCGGCCTTCCATGCCATGCCGCAGGCGTTTCTGCTGGTGGCAACCAGATACGGCAAGAGGCTGGGCCACGTATGGGCAAGCAAGCGGCGCACGGGACCCACGCCAAAGACGCTCAGCATCTGACCGAGCTTCTCGTCCACTTGACCGAGTCCCTCGACGGTTGCCAGGTAGAGTGCAGGAAACGCCATCAAGAACACCGCGATGCCCGATACCTCGCGCGAACCCACCCAGATGAGCAGCAGCACCACGATGCACGCCACGGGAATGCTCTTGAAGGCCAGAACGAGCGGTGCCAGCAGCTCGCGTATAAGCGAGCTTCGGTTCGCAAGAAAGCCGAGCGCCACGCCCAGCACAAACGCTGCCAGAAAGCCGCCCGCAATGCGCGAGAACGAGAACCACAGGATGGGCAGGAAGCGTTCACTCGCCACGATGCTTACCAAGCGTCGGCACGTGTCCAGCGGGCTTGCCAGCAGGATGTCACTACCAACCAAAAGGCCTGCGGCCTGCCACACTCCAAGCCAGAGTGCGCAGGCCGCAAGTCGTTTGAGGATTCGTGTACGGGAAGAGGTATTCATCCTCTGCAGGCTACCCCAGGAAGTAGAAGCTGTCGGTGGGAAGCGCGCCGCCCACGGAGGCCGGGTCGGAATCAAAGAGCGTCTGCAGGTAGCCCGAGAGCGCGGACTGCATCTCAGCGCCGGTAATGCACACCAGATGACAGCTGGGGATGGCCTTGGCCGCAACAGGCTCTGCATCAATGATGCCAGCCGCTACCACCAGCGGAGCGACGCCCGCGGGGTCAGCATTGGCAGCGTCGACGGAGGCAGCCTGCTGCTCGATGAACTCGGCAACTGCCTCGGGATGCTCGGCGAGGAACTCATTGCGCACGATGGTGACGCCAGTCAGCAACTGGGATCCGTCGTCCACGGAGCTGGCCCAGACGTCGGTCAGGTCGATGACGGCCTTGAGCGCCTCGTTCTTCACGCAGGCAGCCGTCGCAAAGGGCTGGGGCAGGACGCCCACGGCGGTGGCGTCGGCACTGAGGGCCTGAACGACCTCGGTGGGCTCGCTCTTGAACTCAAGCGTGACCTGGTCGGCGATGCCAGCCTTGTTCAGCAGGAAGTTCATGGCGTACTCGGGCGTGGCGCCCTTGCCAGTCATGTAGACGGTCTTGCCAGCGAGGTCAGCAAACTGCTGGATGGACTCGTCTCCCGTCACCACGTTGAGTACGCCCAGCGTGTTGATGTCGATGACGGAGATGCCACCCTCAGTCTTGTTGTACAGCACGGCCGCGGCGTTTGCCGGAATCAGCGCGATGTCGACCTCGCCCTTGATGACGGCGGGGAGAATCTCGTCGGCGGCAGTCGCGATAGTAAACGTGTAGGTGTTGTTCAGCTCGAGGGTGTCAGCATTGCCCATGAACGAGGCGAGGCCAATGGAGGTGGGGCCCTTCAGCGAGGCGACGTGCACCTCAGCCGGCTCGACAGGCGCGGCTTCAGGCTCTGGCTCAGGCTCAGCCTGAGAGCTAGCTGACTGGCCAGCACAGGCGGCAATAGCAAGCGCGATGACGAGGGTCACCATCAGAACAAGCCAATTGCGAAGCGTTCCCGTGCGATTCTTTCTCATGCAAACTCACCTTCCTGTCATGTGGCGACGGGCTCTCGGGCCCTCGCGCACCTTCCCTTTCGGGTGTCCTCTTGTCAACCGCAAGCCATCGGGCCGCAGGGTCGTCCTAGCTTACCATGCGGAGACGCCTTGGCGAACGCGTCACTCAACCACGCAAGGAAACCGCAAGTTGTACTCATTTGTTTTGGATGACGTAGGCAACCTACTCGGCGTCAAGCACGTCGTTGCGGTTGATGCTCAAGAGAATCTGATCGAGGTCAAACGTGCCGACAAGCACGGCTTTCACCTCTCCGTCCGCCTGAATGAGGATGCTGCGGTTGGGCGAGATGCCGAAGGGCTTGGCCCAGCTCATCCGCTCGATATCGGCATAGCGGATGATGCGCTTCTTTCCTATGAAGGGCGTGACCTCAAGATGGTCGTCAAAGGTAGCCACGCGGTAATGCCGGAGCGCCGCCCACATGACAAACATCACAGTAACGAACGAGGCAAAGAACCCGATCATGGTGGTGATGTCCGCATGAAAGACCCCCACCTTGCAAAGCCAACTCAGCAGGAGGCCCAAAAGGCCCATGAAGAACATGGCTAGCGACAGGGCGCCCGTAAGCGCGGAAGGAATCACGTACGTATCGTGGCGGCTGTGGTGCCGCTCAGACAGTCCCGTACTGATGAACCATTCGGCGAGCGTCGCGATGCTTGGCAGCACGATGCACAGCCCAATGAGCACCCAAAGAATCATGCGGCACCTACCCCCTCAGAGCGGGAGGTGATATGTCTATGCGAGTCCCCTGATCTCATAGAGATGATTATGTCCCCTGCCAACCTGTATATCACGCAATACAGTACTGGTAACCAGCGCTTTTGTAGATGTAACGCTGGCGTGCGGAGCCTCTCGCCCCGCACGCGGTTGTGCAAATAAGCCGAGCGTTCAGGTATCACCCGCAGGCGGTAGTGTTACATGGAGAGAACATTCTGGGTGTTTGGAATCATCCCTCGCGAAGCGCCGCAAACTTGGCGACCAGTCGCTCGAGCAGGTCCACGGTCACCTCAAGACTGCTCACCGGAATGAACTCGCGAATGGAGTGGGCATTGTAGCCACCCGTCGCGATGTTGGGACACGGAAGGCCACGGAAGGTGAGCTGCGCGCCATCGGTGCCGCCACGTACCGCCACGATGCTCGGCTCGATGCCCACTTCGCGGTTGGCCTCGAGAGCATAGTCAATGAGGAACTCGATGCCCTTGAACTGCTCGGCCATGTTGCGGTACTGCTGCTTGATGCGCACCTCGACGGTGCCCTCACCATAGCGCGCGTTCATGAAGGCCGCGATGTCGCGCAGCGTCTGCTGACGGCGCTCAAAGCTTGTCGAATCAAAGTCACGCAGGATGTAGGCCAGCTTGACCTCGCTGGCCGAGCCCTCGATGGAGATGGGGTGATAGAAGCCTTCGCGGCCCTCGGTATGTTCAGGACGCTCGTGCGCGGGCACCATGCCGTCAAACTCGCCGGCAAGCGTGATGGCGTTGACCATCACGTTTTTGGCAGATCCCGGGTGCACCATAACACCATGGATGAACACCTCAGCCTGGCAGGCGCTGAAGCACTCGTAGTTGAACTCGCCGAGCGCCTCGCCGTCGACGGTGTAGCACCACTTGGCACCAAAGCGCTCGAGGTCGAGCAGCTCCGCACCGTGACCGATTTCCTCGTCAGGCACGAAGGCGATCTTCAGCGTGGGGTGCGGCAGGTTGGGGTTGGCCTGAATCCGCGCCAGAAGCGAGCAAATCTCGGCCACGCCTGCCTTGTCGTCTGCAGAGAGCAGCGTGGTCCCGTCGGTGCAGATGATGTCCTGCCCCACGAACTGCGCGAGATCGGGCACCTGCGCCAGGGTGGTGGCAACGGGCTTGCCGTTGACGACTGCCGCAACGAGGTCTCCGCCCTCGTAGTGCACGATATGCGGCTTGACGTGGTCTGCCGGCGCATCGGGCGCGGTGTCGATGTGCGCACAGAGACCGAGCGCGGGGGCGTCCTCGGCACCTGCGGAGGCTGGGACCGAAGCGGTCACATAGGCATGCTCGTCAACTACCACGTCTTCGCAGCCCAAGGCGCGAAGTTCATCGCCCAAGAGGCGCGCCATGTCGTGCTGGCCGGGCGTGGAGGGCGTCTGCTCCTCGTTGTTGGGGTCCGACTGAGAGCCCACCTGCACGTAGCGCATGAAGCGCTCAACGACATCTGACATCTACGTTCCTTTCTGATGAACACCCGAACGAACGGGACAGGCACCGTAGTTCGAAAGACCGAACTACGGTGCCTGTCCCGTTCGTTCGGGTCAAATACGCTGCCGAAAGAACCACTGATAGAGAGCGATTTCTTCCGCTGTTTCCTTACTTGATGAGAAGATGACGCTACCGGGGGCGTCGTCGTCTTCCAAAAGGCCACGCACCGTCAACACAGTGCGCAGCTGGCGGGCCGTTCCCAGACCGCCGTCAAAGAGGGGCACATCTCCCACCACGTCGCGGATGACGTCCTTCACGAAGGGATAGTGCGTGCATCCCAGCACCACACCGTCCACCGTGCCACGGTATTCACCAACATAACGCTCTACGAGCGCGCGAATCTCAGGAGAGGCGAGGTCACCCCGCTCGATGAGATCGACCAAGCCCACGCAGGCAACGGGAATCACCTCGGCCTGGCTCGCCCAGCGCTCCTCAAGGCGCTGGAACTTCTCCAGCGCAAGCGTGGCAGCCGTTGCCATCACCAGGATGCGGCCCCGCGGAAACGCGAGAACAGCCGGCTTGAGTGCGGGTTCCACTCCAATGATAGGCAGGTCAGGATACTCGTCACGCAACGTTGCGGCCGCAGCGGACGTGGCGGTGTTGCAGGCAATGACGATGGCTTTGGCGCCATCGTCGAGTTGACGCGCGACGATGCCGCGCGAGAGCTCGAGGATGTCTTCGGCATCACGGTCACCATAGGGTGCGTTCGCCGAGTCTCCAAAGTAGGAGAACCGCTCATGGGGAAGCTCGGCAGCGAGGCTCTTCAACACGCTGATGCCTCCCACGCCCGAGTCAAATACCCCTATGAAGCCTGACGAACCCATGCAGTCCCCTTCTAGCCGACGCACTCGTCACCCTAGCATAAACTATCCAAGTACTTCGCCGGCGATGCGGGCGCTTTCAGCAGCGTCCTTGGCGTAGTAGTCAGCACCCACCATCTCGGCGTATTCAGGGTTGAGCACCGCACCGCCCACGATAACCTTGCACCACGGCGCCTGCACGTGCAGCAGCTGTATGGTCTCGGCCATGGCTGGCACCGTCGTCGTCATGAGGGCGGAAAGGCCCGCCAGCTTGATGTGATGCTCCACCACGGTATCGGCAACCAACTGCGGGTCTACGTCACGGCCCAGGTCAATCACGTCGTAGCCGTAGTTCTCAAGCAGCATGCGCACGATGTTCTTGCCGATGTCGTGGATGTCGCCCTTTACGGTAGCAAGTGCGATGGTGCCCTTCGACTCCATACCGCTACCTGCGGAAAGCTCGCGCAGCACGTTGAAACCCGCCTTGGCGGCCTCCGCGGAAGCCATCAGCTGCGGCAGGAAGAACGTGCCCTTCTCGAAGCGCTCGCCCACCTCGTCAAGCGCGGGGATGAGCACCTCGTTGATGGCATACATGACGTCATGGGACGCGTCGTCATCGCCCACCAAGGTGCGCACCTCTTCCGGCACGGCCTCTTTGCGGCCCGTCAGCACGAGGTCGCGGATGCGTTCCTCGGCGGTGGCGGGAGCCTTGGCTCCAACCGATCCGCCCACCGCGGGCGCAGCTGCCGCGCCGCTTGCAGTTGCCACCACACCGTCCGTGCGGCCAGCATAGGTCTCAATGTAGGCCTGCGCGTTCACATCCTCACCCGTAAGCGCACGCCACGCCGCATAGGCATCCTGGTAGCGCTCCGAGAGCGGGTTAACGATGGCGAGGTCAAGTCCCGCGCCGAAGCATGCGGTGAGAAACGTGGCGTTGACGAGCATGCGGTACGGCATGCCAAAACTCACGTTGGAGACGCCCAGCACCGTTCGCACGCCCGGAAGCTCGCGCTTCACGAGGCGCACGGCCTCGATGATCTCGCGCGGCTGGGTCTGGTCGGTCGAGGCGGCCATGGTCAGGCAGTCAATGACGACGTCCTGGCGCGGGATGCCCAGCGCGTCGGCCGCCGCCACAATCTTGCGCGCCACCGCAAGACGGCCCTCTGCTGTGGGCGGAATGCCGTCCTCGTCCAGCGTGAGGCCCACGATGGCACACCCGTAGTGCTTGGCAATGGGGAGCACCGTTTCCAGCATCTCCTGCTTGCCATTGCACGAGTTGATAAGTGCCTTGCCCGGATACGCGCGCACGGCCGCCTCGATGGCCTCGGGGTCAGCGGAGTCAATCTGGAGCGGCAGCGTGGTCACGCCAGAGAGCTCGCTCACCAGCCGCACGAGGGTGGCCTTCTCATCAATCTCGGGCAGGCCGGCGTTCACGTCGAGGATCTGCGCGCCTGCATTGGCCTGGTTGATGGCTTCGCTCATCACGTAGTCGTGGTTGCCCGAGCGCAGGGCTTCCTTCAGGCGCTTCTTGCCCGTAGGGTTGATGCGCTCGCCAATGACGCCCACCTCGCCAGGCGCAAGCGCCACCAGCTGCTGGGCACTTGTCACCGTAAAGTGGCTGTTCAGAGCACGCCCCGCCGGCGTGCGATCTACCAGCAGGTTCTTCTCCTGCGCAATGAACTCCGGCGAGGTGCCGCAGCAACCGCCGATGATGCTCACGCCCGCGCGCACCATACGCTTCACCGCATGGCTGTATTCGAGCGGCTTGATGGAGTAGTACGTCTTGCCTTCGTGCACGTGCGGAAGGCCCGCGTTGGCCTGTGCCATCACGGGACAGCTGGCCCACGGAAGCATGCGCTCAATGAGCGGAGCCACGTCCTCCGGACCAAGACTGCAGTTGATGCCCAGCACGTCAGCACCCAAGGCGGATAGGGTCACCGCAGCCACCTCAGGCGTGGTGCCCAAGAAGGTGCGGCCATCTTCGTCAAAAGTCATGGTGACGAATGCGGGCAGATCAGAGTTCTCCTTCACCGCCAGTAGGGCCGCCTTGGCCTCGGCGAGGTCCGCCATCGTCTCGATGATGAAAAGGTCTGCGCCAGCCGCATCGGCAGCTCGCACCTGCTGGGCAAAGAGCTCGTAAGCCTCGTCAAAAGCAAGGGTGCCCATGGGTTGCAGCAGCGCACCGGTGGGGCCGATGTCTGCCGCCACATAGCGCGCACCAGACGCCCGAGCGCAACTGATCGCCGCGTCAAAGATCTGCTCGACCGTAGCGGCCTCGCCCAGCTTCATGGCGTTGGCACCGAAGGTGTTGGTGGTGACCACTTCAGAGCCCGCAGCCACATAGGAGGCATGAATCTCTCGAATCTGGTCGGGATTGGTGAGGCAGAGGAGCTCGGGCACCTCGCCCGCCGCCAGGCCTCGTGCCTGAAGCTGCGTTCCCATGGCGCCGTCAAACAGCAGAAAGTCCTTGCCAGCCAGCACGCGCGACAGGTGCTCGTCCTTCACGCGTAGCGTACGCACCGCGCGATGGCCTTGGGGCGTCACCCAGCTCTTGGGATCGCTACTCATGCGAAACCTCCCTCGTCTTGCAAGCGCCACACGGGACAGAAAGGGACCAACTATCCCCTAGTGTCTCACTCTTTGGCGCCTCCCGTACATGGTGTGCCCGCTCTTCGCAACGTGCACCAGTCGCGCAGGTTGCAGGCTGAACAGCCCGGGCGTGCCCCCTTCTGCGGGACCTCGAAATAGCCCACCACGGCCGTGACGCTCTTGGTGGGAACCATCAGCAGGCTAGGCGTCAAGGTGACGCCGAGACGTCGCTGCGCATCGAGTGCCGCCAGCAGCGTTGGCTGGCAGCTCAACGGCAAATCACCGTACCCCGGCGAAAAGCGCCAGTTGGTATACAAACCGCGAGCTGCAGCATCGGCAACAAGCAGCGCCTCGGCGGCATCTGCCGCACGCTCGATAGCCGCCGTTGCCGCCGCGTCAAACAGTACCTGGCCGAGCGGGTCGGTGAGCGAGAGCCTTCGCAGCTCCTGGTCAACACCCACACCAAGCGTCACTGCCATGACGCCCACGGCAACCGCACCAGCAAGATGCTCGGCAATGCTTGTGCCCTCAAGGCGAAGGGCACATTCTGCAAGGCGAAGCTCCGGCACGCCAGTCTCACTCACCGTGCGCTCCGCCACGTCAAAGGCGCGCAGGCAGGCACGTGGGCGGGCAACCTCCAGACACCGAGCGACGGATTCCGCCAGTCGCGTCTCAAGCTCTGGGGTAACCTCCTGCCCGCGATGGCCGAGGTAGCGCAAGACCTCAGCGCGGTCGACGGAATCGACCTTCAGCTGCCCGACCATCAACGCCACGACGTTACGCCTTCAGGTACCCGCACCCCACGAGCGCGTCGTAGGTTGCCTTGCCAATCTCGGGGTGATTCATGCTGTAGATATGGATGCCGTCCACGCCATTGGCCGCGAGGTCACAGATCTGCTCGATGGCGTACTCCATGCCGGCGCGTGCCTGGGCACGCTTGTCGTCGCCCGCTGCCACCAGCCGCTTCACGACCTTGGCCGGAATCGAGGCGCCGCACGTAAAGGCCATGCGCTGAAGCTGCGCCGCGCTGGTGAACGGCATGATGCCTGCAACGATGGGAATCTTGATGCGGTAGCGCAGGCAGAGCTCGCGGAAGTGATAGAAGTCCTCGTTCCTGAAGAAGAGCTGGCTCACCAGGAAGTCTGCGCCGGCCTCCTGCTTGAGGTACAGATGCTCGAGCGACTTCTCAAGGCTTTCGCACTCAACGTGCCCCTCGGGATAGCATGCCGCGCCCACGCAGACCTCAGGCATGGTGTCCTTGATGCGCCTGATGAGGTCAGAGGCATAGGTGAAGTCAACCGTATCGGCTCCGGGGCGGTGGTCGCCACGCAGCGCGAGCACGTTCTGGATGCCCGCATCGCGAATCTTGCGGAGGTTGTCGTCAACCTCGTCGGCCGTGGCCCCCATACAGGTCAGGTGAACCAAGGCATTGACGCCCAGCTCGCGCTCGATGTCATGGGCGATGGTGAAGGTGTTGCCCGAGTTACCCGAACCACCAGCGGAGAAGGTCACGCTGATCCAGTCGGGGTGGTACTCAGAGAGGGCACGAGAGACTTCTCGCGCCTGCTCGATGGGCAGGTCGCCTCGCGGCGGGAAGATCTCGAACGAGAACGTCTGACGATCTTTGAGGATATCGCTGATTCTCATGGCAATTCCCTTCATTGTGGTCCGTCACGACATGGTACCCGACCGCTGTTTCACATAAGTGACGGACCTGCAGGATGAGGTCCGGCGCTTGACCTCGAACCGCATCAGTACAGGGGAAGCTCCCCGGTAAGCGGGTCAATCTGCTCAGGGTAGAGCGGCTCGAAGGCAAGGCAGGTATAGGTGGGCTCGCCGTGGAACTCCGTGTGCCCCGCGTCGCGCACCAGCGCGCAGAGGAAACCTTCCTCGCGGCCCTTTGCGGCAAGCTCGAGCAGCGCTTCCTCAGAGTCGACGTACACGCAGACCTTGGCCACGCCCGCACCAAACCAGTCCGTGAGGGGCGAGGGCTGAGCGCCGTCATCCGCGAGGTACACCCAGCTCTCATCCGGCGTCACGCAGACGTCATTCAGCCGCCCTTCGCGCGCAAGCGCCATCAGTACGGCCTCGACGCACGCATGCCCCGCCTGCGCCGCAATCTTGCCCTTGCGCATCTTGAGGTCGCGGCGCATCACGATCATCTGCTTTGCCTTGTACGAAGAGACCATGGCCCTTCCCTTCCGCTTGCTTGGTGTTGCATGAGGCGCAGGCTCAGCCTGAGCAGCCTCATCCTTCCCATTCTGAGACTTACGCTCTACAGGGTCTAGATGCAGCGTGATGACCAAATGCTCCTGCCGCCAGAGGTCGCGCTCGATGCCGTCGAGCACATCGTGGTCGCGCACCACATCTCCCCCGGGAGCCATCTCGACGTGAGCGCTTGCAAACTGACGGCCCGGGCCATAGTCATGAATCATGAGGTCATGCATGCCCAGTACGCCCGGGGCTTCCATGATGCGCGTGCGCACGCGGTCGACCAAATCAGGGTCTGGCGCATGACCAAGCAGCGTATCGACCGTTCCTCTCACCAAATCGATTCCGCCCCACACGATGAGGCATCCGACGGCAAGGCCCATCCAGCCATCCAGCTGCACGCCCGTCACATGCGAGATAAGTGCCGCCGCAAGTACCGCACTGGTAGCCAGGACATCGTTTCGCGAATCGATGGCCGTCGCATGCAGAGTCTCAGAAGAGATGCGCTGAGCCATCTGCTCGTTGAAGCGCATCATCCATAGCTTGACGGCGATGGAACCCACCAGAACGAGCACGACTGCCAGGCCAAACTGCGTGGGCTGCGGATGCCTGATCTGCCCCACTGCGTCTCTCACGAGGTCGAGGCCCACCACGATGATGATGACCGCCACCCCGAGCGAGGCAAGGTACTCGTAGCGACCATGGCCGTAGGGATGCTCCTCGTCGGCCGGCCTGCTCGCAAGACGAAACCCCAGCAGGCTCACTACGTTGCTCGACATGTCCGAAAGGTTGTTGACCGCGTCAGCGACGATGGAAAGGGAACCTACCGCCCAGCCCAGCGCGGCCTTGCCAACAAACAGCAGCACATTGCAGACGATAGAGACCACACTGGCCAAGAGACCGTAGCGTTGCCTCACCTGAGGGTCGCCAACGTTGTCGGCGTCTGCCACAAAACGCCGCACGAGCCAATCCGTCACGTCTGCCTCCTTCCAACCCTCGCCCCGCGTGTTACCATTTTCGCGATTGCCCGCGTCACCTTGGAGGCGTCATGAAGAATACCTCGCGCATTATGACACCCATTGCCGTAGCGGTGGTCCTCTGCTTGGTTCTTCTGCAAAACCAACTCTCTACGCCTCAAGCAGTTGATGCACCCGCGAGTGGCGGGAGCGTTGAGCAGGGTGTGGTGTTTAACCTAGACGACGCTCACCAAGAGGACGAGTCTGATCCAGCGGCTCAGGTTGACGTGGACAACAACGCCGACCTAGGCAACAGCGCCTATCAAGACAGCTCTGATGAGCCTGTTGGCCAGCCCGAAGATGCCAACCCAAGCAGCCAAAACGACACACACAGCGGCGTTGACCCACCCTCGGCCGACCTCAGCAACGTAGACCTCGGTGAGGACCTTGAGCTCAACGAGGGCATCACCGACAGGCGCGCGGAGCAGTATCTCGCCGCACAGAACGTCACCGTCACCAGAGACGGCACGTACACCAGCAAGGTAGAGGTGGCCCTGTACATCCACACCTTTGGCACGGTGCCGAGCAACTACATCTCAAAGACCAAGGCGCGCAACGCCGGCTGGGAATCGACGAAGGGCAACCTTGACGAGGTACTTCCCGGAAAGAGCATTGGCGGCGGGGGCTATTCCAATGAGTCGTGGTACGGCGAGCCACTCTTGCCCGAGACGCAAGAGGGTCGCTTTTGGCACGAATGCGACATCAACTATGCCGGTGGCTATCGCGGACCCGAGCGCCTTGTGTACTCGGAAGATGGCTTGGTCTTCTACACTGGCGACCACTACGAGACCTTCGAGCGCCTGTATTAGGAGCATCCATGCGAGAGATTTTGATTGACGAGCGCGACTTCGCCGACCCTCAGGACTTTATGGCGTGGATCAAGGAGGCTCTTAGCTTCCCCGAGTACGCCGGCAACAGCCTTGCCGCGCTGTACGACTGCCTCGGCGACATCTGTGAACCCACATCGATCACCATTCGGCGCCGCAACCCCGAGCCTGACACCTGGTTTGACAGGGCAACGCTCTGCATCGTCCGCGCCTCGATGGAGAACGACCGCATCAAAGTGCGCGTTCGCTAGCCCCACCCATAAGACTGGGACACCCAGCCCGGAGGTTTCTGTCCCACTTGGTGGGACATTGGGGACAGTGCATGCTTTCATCCCAGATCAGCCAACTGGGACACCCAGCCCGGAGGTTTCTGTCCCACTTGGTGGGACAGAAACCTCCGGGCTGGGTGTCCCAGTCTTACGGGAGAGGAGTGTCGGCTGGGGACGGTTGTCACAATTCAGACAACAGCATTGGTCCCAATTGGTATATATCGCTGACATTGGCCTATCATGGGGAGGTTGAATCTCTTTAGAGTGTGAAGGGAGCCCCATGGAACAGTACAAGCAAGATTTCATCGAGTTCATGGTCCAAAGCGACGTCCTCAAGTTTGGCGACTTCACCCTGAAGAGCGGCCGCAAGTCGCCCTTCTTCATGAACGCCGGCGCCTACGTCACCGGCGACCAGCTGCACCGCCTCGGCCTTGCCTATGCCCAAGCTATTTACGACACCTTTGGCCTTGACTTTGATGTGGTGTTTGGACCTGCCTACAAGGGCATTCCCCTGTCGGTCATCACTTGCATTGCCCTTGATGAGCTCTATGGCAAGGAGGCCCGCTACTGCTCTGACCGCAAGGAAGCCAAGGACCACGGCGCCGACAAGGGCCAGCTTCTGGGCGCCGAGCTTCACGACGGAGACCGCGTGGTGATCGTTGAGGACGTCACCACATCTGGCAAGTCCATCGACGAGACCTATCCCAAACTCAAGGCCGCCGCTGACGTTGAGGTGGTGGGACTGATGGTCTCGCTCAACCGCATGGAAGTTGGCAAGGGTGGCGTCAAGACCGCCCAGGCCGAAATCCAGGACAAGTATGGCTTCCCCGTCGCCTCCATCGTCGACATGGCCGAGGTCACCGAGGCGCTCTGGAATCACGAGGTCAATGGCCGTGTGGTCATCGATGACGATCTCAAGGCCGCCATCGACGCGTATTACGAGCTGTACGGAGTGAAGTAGCATGCAGATCGGTTTTGACAACGACAAGTACATCGCCATGCAGGCTGCCCACATCCGCGAGCGGATTGGACAGTTTGGCGGCAAGTTGTATCTGGAGTTTGGCGGCAAGCTCTTTGACGATTACCACGCAAGCCGCGTGCTCCCTGGCTTTGAGCCGGACTCCAAGGTGCGCATGCTCGCTCAGCTGGCGGATGACGCCGAGGTCATCATCGCCATTAACGCCGAGGACATCGAGCACTCCAAGCGCCGCTCGGACATTGGCATCACCTACGACGAGGACACGCTGCGCCTGATGGACATCTACCGTGGCATGGGGCTGCTGGCAAACAGCGTGGTCATTACGCACTTCACCGGCCAGCCGCATGCGGAGGCCTGGCAGCGCCACCTTGAGAGCATGGGCATCCGCTGCTACCGCCATTACCTCATCGACGGCTACCCCACCAACGTGAACCACATCGTGAGCGATGAGGGCTTTGGCAAGAATGACTTTGTCGAGACGTCTCGCCCGCTCGTAGTGGTCACGGCTCCGGGTCCGGGGTCGGGCAAGCTGGCCACGTGCCTCTCGCAGCTCTTCCACGAGCACAAGCATGGCGTAGACGCCGGCTACGCGAAATTTGAGACCTTCCCCGTGTGGAACCTCGAGCTCAAGCACCCCGTCAACATTGCCTACGAGGCCGCAACGGCCGACCTTGACGACCGCAACATCATTGACCCGTTCCACCTCGAGGCCCACAACCAGGTCACGGTCAACTACAACCGTGACGTGGAGACCTTCCCTGTGGTCAAGGCCATGATGGAGAAGATCATGGGCGAGAGCCCCTACCAGTCCCCCACCGACATGGGCGTCAACATGGTGGGCTACTGCATCTGCGACGACGAGGTCTGCCGCGAGGCCGGCCGCAACGAGATTGTCCGCCGTTACTTCCACACAGCGGAGCAGGTGGCACGCACGGGCACGGGCGAGTCCGCGCTTGCCAAGATCGAGCTGCTGATGAACCAGGCCAACGTGACAGTTGACTACTCTCCCGCGCACCAGGCATGCCTCATGCGCGCGGAAGAGACGGGAATGCCCGCTGGCGCCATGGTGCTTCCTGACGGCACCGTCATGACGGGCAAGACCAACGACATCTTGGGCGCCGCGTCGTCGCTTCTGCTCAACGCGCTCAAGCGCGTGGCCGGCATCCCCGATGACGAGTACGTAGTCTCTGACGAGGCCCTTGAGCCCATTAGCCGTCTGAAGACCCAACACCTGCACAGCTCCAACCCGCGCCTGCACTCTGACGAGACGCTTATCGCGCTTTCCATCAGCTCGGCCACCAACCCGCGCGCCGCGACGGTCATCGATGCGGCCGGCAAGCTACGTGGCTGCGACGCATACTTCTCGGTCATCATCTCGCCGACCGACGAGAAGCTCTATCGTGACCTGGGTATCAACGTGTGCTGTGAGCCCACCTTTGAGCGTCTTGGTTACTATCACCGCTAAGGAGGAGCCATGAAGGAGAAGGGTACCGATAAGCCTGTCGAGAAGACAGCCGAGGCCATAGCGGACTTCATCAAGCATATCGGCGGGAAGAAGGCATCTGCCGACACGCCAAAGGCAACTGACGGGAGTCAGCATTCCGAAAAGGCGAAAGGCGCCTTCGGTAAGAACGGCGGAGGCGGCGCCTTCTAGGCGCAATTGCACGGCGGTGAACAGGGGACGGGTTAGTGTTCACAGATGAACACTAACCCGTCCCCTGTTCACCCGCCGCTACTCCGTGGGAACGTAGCTGCAAATGAGGGTCATGTCCCCTTCGAGCTTCAGGTCACCACAGCCGTACGGAGCCACAAGGTGCGATCCCAGCTTCACCTCGCGCTCACCCGCGGAAACCGTGATGGTTCCGCCCTCGCCATCAATAACCGACATGCACAGGAATGGATGGTCCTGCGCAAGCGTGACCGGATGATCCTTGGTCACGCGCACCCTAAAGACGCTGAAATACTTGCAGGTCATAAGCTGTGTAATGCCATCAATCTCCGGCGCGGTGACCTTTCCCGACTCAGGCGCCTGGGCATCATAGTCAATGACGTCCATGGCCTGTTGCAGGTGGAGCTCACGCAGCGATCCGTCGGGCTGCCTGCGCTCGTAGTCATACACGCGATAGGTCACATCCGAGGACTGCTGGGTCTCAAGGATGAGCGTGCCGCCCAAGATCGCGTGCACCGTACCAGGCTTGATATCAAAGAAGTCGCCTTTCTCGATGGGAACAAAGTTCTCCATGTCATGCCAGCGATTTTCCTCGACCAGCTTGGCAAACTCCGCGCGACTCTTTGCGTGCTGGCCCACGATGATGTGTCCGTGGCTATGGGAATCCAAAACGTACCAGCACTCATGCTTGCCGAGGCTCCCGTTCTCATGCTCGGCGGCGTAGGCATCGTCAGGATGAACCTGAATGGAGAGGTCATCAAGCGCGTCAAGCACCTTGATCAGGAGCGGGAATCGGTCGCCTTCCGCACCTTCAAAAAGCTCGTGGTGCTGATCCCACAGCTGGGAAAGCGTCATGCCATCAAACGGGCCGCCATCAACTGTGCAGTCACCATGCGGATGGGCGGAGATGCCCCAGCACTCCCCCACGGGGCCATCGGGCAGCTCATAACCGAATTCCTCGAGCCTTCGACCTCCCCAAATGTTGTTGTGCAGAACTGGCTTGAGCACAATGAGTCCACGCTCAGCATCCATGGCGTACTCCTTCTTGTTGCATTCCTGGTTACACAGCTTACTCGTCAATCTCGTGCGTCGTCGCAACATGACGCAGCCACTCGGCCGACGCCTTCAGGCGTCGGCGGTAGTTGTCCTGCAGGTCAACTTCCACAAAGCCGTAGCGGTTCTTGAAGGCGTTGTTCCAGCTCCAGCAGTCAATGACACCCCAGTAGTGGTACCCACGGCAGCGAGCGCCCTCATCAATGGCACGGGCAATCCAGCGCAGGTGATCGGCCACGAAGGGCACGCGGTACGCAAGGTCATCGATGCGTCCGTCGGCCGTGCGCGCCGCATGGTGCTCCTCGATGCCAATACCATTCTCAGACACAAACCAGTCGAGGTCCGGGTAGTCGCGGGTCATGGTCATAGCAAAGTCGTAGATGCCCTTGGGGTAGATCTCCCAGCCACGGCTCTTGTTCATAACGGCGTCCGGCCACACATACTCTTGCGCAAACACGGGGTTGCCCCACTCGTCCACTTCGTGCTCGGGAGCCTGCACACGTGCGGGATGGTAGTAGTTAAAGCCCAGCCAGTCCACCACACCCTGGGCAAGGATGGCGTCGTCACCCGCACGCACCGGCAGATGCACGCCGTGCTCAGCAAGCGTGTCCAGCACGTCCTTGGGCAGGCTTCCCTTGGTCACCAAATCAAGCCACCAGCGGTTGCCCAGCCCGTCAGTCATGCGCACGGCCTCCAGGTCTGCCGGCGTGGGATCCTCGCGCGTGTAAGGCGGCGTAAAGCAGTTGATGAGGCCGATCTTGGCATCGGCACGCACCACACCAGATGCCTGAAGCTCGCGGAACGCGCCTACCGCCAGCGAATGAGCCAGGCTGATGCCGTACTGCACGCGACGCGCCTGAGCAAAGTCATGGTGGAAGGGATACCAGTTGCCATGCTCATAGCGTTGTTCCGGCTCCACGATGGGCTCGTTGAACGTGAACCAATGCTCAACCTCCTGGCCAAACTCCGTGAAAGCAGCTCGGGCATACGCAGCGTACGCCTCAACCACCTCGCGACTTTCCCAGCCACCGCGGCGGAAGAGGTAGGCAGGCATGTCGAAGTGGTAGAGGTTGACGAACACCTCGATGCCCGCCTCACGTGCCGCTGCAAGAAGCCGGTGATAGAAGTCGGCACCCTCGCGATTGAGGTGGCCGTCAGCATCCATCAGGCGCGTCCACTGCAGCGAGGTGCGGCACGAAGAAAGCCCCAGGTCATGCAGGGTTTGGAAGTCCTCAGCATAGCGAGCGCCCATGTCGTTTCCGCTATAGGAGCCGACGCGATTGTAGAAGGCACCAAGATCGAGGTTTGACCATAGATCCCACAGGTTCTCGAGCTTCCCGTACGCTTGCCACATACCCTCGGTCTGGGGGCCAGAAAGCGCCGCACCAAAGAAGAAGTCATCGGGAAGCTTCACGCTGGTCGTGCTCATCGGTCAATCCTTTCTGCAGCGCCTTCGTCGTGGGACGAGCTGTCTTTGGCGCAGCGTGCTTTGTTGTTAGCAATGATAGGCCTCACGTGCTCTTTTATGTCACATGAACCTAGATGACAAGAACTTGAAGGGGTGGGGCGGCCACTTTTCCGGCCACCCCACCAGGAAGGGAAGGGCTACTCAGCGAGCTCCTCTGCCGCCTGCTGGGCGACGACGCGCTCGTGAACCTTCATGAAGGGCAGGTAGATGAGCACACCCAGAGCCACGAGGATGACCTGCAGGATGACAGCCCTGAAGTCACCGCCAGTCGCCAGGAAACCCGACAGGAACACCGGCGTAGTCCACGGAACCATAACCACGCAGGGATTGATGAGGCCGGCAACCGTCGCGAAGTACGTGATGATCATGAACAGGTCGGGAACCAGCACGAACGGAATCATGAGCGGCAGGTTGTAAACGATGGGATAGCCGTAGATGACAGGCTCGTTGATGTTGAAGATGCCAGGACCGAGCGCCAGCGAGCCAACCGTCTTGCTGGTCTTGTTCTTGGAGAAGAGGAACGTGGCGATAAGCAGGCAGAGGGTGCAGCCAGAGCCGCCGATGAGGCCGAAGGTGTTGACGATCTGCATGTTCATGTAGTGGTCAGGCTGGATGGCCGCGAAGCCGCCGGAAGCATAGGCCGCCATGTTCTCGGTGATGAGGATGGTAAGCATGGGCTCAGCAAGCACACCGGAGATGGCGCTCTGATGAATGCCCAGGCAGAACAGCAGGTTTGCGAAGGTATAGATGATTACGACACCCCAAATGTTGGAGTTGAGGCTCTGAAGTGGCGCCTGGACGAACAGCTTGATGAGCGTGGCAACGTCGGTGCCGAAGCCAACGTGCAGCACGGTAGCCACCAGGCCAAAGACGGAAAGCGTCAGCAGCATAGGGATCATGATGTTAAAGGAGGTAGCAACCATAGGGGGCACGCCCTCGCCGAGGTTGATCTCGAGCTTCTTGACGCCCGCAAGCTTGATGAACAGCATCGTGGCGAGAAGGCCAATGATAATGGCGCCAAAGAGTCCGCCGGTACCCGTGTTGCCCGAGGCGAAGAGGCCTCCTACCTGCTCGCCATTCACGTCTACCGCCTGGGGCATGGTCACGAAGAGCGCCGCAATGGCCACAACCACACAGGCGATATCGCGCTTGAACCCCGTGTTGTGCGCGTGGCAATAACCAACCACACCGCACAGCAGGATGGCCGAGATGCTCAACGTTCCCTGCGTGAGCGAATTGCCCCAGTACTGAGCGTTCGCGAGCGCATCTCCGCTGAGGAACAGGGGGAACACCACGTTGTTGATGAGGACCGCGATGCCCGCAAGGATGTACAGCGGCATGATGGTCGCAAATGCATCGCGCAGGCTGCGCAGATGTACCTCCGACCCAATCCTTCCTGAGATCTCAGCAAACTTGTCGAGAAACGCTTGACCCTTTCCGCCTGCCATGTCAAATCCTTCCTTTCTGCTTATGGGTGCTGGCTTGCTTTTCGTCTGTTTCTTGCTTGTGCAAGTGCTTGGTTAGAAAAGTACACGCTTTTAATTGTCTTTGCAAGCACTTTTTTCTACTTTTTTTGGACGATGTGTAAGTTGGCGCAAACGGTCATAATAAGGATGTAGGCGAGAGGCGGAGGAAGCATGCTTAAGTACCAAGAGCTCGTAAACACCCTGCTCGACGAGCTGGCCAATGGTGTGTACAAGAAGGGAGACCGACTCCCGACGACGCCCGAGCTCTGTGAGCGCTATGGCGTGAGCAACACCACGGTCAAGCGCGCCATGGATGAGCTTGAGCTGCAGGGTATTGTGGCCAGGCGCCGGGGGTCTGGCGTCTACATCAAAGAGACGACCATCGCGAAAGGCATCACCACTCGACAGGGCAGCACCTCTCAGCAGATGTCGGGTATGACAGCCGAATATGAGGGCACGCCACAGGTGCTCACAAGCGAAGTGCACGATTTCTCAGTGGTACACCCCACCGCAGAGATCGCAGACAAGTTGGGTATGGACAGCGACGGGTTTGCCTACCACATCTGCCGCGCCCGCCTCGTCGACGGCACGCCCAAGGTCATTGAGTACACCTACATGCCCATCTCGCTCATCCCCAACTTGCGAGAGAGCACCCTGAGGGCCTCCATCTATCGCTACATCGAGGATGAGCTTGGCCTCAAGATTGGAAGTGCGCATCGCACCATCAAGGCAGTGATGCCTACCGACGACGAGCGTTCGTGGCTTCGTATCAACGAGGGTGAACCCCTGCTTGAGATTCGTCAGGTTGCCTATCTGGCCGACGGCACGCCTTTCGAGTATTCAGTCTCGCGCCACACCAGTGACTACGAGTTCTATAGCATCAGCACGCGGTAACCGCGCCACCAAGGACAGTCCCTCGTGCCGCGGGACCCGAGGGTCCGACCTTGTGGTCCCGGCTAGATGAACGCCACCGCAACGGCAAAGATGAGTGCGGGGAGCATGTTGGCCACGCGGATGGTCTTGCCCCACACCAGGTTGACGCCCACGCAGAAGATGAGAATGGAGCCCACCAGCGAGAGGTTGGCGATGGCCGCCTCCGTCATGAGCGGCGCGGCAAGCGAGGCAAGGAGCGTCACTCCGCCCTCCAACAGGAAGATGGGGATGGCCGAGAAGGCGCTGCCCTTCCCCATCGATGACGTCATGACCGCCACGATGATGAAGTCCAGCACCGACTTCACAGCAAGCAGGGCATAGTCGCCAAGGATGCCGTCTTGGATGGCTCCGACGATGGCCATGGCACCCACGCATACCGTAAGTGACGTGGTCACAAACGCATTGACGAAGCCGCGGTCGCCTGCGTTGCCCGTCTTGATCTTGAGCCACTCACCGAAGCGCTCGAAGGCACGCTCGATACCAATGAGCTCGCCCACCACCGTGCCAAGCGCGAGACAGAGCACCACAAGCATGGACTTGCCACTGGAGAGTGCGCCTTGATCAATCTGCAACATGCCTTCCATAGCGCCTGCGATAGCAATGAAGAGCACGCTCACGCCCGACGCCTTGTTGAGCGATTCTCGTTGCTCGTCGTCGAACAGCTTGCCCACGACTCCACCGAGAACTCCACCCGCGACAACGGCTCCCGTGTTGATAAGCGTGCCAAGGCCGATCATGGGCCCTCCTCTTGTAGCGCGTTAATGCTGTAGCTATTCGAAGTCCACGTACACCGAGTTCTTTCCACAGACCTCGGCAAGCTTGCTGACATCGTCGATCTTGCCCACGCGCTGGTATTGCCAGCGGTCGTTGTCGAAGGTCTCATAGAAGAGCACCAGACAGTCACCACCGTACACCATGAGGTCACCAGCCTCGATGGTAGTGGGGAGATACTCCTCGCCATCGAACGGCTCGCCCGTGTAGCTGTACTTTTCGTTGCCGTGCAGCTCCTCCATGTGCAGCGACATCGGCAAGCGCTCGAGCATCTGCTGGCCTGCCACACCGTCATCAAGGGTGGCCGTGAACGCCGTGCCGTTGATGGTCACCGAAATCTGCATGGGATTGACCTCCTCTTGCGCCGTACTCTCGACAGCCTCAGGCTCGGAGTCCAGCCCGGCCTCGCCTTCGTCCTCGGTCGGCTCTTCCTCAGTTGCCTGGAAATCTATTTCCACCTCGCTCGGCGCCTCGTCCTTCCGGCCGCATCCCGCAAGCCCAAATGCCAGAAGCCCAACCGCACCTTGCAGCAACGATCTCCTTGTCAGCATGTCCATCCTCCCCCCAATTGTCATTTCTGTATAAGCATACGCCGCTGCCCGACCAACAACAAATACCCCTTGGTGATAGGTCCCCATGCGACAAGGACATGCCCAGCTCCGCGTGGCGACACGTTGCCTTCTCCTCAATCTACTTGTCATCCGTTGATTCCTCTGTTATAGTTTCTCTAGAACAGCTAGAACAAAGGAGGCAGCATGCTCCTACGAATCGACCTCACTTCACAAGAGCCTATCTACCTGCAGATTCGTTCGCAGATTGTGCACGCGGTTGCCACGGGCGAGCTTCAGGCGGGAGATGCCCTCCCCAGCGTGCGCTCCCTTGCGGGAGACCTTGGCGTCAACATGCACACGGTCAACAAGGCCTACGCGGTCCTGCGGGATGAAGGCTACGTGACCATGCGCGGCCGCAGTGGGGCTTACATCGCTGACCGGCCATCCGTCCTCACGCCCGAGCGCGCCGCCAGCGACCGACAACGTCTTGCGCAGGCGCTGCACGGCCTCGCGCTCGAGCACAAAGCCCAAGGCGGCACCTTGGAATCGTTCACCGCTGCGGCAGCTGAGCAGGCCGCACGCGTCTTCAAGACCACAAACGACACCCTCTAGCCATACAAAGGAGCACTTCGATGAACCTCATCATTTTCATGTTCTGCGCCATAGTGCTGCTTGTCGGACTCATTCTCACCGTGACTCCGTGGCTTATGCCAAAGACTGAGTGTTTCACCGTCACGGTCCCACACGGCGCACGCAACGAGGAGCCACTGCGAGGACTCCTGCGCTCTTACACGTGCTGGATGGTTGCCATTACGGCGCTCTGCGTGCTTGCCTGGCCTGCAACGCTTGCGCTCGGAAGAATCGACGTTACCACCCGCTCTGGCGAATTCGTCCTCACGTTGCTGTTGTTCGTCACCACCTTCGCGCCGATCATTGCTTCGTTTGCGCTCATGCTCAGCTATCGCGCCCGCGTGAAGGCCGTTAAGCAGGAGCGCGGCTGGACTGCCGAACATGCAGCTGCGGCCTTTGTGGGAACGGAGGACTTCCCCAAGCCGCTGTCACTTGCCTGGAACCTACTCTACCTGCCGCTCATTGGCGGTTTGGCGGCCTTCACGCTCTCCCACTATGACCAGTTCCCTAGTCAGATTCCCACGAACGTGGGCCTCGCGGGCAACGTGACCTCATCGGTTCCCAAGAGCCCGCTCACGGTGCTCTTTCCCACCTTCTTCGTTGCCTTCATGGGCGCTATATTCACCCTCGTCCATTGGGGAACCATCCACTCGAAGAAGCCCGTCGATCCAGCGGCGCCAGTCAGCTCGGCCCTTGCCTACGCAACGTTCGCACGTGTGCAAAGCATCCTCATGGTTGTGGGAGGGCTTCTGATCTCCGGCCTCACTGCGGGCTTGATTCTCGCCAGCTCACTGGGCGCCATCTCGATGGTGTACGCCGCAGTCATCACCATGGTGGGAACCCTCGTCTTCGTCGCGCTCGTCACCATCATCTCCCTCGTGATGGGCCAGTCTGGAGCGCGCCTCTTCCCAGACACCACAGCTACAGGCATGTCCCGCGATGACGACGAGCACTGGCTGCTGGGCACCATCTACTGCAACCGCAATGACCCCAGCATCTTCGTTCCCAAGCGCTTCGGCATCGGTTGGACGAGCAACATTGCGCGCTGGGAGACGTGGGCGCTCGTAGCGGGCCTCGTGGCGCTCTGCGTGCTGCTCATCGGCCTGACGGGAGCAATGGCCTCGTAGGCACGCCGCCGCCCTCCTTGCGTAGGCGCTATACTGCTAGCACCCACGCAAGGAGGGCCTCATGCCATCAACCGTCCAGCTCAACACGCGCATCGACCCTGGCCTCAAGGCGCGGGGCGATGCTGTTTTTGCCCGCGCAGGCCTCACTTCAAGCGAGGTGGTCCGTGCCGTGTGGGAGGCGGCGGCCCGCACGCAGGAGCTTCCTGATTGCGTGAGGGCGGCCACCGAGGCCGGGCGCTCCGCGCACAGCGACGCCATCAAAGAGGGCGCGGGTCTTGCCAGACAGATGGCCGAGGAGCTTGGCGTACACATCTCGACGGTGCCTCCTGATTATCACGCGCTTCGTGACGAGGCGTACGACGCGCTGATCGACGAGATGAAGGCACGCCATGCTTGACGCAAAGACGTTCCTCGTCGACACCAACGTCTGGATTGACTACTTCATGGCAACCGAGCCCCATGGCAAGGAGGTGCTCGCGTTCTTTGAGGCCGTTGACCAGCGCGGTGGAACGCTCCTCTACACGCCGACCACCCTTAAGGACGTGTTCTTTCTCATCCCACGCATCCTCAGACGCGAAGCACAGGCTGCCGGAAAGCCTGACAACACCTCGTTTGCCCCCGCGGCGTGGGCGTGTGTGCGCACGATGACCGAGATTGCCGTTGCCGCGCCGGTCTCGCCGCCCGAGTTCGACCTCGCGTGGACGCTGCGCTCCAGGCACGCTGACCTCGAAGACAACCTCATCATCGCCGCAGCAGAGACGTGCAACGCAGACTACGTGGTGAGCTACGACCGCGCCATGCTCGAGCACTTCTCCCCTGTCTGCATCACGCCTGAGCAGGCCTGTAACCTGCTGGGCATTTGTTCGTAGCCTTGGAACGAGGCGAAGGTATCAGCAATCAACCACAACAAGGAGTCCCCATGCCCAGCCTTCACCCCACCGTACGCATCGCGCCTGGCGCCCACGTCGTCGGAGACGCGACCCTGGGAGAGCAGTGCTCCGTTTGGTACAACGCCGTGATCAGGGCGGACGAGGCGGCCATAACCATAGGTACCGAGACCAACGTCCAAGACGGAGCGGTCGTCCACGTGAGCGCGGGACACCCCGTCTTGATTGGGGACGGCGTGACCATCGGCCACGGGGCACTCGTCCACGGTTGTACCGTAGGGAGCAACTCGCTCATCGGCATGGGCGCCATCATCCTCGACGGGGCGGAGGTCGGCAGCAACTGCATCGTCGGCGCCGGGGCGCTGGTGACGCAGGGCACCCATGTCCCTGACGGATACATGGCATTCGGAAGCCCCGCACACGTCGTTCGCCCGCTCACCAAGCAGGAGGTGGAGAGGAACCGCGCCAACGCGCGGGAGTACGTGCGCCTCGCCGAGACGCTCGCGCCATAGAGGCACCCCCATCGGGACCGCATAACAGAGGAGAGGGACCCCTGAGGGCCCCTCTCCTCGTGCTCGTCCGAGAATGTCCGAGATTGTCCTAGCTTGCCATGGAAACGTGCTCGGATTGCTCCTGTGCCTCGATTCTTGCCGCGCGCTCGCGAGCGGCCTCGCCGGCGATGACGGCCTGGCCGCCATCGGGATGCAGCTCGCTCCAAAGCCGCTCCGCCTCCGCCTCCCAGCCCCGCGCGTAAGGCGTCGTGCGCTCGCAGAGGCTCTCGGCACTCTCGGGAGCCACGTAGTCCGTCGCGTGCGCCCCTGACTCGCGCACCATCTGCGGAAGCACCTCGGGATTCTCGAGCATGGGGCACGGGCGCAGGTGGTTCTCGTTCCACGGATAGTGATCGTGGTAGGCCTGGAAGAGCGGCTGTCTCAGGCAGTCGAGCAGGCTCTGCTCCTTGATGTTGGCACCCGAATAGTGGATGAACACGCACGGCTCGACGTCACCGCGCGCGTTGATGTGGCAGTACGCACGTCCGCCGGCGATACATCCGGCCACGAACTCTCCGTCATTCTGGAAGTCCATGGCAAAGATGGGCTTACCGCCCTCGAAGCCACGCACCTCGCGAAGCCTGTGCAGCATGTACTCGCGCTGCTCGTAGGTAGGCATGAGGTCGGCGCTCGCCCCGTCCCCCACGGGCATGTAGTGGAAGTACCACGCCCAACGGCACCCCTTCTCAACCAGAAGGTCAAAGAACTCGTCCGAGGAGACGAGCTCAGTGTTGTCGCGCGTGTAGCACGTCGACGTGCCAAAGAGGAGCCCGTAGGAACGCATGAGGTCGAAGGCGCGCATCACCTCTTCGAACGATCCGTCCCCGCGACGGCCGTCGTTGACCTCGGGCTCGTAGCTCTCCAGCGAGACCGAGAACACGATGTTCCCAAGCCGCGCGACCTCCCGGCAGAACTCCTCGTCAACGAGGCTCGCGTTGGTGAAGATGTTGAACTCGCAGTCCCTATGTGCCTCGGCGAGGCGCAGCACGTCACGCTTGCGCACCAGCGGCTCCCCGCCCGTCAGCATGTAAAAATGACAGCCAAGCTCCGCGCCCTGGGTCACGAGACGGTCCATGTCCTCGTACGTCAGGTTGAGCGAGTTGCCGTAATCCGCCGCCCAGCAGCCGACGCAGTGCTTGTTGCATGCGCTTGTCGGGTCAAACAGGATGATCCAGGGGACGTTGCAGTTATAGCGGTCGGCGTTCACCATCGTCGTGCGCAGCCCCCTGAACGCCGACTCATAGCCGGCGTTCAGCAAGAACGTACGCAGCACGTTGGGGTCGCTCTTGTCGATGACGTCAAACAGCCACTGTTGCCACTTGGACCCTGGATGCAGGGCGGCGCGCACCCCGTCAACGGAGTTGGGTACGGTATCTTTTATCAGTGGCTCGACCAGGTCGATGATCCTCCCGATGGCTTTGTCTCGGTTTGACCCAGAGATGCTCCTCATGACTTGGTTGATGGCAATCTCGAACGTCTTGCGTTCAGCAGCATGGGCAATGGTCGATTGCATGTGCCTCTCCTCTCGCCGCGCCGTATGGCTCACGAGAGAGTTTATTGCCACTCAACCACAGCGCATACTGTCCAACAGCCTGGTAGTGTCTGGTTTTTCGACACTCTGCCCTACTTGTATAACGCCGTCGGAATACGTCTCTGAGGTTTGGGTATGCCCCTCATAAGGAGGAGCCGCCATGTCCAAAGCCGACCTGACAAAGCGTGCACTGTCCGAGGCATTCTCTGAGCTTCTGAAGGAAAAGCCCTTCGAACAGATCACCGTAACCGAAATCGCCCGCAAAGCCGGCCTGAACCGGCAGACGTTCTACTACCACTTCCGCGACCTGTACGACCTCATCGCGTTTTCCGTCAAACGGCGCGTCCACGCCATCCTTCCCGACATAGAGAGCATGCAGGACTGGGAGCTTGACCTCGTGACCGTTCTCAACGCGCTCAGCGACGAGCGCGACTCCGTCTACAAGCTTGGTCATTCCCTCGACCAGGGGTACGTGAAGCGCTTCATGAGGGAGCATGTCAGCGACCTAGTGGGCTCGTTCATCATGCGGACGCAGCCGGAGGAACGCCTCACCGAGGAAGATCGCCAGCTCATCGCCCAGTTCTTTGGGGCCGGCCTCATCGACATCCTGGACAGCTGGGTAGACGAGGGCATGCTCGAGCCTCCAGAGCACCTCGTGCGGCGCCTCTCGCTGTTCTTGACAGACAGCATCGAGATAGCGGTACGGCAGCTCGCGGAGGCTCGCTCGACGTCCCTTGGCTGAGGATGGCAGCCCTATAGCTCCTCTGCGAGATAGCGGCCCGTGATACTGTCAGGACAGGCAGCCACGTCCTCGGGCACGCCGGCGCACACGATGCGGCCGCCCTCCTCGCCACCGCCAGGACCCATATCGATAACCCAGTCCGCATTGGCAATCATATCGAGGTCGTGTTCAATGACGACCACCGTGGCACCGTTCTCAACCAGGCCCTGCAACACGCCAAGCAGCACCTCGACGTCCAGCGGATGCAGGCCGATGGTGGGCTCGTCGAACACGAAGAGCGCATCATCCTGCCTGCGGCCGATCTCGCTTGCCAGCTTGAGGCGCTGCGCCTCGCCACCTGAAAGTGCCGGCGTAGCTTCGCCCAGCGTGAGGTAGCCAAGGCCCAGGTCATGCAGGATCTGCAGCTTTGCGGCCACCTTTCTGAGCGAACCGAGCTTCTGCAACGCCTGGTCCACGGTCATGGCCATAAGCTCGGGCAGGCTAACGTAGTTGCCTTTCTCACCCGCCTTGGTGCGCATCGTATGGCGCTTGATGTCCCATGCGAGCGGCGCGTAACGAGAACCCTCGCAATCCGGGCACGGGATATCCACGTCGGGAAGAAACTGCACGTCAAGCGATATCTGGCCCGTGCCGTCGCACGTAGGACAGCGGAGCGACCCCGTGTTGTACGAGAAGTCTCCCGCCTTGAGGCCATGCTCCTTGGCGTCGGTGGTCTGCGAGAACACGCGCCGCAGGTCATCGAGCACACCAGAGTACGTGGCCACGGTAGAGCGCACGTTGGCTCCGATAGGGGTCGCGTCAATGAGGTTGGCACGGCGCAGGCCCTCGGCATCAACCGCACGCACGTGACGCGGCATGCGTTCCCCCGCAATTGCCGCGGTCAGCGCCGGCACCAGGCTCTCAAGCACGAGCGTGGTCTTGCCTGAGCCCGAGACGCCCGTCACCGCCGTCATCCGGCCGCGCGGAATCTGCACCTCAAGCGGCTGCACGGTGTGGATCGCGTCCGTCTCAAGATACACGGTGCCCAGGTCAAACATGTCGCGCTCAAGCGTACGAGCCCGTGCGCGAATCTTGCGCACTCCCGACAGGAAGGACGCGATGCGCGAGTCCGCACATGCGCACACTTCATCAACCGTTCCCTGGGCAATGACCGTGCCGCCCTCGGCGCCGGAGCGAGGCCCCACCTCAACGATGTGATCAGCCGTGCGTAGCACGCGCACGTCGTGGTCAACCACCACCACGGAGTTGCCGTCAGCCACGAGGTCGTCCATTACCGTGAGCAGTCCCTCAACGTTGTCTGGATGCAGACCGATGGACGGCTCGTCCAACACGTACAGCACGCCCGTCGTCCGGTTGCGCACCGCACGGGCCAGCTGCACGCGCTGGCGCTCTCCGGTGGAAAGTGTCCCGCTCGCGCGATCAAGCGAGAGGTATCCCAAGCCCAGCTGACGTAAACGCTCCGCCGGCTCAACCGTCTCAGCAATGATGTTCTCAGCCATGGGCCTGAGGTCATCAGGCATGGAGGCCGGAACCTTCGCCAACCAAACAACGAGCTGGTCAAGCGTCATGGCCGTCGCCTCGGCCAGGTTGATGCCGAGGATCTGCGGTCCACGGGCGGCGGCCGAAAGCCGCGTGCCACCACAATCCGGGCACGGTGCCTCGGTAAGGTAGCGAGCCACGCGCTTCAGGCCCTTCTCGTCCTTCACCTTGGCGAGCGCATTCTCCACGGAGAGCCGCGCGCTGTAGTAGGTAAAGTCCATCTCGCCCGCAGTGCCCGTCTTCTCGTTGTGATAGAGCAGGTGGTACTTGTCTGGCGCGCCGTGCAGCACAAACTCCTTCTGCTCGGGCGTGAGGTCCCGGTACGGGATGTCCGTGGGGATGCCCGCCTGGCGCGCGATGTCCTTCATGAGCGACCACATGAGGTGGCCCCATGGCGCTACGGCGCCCTCGTCGATGGTCTTTGACTCGTCCGGAACGAGCGTGGCCTCGTCAATGTCGCGAACCGTACCCGTACCCGCGCAGGTGGGACAGGCGCCGTCAGAGTTGAAGGCGAGCATCTCGGCCCCGGGCCCCATGAACTCCGCCCTGCACTCCGGACAAATGATGGGCCGCTCAAGGGCCACGTTCATGGTGGGCGGCACATGGTGGCCGTTGGGACACACGTGGCTGCCCAGACGGCTGAACAGCAGGCGAAGATGGTTAAGCAGCTCCGTAGAAGTGCCGAAAGTTGAACGCACACCCGGCACGCTTGGCCGCTGACGCAGAGCGATGGCGGCGGGAACGTGCAGCACGTCGTCCACCTGAGCCCGTCCGGCTTGGCTGATGCGCCGACGCGTATAGGTGGATAGGCTCTCCATATATCGGCGGCTACCCTCGGCGTAGAGCACGCCCAGCGCAAGGCTCGACTTGCCCGAGCCCGACACGCCCGCGATGCCCACCACCTGGTGCAGCGGAATGTCAACATCCACGTTCTTCAGGTTGTGGACGCGGGCACCACGCACCTCGATATGCATGGGCTGGGCATGACGATGGCGTGGGCTATTGCTCATGGAAGGCTCCTCAATGTGAGTGCGATAAACCCATTGTAGCGGCGCATCAACTAGTCAAGCAAAAGCAGCTGAAGCATCTGCTCGGGCGTTTTCGCCACTACATCTGCATGGGCTATGAGCTGGGCATCATTTGTCACGAGGAAGTCTGCTTTCACACGGCGACAAGCCGCAAGCACCAGATTGTCCTCAAAGTCTGGGTGAATCCTCAGGTACTTGTCTGCCAGCCAGATGTCCGACACGTCCGCACCGATGGGCGTTGCCACCTCATTCATGTTTCGCATGCAGCCCCAGGCAAGCTGACGAATCGCCCGTGAAGTCTCCTCACTCACGTGGCCATCAGTTCGTGCGGCGGCACGTTGGTACTCCCGACGAACCACGTATGCCACATCCTTACATACGTGTACGGGATAAAGCAGCGTGCAGCCTTGCTCTATAGCGAAGCTCAGAAAACGCCTGGCCGTCTCGTTGCCCGGGTGTTCAGAGCAATAGCTGTCAACCCATACGTTCGTGTCGACAACCAGCTTCAGACCCTCAGCGTTCACAGCAACAGCCCCTTCTCCTCAAAGTGAGCGTCCATGGCCTCTTCGTAGATGGCACCCCATGAGCGCTCGTCCTTCGAAAGAGACGAGGGGTCAAGCCCGAAACTGCGATAGAGATCATCTGCCGCCTTCCAGCCTTTCGCAAGCCGTGCATCAACCATGCTGAAATCGATCGGTTCATCAGATGCTGCTGCTTGTTTGGAGCGATGTGTGCCGCTCAGCACGTCACGTGCCTCCACGTAGTCACGCGCCCCATGGGACACCTTCTCGAGTGCCATACGCACGAGTTCCGTGACCGAGGAGCCCATCAGCTCCAACACCTCTTCAGCTTGGCGCTTGACCTCCGCATCGACGCGTACGTTGAGCTGTATCATTTGCTGCTGTGCGATTGCCATACAACCCTCCTTACCTTGTGCTAAGTATGTTATCTCATTTCGACATGCATTACTAGCTTGCTTGGCGGAAAAAGGGGGCTACCCCTTTGTCCGCGACCCCTTTGTGAACCGAAGGGGGTAGCCCCTTCGGTCACTATTTCGGGCCAAACACGATGCGAGAGCGGGCAGAGCCTTTCACCACGTCCTCGTAGGGAATCCCCGCTTCGTCAGCAATGATGCGCATAACGCTGGGCAGGCAGAACGCGCCTTGGCAGCGTCCCATACCTGGCCGCACGCGACGCTTGACCGCATCCACGGTGTACACCGGAAGCGGAGAGCGCAGCGCATCGAGAATCTCTCCCTTGCTGATAGCTTCGCACCGACAGACGATGGTGCCGTAGTCCGGGTTCTCCTTGATGAGCGCTGCACGCTCTTCAAGCGATAGCTCCGCAAGTACTGGCGCGGCGTGACGCACAGGGTCAAACGCCTCGTTGACCTGCACATCATTGGTCTCAGAGAGGTACGTGCGCACCCAGCGCGCGATATCCACCGCAATGGCCGGAGCCGCTGTTAGCCCTGGAGACTGGATACCGGCGGCCTCGAAGACGTTGCGCGTACGCACACCCGGCCGCACCACGAAGTCCTCCTCATACGTGGGACTTCGCACGCCCGTAAAGTACGCGATGATGTCAGCTTCGCTGAGATCTGGCTGCACTTCCTGTTGGTTCTTGAAGATGCGCTCCACGGCGGTTCGGTCGGTCGAGGTGTCCTCGCGGTCGGGCGTTTCCTCAGCATGCGGGCCCACCAGCATGTTGCCGTCGACGGTATGGATGAGCGCGATGCCCTTGGTGTGCGACTTCGCGCTCGCAATCGTCGCCTTGATGAACGAGAGCGGATTATCGGGAATGTCTTCAAGTTGGCTCGGTGTCAGCGTGAAGGGCGTCTTGCCCATACTCGTACGCACCAGGCCGCCAACCTTCTTGTCCATCACGATGTTGGTCCCCACGCGCGGATGGATGGTAAAGGTGCGATCGTCAGCCATCTGGGCAATGACGTCAGCATAGACGCCTGCCGCGTTAACTACGGCTTTGGGATGAATCGTGCCACGGTTGGTCTTGACGGCAGTGATCAGGCCATCCTCAACGGTCATATCCAGCACAGCGGTATCCAGACAGACGCGAGCACCGTTCTGGACTGCGTTCTCTGCCAGCGCGATGGTCATGAGATGCGGGTTCGTGATGCCCGCCGTCCCCATGAAGAGGCCGCCCACACTCCAGTCGGGTACGGACGGCTCAATCTCGCGCAGCTCCTCAAGCGACATGACCTTGGTGCCCACCACGCCCTTATCGAGCGCCGTGCGGTGCACATACTCGAGCGCCAGCATCTCGGCCTTGGTGCGCGCAAAGGTGACCTGTCCTTTGTTCTCGTAGGGCACGTGCAGGTCGTGGGAGAGCTTGCGGTACATGGCGTTGCCGCGCACGCAATAGCTCAGCTTCTGCGACCCCTTTGAGAAGTTGACGCCCACGTGCACCACGCCGCCGTTTCGGCTGGACTGGCCCGAGGCCACGTCGGGCCCCTTCTCGACCAGCAGGACGTCCAGCTGGTGACGTCGTAGCTCACGCGCGATGGCGCAGCCGGTCACGCCACCACCAATAACGAGCACGTCACACGTGGTGCCCTCGAGCAGATCGTCCTCCACATCTGGCAGCACTACCTCCTGCGTAAAGCCCCGCAGGGCAATGTCGTTCAACACGCCCAGGTAGCGCTCTTTGTCCACCGCAAGCTTGCCCGCTGCGTAGATGGTGGCATAGTCATCTACCTCGCCCTCAAGCAGCACGCACCCGTCCTTCTCGGACGCCGTGATGCCCGGATCAAGCTTACGGAGCTCTCTCTGCAAGCGGTCCAGCTTCATGATGCGTAGGTCCCAATCAACTCGCGGATCTTACCCGTAAGGTACGGACGCTCAAACTCGATGCCCCAACTGCGGCGCACCATCAACGCCAGCAGACGATACCGGTCAATCTCACCCGCTGAGATGGGCGTAAGCCGTTGGTACTCCTTGAAGAACTGCTTGCCAATGAAGCCACGCACTGCCGAGAACAGCAGTCGCTGCATCTTGCTGGCCTCGGGGAAGAGCTCCGCCTCAGAGAAGAGGAACTCCATCATGGCGGCTTCCACCGCGCGGTTTCCCCGCGCCGCCGTCATCCAGTCGATGACCGTGCATTCGCCCTTGGCGTCTACCAGCACATTTCCGGTGTGGAAGTCCAGATGCAGCACGCCGTCCTCGTCGGGGAGCGAGCGCAGGTACGCCTCCGCACGTTCCTTCTCGTCATCGCTCAGGAAGGACATCGTCTCGTCGGAGAGCAGCCCTACGCACAGTTCCCTGATGTCGTCCAGCTCATGCGATGACTTTGATTGCACGCGCACGTGGCAACGTGCCAAGTCCTTGCCGCCTTTCAGCAGGTAGGCAGGGCTCTTTCCAGGCATATCATTTTGCGAAACGCCGTCCACATAGCTCATCACGAAGCCCGCGCGACCGTCCCGCTCGACCATCTCATAGACCCGCAACGGCGTGCAGCCAAGCTCAGAGGCAATCTTGGTGTTGCGGTATTCCTTCTCGGCGTATTCCCTGGAATAGTCCTCGAAGAAGAGCTTGAGCACCTTGTCCTCGTCCACGCGAAAGACCTCTGCGGACCTGCCCCGTGCAAACCGTTCAGACATGATCCCTCCCCTTTAGGATCGATGTTCCCCCTGCCATTGACACCCACACGTCATCGCCCATCTCGTTCAAATCAACTGTCAGACGTACGGCTTCGGACGGGCGCACCGCAACCAGACGCCGCTTCTGCAGCACCTCTCCCTTGTCCACAAACATCACCTCGACCTTGCGGTACGTCTCAGCGCTTCGAAGGAAGAAGGTGACCTCGCTCAAGTCTGCCTCGCGGTCCACACGCTGGGGAATGCACGATGCGACGCCCGCACCCACCCTCACCTGAGCAAGCATGCGATTCTGCCCGTGCAGCGCGACGCGCGCGGCCTCAGCACCAGCACGCCTGCCCTGCTCGCTCACGTAGTCAACGAGATCATTCACAAAGAGGCAGTTGCCTGCGGCAAAGATGCCATCCACCTCGGTCTGAAGGTGCTGGTCGACGATCGGCCCATGCGTCAACGGACTGAGAGGCACCCCCAAGCGCTCTGCCAGCTCGTTTTCTGGGATAAGCCCCACCGAGAGCAACAGCGTGTCACACTCAACGAGCCGCTCAGTCCCAGCAATAGGGCGCATCTGATCGTCCACTGCGCAGACCTCCACCGCCTCAAGCCGGTCTTTTCCCAGCGTCCGCGTCACGGTGGTTGAAAGATGCAGTGGGATGTAGAAGTCATCAAGGCACTGCGCAATGTTGCGTGGCAGGCCGCTCGGCTGCGGCTTAGCCTCGAAGACGCCTACCACCTCGGCGCCTTCAAGCGTCAACCGCCGCGCCATGATGAGTCCAATGTCGCCACTGCCCAAGATGGCCACGCGATGCGCGGGGAGCATGCCCTGCAGGTTCACCAGATTCTGCGCGCAGCCAGCTGTAAACACGCCCGAGGGGCGGTCTCCGTGAATGAGCACCTGACGTGCGGTTCGTTCGCGGCAACCTGTGGCAAGCACCAATGTCTTGATGGTCACGCGCCAGATGCCGTCCGCGTTGGTGAGGGTCAACGTGCACGTACCGTCTGAGCGCTCCGCATCGAGAACGTACGTCCCCGTGGCGACATCAATCCCCAGCTCATTGACTCTGTTGGCATCGCGGGCGGCATACTCGGGGCCAGTCAGCGCCTCGCCGTAGCGCTCCAACCCAAAGCCGTCGTGCACGCACTGCTTCAGGATGCCTCCCAGCTGCGCCTCGCGCTCCACGATAAGGACCGCCGCACCTCCCTCGTGCGCGGCAATGGCTGCAGCTAGCCCCGCAGGGCCACCGCCAATCACCATCACGTCGTAGGAGTCGTTCATGTCAGCAGCTCCTCCGCCAGGTACTCGGCCGCAAGCGCTTGCGCAAGTGCCTGTGCAAGCGTTTCGGCGCCCGTCACAAACCCGTGGTTTGCCATGATGCAACCATCGTGAGCTCGCATGACGTTGCCCACGTTTCTCGCCAACGTTGCAGACCCGCTCACGGCATACGGCGCACACGGATAGAACAGTTCGTCGGATCGCAGGTCGGCATGGCAGGCGGCAAACACTGCGCAACTCGCGGAATGAGTATGAATAACTGCCCAGATGTCGGGGCGGTTTTGATAGATGGCCTGATGCATGCGGCGCTCGCTCGACGGATGCAGGCCCTTCTCATAGCTCCCGTCAGCAACCGAAACCAGCACGACCTCCTCGGGCTTGGCGCGGAAGTAGTCCACGCCCGAAGGGCTAATGAGGAAGTGGCCTTCGTCCACACGCAAAGACACGTTTCCCCAGGTTGCCTGTATCAGCCGATGCTCCACCAACAGTTGTCCATAGCGGATGACGTCGACACGCTCGTCAGCGTAGTTCATCGCTCGCCTCCTTCTCGTGTTGCGAGTAGGACGCAAGGTACACCGTGTGCTCCACCACACAGAGTGCAGGATTGAGGTACTGCAGCTGGCCAATCTTGGGAGCCAAAAGCTCTGCCCGGCAGGCCTTCTCAACCAGAATGGCCGCGGCCACCACCTCTCCCACGAAGCGGCCCGTCACCAGAAAGCCCTTGTCCTTGATGAGGTAGGCACCGGCCGGTCCGTGGGGAATCCGCACGCAGGGCACTTGCGCGCCAAAGAGCTGTGCCATGTCATCGCACGACGCCCTCAGCGCCACGCCTTTCTGCGCAAACTCGCGCGTGCAAGGGCCCGAACTGAAGACAGCGAACGGAGCCATAATGTTCTTGAACAAAGGTGAGCTCACCAGCTTGCCTTCCGCATCGAGGACGATTCGGTTGTCCCCACCAGAGAGCAGCACGAGCGTGTCGTCATCAAAGAGACCTTGCCCCTTCAACGTGTCGCGCAAGGCGTCGAACGTCTCCATGAGCGGCTGCGGCCGCGCGTCAAGTGACTGCTCGCCTTGGCGCAACCTCTCAAGCGCATGTAGCACGTAACTCGCAACGTCAATCATGGCATTGCCCCCAGCTTCGTCAGGAGGGTTTTGCCCATTATCAGCCCCACCGTTGCAGGAGGGAACAGCCCCTATGCCGAACGGAGCTCGAGTGACCGAAAGGGGTAGCCCCTAACGGTCACTCGGCGAGTACAATCAGGGCAACACCAGCAATGACAGAGAGGAGCACCTATGGAGACGCGCGTCGCGGTCATCGGAATCATCGTCGAGAAGGCTGAGTCTGTCGAGAGCCTCAACGCCATCCTGCATGAGTACGGCAACTACATCATCGGCCGTATGGGCGTGCCCTACCGTACGAAGGGCATCAACGTGATCAGCGTGGCCATCGACGCCCCCGGCGACATCATCTCTGCCCTTGCGGGCAAGGTGGGCAACCTCCCCGGCGTCAGCGCCAAAACCGCCTACTCCAACGTCATCACTTCGGAGTAAGCGTAAAGAGCAAAGCGGGCAAGGTGGCAAAAACCTTGCCCGCTTTGCTCTTACAACCGAACGTCCCCACGATCAACGGCTAGGTCATAGCCAATGAGTGTCATGCGCAGCCCCAGGCAACCACGGCACTGGGCAGATTCCTCACCCGTACAGATCTTGTTGTCGTAAAGCTCATACTGCTTGCGCACACCGACGGGCGACAGGTTGGGCATGACCACATTGGCCCCCGCGAGCATGCCCTTCTCACGACCCCGCGGATCAATGGTTCCCAAGGCGGTCGTCGCCGGCAGCAGCACATGCGGGTGAATGAGACGAATGATGCTCAGCAGGTAGAGCGTGAGCTCCAGCGTTCCCGCCGGTTCATGAGCAAACGGCGTGTCATGATGCGGGATGAAGGGGCCAATGCCGCACATGTCGGGCTTGAAGTACTCCACAAAGCGCATCTCCTTCACGAGGTGCTCCGTGGTCTGGAAAGGCGAGCCAACCATGAAACCCGCGCCGACCTGGTACCCAATCGAGCGCAGGTCACGCAGGCACTGCATGCGATGCTCCCAGCTCATCTCGGCCGGATGCAGCATTGCGTAGTGGTCGGGGTCTGCGGTCTCATGCCTGAGAAGGTAGCGGTCCGCGCCGGCGTCGTACAGACGTTGGTAGCTTTCGCGGCTCCGTTCTCCCATGGAAAGGGTCACTGCCGTGTCGGGACAGCAATCCTTGATGCGCGAGACCACGCTTCCCAGCACGTCGTCCGTGTAGTACGCGTCTTCGCCACCCTGCAGCACGATGGTCCTGAAGCCCAGCTCATGGCCTTCGCGTGCGCAGGCCACGATGGTGTCAGGCTCAAGGCGATAGCGCTTCACGTTGCGGTTTGAGCGCCGGATGCCACAGTAGATGCAGTCGTTCTTGCAGATGTTGCTGATCTCTATGAGGCCTCGCGTGAAAACGGTCGTGCCGTAGATGGGTTGGCGGGCTGCCACGGCGTGCTCCGCGAGGAGCTCTGCCGCTTCAGGCGTGCGGTGCTCTATGAGGTCGAAATACTCGTCGTCGTTCAGCGTATGGTCAGCCGCAAGCTTCTCGACAAGCTCATTCATGCGGCTATCCACGGGCGCTCACCTGCGTTTCATTGGCGTAGGTATCATCCCCGGTCACTAGGGCATGCAATCGCGGGAAGAGCCTCACGCTGCGCTCGAGCGTGCCCGTCATCTGTGCGATGGCGATGCCGTAGTTGGTGAAGGGCACGCCCTGCCGCTCAGCCTGGTGCATGCGCTCCGCCACGTCACGCTCCGTGATCATGCAGCCACCGCAGTGCACCACGAGCGCGTAGGGCGAGAGGTCCTCGGGAAACTCGCGGCCCGAGCAGGTCTCGATGGTAAGGTCGGCTCCCGTATGGGCGCGAAGCCACCGCGGGATCTTGACGGTACCGATGTCGTTGCACTGACGATGGTGCGTGCAGCCCTCGGCCATCAGGACGCAATCACCATCGTGCAGCGACTCCACCGCAGCCACGCCCGCAGCGGCCGTGCGTAAGAAACCTTTGTAGCGAGCCATCAAGATGGAGAATGACGTCAGGGGAATATCCTGTGGCACGATATCGCGCACCACCGCAAATGCCTGACTGTCGGTAACGACGAGCGCCGCTGGCCGGCTGAGCCCTGCAAGCGCCTGCGCGAGCTCGGTCTCGCGGCAGACCACGGGAATGGCGCCCGCGTCAAGCGCATCGCGGATAGCCATCTGCTGCGGGAGAATCAACCTCCCCTTGGGCGCTGACTCGTCGATGGGGCAGACGAGCACCACGTAGTCATTTGGCTGTACCAGGTCCGCAAGCAAACGATGCTCAGGGTCCTTCTCAGGTGCCAGCCGGCCAATCTGCTCCTTGAGCTCGTAGATTCCCGCACCCGTGAGCGCACTCACCCAAAAGTGATCTTCTTCGTCTCGTGAGCCAGGCACAGCCTCGCTCACCAGGTCTGCCTTGTTGAAGGCAGTCACGTAGGGAATCGCTCGCGCCTTGAAGAGCCCCACCAACGCACGGTCTGTGTCCGACATGCCGCGCACACCATCAACCACCAGCACCGCCACGTCAGCACGACCAAGAATCTGCTTGGTACGCCGTACGCGCTTCTCACCTAAAAGGCCCTCGTCATCAAAGCCCGGGGTATCGATGATCACCACAGGCCCCAAGGGCAGGAGTTCCATCGATTTCTGTACGGGGTCAGTTGTGGTTCCGGCAAAGTCAGATACGACCGACAAATCCTGGCCCGTCACGGCGTTGACCACGCTCGACTTGCCAGCGTTGCGGCATCCAAAGAACGCGATATGCACCCTCTCGGCGGAGGGTAGTTCTGCGAGGCCCATAGCCTTGCTCCTCTCGGTCGGAATCAACCTCTCGGTCGGATGGAAGACATACTATACGAAGTTGCCTTCGAGTGCGTCCTGGGGGTAGCCCCCTAGACGCACTCCATCGTCAGTGCGTCTAGGGGGCTACCCCCAGGACGCACTCGACGTACACACATCACGGACGTGTTCGTGCTACGATGATTCTCCGTTCTGACCGCAAGGGTTCGCCCGAGCAGGAAGTCCAAGGAGTATACCGTGCTCAAGATAGCCGTTTACGGTAAGGGTGGCATTGGCAAGTCCACCATCACCAGCAACCTCGCGGCAGCCTTTGCCACACAGGGCAAGCGCGTCATCCAGATTGGTTGCGACCCCAAGGCTGACTCGACCATCAATTTGCTGGGCGGCCAGCCCCTCAAACCCGTCATGAACCTCATGCGCGAGAGCGACACCGATCCCGAGCGTATCGACGAGATTGCGCGCGAGGGCTTTGGCGGCGTGCTTTGCATCGAAACCGGTGGCCCTACGCCTGGTCTTGGTTGCGCTGGCCGCGGCATCATTGCCACGTTCAACATGCTTGAAGACTTGCGTCTTTTCGAGACGTGGCAGCCCGACGTGGTGCTGTACGACGTACTGGGCGACGTTGTCTGCGGCGGCTTTGCCGCGCCTATCCGCGAAGGGTATGCCGAGAAGGTGCTCATCGTCACCTCGGGCGAGAAGATGGCCCTGTACGCCGCCAACAACATCAACACGGCAGTGAAGAACTTTGAGGACCGCGGCTACGCCCGCGTGGCCGGCATCATCCTCAACCACCGCGACGTGGACCGTGAGACCAAGAAGGTCCAGGCGTTTGCGTCCGAGCACAACCTACCTGTGGTGGCCGAGATTCCGCGGTCGGCCGACATCATTCGGTTTGAGGAGGAGGGCAAGACCGTCATCGAGGGTGACCCAACGCTCCCTGTGAGCCAGCGCTTCCTCGACCTTGCCACCAAGCTCTGGAACAACGAGGTCTAGCCATGGAGCGTGTCGCCCGTTCTTTTACGGCGGCAGAGCTCGTACAGCGCGGGATTGAGAATCTTCCCGACGAGCTTGTCTCTGGCCGCCACCTCATCTATAGCTCTCCTGCCACGCTGGCTTTCAACTCGCCTGGCGCCGAGGGCTTTGGCGTCAAGCGCGCCGGCCTCGCCATACCAGGCTCTGTCATGCTGGTGGTCGCCCCTGGATGCTGCGGACGTAACACGTCACTTATCAGCGAAATCCCAGGTTACGAAGGCCGTTTCTTCTACCTCACCATGGACGAGACCGACATCGTCACGGGCCGCCATCTTTCGCGCATTCCCTAGGCTGTAGAGGAGTGTGTTGCGTGCCTACCCGAGCGCC
The DNA here is from genome assembly GCA_900314645.1 of uncultured Actinomycetes bacterium. Classification (GTDB taxonomy): domain Bacteria; phylum Actinomycetota; class Coriobacteriia; order Coriobacteriales; family Atopobiaceae; genus UBA1367. Next base: position 186,621 of record OMWB01000002.1, read on the forward strand.
CCTCGGTCTTTATGATCTGCATCACCTGCGTGGATGCCCTCTTGGGCACCGACATGGAGCGCGTCTGCCGGCGCGCCGAGGAGCGCGTGGGGTTGCCCGTGCGCCCCTGCTACATGTATGCCCTCACCCGCGAGGGGCGCAGGCCTCCCATGGTGCACGTGCGCCAAAGCCTGTACTCGCTGCTGGAGCCGATGCGTAAGCGCGCGACCTCGGTCAATGTGCTGGGCTACTTCGCTCCGTTGGAAGACGAGTGCGAGCTCTATCGCTACCTGCGCAGCATTGGCGTCCGCAGGGTGCGCGAGGTGTCGCGCTGCGCGGACTTCGATGACTTCCTGCACATGGCCGAGGCCAACTTCAACCTCGTGCTGCACCCCGAGGCGCGCCTTGCCGCTGCGGACATGGAGAGGCGCCTGCAGATCCCCTCGATCGAGCTCACGCGACTCTACCAGCTCGACCGCATCCGCAGGCAGTACCAGGCCCTCGGGCAGGTGCTCGGCGCCACCTTCGATGACGAGGCAGACTACGCCGCTGCCGCAGCGACCGTTGCGTCCTTCGCTGAAACGCATCCAGGCGCCTCGTTTGCCGTCGGAGAGTGCCTCAACGGCGACCCGTTTGAGCTTGCGCTTGCGCTCACGCGCTACGGCTTTGAGGTGCGCGAGATCTTTGGCACGCTGACCGCGGAGAACTTCGTCTTCCTCCGCCGCTTGGCAGACCTCGCCCCCGCCGTGCGCGTGTTCTCCAACATGGAGCCAACCATGATTCACTACGACGCGAGCACATGCCCCGTCGACTTTGCGCTGGGCAAGGACGCTCGCTGGTATCACCCCGAGGCGGCTGGGCTTGACTGGAACTCCGACGTGCAGCCCTTTGGCTATGCGGGCGTCAAGCAGCTCTTTGATGCGTTGAGCGAGGTGAGCGCATGAGAGGCCTTCGCAAGTATCTGACGCCCTTTGCGCCTGACCAGTCTGGTGCGGTCTCCGTCCTGTTTGAGCTGGGCGGCATTATCGTCATCTGCGATGCAGGCGGGTGCACGGGCAACGTCTGCGGCTTTGACGAGCCACGTTGGCACAACCTGCGGAGCGCCGTGTTCAGCGCGGGACTTCGTGACATGGACGCCATCATGGGCCGAGACGATAAGCTCGTGACCGAACTCGCTGATGCCGCAACCAAAATCGAGGCCTCTTTTGCCGCCGTCGTGGGCACCCCCGTACCTGCCGTCATCGGAACCGACTATCGCGCTCTGGCCCGCATGGCAGAGCGCGCGTGCCAGCTTCCCGTCATCACGGTCGACACGTCGGGCACGAAGCTCTACGACGACGGCGCGCGCAAAGCCTACCGTGCACTCTTTGACCGCTTTGCGAGGGATACCTACCCCGTTGAACAGGGACGCATTGGCGTATTGGGCGCCAATCCGCTGGACCTGAGCTGCACTGACGCCGATGCCATCCGCGCCGCGCTTCCTGGGACGGTTTGCTATGGCATGGGCTCGACGCTGGATGACGTAATCCGTGCATCGAGCGCAGAGCGCAACGTAGTGGTGGCTCCTTCGGGACTCGCAGCGGCCAAGTTGCTGGAGCAGCGTTTTGGCACGCCGTACGAGTTCCTTGACCCGCGCTTTGCCGACGGAGCGCAAGACGCCTGGCTTGTCCCCAACTCTTTTGCGAACAAGCGCGTGCTGGTGGTTCACCAGCAGGTGACAGCGCATTCGCTCCGCCAGCTTCTCCTCGCCCATGGTGCGCAGAGCGTGACGTGCGCAACATGGTTCATGCAGCTCCCTGAGCTCACCCAGCCAGGAGACGCACATCTGGTTGAGGAGGACGACTTCGCCGAACTCGTTGCCGAAGGAGCTTTTGACGCCATCATCGGCGACCCAGCGCTTTGGCCCATCATTCCTCAGTTTGAAGGTGAGCTCATCGATCTGCCTCACTTTGCCCTTTCGGGCACGCTCATCAAGGGCACCGCGACGTTGGATGGTGCGCGATGAGCGCCATCACCAAGCGAATCCGGGTCTATGGCATTGTGCAGGGTGTGGGCTTTCGCCCCACGGTCAGCCGTCATGCCATGGCCTCCGGTATCACGGGAACCGTCTGCAACAAGGGCCCGTACGTGGAGATTTACGCGCAGGGTGAAGAAGCGCAGGTAGATACCTTTATCGAGCTTTTGCGCACGCAACCGCCCCGGCGCGCTGCCATCCTCAAGCTCGACGTGCGCCCCGCAGACGGTGCGCCCTCCTTTGCTGACTTCGCAATTATCGAAAGCGAGAAGACCAAGGGCGAGATCTTTGTCTCACCAGACATCGCCATCTGCGACGACTGCAGGCGCGAGCTGTATGACCCGCACGACCGGCGCTACCTGCACCCGTTCATCAACTGCACTTGCTGCGGTCCGCGTCTCACCATTCTGGACGCCCTCCCCTATGACCGAGTGCGCACCAGCATGTCGGTCTTTCCGATGTGCCCCACCTGCGCCAGCGAGTACTACAGCCCAAAGACGCGCAGGTACGACGCACAGCCCGTGTGCTGCAACGACTGTGGACCCACCACCTACCTCCTTGACCGCCCCGAGCGGGGTCGTGCGGCCATCACGGAGGCACGCCGCATCATCGCGGACGGTGGCATCGTAGCCATCAAGGGCATCGGAGGGTTCCACCTGTGCTGCGACGCCACGAACAGCTCCGCCGTACAGCTTCTGCGCGAGCGCAAGCGGCGCTCCGCCAAGCCCTTTGCCGTCATGGCGCGCGACCTTGAGTCTGCTCAGCGCGAGTGCGTGGTGAGCCCTGTGGCAGAGGAGATACTCACCGGCCACCAGAAGCCCATCCTACTGCTGCCCAAACGGCCAGGGGGCAACATATGCGAAGCAGTCGCGCCCGATAATCCCAAGCTCGGCATGATGCTTCCCTACGCGCCGCTGCAGCTCCTCATCTTTGACTACGACGACGGCATCCAGATGCCTGACTGCCTCGTCATGACAAGCGCCAACGAATCTGGCGCGCCCATTTGTCGAGATGACGACGATGCCCGCCGTGAGCTGGGCAGTCTTTGCTATGCCATCCTCTCGCATGACCGCCTCATCCGCGTGCGCGCGGATGACACCGTTATGGACCTCTTTGAGGACAAGCCCTACATGGTGCGCCGCTCGAGGGGATGGGCACCGCTTCCGTTCATCCTCTCGGGAGACCAAGCGCACGGCATCCTTGCCGTGGGAGGCGAGCTCAAGAACGCGTTTTGCCTTGCCACGGGCGAGATGTATTACCCGTCCGCCTACGTGGGCGACCTCGGTGACGTGCGCACCGTCGAGGCGCTGTCCGAGACCATCACGCGCATGGAGACCCTACTTGAGATTGAGCCGCAAGCCGTTGCCTGCGACCTGCATCCTGGCTACAACTCCACCATGCTGGCTAGGCGCATCGCCGAGGAGCGCGGGATCGAGCTTGTCCCCGTGCAGCATCACTACGCACATGTGGTGTCCTGCATGGCAGAGAACGACTACGCGAACCCCGTCATCGGCATTTCCTTTGACGGAACCGGATATGGCACGGATGGCACCATCTGGGGTGGCGAGGTACTGCTCTCCACGTTTGAGGGCTTTGATCGCCTGGCACACATTGCCACGTTTCCCCAGCCTGGTGGCGACGCGTCAGCCCGTGAGGGGTGGCGGATTGCCACGGCTATGCTTGCGCAGATGGACAGCGCGGCCGCACGGAGCACGGCAGAGGAGCTGGGTCTTTGCTCGGCCAATGAAGCGCAGGTCATCGGTACCATGATTGCTCGCGGCCTCAATACGGTGGCGTCCACGAGCGCAGGCCGACTCTTCGACGCCGTGAGCGCCATACTCGGCATTCGTCGCGCCTCGAGCTTTGAGGGCGAGGCGGCAACGCAGCTGCAGTTTGCCGCGGAGCGTTGTCCCGCGAATCTGCACCCCACGCACGTACTGCTGCCGGAGGAACGCCTCCGTGAGGCAGACGGGACGCTGGTTCTCGCCACCGACACCCTCTTTGCACGCGTCGTGGAGCAGCGCCTCGTTGGCAGCGATGTATCGCAGCTTGCGTATGCCTTCCACCTCGGGCTCTCCGAGGTGGTTGAGGCCGCATGCCTCGCGGCGCGCCAGCGCACGGGCGTAAGCACCGTTGCCCTCACCGGTGGTTGCTACCAAAACACGTTGCTACTCGCGCTATGCGTCAATCGCCTCCGTGAGCAGGGATTTGTTGTGCTCACCCACAGTCTTGTCCCACCCAACGATGGCGGCATCGCACTCGGTCAGGCCGTAGTTGCCGCACATCGCCCAGAAAGAGAACCGTGATCCCGGACATTCAGGACGGAGGCTTCTGTCCTGAATGTCCGGGCAGATGAAAGGAGATAGAGATGTGCGTTGGACTCTCCGCCAAGGTGGTCCGCATACAGGATGGCATGGCGCTCGTTGATGCATCGGGAGCCCGCAAGGAGATATCCGTACAGCTCATGGACGACCTCGAGCCCGGCGACTACGTCATGGTGCATGCAGGCATCGCCATCGCCAAAATCACCGACGAGGACGACCACGAGACCGACGAGGTCATGGAGGCACTGTTCGCATGAGCGATACCCAGAAGCAGACTGCGGCGGACGTACTCGCCTCCTACGACGGGAGACCGCTGCGCATCATGGAGGTCTGCGGCACCCATACGCACGAGATCTTCCGCCTGGGCATCCGCAAGCTGCTGCCCCCGCAGGTTGACCTCATCAGCGGCCCCGGCTGCCCCGTATGCGTGACCCCTGTGGGATTCATCGACGAGGCAATCTGGCTGGCCGAACACGGCGTGACCGTCACCACCTTTGGTGACCTCGTGCGCGTTCCCGGCACCAAGGGAAGCCTTGCGACCGCACGGGCCAACGGCGCCCACGTTCAGGTGGTGTATTCGCCCATCGACGCGGTCGCCTATGCGAAGGAGCATCCCGCTGAGCAGGTCGCCTTCCTCTCCGTGGGCTTCGAGACCACGGTGCCTGCCGCCTGCCTCGCCGCAGAGCAGGCCCTGCAGGATGGGGTGAGCAACTTTTCCCTGCTCACGGCTAACAAGACCATGCCCAATGCCTATCAAGCCCTCAAGGGTTCGGCCGATGTCTTCCTCTATCCCGGCCACGTGCACGCCATCACGGGCACGGCCCTCTGCGAGGACCTTGTGCAGCAGGGCGTGAGCGGAGTCCTTGCTGGCTTTACGGCAAAGGAGCTGGTCACCGCCCTTGCCGTGGCGGTGCGCAAGGGTGGGGAGGGAGAACCCTTCTTTGTCAACGCCTATCCGCGCGTCGTCAAGCCCGAAGGAACGCCTGCAGCGGTGGCCCTTATCGAGAAGGTGATGGAGCCCTGCGATACCGAGTGGCGCGGACTTGGGGTCATCCCCCAATCCGGTTTGAGGCTTCGCGAGGCGTACGCCACCGTCGATGCGCGCAAGGTACACGGCATCCCGCATATCGAGGGCCGTGCTAACCCGGCTTGCCGCTGCGGCGAGGTGCTCCGCGGGGACTGCAAGCCGTCTGACTGTCCGGTCTTTGGCAAGGGCTGCACGCCCCTGCATCCCGTTGGGGCCTGCATGGTCTCTGGCGAGGGCGCGTGCTCGGCATATTACCAGTATGGAGGGAGTCTGCAATGAGCGGACAGGTGACGCTGGCCATGGGAGCCGGCGGAAAGCAAACGGCAGAGCTCATCGATAGCGTCTTTGCGGCGCGCTTCTCAAGCCCGCTCCTCACGGCAGATGACGCCGCGGTGCTTGATCGTCCCGCAGGAAGAATCGCCATGTCCACGGACGGCTTCATCGTGTCGCCGTCGTTCTTCCCTGGCGGCAACATCGGCAAGCTCTCTATCTGCGGCACGGTTAACGACCTGTCCTGCATGGGCGCTCGTCCGCGTTACCTCACGTGTGCCTTTGTCATCGAGGAAGGCTATCCCCTCGATGACCTGCGGCTTATTGCCGATGCGATGGCCGCAACCGCCCAAGAGGCGGGCGTGGCATTGGTTGCGGGCGACACCAAGGTGGCCGGTCGCGGCCAGGTTGATGGCGTGTTCATCACCACCACAGGCGTTGGCGAGATTGTAGACGGCGCGGCACCCGCGGGCGCCAAGGCCCAACCCGGAGACGCCATCATCGTGACAGGTGACGTGGGACGTCATGGCTGCACCATCCTGCTTGCGCGCGATGACTTTGGCATCGAAGCCGACGTCACCAGCGACTGCGCACCGCTCTGGTCGAGCGTCGAGGCCATGCTGGATGTCACCCGCGACGTGCACGTCATTCGAGACGCCACACGCGGCGGCGTGGGCACCGTACTGTACGAGATTGCCTCCCAAAGCAACGTTGGCATCTCTCTGAACGCCGCCGACATCCCCGTGGATCCCACGGTAGGCGGCGTCTGCCGCATGCTGGGACTTGAGCCGCTCTACCTTGCCTGCGAGGGCCGCCTTGTGGTCATCGCGCCCAAAGACGTAGCGCCAGCGCTGGTCGAGGCGCTGCGTGGCTGCCCGCACTCGCAGGGCGCCACCATCATCGGTGAGGTCACGGCCGAGCGACCCGGTTGGGTGGTCATGAACACCGAAATCGGCACCCAAACCCTGCTCCCCCAGCCCACAGGCGAGCTGCTGCCCCGCATCTGCTAGGCGCCTTTGGACACGAACAACGTGAGGAGGGATACATGCTTACGAGACTCGGGCCATCCGTCGTCAGCGCAGGCGACGCGTCGTCCCTTACGCCATTTCCCTCCACCCTGGAGTTCAACCCACCGGTACACGGCGTGTGGAACATCGTCCACATGGGCATGCTCATCCCTGAGGCCCACCAGATCTACGTCTGCGCCGTCAACTGTATGCGCGGCGTGGTGCTCACGGCCGCCGAAATGGGCATGCGCGACCGATTCTCATGCGTGGTCCTCAAAGAGGAGGACATCACCCGCGGTACGGTGGAGCAGGTCACCCTTGAGGGCATCGCCGACACGCTACGCAAGCTCCCCCGGCTTCCGCCGTGCGTCATCGTCTTTCCCGTGTGCACACATCACTTCTTGGGCGTGAACATGGCGCACATCTATCGCGAGCTTGAGCGGCGGTTCCCCACCGTTGACTTCATCCGCGCCTTCATGGATCCCATCATGCGCAAGCATCTCTCGCCCGACGTGCGGCTCCGCATGGTGATGCACGACCCACTGAAGCCATGCGACCCCGACGAGCGTCTCGTGGTGACGTTGGGAAGCGATTTCTCCCTTGATGAGGGCTCTGACCTGCGGGGCATTCTCTCACAAGGCGGCTCCCGGCTTACCGACATCCAGCACTGCGCAACGTACGAGGAGTATCTCGCGCTGGCCCAGGCGGGCACGTTTGTGTCGGTATACCCCAACGCACGATTGGGTGCGGAGCGCGCGGCAAAGCGTCTGGGAAGACGCCATTTGTATCTGCCCTCCAGCTTTACCTATGACGAGATTGCGGCGCAGCATAAGGAGCTGGCGCAAACGCTGCAACTACCCGCCCTTGACGTCATCGGAGAGATTGCCGCCTGCGAAGAGGCCTTGGCGCATGCGCATGAGGAGATTGGCGATACGCCCATCGCCATCGACGCGGCGGCGCATCCCCGTCCGCTTGGTCTTGCGCGCCTGTTGCTCGAGCACAACTTCAAGGTAACCGAGGTCTATCTTGACTTCGTCTCAGAGGAAGACGCGCCTGCCGCCGCATGGCTCCACGACAATGCGCCGCAGGTACAGCTCTCGTCCATCGTCATGCCTGACCTCAGGGTCGCATCGCGCACACGCGAACGAGAGGTCCTCGCCATTGGCCAGAAGGCCGCCTGGTTTACGGGCACGTCCCACTTTGTCAACATCGTCGAAGGCGCGGGTCTCTGGGGCTTTTCGGGCATCCGCAACATGGCGGAGCTCATGCGTGAGGCGTGGGCGCACGAGAAGGACACGCGAGACCTCGTGCCCCGCAAGGGCCTTGGCTGTCCAAGCTGCTTCTAAGAGACGAGGAGGCACGAGATGAACCGCAGCAACCGCATTCTGCCGGTCTACACCGGAGACGTTTCTGGCGCATGCTCCGCCCTCTTTGAGCTGGGCGGCATGGTGGTGATTCACGACCCATCAGGTTGCAACTCCACCTACAACACGCACGACGAGACGCGCTGGTATGACCACGACAGCCTCATCTTCATCACAGGCCTTATCGAGCGCGATGCCATCTTGGGCAATGACGACAAGCTCGTCCATGACGTGGTGGAGACGGCACGAGAGCTTCGCCCGCGCTTCATTGCGCTGTGCAGCTCTCCCATCCCATGGATCAACGGCACCGATTTTGTGGCACTCTGCCGCCTCATTGAGCGGCGGGCGGGCATACCATGCTTCTACGTGCAGACCAATGGCATGCACGACTATGTTGTGGGGGCGGGAAACGCGCTCGCCGAGATTGCGCGCCAGTTTGTGGAAGCGCTGCCTCCCGTGAAGAACACGGTGAACATCTTGGGCGCTACACCGCTTGACTACCACACGCCCGAAGCAGTTGATTGCATCCGACAGTTCTGCGAACAGTCAGGCTTTTCAGTCACATCCTGCTGGGCTATGGGCAGCACGCTCGACGAGCTGACGCAAGCAGGCGAAGCATCCGTCAATTTGGTCGTCTCCGCAGCTGGGCTGGCTGCGGCAAAGGTGCTTCGCAAGCGATTTGACACCCCGTTTGTCGTGGGAACTCCCTACGTGACGGGCGCCGATGCGACCGCCTTGAGGCCAGTCTTGGCGCAGGCCTTGCAAAAGGCCGCCCGCTACAAGGCATCTTCCTTCCCATGCCGTGACGGGAGGGCGCAGAATGCTGACGCGGCACGTTGCATCGTCGGCGACCCCGTCATCTGCGGCTCATTGGCAGCAGCCCAAGAGCTTTCTGGCACGGGAGCGTGCCGCGTTGTCTGTCCCACCGAGGCCTCGCGTGAGCTTCTTGCACCGTGCGACGTTGCGACCGATGGTGAAGAGGAGGTCGCGGCCGCTCTCGCTGGCGCAGCGCACGTCACGGCCGACCCCTTCTACGAAGCCATACTCCCAGCGGGGACCAAGCTCACGCCCCTCCCCCACCTTGCTTTTTCCGGCCGCAACGCCCTTTAGCAAACAGACGCGGGCAGTCCCCCGGACAATCAGTCCGACGGCTGCCGGACAACTATTCCTTGGTCCTGTCGACGTACTTGTAGAAGGTCGACCGGGCCATCCCGGTCGCCTCGAGAATCTCGTCGATGCCGAACTGGCGGCTGTCCCACATCCGCTGGGCGACGTCGACCTTCTCCCTGTCGATCGGCCTCCTGCCGCCCTTCCTGCCGCGGGCCCTGGCAGCCGCCAGGCCGGCGTTGGTCCTCTCGACGATGAGGTCGTGCTCGAGCTGTGCGAAGGCCGCCATGACGGTGAAGAAGAACTTGCCGGCCGGCGTGGTGGTGTCGATCGCGTCCTGGAGCGACACGAAGTCGACGCCCCGCTCCTGCAGGCCGTTCACGTACTGCATGAGCTGCATGGTGGAGCGGCCGAGCCGGTCGAGCTTCCAGACCACCAGGGTGTCGCCCTCGTGGACGTAGGCGTCCATGGCGTCGAACTGGGGCCGGGGCCCCTTGTAGCCAGACGCCTTCTCCTCGAAGATCCTGGAGCACCCGGCGGCCCTCAGGGCGTCGACCTGGAGGTCGAGCCTCTGGTCCTGCGTGCTCACGCGTGCGTAGCCCACCCGTGCCATGCCGCACCCCCAATTGGGATTCGATAAACGTCATTCGTGGTTGTTATCGTACTTTGTTTTATGGTGCCTTTAACGGACAAGTCCAACTGGGGCTTGCCGGTCGGCGAGCGGCGAGGTCGATGGCGTCCGCCAAACGGCCGTCTTATGGACGACTCTTCGCTTGTATTCAGCAGCATGCATCTCCGCAATGGCCGGCCTATGACAGCCATCTAATCTCAAGCTGAACGAGGGTCACGTTTGTGACCCAGATTCAACTTTAGGTGGGCTAGACGATAGCCCCATCAGGAAGATGTCCCGGATAGCCCTTCCATGGCCAGTCAGGGTGATCACTGTCGAACGGCATGCCCTCATCGA
>OMWB01000017.1 GCA_900314645.1 uncultured Actinomycetes bacterium
GCTGATGTTGACCAAAAGCGGCCCCGTGATGTCAACAAGAGCCTTTAGGTGCTCGTTTGCCTATACGTGCTGGTACTCCACCCATTTCGTCCGTACACTAAAGACACGTATGGGAAGGTACGAAGAGAGGAGAGGGTATGGCATTTCCGAAGGGCTTTTTGTGGGGTGGCGCTACCGCAGCTAACCAGTACGAGGGCGGCTGGAACGTAGATGGCAAGGGCGACAGCCTTTGCGACCACATGCGCGGAGCGACGGCAACCACCCCGCGTCAGATTGACGAGAAGTTTGATCCGAACGCCCTGTATCCCAGCTGGGAAGCTACCGACTTCTACGGCCACTATGAGGAGGACATCAAGCTCTTCGCCGAGATGGGCTGGAACGTCTTCCGTATGTCCATCAACTGGACGCGCCTGTTCCCCACGGGCGAGGAGGCCGAGCCGCTGGCCGCTGGCGTCGAGTTCTACGACAAGGTATTTGCCTGCCTGAAGGAGAACGGCATCGAGCCTTTGGTCACGCTCAGCCACTATGAGACGCCGTACAGCCTCGTGGCTAAGTACAACGCATGGGCCGATCGTCGCTGCATCGACTTCTTCTGCACCTACAGCAAGTTCTGCCTCGACCGTTGGCATGACAAGGTCAAGTACTGGCTGACCTTCAACGAGGTCAACACGGGCATGCCGTTCATGAACAACGCGCTGTCCACGAGCCTCGTGCAGGGCTATACCGGCACGACGGCCGATGCCCCGCGCGATGCGCAGGCGTGCTTCGACGCGCTGCACCATCAGTTCCTGGCTGGCGCCAAGACGGTCAAGTACGCGCATGACCACTATCCTGAGGTCATGATGGGTAACATGACGGCCTTCCTGGCCACCTATCCGCTCACCTGCGACCCGGCTGACCTGCTGCTTGCCCAGCAGAAGCTGGATGATGGCGACTGGTATGCCTCTGACGTGCAGGTCCGTGGCGCATATCCGTACTATGCAAACCGCATCTGGAAGCAGTACGGCGCCAGGCCCACGATTCTTCCGGGCGACGAGGAGATCTTGGCAGAGGGTACGGTGGACTTCTTCACCTACAGCTACTACATGTCCATGACCGCCACCACGCACAATGACGGCGAGGAGATGGCTGGCAACATGAGCCTGGGCGGGAAGAACCCGTACCTCAAGGCGAGCGACTGGGGCTGGCAGATCGACCCGATTGGCCTGCGTTGGACCATCAACACCGTCGCAGAGCGCTACAACAACATGCCGCAGATGATTGTCGAGAACGGCTTTGGCGCCTACGACGAGGTCGTCGTGGAGGACGGCGTCGAGAGGATTCACGACCCGTATCGTTCTGACTATCTGAAGGCCCACGTCGAGACGCTGAAGGCTGCCGTGGAGGAAGACGGCGCCAACGTCATCGGCTACACGTGGTGGGGCCCGATCGACGTCGTGTCCGCCGGCACCGGCGAGATGCGCAAGCGCTACGGCTTCATCTATGTCGACAAGCACGATGATGGCTCGGGCGACATGCACCGTGCACGCAAGGACTCCTTCTTCGAGTATCAGAAGATCATCAAGGAGGCGCGCGGCGAGTAGCCTCGAGTAAGACACCCTAGCTGGCAAGGCGCCCCACGGACTGGTCCGTGGGGCGCCTTTTGCGTGCGTCGAGCCGGTGGCAGTATTAATGAGAACAAATGTCGCGAAGGGCAATGCTGAGCACCATGGGGGCCCAGGCGGAGAAGTGCCGCGGCTCGCGGGCGAGCTCGGCTGCCAGCTCTTCAACGCCCACCCAGCGCGTGGCGCTGACCTCGGTGGGGTCTGGCATGAGCTCATCGGTCATGCGGCCGACCAGCACATGGTCATACTCATGCTCCGCGAGCCCGTTCTCAAACTCCGCACGGTAGACAAAGGCACCAATCTCGCGCAGGTCAGCGGCCTCACAGCCCAGCTCCTCCCGTACGCGCCGTGCCGCCTCGTCCAGCAGCTCCGCGCCCGCGCGCGGATGCGAGCAGCACGAGTTTGCCCACAGGCCGCCCGAGTGGTACTTGCCCATGGCACGCTGCGACAGCAGCACCTCTGCCCCCGCGTCGCCCTCTCGTACGAGCACTACCGAGAACGCGCGGTGCAGCAGTCCCCGCGCGTGCGCCTCCCACTTGGTGGCGGTCCCCGTCATGCGGTCAAGTCCGTCAACTAGAATGATCTGCTCGTCGCGCGCCGGGTCAAGCAACATGTCTTCGCGTGTCATGGGTGCTCCTTGCTCGTCATCCGTGTCGTTCCATTGTGGCACTTTGCGCAAACTGCGTGCGCGTGCTTCATGCCGCCACGCAGCCAATCATGAAGTTGTTAACAATGTCCATTGCCCCGACGCGACGCGCGCTCAAAAGCCTAAGATGGGACTGTCGTATGCGTGTCTCTCGTCGGTAGGCGGCGGGAGGGAGAGAAAAGGACACAGACATGGACTTTGTTATCAGCAGGCGTCAGCTCCTCGCACTGGGCGCTTCCGCGCTCGCAACCGCCGGTCTCGCTGCGTGCGGCGGCAACTCTGCCTCTTCTGGTGCGACCGACGCACCCGCCGAGACTGACGTCAAGCAGCTCACCTTCGAGCCGGGCAAGCTGACCGTGGCCACGGGCAACCCCGCTTGGGAGCCTTGGGTCATGAACGACGCCCCCGAGAGCGGCGAGGGCTTCGAGGCTGCCGTAATCTACGCGCTGGCTGAGCAGATGGGCTTTGCCAAGGAGGACGTCGTGTGGGTCCGCACCGAGTTTGACGAGGCTTGCGCTCCTGGCGAGCACGACTGGGATCTCAACATCCAGCAGGTCTCCATCAACGAGGACCGCAAGAAGGCCGTCGACTTCTCGCCCGCATACTTCCGTCCCACGCAGTCCGTCATCGTCAAGAAGGACAGCCCCTTCGCCAGCGCCACCTCGTGCGCGGACCTCAAGGACGCCGTGTTTGCCGTCATGATGGGCACCACCGCCATCGACTACGTCAAGGACATCATCAAGGGCGGCTCCGAGGATGGCGTCGACATCTTCAACAACAACTCCGACGCGGTTGCCGCCGTCGACAACGGCCAGGCCGACGCCCTCGTCACCGACACCCCGCAGTGCGTGTACATGGTGGAGTCCGAGCAGCTCAAGGACGGTGTCGTCGTGGGCCAGATTCCTGGCACCGAGGACCCGGACGGCCTTGGCATCACCCTGGCCAAGGATTCCCCGCTTACCGGGTTCGTGACCGACGCCATGAACGCCATCCTTGCTGACGGCACGGTGGACGGCCTCATCGACAAGTGGCTCACCGCCTACACCACCGACATCCCCACGCTTGCCTAGCATCGTTTCTAAGCGTACGGCGACCGGGCACGAGCTGCCCGGTCGCTTTTTTTGTCGCCCTACGACCGAGTGCGTGACGGGCTTCCCCTTACGAGATGCGTGAGGTGTCACTTATCGCCAAGAGGGCGCTTGCTGCTAGAATGGTCAACGGTCTGTCATCGAGTGGTAGGTGGGTGTCACAATGCCCGAAATAAGCCAAGGCGGCGTCAGCGCCGTCGAGCTGGAACGTGAGGCGTTTCGGCAAAAGGAGCGCAGGCGTTCCGTGCTCACGAGCATCGCTTCCTCAGCGGCACTGATAGTAGCGCTGTTCATCGTGCTGAAGCTCTCTCCCGGCTGGCCCCGCGTGAAGGAGTCGTTCTTCTCGGCCGAGTACTTCGCGCTCGCGTGGCCTCAAGTGGTCCAAGGCCTGATGCTCAATCTCCGCGTTCTCGGCGTTGCCTTCATCGGCGTGGCCATCCTGGGCACCTCGCTTGCGCTCATCCGCATGACGACCTCGGCCGTCATGTTCCCGCTGCGTGTGCTCTCGCGCTTCTACACCACCATCATGCGCGGCATCCCCATGCTCGTGGTGCTCTATCTCATCGGCTTTGGCATCCCAGGCCTCGGCATCTTTGGCCGTATCGACAAGGCCGTGCTCGGTACCATCGCCGTGGTCATGAGCTACTCTGCCTACATCGCCGAGGTCCTGCGTGCTGGCTTTGAGGACGTGCATCCCTCGCAGCGCGCGTCGGCCCGCTCCCTGGGCCTCACCACGGTCCAGACCATGTGGTACGTCATCATTCCCCAAGGCCTTCGCAAGGTTGCCCCCGCCCTCATGAATGACTTCATCAGCATGCAGAAGGACGTCGGCCTCATCTCCACGCTCGGCGCGGTGGACGCGGTCCGCGCGGCACAGATCGTCGTGGCCAAGACCTACAACTTCACGCCGTACGTGGTCGCCAGCATCCTGTTCATTCTCATGAGCGTTCCCCTGATCATCCTGAACGACTGGTATTCCGAGCGCCTGCGCAAGCGCGAGCAGACGGGAGGCATGGTCTGATGGCTACTGATACCGGCTTTGATACGTCTCGCTTTGGCGAGAAGGTCCTGCGTCTTGACGGCGTGGTCAAGCGCTTTGGCGACAACGTCGTGCTCGACCACATCTCGTTTGACGTGCACAAGCACGAGACCGTGGCGCTTCTGGGACCCTCGGGTTCGGGCAAGTCCACGGTGATGAAGTGCATCAACCTGCTTGAGCAGGTCAATGACGGCCAGATCTGGCTCGGCGACACCGACATCACCGACCCGCGGGAGAACCAGGACAAGATTCGCTCACGCATCGGCGTGGTGTTCCAGCAGTTCAACCTGTTCAGTCACATGACGGTGCTCAACAACGTGACCTTGGCCGCGCGCAAGGTGCACCACTGGCCGCGCGAGAAGGCCGAGGAGAAGGCCATGGGCCTGCTGAAGCGCATCGGCATGGACCACAAGGCCAAGGAGTACCCTGACCGCCTGTCCGGCGGCCAGCAGCAGCGTGTTGCCATCTGCCGCGCGCTCATGATGGAGCCTGAGCTGCTGCTTCTTGACGAGATCACCTCGGCGCTTGACCCGCTTCTGGTGGGCGAGGTGCTCGAGATGGTGGAGGAGCTGAAGAAGCAGGGCGCGACCATCCTCATGGCTACGCACGAGATGAGCTTCGCGCATGACGCCGCTGACCGCATCGTGCTGTTGCGCAGGGGCCACATCGCTGAGAACGGCTCGCCCTACGAGGTCATGGATCACCCGACCGATCCCGAGACCCGGCAGTTCTTTGCTGCCTACAACCGCGTCTAGCAACCGTGGACAAAGGGGGTAGCCCCCTAAGGACGCGAGCGCGTCCTTAGGGGGCTACCCCCTTTGTCCACGGTTCTTCTTTAGATGCCGCTCTCGAAGAGGTACTTCTCCTGCTCCGGGGTGAGGACGTCGATGGCCTTGCCCATGAAGGCGAGCTTCTTGTGCGCGACGTCGAAGTCCACCTCGGTGGGTACGTCCATGAGCATCTCGGTAAACTCGCCCTGATGCTCAACCAAATACTTCGCAGAGAGCGCCTGGATGGCAAAGGACATGTCCATGATCTCTGCCGGGTGGCCGTCGCCGCAGGCCAGGTTGACCAGGCGTCCCTCGCCCAGCACATAGATCCAGTTGCCGTTGGACAGCTTGTAGCCCACGATGTTCTCGCGCATCTCGCGCTGCTCCACGGCGTTGGCGCGCAGCCACGCCATGTCCACCTCGCAGTCGAAGTGGCCCGCGTTGCAGCAGATGGCACCGTCCTTCATCTGGAGGAAGTCCTCCTCGTCAATGACCTTCTCGCAGCCCGTGACGGTGATGAAGAAGTCGCCGAGCTTGGCTGCCTCGGCCATGGGCATGACGTCAAAGCCGTCCATGATGGCCTCGATGGCCTTGACCGGGTCAATCTCGGTCACGATGACGCGGGCGCCGAGCCCCTTCGCGCGCATGGCCACGCCCTTGCCACACCAACCGTAGCCGGCCACTACGGCGATCTTTCCGGCAACCACGAGGTTGGTGGTGCGGTTGATGCCGTTCCAGACGCTCTGGCCCGTGCCATAGCGGTTGTCAAAGAAGTGCTTCATCTGGGCATTGTTGACGCGCACCATGGGGAAGCGCAGCTTGCCCTCGCGGTCCATGGCCTCAAGGCGGATGATGCCCGTGGTGGTCTCCTCGCAGCCGCCGATGATGTTGTCGATGAGCTCGGGGAACTTGGTGTGGACGGCGTTCACCAGGTCACCGCCGTCGTCAATGATGATGTGCGGGCCCACGGCAAGCACGTCGTCGATGCAGCGGTCGTAGTCCTCAGGGGAGATGTCGTGCCAGGCGTGGACCTCCACGCCCTCGGTGACCAGCGCGGCCACGACGTCATCCTGCGTGGAGAGGGGGTTGGAGCCCGTTGCGTAGACCTCCGCGCCGCCTGCCTTGAGAACCTCGCAGAGGTAGGCCGTCTTGGCCTCGAGGTGAATAGACAGGGCGACCTTCTTGCCGGCGAAGGGCTTGGTTTGGGAGAACTCGTCCTTCAGCATGGTGAGCAGCGGCATGTTGCGCCGCACCCACTCGATCTTGCGCAGGCCGCCCTCCGCAAGGTTGATGTCCCTGATCTCGCTTGCCATTGCGTAACTCCAATCCGTTGTGCGGGCTTCCCAAAATGTCACCCCGCGAAATGAACCAGAGCCAGTCTAAGCCAAGCGAGCGGATGATTCCATGCAACCAGAATTGATACACAAGCCTCGTGCAAGCGTCGCTACAGTGCAGACAAGAAGATGACGATCATCCAGATGTAGCAGATAGTCTTGGGAATCATGAGCATGCCCATCATGGGCTTTTCCTTCGCATACAGCACGACGCCCATGTAGCAGGCAAAGCTCACGGTCACAAGGATGGCCAGCATTCTGGCGTGATACCACACCAGCAGATACAACACGGTGAGTATCCCCATTGCCACGAAAGGTAGGTTGCGATAGATGCCCCATTGCTGGTTTCCCACCCCGTCGAACCACCGGTTTTGAGGGAAGAGACACAGCGCGATGCGCACGGCAGCGAAAGCAATCAAAACGCTCCGTAGCAGCTGTGGAGGCTGACCAGCCTGGGGTGCCTCGGGCATCAGGCGCATGACGTCGAAAAGCAGGATGTAGAACACCGTCATGGTGATGGACGAGACAAGGTTGCCCAGCCCGAGCCAGAAGTGGCGGTGCTTCTCCTCGTCAGGGCTCTTGGGGCTGCCTTTGATGTTGGCGAGGATGCGCGGGACAAGGTGAAAGGCGTCTCCTCCGCCCAGAAGCAGGGTCATGAGTGCGCAGGTGGAAGCGTAGTCGCCTGCCTCGCTTACGTGGGACGCGAAGACGATTCCTGCTATCAAGGCAAACGCGAGGTAGCCTGCACAAAAGACGCTCTCGCTGATCCGCATGCCCAGGGGCTTCTCGTTCATCACATCATCCTTCCGAACGCACCGTCGATGCCCATGGTGGCAAATGGAGCAAATAGAACACCAAACGGGCTCAGGCGTCTTGCCAAGCAATGTTATTTAAACAAGAACTGATACTATTGATTGATGCAATGGTAAGTAGAACGGTGGGAGATCGTATGGCACGCATCCGTGAGAAGAAGACGGCCTGTTCATGGTTCTCTGCGTCTTTGGTCGCCTTGCTGGCATTCTGTCTGGCGATTGCCATCGTGCCGATACCCCTTGCCATTGCAGAGGACGTTGATGAGGCTACGGCGGCTGAGCACGTTGAGGCCATTGTCAACGACGAGGCTGCCGAAGAGCTCGGTGAGCCTGAGGAGACGCTCGTGCCTGAGGAGCTCTCCAACCTTGATGAAACAGTCAGCCTAGAGGAGCCCGTCAATCCTGATGAGGCTGCTGTCCCGGGGGAACCTGTCGACCTTGATGAGCCTGACGTGCCCGAGGATGATGTCCCGGTTGGGACTCCCGCTGAACTTGACGAGGGCGACGCCCCTGAGAATCTGGCATCTGAAGAGGTTCCTGCACCAGAAGAGCCTGCGCTGGTTGCCCAGAGCGCCTACGAAGGCGGCACCATTCCCATCCTTCGACTCACCTTCCGCGACGACATCGATCCTGGCACGGGAGACGTCATCCTCTCGGGTGACGAGAAGATCACCCTCGTGAACGAGGCCATCAATCACTCCTACCAAGCTACCGGTGTGTCGCTTGACCTTGAGGTGCCAGCCGCCTATGACAACCCTGAGAGCGACCTTTGGGACGGCGTCTCTGGCTATACGGGTGAGACGGGCCTTGAGCTGGAGTTTATTCGCGGACGCGGCAACTCCACCTGGCGTGCGGCAAAGAAGCCCTATAAGTTCAAGCTCGACAAGAAGGCCAACCTCTTTGGCATGGGGAAGAGCAAACAATGGGTGCTCATCGCCAACTACTACGACACCTCGCTCACCGTCGACCGTCTGGTTGGCTGGCTTGGCGACCAGATGGGATTTGCCTTCACGCCACGCGGCGTGCCCGTGGACCTCTATATGAACGGGGAGTACTACGGCAACTACCTGCTGATGGAAGAGGTGCGCGTTGACGAGAACCGCGTTGATATCGACGTGGTCGATGAAAACGTGTCCGACCTCGATTCCCTCGACATCACAGGCGACTACCTCCTCGGCGTGAACCGTAAGCCCACGGCCTTGCCATACGAGTACTTCTTGACGAAGCGCGGCCATGCGTTCACCTGGGATACACCCGAGTATGAAGTGGAGCTCAGCGAGGCCGAGCAGGCACAGCAGACTTACGTGAAGGCGCATCTGGAGCGTGTCGAGGATGCCGTGTATGGCCGGGACCTCACCAACGAACAGGGCGACAATGCATGGGACCTCATCGACAAAAACTCGCTGGCGGACTATTGGTGGATTCAGGAGTACACGACCAACCGCGACGCCTTCGCCACGCCGAGCACGTATTTCTACAAGCTGCGCGATACCGTGGATGACGGCGGCGCTGTCACGCCGGGCAAGCTGTATTGGGGCCCGCTGTGGGACTTCGACTTTGTGTGGGGCGGGTTCCCTGAGAATGGGTTTGACAACGCGCAGGCGGATTGGGTCGTGATGCTGCGACAGGATCCGGAGTTTGTGGAGCTGCTGAAGGCACGTTGGCGCGTGCTTGACGGGGTGCTCGTGCAGGCTACGCGCCAAGGCGGCTTGCTTGACCAGTACATCGACGAGATGTCGGATTCCTGGCAGGCAAACCAGGAACGCTGGCCAAAAGAGGACCAGTACGGTTGGGCGGACGGCAGCTACGCGGAGGCCATCGAGCAGCTTCGAGAGCACATGGAGGCGCGAAGGGCGTGGATCAACGCGCATCTCGACGAGCTGTCGGTAGAGTTCTACCACGTGACCTTCATGGATGGCGATGAGATGCTGCAAGAGCATACGGCGCGCTATGGAAGGGGCACATGGGAGGACGCCCCGGAGGTGCCGGAGAAGGAAGGTCTGCTCTTTACGGGATGGACCGCTGCCGATGGGCGGGTCTACGACCTCTACGAGGCCTACGACGAGGACATCGTCTTCACGGCGACCTACGTTGACCCCGCGACGGTAAGCCACTTTGAGGACATCTTCTTTACCACATCCGAACTCTGGATCGATGGAATGGACTTCATAAGCTATGAAGCGGTACCGTGGGACGCGGTTGACTGGCGCATTGTTTGGAGCTCATCGGACGAGAGCGTGGTTACCGTTGACCAGAACGGCATGGTGCGCGCGGTTGACGGGTGCCTGGATGGCGCTGATACCGTGCGAGCCACGGTGACGGCATATCTCGTTGGCAGCGGCAAGTCGGTCTCTCTTGACGTGGTTGTCTACGATGGGCAAAGCATCAGCATTCCCAAGCCGGAGTCGATTACGGTTGAGCCTGAGATGACCATGGAGGTAGGGGAGCATCGCCAGGTGAGCTATACGGCCGAGCCCGTCCCCAATACCTTGAACACCCACTTTGGCCTCGAGTTCCGCAGTGAGGACGAGAGCATAGCCGAGGTGTCTGCCTTGGGCGTTGTTACGGCGAAGAGCCCAGGCGTCACGCGGGTTGAGGTCTTGCGGCCGAGCTCAACTATGGACGGACAGGCGACGGGCGACCCTGTGCTTACGGGTGCCGCTGATGATAGGGAGACGGTTGGCTTCGTCACGGTCACGGTGACGGAAGCTGAGCCCGAACCGGTGCCCACGCCAGGTCCTGAGCCCATGCCGACGCCCGAACCGGCGCCAACGCCAGGTCCTGAGCCCACGCCGGCGCCAAGTCCCACGCCAGCGCCAAGTCCCAAACCGACGCCTTCGCCAAAGCCGACCCCAAGTCCCCGTCCCAACCAGACATCGGGTGCGAGCACGCTGCCCAAGACGGGGGACGACTCGCAGTTCTTGACGGTTGCAATGGTCCTATCGGCAGTGGGTGTCTGCCTCTTGACGACGGGGCATCTGCTCCGCACAAGAGAGGACAAGCGCCCTTCGTGAAGCTCGCAGCCGCATAGGTGGGCCCGCTGATGGGCACCTTAGGCTAAGGTGCTCCAAGACGGTATCGGTATAATGTTGCCTGCTTTATATCAATGCCTCTGGATGGGACCCATCATGAGAAAGCACCTCGCAGCAGTCGTGGCATGCGCGCTCTTCGTCTTCCTCCCCGTGAGCGCGCTCGGCGAAGGGACGTCCGTCAGCGACCATTGCCAAGAAGCCGCGCAGTCGCAGACCTCCGAAGCCATGGTCCAGGAGATCGACGCAGCCTTCGAGGCCCTCAAGGTTGAGGCGCAGGCGGACGAGGGCCGCGCGGCTGACCTGGAAGCCGAGGTGCTGGACTTCAATGACGAGGACGAGGAGCCTGACGAGAACCTCAGGCTCTACATCTACACCATCGCGCGCGACGGCAAGCAGATGAGGTTCATCATGGGCGTGAAGGGCGAGCCCGACGCGTCTGGGTACCCGCTCTACCTGACCCTGCACGGCGGCGGAACCACGACTCCTGAGGAGAACGATACCGAGTGGTACAGCATGTACGATTACTATCGCTCCTCCGTTGACCATGGCATCTACATTGCCTGTCGCGGCATGGAAGATGTCTGGAACATGCACTCCCTGCCTGATGCCTACGCCATGTACGACCGTATCATCGAAGACATGGTGTTGCTGAAGAACGCCGACCCCAACCGCGTGTATCTGTTGGGCTTCTCGGCCGGAGGCGATGGCGTCTACCAGGTTGCCCCGCGCATGGCCGACCGCTTTGCCGCGGCAAACATGTCGTCAGGGCATCCTAACGACGTGAGCCTGCTCAACGTGGCCAATGTCCCCTTCGAGATTCAGGTGGGTGTGAGGGACTACTACTCGCCGTCGGCCATGAGGAGCGTGCGTGGCGCGGAGTTTCAGGAGACGCTCAACGACTACCACGACACCTATGGCTTCGGCTACGAGCACCGGGTTCTGGTGCACGTCCCCGAGGGCCACAACTACAACGACAACTCGGCCGATTCGAATCCGAACGCCCTGGTGCTGACGGACCCGACCACGTTTGCCACCCGCGCGAAGGACGAGGACTGGCTGTGGTCGTTCGTCGACCTCTACACGGACTACTACGGTGGTGACCCCGACGACGAGGCCGTCTACCCAAAGCTGGTGACCGACCTGTCATACGAGTCTGAGTATCGGTCGACGATGGATCTTCCGGAGCAGGACAAGCCGGCTGCGCTGCAGAACTACGCAGACTTCTGCTCCGCGCTCACCGCCAAGCTTACGGGAACGGGCGACGGCGAGTTTGCGCTGGAGACCGAGACGGTCGACGCCGATGCCGTGCACTATGTGAACCAGTTTGAGCGCGACTATTGCCCCAGCCAGCTGGTTTGGGACCTCACGACGCGCGCGGCGAACCGCAGCGTCTCGTCCTTCTATTGGTTGAGGGCGGACAGCTCCGTCGACGCAGGGCTTATCACGGCGAGCTTCGACGCTGCCACCAACACCTTCACGCTCGACCCGTCGGACGACGTGGCGGGCGACTTCCAGATCCTGATCAACCCGCATATGGTGGACGTGAGCGAGCCGGTGACCTTTGTCACGCCGAAGGGCACCTTCACCATGGATGTCGAGGCCGACCAAACGGTCGTGGAGGACTCCCTGCGCGAGGTGACCGACCCCTACCTCGCCTGGGTCCAGGAGGTCAGCTACGAGGAACTTGACTCCTCGGAGGAGCCTC
Source organism: uncultured Actinomycetes bacterium (assembly GCA_900314645.1). GTDB lineage: Bacteria > Actinomycetota > Coriobacteriia > Coriobacteriales > Atopobiaceae > UBA1367. Next base: position 12,031 of record OMWB01000017.1, read on the forward strand.
CGGTCCCCGACGAGCCGGTCGTCCGGACGCACGAGTACACGGCAGAGGGTGGCGGCACGTGGACCATGGGTAGCAGCGACACGCTCTCGTTCACCTTCGAGCGCGTGGGCGAGGACCGCGAGACCTTCGACCACTTTGTCGGCGTCCGCGTGGATGACGAGGACCTGGCGAACGATGCCTACGATGCGTATTCCGGCAGCGTCGTGGTGAGCCTCATGCCCGGCTACCTCGAGACGCTTGAGGTGGGCGACCACAGCATCACGGCCGTGTTTGATGATGGCGAGGCGACGACGGACTTCACCGTGGAGGGTGCCGCACCGAGCGATGTGGATGAGCCCGCGCCGACTTCCGAGGATGACGGGCCAACTCCCGGGCAGGCGGTGCCGACTTCCGAGCATGACGGGCCAACTTCCGAAAACGAGGGGCCAAGCTCGCGACCGACTCCCGACAAGCCTGCCCCGAGCGCACGTCCCACCGAGCGAATCCCGCAGACGGGAGATACGCCTCTGACGGCGGCCGTCTGCTTGGCCACGCTCGGCGTGGCGTCACTGGCGGCCGCGCTGCTCCTGAACATCCAGCAGCGGCGAGACCTGCGCTAGATGACTCGCAATAGATGAACCTGCCCCCGATGACGCGGCGCACCATCGGGGGCAGGTCGTTTTTTCGTCGCTTCGCTGGTTACAGGCCGAGGCGTTGGCAGATACGCGCGATCTCGAAGCGCACGCGCTCCTCGTCAATGGTGAGCAGCTCACGGCTGCGCATGACCACCTTGCCGTCGATGATGACGGTGTCCACCTCGGAGCCATTCGCGGAGTAGGAGAGGGCCGCCACGGCATTGTTCAGCGGGGTGAGGGAGGGCGCCGTAAGGTCAAGCAGCGCGAGGTCCGCCTTCTTGCCCACCTCGATGCTGCCGGTGGGAAGGCACAGGGCCTTCGCCGCGTTGGCCGTCGCCATGTCGAGCGCCTCGTCGGCCGAGATGCACTGCGGGGTGTCGTGCGTGCCTTTGTGGATGAGGGCGAGCAGGCCGAGCTCGCGGAACATGTTCTGGGCGTTATTGGAGGCCGCGCCGTCGGTGCCGAGGCACACGTTGACGCCTGCGGCTACCAGCTCGGGCACTGGCGCGAAGCCGTTGCCCAGCTTCATGTTGGAGGCGGGGTTGGTCACCACGCTTACGCCGTTCTCGGCGAGGATCGCGCGGTCGGACTCGTTCACGCGGATACAATGCGCGGCGATGGTGGGAACCTCGAAGATGCCTGCGTCGCGCACGTACTCGACGGGTGTGCAGTGGTGCTGTGCCCACATGTTGTCGGTCTCGGTCTGGGACTCGGCGATGTGGATGTGGATGCCCATGCCCTCACGCTTGGCGACCTCTGCGACGCCGCGCAGGTAGTCGGGCCCGCAGCTGTACGGCGCGTGCGGTCCCAGACGGAAGGTCAGGCGGTCGCAGCCGGCAAAGGCGTCACGCTCCTCGAGCGCCTCGCGAATGCGGCGCTCGTTCAGGTCGTATGCGTCGCCCACCAAACCACGGCAGATGACGGCGCGCATGCCCGACTCCACGACGGCGCCGGTGGTCTGGTGGATGTGCATCTGCTGGTCGTTGAAGCACGTGGTGCCCGAGCGAATCATCTCTGCCTGGCTCAAGAGCGACGCCCAGTACGAGTCCTTGGGCTCGAGGCGGTCCTCGATGGGCTCAATGGTCCCAAACAGCCAATCGGCAAACGAGAGGTCGTCGGCCACGTTGCGCATCATGGACATATAGGTGTGCGTGTGTGCGTTGATGAGGCCGGGAATGGTGAGCCTGTTCGTGCCGTCGATGGTTTCGGAGGCGACAAAGCCGGCGGGCGCCTCGTCGATGCCCGCGATGTCGGCGCCGTCGAGGTAGAGGTCGTGGCGACCGACCGTATGCCCATGCTCTGCGGGGAGGATGGCGAGGGTGTTCTTGATGAGGATGCCCATGGAAGTCTCCTTTGCGTACTGGTTTTCTCGCACTCACTCTAGCACGAGTGTGGGGCACGGGTTTGGAACCCGTGTCCCACGAAAAGCGCACCAGAGGGTCGGACCCTCTGGTGCGCTCCGGAAACCATGTCCCGTCGGGCTGGGTTTGGTTACGCGAGCAGCTTGCGGACGTTCTTGGCGAGGCCCTCGGCATCGAGCTCGTTGCGGTGATAGAGGAACTCGGTCGTGGCCAGCGGCACATACTCGTCAGGCGTGCCCAGGATCTTGAACTTGCACCCGCAGGCGTTTTCGGCGAGGACGCGGGCAACCTGTGCACCGAGGCCGCCGATCTTGGTGTGGTCCTGTGCGCAGACGATGGCGCCCGTCTTTGCCGCCTCGAGCACGGCCTCCTCATCGATGGGTTTGATGGTGTGCATGTCGACGACGCGCACGTCAATGCCCTCGGCTGCCAGCTCCTCGGCTGCCTGCATCGCATGGTGCACGATGACGCCAGAGGCGATGATGGTGGCGTCCGTGCCCTCGCGTGGAATGAGCGCCTTGCCAATCTTGTACTCGACCTTCTCGAAGTCGTAGATCGGCTCCTGCGCCTCGACGCCCAGACGCATGTACACCGGGCTATTCAGCTCATAGGCGGCCTCGAGCATCTTGGCGATGAGCCACGGGTCGCCAGGCTCAAGTACGGTCATGCCGCCGAAGCTGCACATGATGGCGCAGTCCTCGAGGCCAGAGTGCGTGGCACCGCTGATGCCTCCGGAGTAGCCGGCATAGGTGCCCAGCATGATGACCGGAACCTTGCCATAGCACACGTCCGTTCGTACCTGTTCGCAGGCATGCATGGAGAGGAAGGGAGCCATCGTCAGCACGATGGGGTGCAGTCCCTCGCGCGCCATACCGGACGCGACGGAGACCATGTTCTGCTCGGCGATGCCCACGTTGAAGGAACGGTCGGGGTACTGCTCGGCGAAGGCCAAGGTGCGCGTGGAGGTGGCGAGGTCAGCATTGACAATGACGAGCTCCGGGTGGTCGGCGCCAAGCTTAAGGAGTGCCTGGCCAGCGACGTCACGGGCGCTTGCTGCCAAGATACCGATGTTGAGCGAAAAGTCCATTCCCATGCTACTCACCCCTTTCAAAGGCGGCTTCGACATCGGCAAGCGCCTGCTCGTAGTCGGCGTCGCCCAGCATGCCGGCGTGCCACAGGATCTGGTTCTCCATGAAGCTCACGCCCTTGCCCTTCACGGTGTCGCAGATGATGACCGTGGGGACGTCGGAGTCGGGCGCGGGCAGCGCGTCAATCTCGTCGACGAGCGCGGCCATGTCGTTGCCATTGATGCGGCGCACGCGCCAGTTGAAGGCCTCGAGCTTCTTGTCGAGTGGCTCCGTCGGGCAGATGTCGGTGGTGTAGCCGTCAAACTGCAGCTTGTTCACGTCGCAGAACACCACGAGGTTGCCGAGCTTCTCCTTGGCGGCCCACATGAAGGCCTCCCACATGGTGCCCTCGTCGAGCTCGCCGTCGCCGGTAACCACGTAAACGCGGCTCACCTTGTTGCCACGCAGCTGCAGAGCCTTGGCGATGCCGGTGGCGACGGGCAGGCCGTGGCCAAGCGAGCCCGAAGAGACCTCGACGTGCGGGTTAATGAGGTTGCAGGAGTGCATGCCAAAACGACCGAAGTCGGTCGCGTACTCGCGGTAGATGTCGTCCTTCTCGTAGCAGCCAAGGCGCACCTGCTCGAAGCTGGTGACTGCCGAGGCATGGCCCTTGGAGAGGACGAAGCGGTCGCGCTCCTCCCACTTGGGGTTGGCCGCGTCGTAGTGCATCGCGTACTGCCAGATTGCCGTCATGAGGTCGGCCGCGGAGAGATCTCCGCCGATGTGGATGAGGGTCTGATGGCACAGCTTGAGGAGGTCCTTGCGGATCTCCTTCGCCTCTGCCCTCAGGCGCTCGACCATCACCTTGTCTGCCATGCTGCTCCTTCCGTGAGAGTTCCGCCATTCTCGCCGCATATGCAGGTAGATTCATCGTAGAGTGGATACGTCAGGAAGTTGGTTACATTCCGTTAGCGGATGCAAATCGGGCCTTGGCATAGGTTTGCGAGGGCTCGTTGAGTGGGTAGGGGAGGTGCGCATGGGGCTCATGGTGGAAGCATGGTGGTGCTTCGTGCGCTACCTGCTGTACATCGTGCCGCTCGCCGCAGCGCTGGTGACCGTGCACTTTACGCTGCGCATCCCGCGTGAGCTCTTTCGCAAGATGCTCCACGTCGCGGCGTTCACCTCCACGCCGGTCATCATGTGGCTTTCGGGCGACTGGCTCGTGACGGTCATGGTGCTCGTGGCGTTTGGCGTCGTCGTGTGGCCGCTGCTTGCTGCGGTGGAGGGGCAGCCTTGGTACGACGGACTCTTCGTGCAGCGACGTCTGCATGAGGTGCGTCGGAGCCTGCTCCTCATGTTTTGGGGGAGCGCGCTTTTGGTGGCCGTGTGCTGGGGAGCGTTTGCCCGCCCCGATGTTGCGGCTACCTCTATCCTCATGTGGGGCTTTGGCGACGCGGCGGCTGCACTGGTGGGTAAACGTTGGGGTCGCCACCATACCGGCCTTCCGCTCGCAGATCCTCACAAGACGTGGGAAGGATCCGGCGCCATGTGTGCCGTGTCTTTTGTGGTGGGGACAGGTGTCCTCGTGGCGTGCGGTGCTGGCGGCGTGCTGGGGTGCGCTGTGCGCGCTGCCGTTGCGGCTCTGGCAGGTTCCTATGTGGAGCTGATAACGCGTAAAGGCTACGACACCATCACGGTTCCCTTCGCCATAGCCGCGGTCCTGCTCTGCTGCGCCTTGCTCGCCTAGGGTAAGATGCAGTCTGGTGCTTGGCGGCGAGGCTCATCACGGAAGGGGAGCGCGTGGCAAACGAAGGAAATGATGCGCTGGTAGAGGCGCTGCGCGATGAGCTTCGCGCTGCTGGCCTCGGGCGCGTGATCCTGTTGGGTAGGCTCGAGCACATGCGCGGACCACGTCTTAAGGTGGGTCTCGCGCGCTGGGGCTTCCAGGTGCTGGTGCCGCCGGCTGCCGAGCAGGCGTGGCTCGAGCAGGCCATCGTTGCCGCGATGGAGGAGGGTGTGCCGCGACGTGCGGATGTGGAGCATCTGGCAGCGCTTATCGCCGAGGGGTCCGAGCATGGGGTCGAAGGCCTCGTGCTCGCCTGTGAGGAGCTGTCTCCACTGGTGGGCGCCTGCGGGCTCGAGCTGCCGCTGGTGGAGGCTTGGATGCTCCAAGGGCGTGAGGCCTGATGGCCATCAAGCTGGTCCTCTGTGATATGGACGGCACGCTTGTGCCGTTTGGAGCCAGCGGCGTATCGCAGCGCACGCTCCGCGCCATCCGCTCGCTCGTCGAGGCGGGCATCCACTTTGGGCCGTCGAGCGGGCGCGAGCGCGGTGACCTTGTTCGGTTCTTCTCCAACGACGAGTCGTACCTTGGCACGGGCATCATGGGCGGCGGCAAGCTGGTGTATGTGGATGGGGAGCTCGTGTATCGTCGCGTGCTGCCACACGCCGCGCTCAGGCACATGGCTGAGGAGCTGCGGACGATTCCCGGCGCTGTGTTCAATTTCTATCTGCCCACCGACGAGCAGGGTTGTGGGGCGTCCGGATTCGGGGCCTTCGGCGCGACGCCTGATGAGTTGCGCGTGCTGTCCGAACATCTGGGCGAGGGATTTCCGCAGGGGCTCTTTGCGGAGCTTCCCGAGGGAATCACGACGGGTGCGATTCTCGTTGACGAGCTGCAGACGACGGGGAATGCGGTGATAGAGCAGCTGTCAGCAGCCTGTCCCGAGCTGGACTTCCTGCAGTCGGCTCCCTTTGCCTATGACGTGATGGAAAAGGGCTGGTCAAAGCTCAAGGCGCTGCCCGTCATCACCGAGCACCTAGGCGTCACGCTGGACGAGATCGCCTATTTTGGTGACTCGCACAATGACCTTACGATGATGCGAGCGATTCCCAACTCGTTCTGCCCGTCCGACGGGCTTGACGAGGCGATAGCTACGGCCCGCTACGTGATCGGCGCGTGCGAAGACGACGGCGTTGCCGAGGTGCTCGAGTCCCTTGCCGCCCACCAAGGCGAAATCATCCTCTAACGGGACGCCCGGCCGCGGGACACCCAGCCCGGAGGTTTTTGTCCCACCAAGTGGGACACCCAGCCCGGAGGTTTTTGTCCCACCTAGTGGGACAAAAACCTCCGGGCTGGGTGTCCCGCGGGCCGGGCGTCGTGATGGCTAGTGGAACTTGGACGCGTTGGTGGCGTACTCACCCCAGTCCTGGTCGTTCGGGCGCGGCATGAGGCCACCCCCAAGGATGTGGATGTGGAAGTGCTTTACGCTCTGGCTCGCGTCATCGCCCGTGTTGACGAGAATGCGGAAGCCGTTTACCAGGCCCTCCTGCTGCGCGATGGTCTTCACTACGCTGAAACAATGGCCGAGCGTCTCGGGCGGCACGTCGTCAGCGATGTCGCGATAGTGGTCCTTGGGGATGATCAGCACGTGGGTGGGCATAAGCGGCTCCATGTCGCGAAACGCGATGCACATGTCATCCTCGTACACCTTGTTGGTGGGAATCTGGCCGCTTGCGATCTTGCAGAAGATGCAGTTCTCGTCCTGCATGGTAGCTCCTGTCTTTAGGGTCTGCTTGCATGTGAGCATAGCGCTCACGAAACGGCTGTCGGCAAACCATTTACCGTCTGGTCAAGAACCTGTTCACAGCGTGTAAGATGAAGGGAAGACCAAACCAGGCTGAGAGGTGGCACACATGGGACTGCTCTCTTTCATGCGCGAGCTTGCGGGTGGCGGCGGAGGCACAAGTGACGACAAGCTCATGAAGCAGGAGCTTGAGCAGGTTCGTGCCTTGGCGGAGGCGGCCGAGCGTGGAGAGCAACCCACGAGCACACCCCTTGGTCCGAAGATTCGACGTCACTATCTCTTTACGGGAACGGTGCAGGGCGTAGGATTCCGCTGGACGGCCACCAACCTGGCAAGCTCGGTAGGGGCGACCGGTTGGATACGAAACGAGCGCGATGGTTCCGTCACGGCCGAGATCCAGGGTATTCGCGAGCAGGTAGATGCAGTGATCGACGGCCTTGATCGCTATTACAACGGCAGGCGATTCATGGGCGGATTCCGCATCGAGCGCGCCTACGACGTCGCTACGGTCCCAGAAGAGTACGACTTCAAGCCGGTCTACTGAGGACGACGGCGCCGCCTGCGCACGTAGCGCTGCGTTGGGCAAAAGTGCCAAATGCCCCCGTATGAGTTTGTGAATTCCAGCTGTTGTTGGCATGTCCCACGCATGGTTACCATAAGCCTGTGGGCGGCAGATACGACAAAAGGTAGAAAATCCAGACGTAAAGATACGCACTTTTGAGCATGCTTTGCTGAGCCTGCGGTCGGTATGCTTTATGTCAGATTCCCGTTTTACATGGGTTGATGGCAAATCGGGACGCCTGCTCATGTCCGATGATGGACAATGGTGGCACTGGGGAAACTGGGCATACGCCCTGACCAAGAAGGAGCCAAGATGGCAGACTATAAGAGCGATATCGAGATCGCGCAGGAAGCCACGATGCTTCCCATCAGCGAGGTTGCGGCCAAGGCCGGCCTCTCCGAAGACCAGCTCGAGTACTACGGCCGCACCAAGGCCAAGGTTGACATCAACTCCATGAAGGATATGCCCTCCAAGGCAAAACTTATCCTCGTTACGGCCATCAACCCGACGCCTGCAGGCGAGGGCAAGACCACGACCTCCGTCGGTCTGGCTGACGCCATGAACCTCACGGGTCGCAAGACGATGCTCTGCCTGCGCGAGCCGTCCCTCGGCCCCGTGTTCGGCGTTAAGGGCGGTGCCGCGGGTGGCGGCTATGCTCAGGTCGTTCCCATGGAGGACATCAACCTGCACTTCACCGGTGACTTCCATGCCATCGGCGCGGCCAACAACCTCATCGCGGCCATGCTCGACAACTCCATCAAGTGGGACAACAAGCTCAACATCGACCCGCGCCGCGTCATTTGGCGCCGTTGCGTCGACATGAACGACCGCCAGCTTCGTAACGTGGTTGACGGTATGGGTGGCATCCCCGACGGCGTGCCCCGTCAGGACGGCTTCGACATCACCGTTGCCTCCGAGGTCATGGCCGCCTTCTGCCTGGCGAGCGACCTCGATGACCTGAAGGCCCGCCTTGGCCGCATGGTGGTTGCCTACACCTACGACCGCAAGCCGGTCACCGTGCACGACCTCAACGCCGAGGGCGCCTGCACCGCGCTTTTGAAGGACGCCATCAAGCCCAACCTGGTCCAGACGCTGGAGAACAATCCCGCGTTCGTCCACGGCGGCCCGTTTGCCAACATTGCCCACGGCTGCAACTCCGTCATGGCAACCACCACCGCCATGAAGATGGCTGACTACGTGGTGACCGAGGCCGGCTTCGGTGCTGACCTGGGCGCCGAGAAGTTCCTCGACATCAAGTGCCGCGCCACGGGCCTCAAGCCCAGCGCCGTGGTGATCGTGGCCACCGTCCGCGCACTCAAGTACAACGGCGGCGTGCCCAAGACCGAGCTCACCAAGGAGAACCTCGAGGCGCTCGAGGCCGGCATGCCCAACCTGCTGCAGCACGTCTCCAACATCAAGGACGTCTATGGCCTGCCCTGCGTCGTGGCCATCAACGCCTTCCCGACCGACACCAAGGCCGAGCTCGACCTCGTCGAGGCAAAGTGCCATGAGCTGGGCGTGAACGTGGCGCTCTCCGAGGTGTGGGCAAAGGGCGGCGAGGGCGGCAAGGCCCTGGCCGACGAGGTCGTGCGCCTGTGCGACGAGCCCAACGACTTCCGCTTCAGCTATGAGCTCGACATGTCCATCGAGGAGAAGCTCAACGCCATCGCGACCAAGGTCTACCACGCTGACGGCGTCGACCTGGTGGGTTCCGCACGCAACCAGCTGAAGCAGCTTGAAGAGCTGGGCTTTGGCGGCCTGCCCATCTGCATGGCCAAGACGCAGTACTCCTTCACCGACGACCAGAACAAGCTTGGCGCGCCGCGCGGCTGGCGCCTCACCGTGCGCAACCTGAAGATCAGCGCCGGCGCCGGCTTCATCGTGGCGCTCACGGGCGACATCATGACGATGCCCGGCCTGCCGCGCGTCCCGGCTGCGGAGAAGATCGACGTCACTGCCGACGGCAAGATCGTCGGACTGTTCTAGTCGCTCGGGCGGGCCCCAGGTCCCCCTGGGGCTCAGTCCTCGCCGCCTTCGGCGGCTGCGGCGGCGAGCTTCGCTCGCCGAATCGCCCCAGAGGGACCTGGGGCCCCGTGCGGCTCCTCGCGGGCCGACGATCTTGTTGCGGCAGCGGGCGCCGCTCGTCCTTGACGGGACGCGCGGCGGGCCGGGACACGATGGGGCCGGTGAGCTTGGAATCATTTTCGACTTGGAAGGTTGTCATTGTGGAGAGGCTTACGGACAAGAGTTGTGCTTCGTTTGCTGAGGTTTTGGCGGCTAAGGAATCTGTGCCTGGTGGGGGCGGGGCGGCGGCGCTTGTCGGTGCCCTTGGCGTCGCCCTTGGCTCCATGGTGGGCAACTTCACGACGGGCAAGAAGCGGTATGCCGACGTTGAGGATGACATCCAGCGCATGCTGGCAGATGGTGAGGCTATCCGTACACGGCTCATAGAGCTTGTGGAGGAGGACGCGGAGGCATTCTACCCACTCTCTCAGGCGTATGGGATTCCCAAAGAGGATCCGAGCCGAGCAGAGGTGCTTGAGGCTGCAACTAAGAACGCATGCGTTGCCCCGCTTGAGATGATGCGGCAGATCGCGAAGGCCATCGAGCTTCTCGAGGAGATGGGGGAGAAGGGCTCCAAGATGCTTCTCTCTGACGTGGGCTGTGGTGCGTTGCTGTGCCGTGCGGCGCTGGAAGCGGCAAGCCTCAATGTGTTTGTCAACACCAAGACCCTGAACGAGCGCACCCTTGCCTACGCAATGGAAGCGGAGTGCGACGCGCTCCTGGCCGTTTACGGCCCTCGTGCCGAGGCCTGCGCCGCGAAGGTCATGGCCCACATCCGCAAGTAAACCCGTACAAATGGGACAGGCACCGTAGTTCGGAAACTTGGACTACGGTGCCTGTCCCCTTTGTTCGGATGAGGTTTGGAGGGAAGAGGACATGGCAAAGCTGCTTTTGGGGCTGCCCGTGGCGGACGCGCTGACGGAAGCGCTGTCGCAGAGGGTTGAGGAACTGGCAAGGCGGGGAGTGACCCCGACGCTGGCCATCGTGCGCGTCGGCGAGCGCGACGACGACCTGTCCTACGAGCGTGGCGCGCTCAAGCGTTGCGCGAAGGTGGGCATCGCGGTGCGTCAGTTTGTCCTTCCGGCAGACTGCTCCCAGGAAGAGCTCATGGCCGTCATCGACGAGGTCAACACCGACGCCGCCATCAATGGCTGCCTCATGTTCCGGCCGCTGCCCAAGACCCTGGACGAGGCCGCGGCCTGCGCGGCGCTCGACCCAGCCAAGGACGTTGACTGCATCACCGAGGGCTCACTCTATGGCGTCTTTGCCAACCGTCCCATCGGCTTTGCTCCCTGCACGGCCGAGGCCTGCATCGAGGTGCTTGACCACTATGGTTACGACCTTACGGGTGCTCGCGTCACTGTGGTGGGTCGCAGTCTCGTCATCGGCAAGCCGGTGAGCATGATGCTCCAGGCACGAAACGCCACCGTCACGATGTGCCACACCCGCACGCGCGACCTCGCAGCCGAGTGTCGCGACGCCGAGATTCTGGTGGTGGCCGCGGGACATATCGGGACCGTTGGCGCGGATGCCGTGGCTCCTGGCCAGGTGGTCATCGACGTGGGAATCAACTGGGACGAGGCCGCTGGCAAGCTCTGTGGCGACGTCGCCTTTGACGAGGTCGAGCCGCAGGTTGCGGCCATCACGCCGGTCCCACGTGGCGTGGGCTCGGTCACCACGGCCGTGCTCGCTAAGCACGTGATCATGGCCGCAGAGCGCCAAAACCAGGCATAGGGTATGATACGTGCCGCGGGCGGAAGCTCGCGGTCGTTCTTTTGGGGGAGGAAACGAGATGTGCGACGAGTGCACCAACGGCAAGCACGTCGTGAACAGCCAAGGCTACGCGTCCATTGACAAGCCGCGCATCGAGGCGGCCGTTCGCGAGTTTCTGGCCGCGATCGGCGAGGACCCGGACCGCGAGGGCCTGCTGGGCACGCCTGACCGCGTCGCCCGTGCCTGCGAGGAGATCTTCGGCGGCATGCAGGAGGATCCCAGCCTGCACCTGCTGAGGCAGTTCCATGAGCCGGGCAACGAGAACATGGTCATCGTGCGCGACATCCCCTTCAACTCGATGTGCGAGCACCACCTGCTGCCCTTCACGGGCAAGGCGCACATCTGCTACCTGCCGCGCGACGGCCGCATCACGGGCCTCTCCAAGCTTGCGCGCTGTGTGACGGGATACGCGCACCGCCCGCAGCTGCAGGAGCGGCTGACCCAGCAGATCGCGGACGCGCTCGAAGAGCGCCTCAGCCCGCGTGGTGTGCTCGTGGTGCTCCAGGCCGAGCACTCGTGCATGAGCATGCGCGGTATCAAGAGCGTGGGGTCGTCCACCGTGACTTCTGCGGTGCGCGGTTGGTTCAAGGAGGACCTCAAAGCGCGCGAAGAGGCGCTTCGTCTCATCGGGCTATAAGGAAGTTGCCTGCAAAGGGCGCTCTCCCTCGTATGATGGATGCGAGGGAGAGCGCCCTTTTGCATGCGTAAGCGATAAGAGAGGGATTGACGATGGCTGATCAGGACTTCCCGACGGTTGACGCGCTTGCGCCGGCCCAGATCTTTCAAAAGGCGGTTACTGTTGGCAAGGCAAAGGCCTCCATGCCTACGGGGCGTGCCTTCGTGCTTGCGGTGGTGGCCGGCTTCTACATTGGTATGGGCGGCATGTTCATGCTGCTCGTCAAGTCTGATGTCCAGCTTCCCTTTGCGGCGTCTGCGCTTTTGGGAGGCCTAACGTTCGGCCTCGGCCTCTTCTCGGTTATCGTGGCCGGCGCAGAGCTCTTCACGGGGAACAACCTCATGCTGATCGGCACGACCCAGGGTGCCTATGGGCCAGGCGAGCTCCTGCGCAGCTGGGCTGTGGTCTATGCAGGCAACTTTGTGGGCTCGCTCCTCTTGGCGGTCATTCTCAAGCTGGCAAACTTTGCCGGCATGAACGGTGGAGCCGTGGGTGAGGCCGCGGTTAACGTGGCTATTGCCAAGTGCTCGCTCGGCCTCGTGCCCATGTTCTTCCGTGCCGTGATGTGCAACGTGCTGGTCTGCCTTGCCGTGTGGATGGGCTTCGCCGGCAAGTCGGTGACAGACAAGCTTCCGGCCGCGCTGCTCCCCGTCATGGCGTTTGTTGCCGGCGGGTTTGAGCACTGCGTTGCCAACATGTTCTTCCTGCCGTACGGCCTCATGGTCTCGGGTGGGGTGGAGGCCATCACCATCGGCGCGATCTGCGTGAACCTTGTGGTGGTAACCCTTGGTAACATAGTGGGCGGCGCGCTCCTGTTTGCGGGCGCCTACGTTCTGGCCTTCGGAAGGAAGGACGCATAATGGCATACGCGATACCGTTTGACATTCCTGCCTGGACCTACGACGAGGCACTGCATCGCCTGCATGAGGCGCTCCGCTTTGGCATCTGCCCCATGCTGGAGACGGTGGAGGACATGCTCACGGAGCTGGGCGACCCTGACCTCTGCTTTGAGTCGCTGCAGATAGCGGGCACCAACGGCAAGACGTCCACCTCGCGCTACACGGCAGCCATCCTGCGTGCCGAGGGGTATCGCACGGCGCTGTATACCAGCCCCGAGCTCGTGAGCTACACCGAGCGCATGGAGGTCGACGGCGCACCCGTGAGCGAGGAAGCTTTTGCGCGGGGAATCGCCGCGGCGGCCGTCGCGGGCGAGCGCGTCAACGCTCGTCGCTCGGCAGCGGGGGAGCGCCCCTACGACATCACAGAGTTTGATCTGCTCACCGTTGCGGCGTGCGTGGTCTATGCCGAGGCTGCGGTGGACGTCGCCGTGCTGGAGTGCGGCATGGGTGGCCGCTGGGACGCCACGAGCGCCGTGAAGTCCATCCGTACCGTGGCCATCACGGGCATCGGGCTCGACCACATGCACGTCTTGGGCGATACCCTTGAGGCCATCGCGGGGGAGAAGGCCGCCATCATCAAGCCGGGACGCCCCTGTGTGCTCGGTGTGGGAACCGCTACGCCTGACAGCGTGGAGGACGTCTTCCTCGACCAGTGCGAGGCGGTGGGAACCAAGCCTGTGTTGCTTCGCCCCGTCAATCTTGCCGACGCCAAGGGCGAGATGCACCCCGGCGTCCCGCGCGGTCACGTCGACCTGCCCCACGCCAACTATGTGGTGACCAAGCACCCGTCGCTTCTGGGGACGGCCCTCGAGCTAACGGTAACCACGCCGCGGGCAACCTATTCGGAGCTTCACGCCATCAAGCCCACCTACCAGGCGGCTAACATTGCCTGTGCCGTTGCCCTCGCCGAGGCGCATCTCGACCGAGTGCTCGACCTCATGCAGCTGTACGACGCGGTGGTGAAGTGCCCCACGCCGGGTCGCTTTGACGTCGTGCGGGCCAGGCCCACCATCATCATCGATGCCTGCCATAACCCGCAGTCGGTGGACACGTTCCTTACCGCTGTCCGCGAACTCGAACCCAATCCGGCAAACCGTCCAGCCCTGCTTTGTGCTGCGTTGGCCGATAAGGATTGTGCCGGGATGGTGGCTCTGCTTGCGCACGAGTTCCCGTACGTGTACGTGACGCAGACCTCGTCTGCCCGCGCGCTGCCGGCGCAGGAGCTGGCCGAGCTCTTCCGCGAGCAAGGCGCTGACGTGCGCGGGGTTTACCCCACGGTGGACGATGCAGTGTCCGAGCTTGTGGAGATTTCATATATCGCATGCGGCTCGATCACCCTCGCAGGGGAGGTTGCGGGCATCCTGAGACCCTAAACCCTCAAGTTTGCGTTGAAAGTTTGTATTCTTGGGAGGGCATGAAACACGGCGCTTGAAGCCCTATAATGGTTCAGCGTATACCTCGCATTATGCGAGGCAGACGAGAGGCTGTGTTTATGAAGGAATCAAAAAGCCGCCTCTTCCTCTGCATCCTAGCGCTCGCGACGGTTCTTAACATCGCGCTAGTGATGGCCCCGGGCATTGCCTTGGGTGAGGGAGACGGTGACTCGGATGACATCGTGCTCGAGGACTCGCAGTCCGACGGCGCCCTTGCTGAGGGCGAGTCGGAGGGCGAGTCATTTGCTGAGCCCGAGTACATCTCCTTCCCGACGCGTGACGACGCTCAGTCCCCGTATTTTGATGCGTGGAACGACGCGGCCGAGGGCGACTGGCTGGTTGGCGTGGACGTCAGCGAGTGGAACGGCTCGATCGACTGGGAGACCCTCTCTGACTATGTTGACTTCGCCATCCTGCGTGTTGGCGGCTCATATGAGTGGTCTTCTGAGTGCTACGGCGACGAGCAGTTCGCGCACAACGCAAGCGAGTGCGAGCGCTTGGGCATTCCGTATGGCGTCTATTTCTACTCAACCGCGGTGGACGCATGGGATGCGGCCATCGAGGCTGAGTTTGTTGCCGACCAGCTGCAGGGCTTCAGCCCGTCGCTGCCAGTCTTCCTTGACCTTGAGTGGGTCGAGCTCAGTGAGCCTGAGTCTGCCGGCATCCTGACTGAGGTCGCGCGTACGTTCTGCGGACGCATGAGCGCCGCAGGCCGTCTGCCCGGCGTCTATTCCAGCGCCAGCTGGTGGGAGTACCTGCTGACTGACCCGTGCTTTGATCAGTGGGCCAAGTGGGTTGCCCAGTATGACGGGTATTGCGACGTTGACTGCAACTGCTGGCAGTATGACCAGCATGGTGAGATGCCGGGATTTGATTGGCCCGTCGATCTGAACGTCTGGTTCCCGCACGCCGCATAATCACGAATTCCGCTGTGTGATATATCCGTCGAGTCGCCGTGTTGCGGGTGTGCTCTGCTACAATCTTTGAATGTATGATTTGCGCTCGCGCGCTTTGGATGTCTCAATCCGTTCAGCCGGTTGCGAAGGAGACTGAACTATGGAAGAACTGCTTGACCAACTTATCACCCCTGAGGTCCGCATGGTGCTTTACCTGATGGTGGCCTGCATGGTGATGCTGTACATCCTCTCCATCGTGTATGTCATTCGCGACGCGCAGCGTCGTGGTGCCGAGCCTTGGTGGCTCTGGGCCGTCATCTCGGTGATCCCCATCGTGGGCCTGCTCGCCTACGTCATCCTGCGTCCCAGCTCGTATCTGGTTGACCGCGAGGAGCAGGACCTGGACATCGCCCTGCGCGAGCACCAGCTGTCCCACTACGGCATCTGCCCCAAATGCGGTGCCCCCATCGACCGCGACTTCATCGTGTGCCCCATCTGCAACACGCAGGTGCGCAACGTCTGCCCCACGTGCCACCGTCCGCTGAACGCAGACTGGAAGGTGTGCCCGTATTGCCGCACGCGCATCCAGTAGCGCACGCACAGACTTCCTGAAAGACGCCCCTCGGGGCGTCTTTTTTTGGCACCCAGGATGTCAACATTCGCATCTTTTTTATGCGCGCAACAATCCATGAGCAGGTATCTGCCATAATCGTCCGTGCACCATACACCAATCGAGGAGAGACCCATGAAGATCCTGTACAACGACGGTCATGTGGCCGAGTGCCCTGAGGGCGAAGAGCTGCACGTCATTCGTCATAGCGCCGCCCATATCATGGCCCAGGCCATCAAGCGCCTGTATCCCGAGGCAGACTTTGCCTATGGCCCTGCCACCGACAACGGCTTCTACTATGACGTCGACCTGCCCGACGGCGTGAAGATCTCTGAGGACGATTTCCCCGCCATCGAGGCAGAGATGAAGAAGATCGCCAAGGAGAACCTGAAGTTCGAGACCTACGAGCTTCCGCGCGAGGAGGCCATCGCTCACATGCAGGAGCGTGGCGAGAAGTATAAGGTCGAGCACATCGGTGACCTCCCTGAGGATGCGCGTATCACCTTCTACAAGCAGGGTGAGTACGTGGACATGTGCGTTGGCCCGCACCTCATGTATACCAAGGCGCTCAAGGCCTTCAAGCTCACCGGCGTTTCCGGCGCGTACTGGAAGAACGACGCCAACAACAAGATGCTCACGCGCATCAACGGCATCGCGTTCCCCAGCAAGGAAGAGCTTGACGCGCATCTGGCCTTCATCGAGGAGGCCAAGAAGCGCGACCACCGTCGCATTGGCCAGGAGATGGAGCTCTTCATGATGGCCGACGAGGGCCCGGGCTTCCCGTTCTGGCTGCCCAACGGCATGCGCCTGAAGAACGCCCTCATGGACTATTGGCATGACATGCAGGCCCAGTACCTCTACGAGGAGGTGCAGACGCCCATCATCCTGTCCCGCAAGCTGTGGGAGACCTCCGGCCACTGGGACCACTACAAGGAGAACATGTACACCACGGTGATCGATGAGGAGGATTACGCGGTCAAGCCCATGAACTGCCCGGGCGCCTGCCTGATCTTCAAGTCCAAGCCGCGTTCGTACCGCGACCTCCCGCTGAAGCTTGCCGAGGCCGGCCTTGACCATCGTCACGAGCTGCGCGGCGCGCTGCACGGCCTGTTCCGCGTGCGTTCCTTCACCCAGGACGACGCGCACCTGTTTGTGCGCCCCGACCAGATCACCGAGATGGTGACCGAGACGGCCCACCTCATCACTTCCTACTACCAGCAGTTCGGCTTCCCGTACCATGTCGAGCTCTCCACGCGTCCGGACAACTCCATGGGCTCTGACGAGGACTGGGCGCTTGCCGAGGCCGGCCTGAAGGAGGCCCTCGAGGCCATGGGCGTCGACTACATCCTCAACGAGGGCGATGGCGCCTTCTACGGTCCCAAGATTGACTTCCACCTGGAGGACTGCCTGGGCCGTACGTGGCAGTGCGGCACCATCCAGCTCGACTTCCAGCTCCCGCAGAACTTCGAGCTCGAGTACACGGGTGCCGACGGCGAGAAGCATCGCCCCATCATGATTCACCGCGCGGGCTTCGGCAGCTTCGAGCGCTTCATCGGCATGCTGACCGAGCAGTATGCGGGCAAGTTCCCCACGTGGCTCGCTCCCTGCCAGGTGAAGATCCTGCCGGTCTCCGAGAAGACGCGCGCCTACGCGCTGGAGATTGGCGCCGCCATGCGCAAGGCCGGCATCCGCGTGAAGGTCGACGAGCGCGACGAGAAGATTGGCTACAAGATTCGCGAGGCTCGCGCGATTGACCGCGTGCCATACATGCTGATTCTGGGCGAGAAGGAGCGCGACGCCGGCATCATCAGCGTGCGCGACCGCACCAACGAGACGGTGCAGCGCTCGCTCGACGAGTTCCTGGCTGACCTCAAGGCCGAGATCTCTGAGCGCAGGTAGACGAGGCTCTTTTGATGATGCGCGGCCAGCCGCCTGTCACGCGAACGCGTGCCGGACGGCTGGCCGCCTTCTGTAGACCCAGAAGCGAGGCGACTGATGTACCTTGAGCTTTGTCGTGAGCTGGCGCGCAAGCTGGGCGCTGCGCGCGCTTTGGTGGTGGGGCTGGGCATCGACGACACCCTGCGCGCGTTGGGCTTGGCTGATGGTGTGACGGTGGCTTCTCCACTTGCGGGAGAACCCGTATCCTGTATCGACGTGAAGACGCTTGGTCGAGAGGCGCGCAGTGCGGGCAACCTCCTCGTGGTGGACAACACGCTGCCTACCTGGGCGGGTTGTGCCGCAGTGCGTCTGGGAGCGCACCTGTCGGTTGAGCCGATGAGCGAAGGGGTCACGCTCGTTGGCGTGTCCAAGGATGCCCAGATCGGCCTACCTGAGCTGCCTTTGATTGATGACGAGGCTGCTGCTGCGCTGTTGGCCGCGCTTCCTCTGCGCGAACACGCGTGGCGTTCTGCCAGCGATACGGCGCAGGTGGTGGCGACTTACCTGATGTGCCACCCACGTGTGGCGGACGTGCGCTATCCCGGCCTCAAGCAGGATGCGAGCTTTGAGGTAGCCGCACGTACGCTGACGGGTGGCTTCGGACCGCTCGTTGACTATCGGCTTCATGGAGACGAGGCGTGGCAGAGGGTCTCCCTTGCTGCCGACACTGACCCGCGTGACGAGGTCATGCGCCTCGAGCAGCTCCTGTAACGCTCGGCGTGCCCCTTTGTCGACTTCGGGAGAGGGGAGTGCTATTCTGCGCTTCAGATGACGGGGGACGGGTATCCTGAGCACTGTGAGAACGTATGCCCGCAACAGATCGAAAGGTGGAAAGCATGAACGTCAAGGCCCATCTCAAGCGGACGCTTACCGGTGTTTTGGTGCTGCTTCTGGCACTGTGCGTCTGCGCCTGCGGAGCTTCCGGCCCGAAGGAGGAGGAGCAGGTCCAGGCCGTGGTGGATAACACCATGGCAGTGTTCAAGAACCCGTCACAGAACGATCTCTCGGAATTCTTGGACGAGGAGACGGCGAGCGCACTGAGCAGCTACGGCGTCGACATGAACGAGTTTCTCACCGCGGCGTTCAAGCACATGTCATACACCGTGAACGAGGTCACCGTTGAGGAAGACACCGCGCAGGTGGCGATGACTGTGACAAACGTCAACCTCGACACGGCCATGGCTGACGCCCTTGCTGAATTTGATACGTGGACCGATACCGACGAGGCTGTCGCGGTGTATAAGGAGAGTGGCGAACAGGGCTTGTACCAGAAGCTGTTCGAGCTTCTCTACGCGAAGATGGACGAGATGGCGGATGCCACGACGAGCGCAGACGTGACGCTCTATCTGCAAAAGCAGGAGGACGGCTCGTGGGACGTGACCAGTGAGGGTAACGAGGCCTTCTACTCCGCACTCTACGGAGGCGCCACGTTCAACTTCTAGTCTGTTGCGCATGCTGACATAGCCAGGCCTTTTCCGGTCAACAACAGCAGGGCAAGGGTTCCGTCCCTTGCCCTGCTGTTGTTGACCGGAAAAGGCCTGGCTATGTCAGCATGCGCCTTAACAGTGCTCGTAAGTGCGGTAGGTGAAGGGGACGCCTTCCTCGGTGATGCCACCGTCTTCCTCACGGACAAGGACCCATGCTGGGTCGTCGTCGAGGTTGGGGAAGTATGCGTCTATGGGAACCACCACGTCGTTCATGGTCACATGCACGCGGTGGCAGCAGGGGAGAAGCTGGCGGTAGAGGCTCTCGCCACCGATGAGCCAGACGGTATCAGGTTCGGTGTCTTTGAGCAGCTCGAGGGCTTCCTCGATGCTCGTGACCACCTCTGCCCCTGGTGCCACGTAGTGGGCATCACGCGTCAGCACGAGGTTGCGGCGTGCCTTGAGGGCTCCGTTGGGGAAGCTCTCAAAGGTCTTGCGCCCCATGAGCACGGTGCCGAGGATCTCGCCCTGCACCGCATCCTTGGGACGGCGACCGCCACAGGTGAGCTGCACAAAGCGACGCATGTCCGCTCGGTTGGCAACCGCCAGGCCGCCATCTAGGCCGATGCCCCAGTCTCGCGTCACGCTGACGATGGCGTCCATGCTGCCTCCCTGTCTGGGCCGACCGTTGCCCTACACCGCAATGGGGATGTTCTTGACCTGCGGTCCGGTAACGTAGTCCTCAATGATGAGGTCATCAGTGGTGAACGCATAGAAGTCGGTGACCTCGGGGTTGAGCGTCACACGCGGCGCGGGATGGGTCTCGCGGGTGATAAGCTCGCGAACGATGTCCACATGGCGGTCATAGATGTGCGCGTCGGCAATCATGTGCACGAGTTCGCCGGCAACCATGCCGCTTGCCTGAGCCACCATCATGAGCAAAAGGGCGTACTGGCAGACATTCCAGTTGTTGGCTGCGAGCACGTCTTGGCTACGCTGCATGAGCACCATGTTCAGCGTGAGGCGGCCATCCTCGCGCCGGTCATCCGTCACGTTGTAGACCGCGTTGTAGGCGCACGGGTAGAGGTGCATCTCGGACAGGTCATGCACGTTGTAGAGGTTGGTCATGATGCGGCGCGAGAAGGGCGTCTCGCGCAGGTCCTTCAGCACGCGGTCCATCTGGTCATAGTCGCCATCGGGGTAGTGGCTGACGACGCCCACCTGGTAGCCGTAGGCCTTTCCGATGGAGCCCGTCTCGTCGGCCCATTCATCCCAGATGTGCGGCTTGAGGTCGGCGATGTTGTTGGACTTGCGCTGATAGATCCAGAGAATCTCATCCATTGCGCTCTTCAGGCCAGTGCGGCGCAGCGTGAGCGCGGGGAACTCCTCGCGGAGGTCATAGCGGTTGCACACGCCAAAGCGCTTGATGGTGTAAGCAGCGGACCCATCCTCCCAGTGCGGGCGGACAGCCTGGCCCTCGGTGGTGGTGCCGTTCGCAATGATGTCCTCGCACATACTGATGAAGATGTCATCCGCCTTGCTCATGCGCTCCTCCTGATCATCCGCGTCCTGACGATGCCTTATGCCTGATTGCCCTCGTCGAAGAGCTCATTGAACATGTAGTCCATGTCTTCGTAGTCGTAGATGTTGTACTCTTCGCCGTTTTCGTCAAAGAGCACCTCATCCCAGTTGGTGGCGAGTATGTCGTCCTCCACCAGGTAGTAGACCGACTTGAACGTGGCGGCCACGCAGCCGCCCATCATGGATGAGAAAAGGATGAGCGCGATGAGGGCGCCGAGCGCGATGTAGTAGGCGTGGGGGCCGGAGTTCGCGTTGTCGGGCGAGGTGGTTGCGGAGGCGGTCTCGATGGGCCGCGGTGCGGTGCCTTGTGCGGGTTCGTACGCCATGGTGATCCCTTTCTGTGGAAAGCGATACGTCTAGTCTAACGCTGACGCGCCTTAGAGATGCTCGGCGGCAAACAGCTGGTCCCAAAACATCCCCAGCCGCAGCGCGACGGTGTGGTCGGCGCCCAGCCAGTCAACGTCGAGCAGCTCGTCGTAGCTAAGCCACCTGACGCGGTCGTGCTCAGTAAGCGCGGGCTCCTGACCTTCGTCCAGCGGGCAGACGAAGCAGTCCATGGAGAGGTGGAAGTCTGGGTAGTCGTGCTCGACGGTGTCGAAGAGCCACATGTTGGTGAGCCGCAGGCCCAGCTCTTCGCTGACCTCGCGGCGCAGCGCCTGCTCGGCCGTCTCGCCGGATTCCAACTTGCCTCCGGGAAACTCCCAGCCCACGTGCCCGTGTGAGCCGCTTCGGTGCGCCGCCATGATGCGGCCGTCGCGATAGATGATGGCGCCAGCTACCTTGAGGGTCTTCACGGTTATGCCTCCAGCTCAATGGTGGCGTAGGGCTCACCCTGCTCGTCGCAGAGGGCCACGGCCCACGACGCGTCATCTTGGTAGATTCGGGGGAAGACGGTGTCGCCAAGGCGTGCCTGCTGCTGGTACTGCACGCAGATGCGATGGGGAACAAAGTCCTGCTCAAGGGCCTGAAGTGCCATCAAGACGTACTGCGCGTTGTTCACGTGGCGGTTGGTGTCAAGGTGCTGCTCGCTCACTTGGAGTGGCGTGCCCTCGCGATACGGACCCGCAACGGTGAGCTTGCGCTTGGTGGGAGGCATGCTGAGGCGCGGCTCGTCGGTGAGGTAGGGGGCTTCAGATTCGGGAATGCGGATGGGACGCCCCTCCTCGACATCAAACGTGAACCACATGGAGTCGGCGCGCACGTACGGCGTGCCGTCAGGTGCCGTAATCTGGAAGTTGCGTAGCGCATAGGTGCGCTTCATGTCGTAGCACCAGGTGCTCACGGTGATGGGGTCGCAGAAGTGGGGGAGCTCGTCGATCTCTATCTGCCATGCGGCAAGGAGCCACGCGAAGTGGTGCTCGGCCATGTGGCTGATGCCGAGACCAAGGCTCTCGGTATGGAAGGTGGAACAGTCCTGCAGATAGTTGATGAGGGCAACGATGCCCAGTTGGGCGTGCTCGTCACACTCGCTGTAGCGTACGGTCGAAGAGAACGAATACACGGCTGACTCCTCTTAGGCCTTGTGTCGTTGGTGTGCCTGGACGAACTCCTGCACCGTGCAGATCTTGTCTGCAATGCACACGAGCCACCCCTCGCGCGTGCGCGGGGGGAGCGGATGGAAGGGAAACATGTGGCGAGAGATGACGTCGCGCTCGATGGGGGTAAGGTCAGGGAAGTCCTGCTCGGCGTTTCTCAGAGCGTGCCCAGGGTGCGTGAAGCCATGCCAGCGGTCGAGCGCCTGCTTGGGGTCGTGCCAGTCGTACAGGTAGAAGTCGTGCAGGATCCCGCCCCGCACCAGCGCGTGCTCATCCACATGAAGGCGCAGGCCGCGGGCGAGCGTGAGCGCGCGGAAGGCGACGGCCACGGTGTGGTCGAGCGTCGTGGTGGTGCCATGCTGCGTGTAGTTGGCCATCTGCCGTACGCGTCCCGTGTGGATTACCTCACGAGAGAGGCTGCAGAAGCGTTTCCGTACGTTGGTAAGTGCCATGGTTCTCCTTGGTTGACCCTAGCACTATACCCGTTTCTACGAGGGCTCATATTGCCTTAACAAACCCTCCCCACGAGCTGCTGCGGACGATCAGGACGGAGGCTTCTGTCCAGCCCCATGGGGCTGGACAGAAGCCTCCGTCCTGATCGTCCAGCAATGGTGCGTGGTGTCTATGCGTAGCGGCTCATGGCGTCGGTGATGACGCGGCAGCAGCTGGGGAGGACGTCGGCCTCCCAGCCCATGACCTCGCCTGTTGACACGTCGCCGTCGACCTCGAGCTTCATGGGCCGGTCAGACTTCACGGAGATGTGCTTGCCACGGTAGGTGACGATGCTTGGCCGCTTGACGTCTTTGCCCTTGGGGTCAACGATGCCAGCGAGCATGGGGAGCAGGAGCTGCGCGGTCTCGGTGGTCTCGAGCACGATCACGTCCAGCAGGCCGTCGTCCATGTTGCAGTCTGGGACGATCTCTATGTCGCCTTGCATCATGGCCGTGTTTGCGACGAGGCACGAGATTCCTTCGTGCTCATGGACCTCGCCGTCAACCGTGACGGTGAGGTGGTAGACGTCGGGCTTGAGATTGTTGAGCACCGCCGCGAAGTAGGCTGCCTCGCCGAGGAGCTGCTTGGTGGGGCGGGCGTCATGCATGAGCTGCGCGTCAAAGCCGGTGCCTGCCATGAGGGCAAAGCCCTCCAGATGCTGGTTGCCGTCGATATCGGTCCAGCGCATCTCGCCGAGGTCAGCCGAAAAGCTCTGCCCCTTGAGACAGGCGGCCGCCAAGGCCGTGGGCTCGGTGGCGTTGCCGATGTTGGCGGCCAACAGGTTTGCCGTGCCCGAGGGGAACACGCAGGTCGCTACGTTGCGGCCACGCAGCGTGTACAGCGTGCGCGAAACCGTTCCGTCCCCGCCAGAGACTACCACGAGGTCAAAGGACTCCGCATCGCTGAGCCGTTCGGCGTCCTTGCTCGGGTCGTTCGAGAGGATGCGCATGACGCATTCGTCTCCGTCGCGCAGCAGCGCCCGCTCAAACTCGTAGATGGAATCAGTGCCGAAGCCTGCATGTGGGTTATGGACTATAAGCGTGCGCACGCACGTCACCTCCGTCGTTCGCTATGATGGTGCGGGCGCAAGGCGCCGCACAATTCCATGGTACCCATTTCACCTGCCTGCGCGACATGACCGTCGCGCGAGAAACGAGATTGATTCGTGTACGTAACCGACGAACTATCCCTGGCTTCCTTCTGCGAGCGTGCCTCAAAGGCACGCGTGATTGCCGTTGATACCGAGTTTCTTCGCGAACGAACCTATCATCCCAAGCTCTGCCTCATCCAGGTGGCAACTGCCGACGAGTCGGTAGCCATTGACCCGCTCGCCATCAGCGACCTCTCGCCTTTGGTGGCGCTCTTGGTGGATCAGAGCATCACCAAGGTCTTCCATGCCTGCACGCAAGACCTTGAGGTGATACTTGACGCGCTCGGATGCGTTCCCACGCCGGTCTTTGACACGCAGCTCGCCGCGGCCTTCCTGGGCCAGCGTCAACAGATTGGGTATGGAGCGCTGGTCGAGGCCTACTGTGGCGTGCGTCTGCCCAAGGCGGAGTCTTTGACGGATTGGTCGCGTCGGCCGCTTGACGAGGACCAGCTGCGCTATGCCGAGGATGACGTCATCTACCTGCCGCGCATCTACGACCAGATGATTCAGGATCTGGTGAGGCTTAACCGGCTCTCGTGGCTTGAGCCCGAGATGGCGGCGCTCACGGACGCGACGCGCGTCTCGCGCGATCCGGAGGAGGCCTACGTGCACCTGAAGCGTTCGGGGTCATTGACGCGCCGCCAACTTGCGGTGGCGCGCGAGGTCTGCGCCTGGCGTGAGCGCACGGCGGCCAAGCGCAACTTGCCGCGCAAGTGGGTGGTCTCTGACGAGGTGCTTGTGGAGACCTGCAAGCGGCTTCCGCGTACGGCCGAGCGCCTTCGCACGGTGCGTGGCACCGAGCAGCTCTCGGACCGGGACGCCCACGCGCTTGTTGAGGCCGTTGCGCGGGGTATGCAGTGCGAGCCTGCTCGCTATCCCAAGGTGCAGCATCGCGATCGTCCCTCTGCCGATATGGAGAGCGTGCTTGACCTCATGTACGCCATGCTGCGCATCATCTCTGACAAGAACGGCATCGCCCCGCAGCTCATCGCGTCGCGCGACGACCTGCACGACCTAGCCTTGAGGCGAAACGGGGCTCGACTTGCCACAGGCTGGCGTTACGAGCTGGCCGGGCGGACGTTGCAGCGCCTGCTGTCGGGTGAGGTTGGCCTCACTGTGAAGGATGGCCATCTGGAAATGCTGTAGCCGATTCCGCAGGGATTGGCAGCTCAACGTCCATCGCGCCGAGAGGATTCGTCCTTTGTGTCCGGCTGTTGCGCTACTCTAATGGGTATAACCGATGCATTGGCTTTGAATGGAGGCAAAATGTATTACGGGTATGGCTATGGGTACGGCATGGACTGGACGTATCTGCTGCTCATGATCGTCACGATGGCTTTGGGCCTCATTACCCAGGGCTACATCAGGAGCACGTACGCAAAATGGTCGCAGGTGCCCTCACCGGGCGGCCGCACCGGCGCCGAGATGGCACGTCGCATGCTCGAGCACGAGGGTGCGTCCTCAGTGGGCATCGGTCACGTTGCCGGCCGTCTCACCGATCACTACGATCCTTCCAACAACACCCTCAACCTTTCAGAGGAGAACTTCTCTGGTGGGTCAGTGGCGTCTATCGCGGTTGCCTGTCATGAGGCGGGCCATGCGGTGCAGACGGCTCGCGGCTACCTGCCGGGCAGGATTCGTACGGCCATCGTGCCAGCGGTCAACCTGACGCAGCAGTGGTGGGGCACCCTGTTCTTCATGGGCTTTCTTCTGAACATGGGCGGTCTGGTGCAGCTTGCTGTCATCCTGTTCGCGTTCTCGGTGGTCTTTCACCTGGTCACCCTGCCAGTAGAGATCGACGCCTCGCGCCGTGCGGTGGCCTATCTCTCGCAGTATGGCTCGGATGTCGACCAGCGTGGCGCGAAGGCCGTGCTCACTGCCGCCGCCATGACGTACGTGGCCTCGGCGCTCTCGTCCATCCTGCAGCTGCTGTATCTCCTCAGCCGCACGAGCCGTCGCTCGAGCCGCTAACATGGCGCACGAAGAGGCGCCCATCTCGGTCACGCGAGCGCTGGAAGACGCGAAGCTCTGCCTCGGCTCGCTGCCGCTCATGGTGGTTGCGGGCGAGGTCACGGGGTTCCGTGGGCCCAACGCGCGCTCAGGCCACTGCTACTTTCAGGTGAAGGACGACCAGTCAGCGATGGACGTCATCGTGTGGCGTGGCACCTACGCGAAGTGCGGCTTTGAGCTGCGCGACGGCCTGACGGTGCAGCTGACGGGCGGATTTGACGTCTATACCGGCAGCGGCCGCATGTCGTTTATCGCACGCAAGCTGGAAGCCTCCGGCGAGGGCCTGCTGCGTCAGCAGGTTGCCGCGCTGGCGCGGAAGCTGCAGGCGGAGGGCCTCATGGATGAGGCCCGAAAGCGGCCCATCCCGCGCTTCTGTACGCGCGTCGCGGTGGTGACATCTCTCTCGGGAAGCGTCATCGATGACGTGAAGCGCACGCTTGCACGGAGAAACCCGCTGGTAGAGCTTCAGGTGGTGGGTTGCCAGGTGCAGGGTCCCGGAGCGCCGGCAACCATCATGCGGGCGTTGCAGGTTGCCGCCAACGCGCGTCCGGACGCCATCCTGCTCGTGCGCGGTGGTGGCTCGTTTGAGGACCTCATGACCTTCAACGACGAGATGCTGGCCCGCTTCGTGGCTGCGTGCCCCGTGCCAGTCGTCACCGGTATTGGCCACGAGCCAGACACCTGCATCTGCGACATGGTGGCTGACCGGCGCTGCTCGACGCCCACGGCTGCGGCGGAGTCGGTCGCCCCGGCCATAGACGAGCTGGCGCAGCTTACGCGCGATCGGCAGACGCGTCTGGGTGTGGCCATGGGCCGCATGGTCCAGCAGGGCCAGCTAGAGACGCAGTCACTGGGGGAGCGCGCGACGCGTGCGATGTCGGCAGACCTGGGGCGTAGGCGGCTAGGCGTCGAGGCACTTGCGCAGCATCGCGTGCTGACAGACCCAAGGACGCTGATAGATGACCGTATCGCCGCGCTTGAGCTGACGGAGGAGCGCCTTCACGGCGCGCTCCCGCGCATGCTCCTGCGGCAGCAGGACGCCGTCAAGGCTTCAACCGCGCGGTTGCGTGCGGCTTCGCAGCGGCTCCTTGTTCCGTACGAGGCGCAGCTTTCGCGTGCGGCGGCGTCGCTCGATGCGCTTTCTCCCTTGAAGGTGCTCGGGCGTGGCTATGCAATCGCGCGTGACGCGGAGGGCCACGTGGTGGGCGATGCGGGGCAGCTTGCCCCTGGCGACGAGATTTCCGTCCTCCTCGGCACAGGCGCGGTGCGTGCCGAGGTCACACAGGTTGAGAAGACGGCTACGGCCGGAGTGGAGGTATAGATGACAACCGAAGAACAGCGTGCCGTTGAGACCATGACGTTCAGGGAGGCATCGATCGAGCTCGAGCAGATCGTGCGCTCGCTTGAA
Source organism: uncultured Actinomycetes bacterium (assembly GCA_900314645.1). Lineage (GTDB taxonomy): Bacteria > Actinomycetota > Coriobacteriia > Coriobacteriales > Atopobiaceae > UBA1367. The sequence goes on from OMWB01000017.1 coordinate 39,111, forward strand.
CAGGGAGACCTCGAGCTTGAGGATGCGCTTGGTCGCTACGCGCGCGGTGTGGAGCTGCTGCGTAGCCTGCGCGAGCGCTTGGCCACCGCCGAGCAGAAGGTTCAGGTCCTGATGGACGCCACGGACAGCGGCGTCGCAGTGGCCGACACCACGGCGGCTCCCTCGACAGCCTTTATCAACGAGTAGCAGACGGGCGCGTGCGCCTCAGAAAGGACGGAAGCTATGGCACAGCATGACGACTGCATCTTCTGCAAGATTGCCAACCACGTGATCGAGTCTACCTACGTGTACGAGGACGACCTCGTCGCGGCCTTCAGGGACATGAGCCCGCTGGCTCCCACCCATGTGCTGGTGGTTCCCAAGGATCACTACGACGACCTTGCCGACGGCGTGCCGGCCGAGACGGCAGCGGCCCTGTTCCATGCTGCCGAGGAGGTTGCCAAGGCCGAGGGTATCACCGAGTCAGGGTTCCGCGTGGTGGCAAACGCGGGCGCCGACGCTGGTCAGGCCGTGAAGCACCTCCACCTGCATGTGCTCGGCGGACGCCGCCTGACAGACGACTTCGCGTAAACAGGTCGCATTTCATCTGAGAGAGCCGTATTGCCGTTGGCTTGCGGGGATACGGTTGTCCTTTGGGTTTTGTCCCCCATGTCTAGCATGGGGGACGTATCATATTACGCGGTGCAGCAATCCTTAGGAGAGGAGACCCATGAACGTCTTGGTTATCAATGCAGGCAGCTCGTCGCTCAAGTTCCAGCTGCTCGACGTAGACACCGCCGAGGTCTACGCAAAGGGCAACTGCGAGCGCATCGGCATCGACGGTTCCTTCGTGGGCTACGAGTCCATCGCCGTTGAGGGCAAGCAGAAGATTGAGGCCCCGCTGCCTGATCACAAGACTGCTATGCAATACGTCATTGAGATCATCAACGCCACGGGCAAGGACTTCATTGGCATCGGCCACCGCGTCGTTCAGGGTGGCTGGTACTTCCCCGAGTCCAAGGTCGTTACCGACGAGTCTCTGGGCTGGGTCCGCGAGGTCGCTCCGCTGGCGCCGCTGCACAACTATGCCGAGGCTGACGCCATCGAGGTCTGCCGCGAGCTGTTCCCCGACAAGGGCAACGTCGTCGTGGCCGACACCTCCTTCCACTACGCCATCCCCGAACGCGCGCATCGTTACGCCCTGCCGCGCGACGTCGTCAACAAGCTGCACATCCGCAAGTATGGCGCCCATGGCACCAGCCACCGCTACATCTGGCGTGCCACCAAGGAGTTCCTGGGCGACAAGGTGCACAAGCTCGTGAGCTGCCACCTTGGCTCCGGCGCCTCCCTGTGCGCCATCACCGATGGCAGGAACATGGACACCACGATGGGCCTCACCCCGCTTGACGGCCTGATCATGGGCACCCGTTGCGGCACCATCGACCCGGCCACCGTCTGCTACCTGCAGCGCGTTGGTGGCTACACCGTCGACGAGGTCGACACCATGATGAACAAGCAGTCTGGCCTGCTTGCCATCTCGGGTCTCTCCTCTGACTCCCGCGACATCGAGCTCGCGGCTGACGACGGCGACAACAATGCTCGCATGGCCATCGAGATGTTTGCGTATCGCACCGCCCAGCTCGTGTGTGAGATGGCTCAGGCCAACGAGGGCATCGACACCATCGCCTTCTCCGCAGGCATCGGCGAGAACTCCGCCACCATGCGTGCCGAGGTCTGCAAGAAGCTTGCATGGCTCGGCGTGAAGATTGACGACGAGAAGAACCGCGTCCGCTCTGGCGAGGTTCGCGAGATCTCCGCTCCGGATTCCAAGATCCGCGTGCTCATCGTCCCGACCAACGAGGAGCTCATGATTGCCCTCGACGTCAAGGAACTGCTTGGATAACACGTCCTGGTCGTAGACTGAAACGCAAGGCGGGAGGCTTCCTCCCCGGCTCAGGCGCTTCGCGCGCTTCGCAATCGCCGGGGAGGAAGCCTCCCGCCTTGCGCCTCAGGCTCCTGCGGCCGAGATTATCCTGAAATCATGTGTAGCTGGTACTTAAGCAGACCTGTGAGGGGAACGCTATTCCATTTCGTATCACTTATCCGTGTCGCCTGGAACCTCATTCTGCTTGGTACCACTCGGCACACGCCCGCTGGAACCCTATCCCGCTTCGTACCACAGTTTCGGTGGCCGACTTGTGTCACCAAACCAAATACCGTTCCAGCCACCCCGCCTTGCGCCTCAGGCTCGTGCAGCCGAGATTATCCTGAAATCATATAAAAGAATGAAAGGTTGACGTGGTTGGAGAGGAAACCTCTCCAACCACGTCAACCTTACCCTCAGTTTTGATTCTGACCTTATCTCGATTGTTGGCGTTCAGGCCGTCTACGTCGTTAACGGAGCGCTGGGGCGGGGTTGCCTGCAGGCGATTGCGAAGCGCGCGCGTAGCGCGCCTGAGCCTGCAGGCAACCCCGCCCCAGCGCGGTCAGTACAGGAGCAGCCCTACAGCGGCAGCATGCGGAAGGCGTAGACCGCCTGCTCGCCAGGCTCGAGGAAGTCCATCCCTTGCTTGTTCTCGAAGGTGTCGTCCTCGTCGGTGCGGGTTGCGGTGCCACGCCACGGCTCGAGCGCGACAAACGGGGCGTCCGGAGCGCTCCACACGCCCAGGAAGTCGAAGCCGGGGAAGTCGACGCGCATGCCGTGGCCAGAGGGGCCGACGAGCGAGACGGTGCGTCCGGGAACGTCCTCAAAGGTGAGGGTGTCCACGTCAAACAGGCGATGGTTCAGCGGGAGCTCGTCCTGCTCATCGACCAGCACGAAGCGGTTGCCGTAGTCCAGAAGGCCCGTCTCTGTGGAGATGGTGGGGGAGCTGTAGGTCCACTTCTTCGAGAAGACGAGCTTGTAGTCGGAGAAGTCCTCGTCCTCGCAGCCAGGGGCGGGAACGTTGAACGCGGGATGACCACCAACGGCAAACGGGAGCGTGACGTCGCCGGTATTGGTAACGGCAAACTCCTGCTCAAGCGAGTCACCAACGATGCGGTAGGTCATGTTGAGCTTGAAGTCAAACGGGAACTTGGCGCGGGTGTCGTCGTTCGAGACGAGCTCGTAGGTCACGGTGTCCTCAAGTGCCTCGATGACCTCATGCTCATAGTTGCGGGCGAGACCATGGCGGCCAAAGCGGACCTCGCCCTGGGCGCTGTCGGCGCGGTCGTTGCGCAGGTTGCCAACGATGGGGAAGAGGACGGGGGCACAACGCGGCCAGTACTTCTCATCGCGCTGCCACAGGTACTCCTTGCCATCAAGCTTCAGGCTCATCAGCTGGGCACCTGCGGAGTCAATGGTTGCCTCGATGCGTCCTTTTGAGATGGTGGTCAGGGCCATGGGAGCTCCTCTCGCTTGTGCTTGCGTTATGATGTGGGCGTCACGACAAAGACTGGGGAGGAACCATGTCCATATCCCGCAGGGTCGCAACTGCATTCATGATACTCTCATTGGCCTTCGCGCTCGTAGGCTGTAGTGGCGCGAGCGGCGGCGATGAGCCGCAGACGGAGCCTGAGACGCAAGAGGTAGTGCAAGAGGGCGAGCAGGAATCCCCTGCGGAAGAGCCGCCCACCGAGGAGCCGGCAGCTGATGATGCTGCGACGGATCCATCATCTGCGGGGACGCGCTTTGCGTCCGTTGCCGACGAGGCAGCCGACGACGTCGCGCTGGTGGCTGGCGAATGGGGTTGTTCACAGCTCAAGTCCGTGGACGCCCTCGCAAATGCCCTGATCAACGGTGACGTAGATTTCGCCCTGGTGACGCCTCAGGTGGCTTCGGCGCTCTACAACGCGACGGCGGGCGGCATCATGGCCGTCGATGCGGTCACCCATGCGGAAGGCGAGCCGCCATGTGCGGTGGCCGTGGTGCGGCTTCCGTACTTTGGGACCAACCCCGACGATGTGGTGGCGTTTGTCGCGCGGCATCAGGAGATCGTGGAGGCCTCGTATGGCGCCGGGACGTTCTTGCGTGGCTCGGCTATGCAACGCGAGCTGACCTCTGCCATCACCGATGCGTATGTCGAGGACCCCTCAAGCATCGGCGGAACGCTTCCGCCCGACAACTTCTACTTCCTGGGGTAAAGCCATCGCCCTTTGGACGCCTTCCTCGCAAGAAGCCGCAGGTCGTTTTGCAAGGAAGGCGTCCAAAGGGCGGTAAGGGTGCAGCATATCCCCACAAACTACATCAATGCCGACCAAAGTGTTACGGCTTTTATGAAGCCGCAAATAATGGCATATGCTCATAGTGTCAAGCAGGCGACGGTGACAGGCTCACTATGTTCGCCAAACGGGGTAAGGAGGAATCTATGCCCACTATTCAGGAGCGTATTGATTCCATCACGAACTACGTCATAGCTCGTGGTGAAGGTAGGCGCGGTGCGACGGTGCACGATCTGCTCGCCATTGGTGGCGTCAACAACTGCCGTGGTGCCGTGATCATGGACGAAGCGCCCGCTGGCCTTATCGAGCGCGCGCTGCGTCGCAACGAGGGCGTCCTTACGGACACGGGCGCTCTCTCTGTCGAGACGGGTAAGTACACCGGCCGCTCGCCTGAGGACCGCTTTATCGTTGACACGCCCGACGTGCATGACCACATCCACTGGGGCAACGTCAACAAGCCGTTCCCTCCGGAGAACTACGAAAAGGTCAAGAAGGCCGTGACTGACCACCTGCGTACGCGCGACCTCTTCGTGGTTCGCGCAATCGCTGGCGCCGATCGCCGTTGGTGCCGCAAGTTCCTGATCGTGTGCGAGCGCGCCAGCCAGGCGCTGTTTGCGCGCCAGCTGCTCGTGCGTCCTTCCAAGCGCCAGCGCGATAGCTACTTCCCGCAGGACTATACCGTGCTCGCCGCACCCGATCTGAAGCTCGATCCGGTGAAGTATGGCACCAACTCCGAGGCTGCCGTCCTCATCAACTTTGAGGACAAGTGCATCATCGTTGCCGGTACCGCTTACTCTGGCGAGATCAAGAAGGCCGTCTTCTCGGTTATGAACTACGTCATGCCGATGGAGGAGAACGTGCTCCCCATGCACTCGTCCGCAAACATGGACCCGGTCACAGGCGAGACGGCCGTCTTCTTCGGTCTGTCCGGCACCGGCAAGACCACGCTTTCTGCTGACACGCAGCGCGTCCTCATCGGCGATGACGAGCACGGCTGGGCACAGAACTCCATCTTCAACTTTGAGGGTGGCTGCTACGCAAAGGCCATCAAGATTACGCCAGTCACCGAGCCGCAGATTTACGGCGCCATCCGCTTTGGTGCCATCTGCGAGAACGTCGTGGTTAACCATGTCAGCCGTCTCCCGGACTACTTCGATGACTCCCTGACCGAGAACACGCGCGTCGCCTACCCGGTTGACTACATCGCCAACGCTGCCGTCATGGGTCAGGGCCGTTACCCCAACGTGGTCATCTTCCTGACGGCCGACGCGTTTGGCGTGCTGCCCCCGATCAGCCGCTTGGACAAGAATGCCGCCATGTACCACTTCCTCTCTGGCTTCACCAGCAAGGTCGCGGGCACCGAGCGTGGCATCACCGAGCCGCAACCCACGTTCTCGACGCTCTTCGGTGAGCCGTTCATGCCGCTTGACCCCCTGCACTACGCCGACATGTTTGGTGACCGCATGGAGCGCTCTGGCACACGCGTCTACCTCATCAACACCGGTTGGACTGGCGGCCCGTACGGCATCGGCCAGCGTATGGACCTTGCCTCCACGCGTCAGATGGTGACGGCCGCCCTCAGTGGCACAGTCGAGGACAGCGACTTCGTCCGTGACCCCATCTTCAACGTGGACGTTCCTCAGCATGTGGACGGCGTTTCCCGCCGCGTGCTCAACCCGCGTGACACGTGGGCTGACAAGGAGGCCTACGATAAGACCGCCCGCCGCGTGGCGAAGATGTTCGTGGACAATGCGGCGGAGAAGTACCCCGACATGGCGCCCGAGGTGCGCGCAGCGGGACCCGTCGTGGAGTAGTCGCTCAAACAGAAACGGGTGAAGTGGTACACCTTTCAATGAGGTGTACCACTTCGCTTATGTAGAGGCAGAAGGAGTAACGAATGCTATTTGACAGGCTGCTCAATCGCGGTCCGAGTGCAGGGCCCCATACGGAGCAATACGCATGGATTGTTGAGCAACTGTCTGCCACGGGCTCTGAGCGGGCTCATGGAGGCTATAGCGCTGATTGGTGGCATCGGCTTACCGAGGCGGAGAAAGACGAGCTGGAGACTACGATCTGGCGGAAGTACCCGGACGATCCACGCCTTGCGGTGTTCCTGCCGAAACTACGACATCACGATGGACGTGCCAGACTGGATAGCGATCTTCGAAAGGCGACATCCATAAGCACGAAAGTGGAATTTGCTGACGTCCTGTTCCGTGAGACCGGAGAGAAGCGCTATCTGGACGTGTTGCGGCAATGCTGTAGCGAAGACTGCGGAACTGGGATTCTTTCGGGATATCGTCTTGTGGCAGTGGCGCTCCAGGATTACCCAGCCGACCCCGAAGTTGAGGCAGTTCTGCGCGACATTTACCTGCGGAGCACTGACGGTGCGACGCAGACAACGGCGTTGATAGGCATTCTCCACCAACGGGGCATCGTCCATGACACGCACGACTTCGCGGAGCTTAACGTCCTGCTTCCGAAGCTACGACATCTCGATATGGAGAATCCAGATGGTCGATTGGATCGCCTGGACCGCTATCTTGCAGCTGTCTCTTGAACTGAAATGCCTCTCGATTAACGCGCCACGCGCAAAGCAAGACCCCCTCGTGAGCGAGTCACGAGGGGGTCTGTTCATCACGTAGTGATATCGACGCTACTCTTTGCAGCAGTCGTCATCATCGCAGCAGCAGCCGTCGCCCTCGCCGTGGCAGCACTCCCCATCGCCGTGCCCCTCGCCGTGGCAGCACTCGCCATCCTCATGATGCTTGCGGCCCTCGCCGTGGCAGCATTCGCCGTCGCCATGCCTGCGTCCGTGACCATGTCCGCGTCCATGGCAGCAGTGGTGCTCTTCTTCCTCGCCATCGGAGACCTCAAGCAGCTCAATCTCAAAGTTGAGTGCCTTGCCGGCCATCTCGTGGTTGAGGTCGAAGGTGATGGTGGTGTCATCCATCGCATAGACCGTGGCGGGCATCGGCTGTCCCATGGGGCCACCCAAGACCACGCGCATGCCCACGCGCGCGTTCTCGGCGCCCGGCATGTTGGCGATGGGCACGCTGACGATCATGTCGTCGCGGCGCTCGCCATAGGCCTCGGTCGGCTCAAGACGCACGTTGACCGTCTGGCCAACCTCCATGTCGCGCACGGCCGCGTCAAAGCCAGCGATCATCTGGCCAGCCATGCACGTGAAGCGCAGCGGCTCGTTGCGGTCGCGGGAAGAGTCAAACTTGGTGCCGTCGTCAAGCGTGCCCACGTAGTGCACGGCTACACGCTTACCCTCGTTGTTCATAAACGTTCCTCTCGTTTCTTGTCGTGAAACAGGTGTGACAGAGCAAAAGTCTACCCGATGTTTCCGCCCGTCAGACAAGCTACGAGAAACACCCGCAATTGCGGTGGGTTAGTGCCCGTGAAGGAAGCAGTGCAATGGCGGCAGCAGGCTTAGGCCTTGTCGCGGATGACGGTGTCGTGGAAGCGGAAGTGCGCGGGGTGGTAGTGCGACTCGGCATACTCAAAGAGCAGGGCGTCGTTGTCATAGGTGCGGTGCTTGACGCAGGCCACGTGCGTGCATCCCTCGATGTCGAGCCACTGACGGTCAGACTCGCTCGCGACCTCCATGCAGATGGTGCGCTTGCTGGTGGCGATGCGCTTGCCAAGCTCCTCCTCGACGTAGGCATAGATGGAGCGCTCGGCGTGCTCTGGCGTGATGCCCTCAACCATGGATGCGCGGTAGTAGCTACGGTCACGAATGAGTGGGCGGTCGTCCAGCAAACGGACGCGCTCTACATGCAGTACCTCGGTGCCCTCGTCAAAGCCAGTTATGTCTGCGAGAGACGCGTCTACCGTGACGTACTCAAAGAGGGTTACGTGGGTCCGAGCGGTAAGTCCGTTTCGCTTTGCGCTCTCCTCGAAGGTCTCGATGCCGCCCAAGGCGAAGGAATTGCGGTCCTCGGACGGAGTCCAAATCACGCGCACACCCTTTCCATGTATGGGCATGCAATAACCCTCACCTGCAAGCTTAGCTATTGCCTTGCGTACCGTGTTGTGGGCGCACTGATAGCGCTTTACAAGCTGTGACTGGGAGGGAAGAAGCTCCTCATATACGTATGTGGCATTCTCGATCTGCTGCTTTAGATCCCTATAGATTTGGTCATATGCGATGTGGACCATGAATTGCCTCCCAAAACTGCTATCGCATATGCCACTTTAGCGAAAATGACGAAGAATGGGTGTTGAAATGTTGTGACATAGCAACATGTTATACGCGCTTCGTTCGGAGGCTCGTTCAAAGAGAACGAAATGACAAGGTAAGAGGGCGCCCGCACGCCGAGTGGCGTACGGGCGCCCCGTAAGACGTATATGAAAAACCTATGCTGCTCCCTCGGGTAGCTCGCCGGCACGGTAGGCCGCGAGAAGCGCTTTGAGGTCACGGATTTGGTCAGCGAGCTCTTTGCCCCTATCGGTGTCGGCAACCGTCAGCTCATAGGTGGGCTGCTCGATCGCTGTCGTGTTCGAGAGGATGTCCGCGTTGGCCGCTAGGGCCGCCTTGACGGAAACGAACGGGCGGTGTGCCTTGATGGTCATGCCGTTGGCGGTGGAGGTGAGGGTGTAGCCCGCGATGCCCGTGGTCTTGTGGTATGCCTCGCAGAAACCGCCGTCCACCACCAGTCTACGCGCGTCGCCCTTGATGGGGCTCTCTCCGCTGGATTGCTTCACGGGCTTATGGCCGTTGATGATGTGGGAGTGCTTGCCCGTGAGGCCAAACTCGGCCAGCACGCGTTCGCAGACGCTCGCGTCATCGGTCAGACGGAAATACGGGTCCTCTGCCTCCACCCAGGTGCTCTTGTCGAGGACGAAGGTGCGCTCGAAGGTCTTCATCACGCGGCCCGAGAGGGGAGAGCGTCGTCCGCACCAGAGGTACCACATCCAGTCAAGCGAGCATTGGTCGCCGGTGTGCCAGGCACGTCGTGCGATACGGTCGCACCAGTCGAGGTACGCACGGCCCGCGCGTGGCACGCCCTCGGCCACGACAGCGGTGAAGCTGCCGTCATCCTCGAGGGGTAGGCATCCGTGGAAAAGCAGGTTGCCGTTATGCACCAGATAGACCGAGCCCTTCTCGTAGAGGAAGGACGTGTGGGCACGCAGGCGGGTGGACTCGCGGAAAGCCGCGACGAGCCCGTCCATGACGGTGCGCTCCTCGGTGGTGAGCTGGAAGGGGTGCTCGGGATCGACGGTGGGGAAGTCGCGGGTGGCGAGCTCGTAATCGACGCCTTCGATGCGTACGGTGCCGTGCTCGAGGTCAAGATCGTCCAGAAGGAGGCGGTCCTCCATGCCCCAGTTGGGATGGCGCATGATGAACTGGGCCTCCACCTTGAAGAGGATGACCGAGATGGCCTTCTCCATCGGGCTCATGGACTCGTCTCCCCGATAGGTGCGCTCGGCAAAAAGCGCAAGCTCACGCAGGGAGATGCCGTAGGCACTCTCCACCACGTCGAGCGTGTGGTAGCGAATCTGCGTGCGCACCACCGAGGCGATGCACGCCTCGGACCCGCAGGCGGCCCCCATCCACGCGATGTCGTGGTTTCCCCACTGGATGTCAAGGTTGTGGTGCGCCATCAGGCGGTCCATGATGCGGTCCCCGTGTGGGCCGCGGTCATAGATGTCGCCAACCAGGTGCAGGTGCTCGACGGAGAGGCGCTTGATGAGCACGCAGAGCGCGATGATGAAGTCGTCGCTCACGCCGTTCTCGACGATGGAGTCGATGATGCGATGGTGATACTCGTGGCGGCTCGTCTCTCCCGGACCGGTGGAGCGCAGCAGCTCCTCGATGATTGACTCGAAGTCGTCGGGCAACGCCTCGCGCACGTGGTTGCTGGTGTAGAGGCTCGACACCTGACGCGCAATGCGTACCAGCTCCATGAGCGTCTTGGTGTACCAGTTGGGCTCGTTGCGGCGGCGACGCTGCTGCAGCGCCAGCATCTCGTTGGGATAGTAGATGAGGGTGCAGAGGTCGTCCTTGGCGTCCTCGTCCATCGAGCTCCCAAAGACGTCCTCCACGTGCTCACGGATGACGCCCGAGCAGTTGTTGAGGATGTGCTTGAAGGCCTCGTACTCGCCATGGACGTCGCTCATGAAGTGTTCGGCGCTCTTGGGAAGGTCGAGCTGCGCCTCAAGCTTGATGACCTCGGTATACGTCTCGCGTAGGGTGGGGAACTGCCTGGAGAGCAGGCGCAGGTAACGGAGGTCAGGGGTAGTAGGCGCGGCTGCTGGCGCATCGTTTGGCATGAGGCTCTCCTCCCGTTGTTGACGTTGACGGTGCGTCCCGGGGTGGCCCCCTAGGCGCACGGTCAATTGTAGGGGAACCCTCGTGCTCTTGAACCTTCGGCGAAAGGTTGAGTTTCGTCCAAATACGGTGCGTGTTTTGCTAATATGGCTGTCCAGAGCGCTGACGGGGACGCGTCGCGCGGGTCGCCGTGGTCAACAGAGAGTGAGGATGCTGAGATCTCACGTCCACGGTCCGAGCGGTATCACCCCTGAGCTGCAGCCCCAACGGGAGCCTCGGCTCCTCAGTAGACGCTGCCGGGATGGCCGCCGACACGGGCCAGCCGAGTAATGCGGTCTCCGCACGCTGGGTGACAAGAGCAACGTCAAGCCGCACACGCGGTATGTTGGCGCCTCGTCCCAGCATGAGGGACGGGCGCCTTTTTCGTGGGCGTCCACGAGAGAAAGGGATGCAAGGTGGCAAACGAGTACAAGTCCAGCATGAACCTGCCGAGCACCGGCTTCGCCATGCGCGCAAACCTCGCGCAGAACGAGCCCAAGCGCCTGCAGGCGTGGGATGAGGAGGGCGTGTACGAGCAGCTCCTCAAGAAGAACGAGGGCCACGACAAGTTCGTGCTGCACGACGGACCTCCGTACGCCAACGGCCCCATCCACCTGGGACACGCTCAGAACAAGATCAGCAAGGACATCATCAACCGCTACTGGTCCATGCGCGGCTTCCTGACGCCGTACGTGCCCGGTTGGGACTGCCACGGCCTGCCCATCGAGAACAAGGTCGAGAACATGGTGGGTGGCGACAAGTTCCGCCAGCTCCCCACCGAGAAGATTCGCGAACTGTGCCGCAAGATGGCCGTCGAGCAGGTCGACACCCAGCGCCAGGGCTTCAAGCGCCTGGGCGTGCTGGGCGAGTGGCAGAACCCCTACCTGACCTACACCAACGACTACGATGCCACCGACATCGAGATCTTCAAGGCCATCTTTGACAAGGGCGCCATCTATCGTGGACGCAAGCCGGTTCACTGGTGCAGCCACTGCCACACGGCCCTCGCCGAGGCCGAGATCGAGTACGGCGACGAGGTCAGCCCCGCCATCTTCGTGCGCTTCGAGATGACCACCGTTCCCGCGGGCCTCGAGGCCTGGGAGGGCAAGCTTGACGTCGCCATCTGGACCACCACGCCTTGGACGCTGCCCGCAGACGACGCCGTGATCCTGCATCCGGAAGCGGCCTACGTGGCCGTCGAGCACGACGGTCGTGCCGCCATCTTTGCGGAGGCACTGTGGGAGAAGTGCGCAGCCAAGTTTGGTTGGGAAGACGCCGTGCTGGTGTGCGACGCCAATGGCGAGACGTGGCACGCAAGCGGCACTGACCTTGCGGGCAATCTCTACAAGCAGCCCATCTTTGGTGATCAGGGCGAGACCGGTGTCTTCATCTACGCTGACTACGTCACGCTCGAGGACGGCACGGGCATCGTGCACTCCGCCCCTGGCCACGGCGTGGACGACTACCTGGCCGGCATGAAGTTTGACGTGCCCGTCGTCATGCCCGTTGACGACGACGGCTGCTTCTTCAAGGGTGAGGGCATGGGCACTGGCGGCCCGTTCTCCGGCATGGAGGTCAACGAGGCCAACCCGGTCATCATCAAGTGGCTTGACGAGCGCGGCATGCTCATCATGCATGAGGACATGAGCCACAGCTATCCGCACTGCTGGCGCTGCAAGAACCCGGTCATCTTCCGTGCGACGAGCCAGTGGTTCGTCTCCATGGACGACACGGGACTGCGTGAGCAGGCGCTCGAGGAGCTCAAGAAGGTGTCCTTCTACCCGTCGCACTCCATCAACCGCATCGGCTCGATGGTGGAGGGCCGTCCTGACTGGTGCATCTCGCGCCAGCGCAACTGGGGTGTGCCCATCCCTGCATTCACGTGTCAGGACTGCGGCGAGGTCGTCATGAACGACGACACGCTTGACGCCGTCATCAAGCTCTTCCGCGAGGAGGGTTCTGACCACTGGTTCACGGATGACCCCGCGACCTATCTGGGCGACGCATGCGTGTGCCCGAAGTGCGGAGGGCATCACCTCACGGCCAACAAGGACATCCTCGACGTGTGGTGGGACTCCGGCGTCTCGCACACTGCCGTGTGCCGTCACCGCGACTACCTGGGCTTCCCTGCCGACATGTACCTCGAGGGCTCCGACCAGCACCGCGGCTGGTTCATGTCCAGCCTCATGACGAGCGTGGGCGCCTATGGCGTCGCCCCGTACAAGAACGTGGTGAGCCAGGGCTTCACGCTTGATGGCCAGGGCCGCAAGATGTCCAAGAGCCTCGGTAACGTCATCGACCCCAACAAGGAGTGCGCGACGCGTGGCGCCGACGTGCTGCGCCTGTGGGTCGCCTCCGTCGACACTTCGGTGGACGTGCCGTGCGACGACAAGATTCTGAACCAGGTGGGCGACGCGTACCGCAAGATCCGCAACACCATCCGCTTCCTGCTCGGCGAGCTCGAGGGCCAGTTTGACCCTGCGACGGATGCCGTGGCGATTGACGACCTGCCGGCGTTTGACCGCCTCATGCTCGCGAAGCTCTCGCAGGTGCACGCTCAGGTGAGCGAGGCCTACGCCAACTATCGCTTCAACCAGATCTTCCGCACCGTCTACGACTTCGTGACCGGAGACCTCTCCAACTTCTACCTCAACGCCACCAAGGACCGCACCTACTGCGGTGGCAAGGACAGCTTCGAGCGCAAGGCCGCCCAGACCGTGTGGGCCCAGATCCTCTCGATGCTGTTGCACGACCTGCAGCCGATCCTGGTCTACACCACCGACGAGGCCATGGAGTTTGTGCCCGAGGCCCTGCGCGACAACCAGAAGCGTGCGGCGCTGCTGGACTGGTACGAGGCTCCGATGGACGCTGAGGCCTACCAGCCGCTGCTTGTCGCTTACGACGCGCTGACCGAGGCTCGCGGCGCCTTCACCAAGGCCTACGAGGACGCTCAGGCCGCAGGCACCGTCACGGAGAAGACCACGCAGGCCGTGCGCGCCGAGCTGACGCTTCCCGCCGAGGCCTATGCGCTGCTGGCGGGCGAGGGTGGCCCGGACCTGGCAGAGGCCTTCGTGTGCTCCGAGGTGAACGTCAAGCAGGGCGACGAGCTCGCCTGCGTCGTGCTTCCCGCCAACGGCGAGAAGTGCCCGCGCTGCTGGAACTGGCGTACCCCGGTTGACGAGGCCTGCCTCTGTGGTCGTTGCCACGAGGTCGTCCTTGCCTGCGGAACCGAGCACTAAGGAGACGGCCCGGTGAGTCCCTTCGTCACATCGCGTCGCGGATCGCGCATCCTGCTCTTTTGGATCTTGGCGGTGCTGGTCGTGCTGATCGACCAGGCCACCAAGACCGCTGTGCGCGTCATCTCGCCCGCGGAGGGCTACATGGGCACGCTCATTCCGGGTGTCATCGATTTGGTACACGTTGAGAACACGGGCGCCGCGTTCAGCATGGGGGAGGGCGCAGGGTCGCTCTTCGTCCTGGTCGCGCTCGTGGTTTCTTGCGTCGCGTTTGCGTTTGTGTGCACGCAGGATATCCCCATGTCGCTTACGGCGTCCATCGCCTGTGTGGTTGGCGGGGGCCTGGGCAACATGGTTGACCGTCTGGCACGCGGCTCGGTGACGGACTTCATCGCCACGGCTTTCATAGACTTCCCGGTCTTCAATGTGGCTGACATCGCGGTGACCTGTGGCATCGCCATCTCGCTCATCGGATACCTTATGTGGGAGCAGAGCCTTCCGCCTGAGGAGCGTCGGTAGTGGCGCTCGGAGGAACTCGTTTGGTCGAGCTGCTCGTCGGACCCGAGGGGGACGGGGAGCGGCTCGATGCGTTTCTGGGAGCTTCGCGTGAGCTCCCCTCGCGCAGTGCCTGCGCACGCCTCGTGGAGCAGGGGCTCGTCACCATCAACCTGACGCCCGCCACCTCAAAGTCGGAGCGCGTGCTTCTGGGAGACCGTGTGCAGGTGACGGTGCCCGTGGTTGAGGCGAGCGGTCCGCTTCGTCCCAATCCTGACATCCCACTTGACGTGCGCTTCGAGGACGATTGGCTCATCGTGCTCTCCAAGCAGGTGGGCCTCGTCTGCCACCCCAGCCCCGGACACACCGATGACACGTTGGCAAACGCGCTGGTTGCGCATTGCGGCTATGACCATCTGGGGATGCTGCAGGGCGACGAGCGGCCGGGAATCGTGCATCGCCTGGACATGGACACCTCGGGGCTCATGCTCGCCGCCAAGGACGACGAGACGCAGAAGGCGCTGCAGGATCTCATCCGCATGCGCGTGCTCGACCGACGCTACGTCACGCTCGTGCACGGCTATGTGGCGTCCGACGAGGGAACGATCACGACGGGCATCATGCGCTCGACACGTGACCGCCTACGCATGATGGTGAGTGATGACCCCCTGGCACGGGAGGCAATCACCACCTTCAGGACGCTCGAGCGCTTTGAGGCGGGCCGGAAGGACGAGGGATACTCGCTGCTGGAGTGCCACCTGTATACGGGCCGCACGCACCAGATTCGCGTGCATATGCGCCACATCGCCCATCCCTGCGTGGGTGACCAGCTCTATGGCCGGGGCCACTATCAGGAGAATCTGTGCCTCGCGCGACAGTTCCTCCACTCATGGCACGTCGCATTTGACCATCCGGTGACGGGGGAGCACATCTCGCTGGGAGACCACCTGCCCGATGACCTCCGTGAGGCGCTTGCGAGCCTGAGTGATCGCTCGATGGGCCGCACAGCTGCGGGCGAGGAGATTTGCCCCCAGTTGCTCGCCGACTAATTCGTCTTGGAAAAGGCCCCAACGCCAAGCGTGCGTGTGCCATTCTTGTGGGTGTGGGCTTTTGCTCCTGAGCTGCTTCTTTGATGTTACAATCATGGGACAAACGGTATCGATTTATCGGTGACTGGTAGCTTATCTACATAAGGAGCGCGCATGGCAACCTTCTTCGAAGGGTATTCCCACACCTTCTCCGAGTACCTCCTTGTCCCTGGTTATTCGTCGTCACAGAACATCCCCATCAACGTCAGCCTCAAGACGCCGCTCGTTAAGTTCCGCCGCGGCGAGAAGAGCCCCATTACCCTCAACATCCCCATGACCTCCGCCATCATGCAGTCGGTGTCGGGCCCGCGCCTGGCCATTGCCCTGGCGCAGGAGGGTGGCCTTTCCTTCATCTATGGCTCGCAGTCGCCCGAGGACGAGGCGGCCATGGTGCGCGAGGTCAAGACCTACAAGGCCGGCTTCGTCATTTCCGACTCCACGCTGACGCCTGACATGAGCCTGCAGGAGGTCGTGGAGCTCAAGGAGCGCACGGGCCACTCCACCATGCCTGTCACGGACGACGGCACGCCCTTCGGCGTGTTCTGCGGCATCGTGACCAGCCGCGACTATCGCCTCTCGCGCGACGACCGTGGCCGCAAGGTGCATGAGTTCATGACGCCCGCGAGCGAGTGCATCTGCGGCGACGAGAACACCTCGCTCTCGGTGGCCAACGACATCATCTGGGACCACAAGCTCAACGCGCTGCCCATCGTTGACAAGCAGGGCCACCTCATGTCGCTCGTGTTCCGCAAGGACTACGACTCGCACAAGGGCAACCCGGACGAGCTGCTTGACAAGCACAAGCGCTATCTGGTGGGCGCGGGCATCAATACGCGTGACTATGCCCAGCGTGTGCCCCTGCTGGTCGAGGCTGGCGCTGATGTGCTCTGCATCGACTCCTCCGAGGGCTACTCCGAGTGGCAGAAGCTCACCATCGACTGGATTCGCGCGCATTATGGCGACACCGTCAAGGTGGGTGCCGGCAACGTCGTTGACGCCGAGGGCTTCCGCTATCTGGCCGAGTGCGGTGCCGACTTCGTCAAGGTGGGCATCGGCGGTGGCTCCATCTGCATCACGCGCGAGCAGAAGGGCATCGGCCGTGGCCAGGCCTCCGCGCTCATCGACGTCTGCGCAGAGCGCGACCGCTACTTCGAGGAGACGGGCGTCTACGTGCCGGTCTGCTCCGACGGCGGCATCGTGTACGACTACCACATGACCTTGGCACTGGCCATGGGCGCTGACTTCCTCATGCTGGGCCGTTACTTCGCCCGCTTTGACGAGAGCCCCACGCGCCGCCTCAACGTCAACGGCTCCTACGTGAAGGAGTACTGGGGCGAGGGCTCCGCGCGTGCCCGCAACTGGCAGCGCTATGACCTGGGCGGCTCCAAGAAGGGCCTGTCCTTCGTCGAGGGTGTCGACTCGTACGTGCCGTACGCCGGCCCGCTCAAGGAGAACGTCGACGCGTCGCTCTTGAAGGTGCGCTCCACCATGTGCAACTGCGGCGCGCTCAACCTGCCGGAGCTTCGTGACAAGGCCAAGCTCACGCTGGTCTCGGCCACGTCTCTTGTCGAGGGCGGCGCCCACGACGTCATTCTGCGCGAGTCCACGAGCGACAACTTCCGTTCGTAGAACGCTCGAAGTGCTTGGGCGGGGGTCACTGACGTGGTCCCCGCCTTTTTTGTACCTATCCGCCACGGGAGGCTGTGGCAAGGCCAGGTGCCTGACGAAGAGGAGCGTGCCAAGATGAGGGGCGGCAGGGTTTGGACAAAGTGGTGGAGCTCCAAGTCGGGGCGTGAGGTGCAGGTTGACGGCACGGCTGCCCATGCGGCAGACATCGCGTCGCTCAACCGCGTCGCCGAGGACGTGTCTGTCATCCCCAACTACACGCCCAAGCTTGAGCACCGCCGCGTGGACTTCTACTACGCCGACCATGACCAGGTCCTCATTGCAGGAGTCTCGGACAACAACTACATCTTCTGGCTCTCGCGGACGAGGCTCGATGACGTGGAGACCAACAAGGCGGTGTTCGACTACATTGCTCAGGCAGATCCGACCATGTTCGCACATTTTGACACGGTGGCCAGAAAGCTGGGGTACGGCTCGGAACAGCTGCGGAGCTTCTATCGCGACAGCCTCGTCTACGTCGGCGGTGAGAACCCCGCGCCCGATGACCAGGTGTGGCGCACGCCGTTTGGCGTGCGGTACATCAAGAGCCAAGAGCAGTACAACGGCTCGTACTTTGCGAGTGGTATCAAGGGATTTCGGTATCAGCTCGAGCGGTGTTGCGCTTTCCGTGAGGCTGGGGGGCGATATCTCGAGGTCATGAGATGGAACCTCGCCACACTGAGGGAGACAAGCGGTGACCCCGTCGACGACTATGAGTCGAAGCGGCAGCTCATCGAGCTGATTCATGAGGAGCGCTACCTGCTCTGCTCGGATAACGAGGAGGTCCGCAAGCTCTACCTGCAGCTTGATAGGGAGTGCTCGCAGATGTACAACGCCTACATGTCCATCGTCAGGTAACGCCACTCAAACAAACGGGACAGGCACCGTAGTTCCCCCAAAACAAACGCGCCCCTCTCGGTGGTTGCCGAGAGGGGCGCGTTGTCATATCCGAGATGGACTATGCCAGCTCGGCTGCCTTTCTGGTGCCGTAGACCATCAGCGCGGTGCCGATGACGGAGGCGATGACGCCGATGGTGAGGCCGGCGCGGACGGAGAGCAGCTGGAAGAGCCAACCACCCACAAAGCTCGCCAGCAGGCCACCGACGGAGTTGGCAGTCATGAAGACAGCTTGTCCCTTGTTGCGGTCGGCCTCGTCAACCTGGTCATTCGCGAAGTACACCACAGCGGGCGTGATGGCGGCGTAGGAGACCATCTGCAGGATCATGCCGGCATAGAACATGGGGACGCTGTTTGCCATGGCGAGGATGACGTGCTTGATGGAGTAGAAGATGGCTGCGATGGCCATGATCTTGTTGACGCTGACCCGCTTCATGATGAGGGCGAAGCCAAACATGGTGGGCAGCTCGACCATGGCTTGGATGAAGAACGCGTTGCCCTGCACGCGCTCGACGTCAGCGGCGGGCACGAACTCGGCAAGGACGGCGCCGCAGTAGGTCTGGAAGAGGTTGTGGCAGAAGTACAGCAGGACCAGCGACAGGATGACCGAGATGGTGGTGGGGTACTTGCTGAAGAACTGCAGGACCGAGATGGTCTCACCCTGAGGTTGCGCAGGCTCGTTGTCCCTCGCAAGCTCCTTGGGGGCGTCGGGCATGAGATTGATTGCGACGATGGTGAGCACGGCGCCCATGATCATCCAGATGGGAAGCGTGTTTCTTCCCATGACGGCCCAAAGGCGACCAACGATGTTGGCGCCGACGGCATACGCGACCGAGCCGATGCCGCGGCAGAGGCCATAGTTGATGACCCCACCGGCCTTCTCGTAGATGAACGCCATGCCGTTGAGGAGTGGCATGCCCACCGTGGACGACATGAAGCCGAGGACGATGAGCGGCAGGATGATGAACGAACCCTGGGGGACGACCAGCAAAGCTGCCGCGAGGATGCCGCAGACGGAGAGGGCGGTCACGAGGCCGAAGAGGACGGATCCGCGGGCGAAATGTCCGAAAGCCAATAGAGCCGCTGACGAGCAGCATGAAACCTGCATTGACCAGCGCGTACTTTGCGTTGAGGTTCTTGAGATTCATGGCCTTCCCTTTCCATGAAGTGACATTCACCCCACTTTAGCATCACTCAAAGCATCCGCAGCGAGTCGGAACTCTATCTGGTCCGTGTCGTAGCAGAATACGCTCCCGTCGGCGCGCGTGAAGCGGATGAGCGTGCCTGGGTTTTCGGACTTTCCGTCGATGTTGACCTTCCAGAGCTCGATGGTGCTCCCGTCCCCAAACGCGTAGCTTATGCCGCCCCCATTGGGCACCTCATTCTGCGGCTTGCCCATGCCCGCGTTCACGACGAGCTTGTAGAAGCGATCCGCGCCGCTCGACGAGAGGGCTCCCTGCTCCTCGGCGAAGGTCATGCTCTCGGCCAAATCCTGCTTGAATTGCTGGAAGCGATACGTCGCGCGTACCATGTTGATGAGGGGGACGAGCAGCACGACGGAGAGCGCCACAGCGCCCACGATGTACGGGACAAGCGAACGGTCCCTTCTCTTTGCTTTCTCGGCGGTACCGTGCACATTCTGGAACATTGCAGTCTCCTTTCAAACCACGCTTCCATAATCTAACAGCCGCCTTTTGACTACAATAGGAATGTTGCTCTAACGCTATTGGAGGTTTGTATGGCAGACGTGAAGACCATCCCGGCATACGATGCCGAGGCTATTGAGACCAAGTGGCAGGCGGTGTGGGAGAAGGAGGATACCTTCAAGGCTCGTGACGACTCCAGCCGCCCCAAGAAGTACGTCCTCGAGATGTTCCCGTATCCCTCGGGTGACCTGCACATGGGCCACGCTCGCAACTACACCATTGGCGACGCCATGGCGCGTCAGGCCCGCATGCGCGGCTTTGAGGTTCTGCACCCGATGGGCTTCGACGCATTCGGCCTCCCCGCAGAGAACGCCGCCATCAAGCACAATACCCAGGCTGGCGCTTGGACGCGCAAGAACATGGCGCAGGCAACCGCCACCATGAAGCGCATGGGCTTCTCGTATGACTACGATCGCCTGTTTGCCACCTGCGATGCCGACTACTACAAGTGGGGCCAGTGGGCCTTCCTGAAGATGTGGGAAAAGGGCCTGGCGTATCGCGCCACCTCTCCGGTCAACTGGTGCCCCAGCTGCAACACCGTTCTGGCTAACGAGCAGGTCGTTGACGGCAAGTGCTGGCGCTGCGGATCGGTGCCCGAGAAGCGCGAGCTCTCCCAGTGGTACCTGAAGATCACCGACTATGCCCAGGAGCTCCTGGACGACCTTGACCAGTTGACGGGCTGGCCCGAGAACGTCAAGGCGCAGCAGCGCAACTGGATCGGCCGCTCCGAGGGTGCGGAGATTGACTTCGCGCTGGCTGCCGAGGACGGCGTCACCCCGACCGACCGCCTGATCACCGTCTTCACCACGCGTCCCGACACGCTCTACGGCACCACGTTCTTCCTGCTGCCTCCTGAGAGCGCGCTGGCTGCCGAGCTCGTTGCCGGCACCGAGTACGAAGCGGCGTATCTGGAGCTCAAGAAGAGCGTCGAGCATGTCTCGTCCGTCGACCGTCAGGGCTCTGAGCGCGAGAAGCATGGCGTCTTCAGTGGCCGCTATGTCATCAACCCGCTCACCAACAAGCCGCTGCCCATCTGGATCGCCGACTACATCCTGCTTGACTACGGCACCGGCGCCGTCATGGGCGTGCCCTGTGGCGACCAGCGCGACTTCGAGTTCGCTCGCAAGTACGGCCTGCCCATCCCGCCGATCATCGCCCTGAAGGACGACCCGCTGTATGAGCAGCTCAAGGACGAGCAGGACATGGTTGTGACCGAGGTCGACTGGGATCGCGCCATGGCTGCCGAGGGCTACCTCATCCAGTCTGGTCCGTTCACTGGCATGCTGGGCGGCAAGCACAGCCCGGCCGTTGACGCCATCATCGACTACCTGTCCGAGCGCGGCATCGGTCGCAAGACCGTCCAGTTCCGCCTGCGCGACTGGCTCATCAGCCGCCAGCGCTACTGGGGCAACCCGATCCCGATGATCCACTGCGATGACTGCGGCGACGTCCCCGTGCCCTACGAGGACCTGCCGGTCACGCTGCCCGAGAACCTGGACCTTGGCGCGGGCGAGACCCTGGCCGAGTACGCCCCGTTCTACGAGACCACGTGCCCCAAGTGCGGCAAGCCCGCCAAGCGCATCACCGACACCATGGACACCTTCACGTGCTCCAGCTGGTACTACCTGCGCTACTGCGATCCGCACAACGACAAGGAGCCGTTCTCCAAGGAAGCGGTTGACCACTGGATGCCGGTCGACAACTACATCGGTGGTATCGAGCACGCCATCCTGCACCTGCTGTACTCGCGCTTCTGGACCAAGGTCATGCGCGACCTCGGCATGCTTGATTTTGACGAGCCGTTCACCAACCTGCTCTGCCAGGGCATGGTCAAGGATGCCAACGGTGACACCATGTCCAAGTCCAAGGGAAACGTCGTGCCGCCGTCGAGCGTCATCGAGCCGTACGGTGCCGACACCATGCGTCTTGCCATCCTGTTCATCGCCCCGTCCGAGAAGGACTTCAACTGGGACGAGGAGGTCGTCGCTGGTGCCAACCGCTTCATCAAGCGCGCGTGGCGTACCGTGTGGGGCCTCGTCGAGGGCACCGAGAACGCGGGCGACTTTGACGCGTCGAAGCTCTCCGGCGCTTCCGCCGAGCTCTGGCGCCGCCTGAACGAGATGGGCATCAAGTGCACCGTCGACTTTGACCGCTACCAGTTCAACACGGCCATCTCCGCCGTGATGGAGCTCGTCAACGACGCGAGCAAGTACCTGGTGGACACCCCGGTCGAGCAGCGCGACGCAGCCTTGTGCCTCCGCGTGGCGCACGACATCGTGACCATGCTTTCGCCCATCTGCCCGCACTGGGGCGAGGAGCTCTTCCACGAGGCGCTGGGCTTCGAGGCCTCCGTGTATGACGAGCCGTGGCCGGTCTTTGATGCCGAGGCGGCAAAGGCTAAGACCGTGCAGATCGCCGTCCAGATCAAGGGCAAGGTCCGTGCGCGTATCGACGTGGCCGCTGATGCCTCTCAGGAGGAGGCAGAGGAGGCCGCGAAGGCTGCCGTCGCGAGCCAGCTTGAGGGCAAGACCGTGCGCAAGGTCATCTACGTGCCCGGCAAGCTCGTCAACATCGTCGCTTAAGTACCTGGGCCGCCCGGCCCTCCCCATCACGCTCAGCACCCGCGCTGCGCGGGCGCCGCTTCGCGAATCGCGTGACGGGGAGGGCCGGGCGGCCTCGGCGATTCAACCGGGGTTGAGGAGCAGTGGGGTACGGCCCAGACCGGCTTGGCGGGTCTGGGCCGACTCAGTTGACAGGACCCACCGCATTCGCGGGGGCTCTACATCGAAATCATTTGTTGCTGTAAGGGTAAAGGTGGTTCAAATGCAGCGTAAACGAGTCTTTACCATGTGGGTGGTCTTCATCCTGAGCCTGGTTGTCGCCACACCAGCTTTTGCGTCCGGGCGACCAATCGCTCTGGACTCGGGGCACGGTGGGGGAGACGAAGGCGCGGTGTACGGCTCCTTCGTCGAGCGCGACATGAACTGGGAGATCACCAAGGCATGCCGCGACGAGCTTGAGGCCATGGGCTATTCGGTCGTCATCGTCAACACGTCCTCCCAGAACTACGACCTCGACGACCGCGTGCAGCGTGCGGTGAACAACAACGCGCCGGTCATCGTGAGCCTTCACAACAACGCGTGGGACCGCGTCTCTAAGGAGAAGCGCGGCTGCACGGTGCTCGTTCCCAACAACAGTAGCTACGAGGGAGGCCTGTACGACATTGGCCAGCGCTTCGCCGCAGAGGTGACAGGCGGCCTGAAGGACGAGCTCGGCATGCCGCTCTGGAAGGACGGAAGCTACGAGCGCGACTATCCGGCTGGCGAGAGCGGCTCCACCTATCCTGACGGCTCGCGCGCGGACTACTATGCCATCGTTCGCTATGCCCGCAGGCAGGGCATCTTTGGTTGCATCATCGAGCATGGCTTCCTCGACAATGCTTCCGATGCAAAGATTTACAAGAAGAGCGACACGCTCAAGCGCATGGGCATCGTGGACGCGCATGCCATCGCCGCGTTCTATGACGAGTTCTGTGAGTATGCCGACGAGAGCCAGGCCGCGCGCATCGCGTCTGGCTGGTGGGTCTCCTCCGGTGAACGCTGGTGGTTCCGCTATCCCAACGGCACGTATCCGGCGGGACGTATGGCGGAGATTAAGGGCGTGACGTATGGCTTCGACCAGAGCGGCTGGATGGTCGTGGGCTGGGGCAAGTTTGACGGCACCTGGTATTGGTTTGACGAGGACGGAGCGCTGGCCCACGACACCTGGACCGACGACGGCTACTACATTGGCAGCGACGGTTCGTGGGACCAGAGCGTCCCGAAGCGCGAGGCTGAGAAACAGGACAGCCCCGAGGAAAAGCCCAAGGCTCAGGCAAAGTGGGTCAGGTCTGGTTCGCGGTGGTGGTATCAGCACGCCGACGGCACATACACGACGTCTGGCTGGGAGAAGATCGACGACGTGTGGTATCTCTTCGACGCAAGCGGCTGGATGCGTACCGGCTGGGCAAAGGTTGGCGGAACCTGGTACTACCTGCGCAGCAATGGCGCCATGGCCTCCGGCTGGGAGAAGGTCGACGGGACGTGGTACTACCTGAAGGAGTCTGGCGCCATGGCCACCGGCTGGCAACAGGTGAATGGCACCTGGTACTTCCTGAAGGACTCTGGTGCCATGGCAACAGGCTGGGTCAAGAGTGGCGGCAAGTGGTACTACCTAGGTAGTGACGGTGCCATGTACGTCAACCGCACAACTCCAGACGGCTATCAAGTTGATGGTTCCGGAGCCTGGGTCAACTGACATTTTTGGAGGCCGTCGGGCCCTTTCCGTGGCGCGATTGCGAAGCGCGCGCCGAAGGCGCGCCTGAGCGCCATGAAAAGGGTCCGACGGCCCAGCCAACGTCACAGACCCAGCTCCCCCGCTCGCCCATTTGTAACCTAATGCAAATCTTATATGGCTAGCGTTGTGCGAAAATGCGCCTACCTGTGGTTTTGGAGCATAACGATTGTTGGTAATCAGAGAGGAAGACACTATGCTTCGAGTTGGTATGCTTACGAGTGGTGGCGACTGCCAAGCCCTGAACGCGGCCCTGCGTGGCGTCGCAAAGACCCTGTATGCAAAGAGGGACGACGTCGAGATCTATGGCTTCCTGAATGGTTATCAGGGCATGATCTACGGGAAGTACAAGAAGCTCACCCCGCATGACTTCTCGGGCATCCTGACCCGTGGTGGCACCATGCTCGGGACCAGCCGCACCCCGTTCAAGGAGCTGGATATTCCCACGCCTGAGGGCATCCAGAAGGTGCCTGCCATGAAGCAGACCTACAAGGAGCTGCAGCTTGATGCGCTCGTCATGGGCGGCGGCAACGGCTCCACCAAGACGGCCAACCGTCTGTATGAGGAGGGCCTCAACGTCATCGCCCTTCCTAAGACCATCGACAACGACACCTGGGGCACCGATTACACCTTTGGTTTCGACTCCGCCATCGAGATCGCGACTAAGTGCGTCGACGACATCCACACCACCGCGAGCTCGCACGGCCGCGTCTTCGTCATTGAGATCATGGGCCACAAGGTTGGTTGGATCCCCCTGTACGCCGGCATCGCGGGCGGCGCCGACGTCATCCTGCTCCCCGAGATTCCGTTCAGCTATGAGAGCGTCATCAAGACCATCGATGAGCGCGACGCCGAGGGCAAGCGCTTCACCATCATCGCGGCTGCCGAGGGTGCCATCACCAAGGAGCAGGCCAAGATGAAGAAAAAGGCCTACAAGGCTCTCCTGGCCGAGCGCAAGCACTCCGTCGTGTACGAGATTGCTGATGAGCTCCTTGCCCGCACAGGCCGTGAGATTCGCGTCGCCATCCCGGGCCACACCCAGCGTGGTGGCCAGCCGTGCGCACGCGACCGCGTGTTTGCGTCGCAGGTGGGCGTCGAGGCCGCCATGGGCATCCTCGAGGGTGAGTTTGGCTTCATGGTGGCCGACAAGGGCCGCGAGATCGTCCGCGTCCCGATGAGCGAGGTCGCCGGCAAGCTGAAGTATCTCGACCCGAACTGCCAGCTCATCCAGCAGGCTCGCCTGATGGGCATCTCCTTCGGCGACTAATACGCCGATCGCCACAGAGGTACGGCTCAGGGACGCTTCTTCGGAAGCGTCCCTTTTCTGTGACCGCACACGGTGCAGAACCAAGGTAGCTTGGTGTGTGGCATGTATAACCCCGAGATTCTTTGATGCTCGTCGAAGAAGTTGTAGCAGAGCAGGTATCATAGATTGCAACGTGTGCCCGTGCGTTACGAAGGAGACGACATGGCTAATCCGCTTGCGCAAGACCTCGACAAACTGCGCCAGGCTCTTGAGAAGACCGCTGATCTGGGTCCCTATGCCCAGGCATTTCACCTGACCCCGCCCATTGGTTGGCTCAACGACCCCAACGGTCTCAGCCAGCTTGGCGATACCTATCACGCATACTTCCAGTATTCGCCGTTCAACCCCGAGGGCGGCGTCAAGATGTGGGGCCACTCGACGAGCAAGGACATGCTGCGTTGGAACTACGAGGGCGCCGCGCTGTATCCTGACCAGCCGTTCGACGTGGGCGGCGTGTACTCGGGCAGTGCCTATGTCGAGGACGGCACCATGCACGTCTTCTACACGGGCAACGTCAAGCTCGAGGACTCTGACGGCTACGACTACGTGAACAATGGCCGCGAGGCCAACACCGTCCACGTCTCGAGCGATGACGGTGCCCACTTCGGTCCCAAGAAGCCCGTCTTGAAGAACGAGGACTATCCCGAGGACGACACCAACCACGTGCGCGACCCCAAGGTCTGGCGTGAGGGCGACGTCTACTACATGGTGCAAGGCGCCCGCAAGAAGGACGACACGGGCGAGGTCATCCTGTTTGTCTCCGAGGACCTGGAGAGCTGGAAGCTGGTCAACCGCATCACCTCTGACGAGCCGTTTGGCTATATGTGGGAGTGCCCGGACTACTTCGAGATTGCCGATACCGCGCGTGGTGGCGTCGTCAAGGTGCTGTCCGTCTCCCCGCAGGGCCTGCGTGGTGAGGACTGGGATCGCCGCAACGTGTACCAGAGTGGCTACTTCGTGCTTCAGGGCGACGTCCAGGGCGACCCCCAGCTGAGTGGCTTTGCGCTGTGGGATGCTGGCTTCGACTTCTACGCTCCGCAGACGTTTGCGACCAACGATGGCCGTCGCGTGCTGATTGGCTGGATGGGCATGCCGGACGAGAAGACCTACACCAACCTCACGCTCGAGAGCGGCTGGCAGCACTGCTTCACCGTTCCGCGCGAGGTGACGTCGCGCTGGGGTCGCGTGATGCAGTGGCCGATCCGTGAGCTTGAGGCCTACCGTGGCGAGCTGCACCGTGGCTTCGAGAGCCTCGACGTCGCTGACAGCAAGTGCTTCGACCTCATGGTCTACGGCAAGCTTCCCATGGAGAAGCTCGACGCCGTCATCGCAGACGACCTGCATCTCACGTGGGATGGCAAGCGGTTTGAGATGCGCTTTGCGGACACCGACAAGTCGGCTGTCGGCGCGGGCCGCGTCTCGCGCTTCGAGCCGCTCGACGAGCTGCGCAACGTGCGCGTGGTGGGCGACGTCAGTTCCATCGAGGTGTTCGTGAACGACGGCGAGCTGACGTTCTCCACGCGCTACTACCCGAAGAACTATCACGTGACGGTTGACGCCCCGAGCTGCGACGTTCGCCTGTGGGAGCTGAACTTCTAGGCCGTTGAAGAGGCATTAAGAAAGGGAAGCCATGTCGAGGATGACGAGGGTCGCTGCGGCCGTTGCCTTGGGACTGACCGTCGCGCTGTACGGGTGTGGGGGCTCGGCAAAGACCGAGGAACCCGCGCCTGAGGAGACGCTTGAGTCTGTGGAGGAGGAGGTCGAGGACGAGGCCGCAAAGGCTGCCGCTGAGGCAGAGGCCGCAGCTAAGGCCGAGGAGGAGGCTGCAGCGAAGGCTGAGGCGGAAGCTGCCGCAGCGGTTGAGGCCGAGCACGAGGCGGCCCGTACTTCCGCTGAGAGCGAGGGCCTGTCGGTCTTTACGGGCGTGGTGCACGTGATGACGGGCGAGGAGCTGTGCGCGTACGAGAACAAGCCAGTGGAGATGTTCTACGAAGACGCGGCAAGTGACACGACCTACGTGATCCTGGAGCTTGACGAAACGGTGCACGTAGTGGGCGAGCTGGCCGACGGATCGCCTGGCGAGGGCGACGCCGACCACATCGGCATCGGACGCGACATCCCCGCGTTTGACTTCGTGGAGGATTCGGCATCCTTCTGGACGGACTACGACGGCCAGCGCGTGTGCGTCGCGGGCAACCCGTGGTTCCAGACGGACGTCTCGCTTCCGTATGCTCCGCGCATGTATGACGCGCAGCTGCTGTACGTCGAGTAACGGCTGCTAAACGGACAGACTAAGACGGGCCTCTTTTGCTATGCGCAGAAGAGGCCCGTCACTTATGGGTGACTTGCCGCAGGGTGTACCATGAACAAGGCACGTTGGTCGGATTCAGATTACGCATGGCACGGCGAGGAGGAACGGGCATGTTTGGCGTGAGCTCAGAGATGCGTCGCGAGGCGCGCGAGCTGGTGGCGCGCGCCCGATCGTGCGAGCAGATGGCGCCATCGATGCTGGAGTGCCCCACCTACACGGACGCGAACCTCCTTGACGACATCAACGGCGTGCTTGGCGAACAGGCAACGAAGGCGCTCGCGCGCATTGACGTCGAGGCTCTCGCTGGTGGGGGAGTGCGGCTGGGCGAGCTGCGGCAGGAGGGCTTCACGACCATCGCAGATGTCTATCTTGCCTCACCCAAGCTCCTCGCGGAAGTCACTGGTGTGGGGGACGTCTCTGCCGAGACGCTCCTGAGGCGTGCGCGTGCTGCCCACGACGAGGCGATGCTGGGATGCGCCGTGCATCTGGATGCCGAGACGCGCCCGCAAGAGCATACGGCCCTGATTCGCAATCTATATTGGCAGCATCGCCTGCAGCCTCTTGAGGGTCCTATCGAGGAGGCTCGGGAGTATTTGCAGAAGGTCAGCATGGAGGCCGAGGAGGCTTCCCACATCTCAGGCATGTGGAAGACGCTCTTCTCTGGTCGCGAGCAGCGAGAGCGTGCGATGGCCGCGGTGGCGGCCCTGCGCTCGGACCTTCCCGTCCTGTCACAACGACTCGACCAGCTCAGCGCGAAGGTGCTCGCGATCATCTCCACCCCTGCGGACACGATCTGGGACGACTTCGCGCGGCGTGCCGCTGAGTACTATGCTCGCATCTCGGCATTGGCTCCCGTGGCCGAACGCAGGCGTGCCGGAAACACGCCCGAGGCCTTGGCCCAAGTGGTGGACGGGTATCCGCTCGATACGAGCCTACTGCGTGCGACGCTGCGCCCGTATCAGGTGTTCGGAACGCAGTTTGCGCTTCTGCAGGAGCGGACGCTCCTAGCTGACGAGATGGGACTGGGAAAGACCGTCGAGGCCATCGCAGTTCTGACGCATCGCGCTGCGCACGGGGCCACGCACTTCCTGGTGGTGTGTCCGCTGAGCGTGCTCGTGAACTGGGAGCGAGAGGTTCCACGCCATTCGGCCTTGCTCGCCATGGAGGTGTACGGCGATGACCGCGACCTCGAATTCCACCGATGGTGCCGGGAAGGCGGCGTTGCCGTCACCACATACGAGACGCTCCAGCGCGTTCCTTGGGACGAAGCGCCACCCATCGATTGCCTGATCGTGGACGAGGCTCACTACGTGAAGAATCCCGACACGAAGCGCGCGAAGGCCGTGGCTCGCATCATGGAAGGTGTGCCGCGCGTGCTCTTCCTGACGGGAACGCCGTTGGAGAACCGCGTGGGCGAGATGACCGCCCTGCTCGGCATGCTTGACGGTGACCTTGCCCGCAGGCTCATGAACGAGCGCCTGATGAGGAACCCCGTCGCGTACCGACGTGAGATCTCGTCTCGCTACCTGCGGCGTACGCGCGAGGACGTGCTGACCGAGCTACCCGAGAAGATCGAGAAGACCGACTGGTGCGTCATGACGGACGTCGACCGTGATGACTATCTCGCGTCGCTCAAGGCCGGCAGGTTCACTGACCTGCGGCGCGTTGGCTGGCACCATGGGGACCTGACCGCGTCCTCGAAGGCCGCACGTCTGCGCGAGCTCGTCGACGAAGCCAAGGCAGATGGCAGGAAGGTCTTGGTGTACACCTTCTTCCTGCACACCCTCGCACTGGTGAAGGAGCTCTTGGGCGACGAGTGCGCGGGCGTCATCAACGGCTCGGTGCCTGCGCGTGAGCGCCAGCAGATCATCGATGACTTCGCGCAGGGCGACCGAACCGTGCTCGCGTGCCAGGTCACCTCCGGCGGGCAAGGCCTGAACATCCAAGCCGCAAGCGTGGTCATCTTCTGCGAGCCGCAGCTGAAGCCGTCGGCCGAGGAGCAGGCCATCTCGCGCGCCTATCGCATGGGACAGGTGCGTACGGTGATGGTGCATCGCCTACTGATGGCCAACACCGTGGACGAGCGCATCGACGAGCTGCTTCGCTCAAAGACCGTGGTCTTTGATGAGTATGCCGACCGTTCCGAGGTTGCCGAGCAGGAACGCGAAATCGTTGACCTGCGCCAGGTTCGCGAGATCGTGGCAAGCGAGGTCGCAAAGCATGGGGTTGAGCGCGATGCCGATGCGGTGCTGTAGGGCTATCGCGGATTACCCGCCCAGCCACAGAAGATCGAAGGAGTGAGAGTTTCAATGAGTCCTGATGAGTTTATGCGGCAGTATAGCGACGAGACCTGCGAGCTCATTGTTCGCGTCGGGTGGTGCTGGGCCAAGGGCCGCGGCTCCTTCCCGCAAGTGGGGAATCTCTATCATGCGAAGGCGCGGTTCGATCGTGCACTTGACGTGCAGAGCAATCAGATCATTGGTCAAGGCATGTTCAACTGGCTTGAGTGGCTGACACCCAAGCATCTCTTGGGACATCCCTACGGGTTCGCCTTCAAGGAAGACCATCTGTATCGCGTGCTTGTGCGACCGGCGCTGGCAAACGCAGCAGATGCGGGCAAATCATCCAGCTACTACGTCGAGAAGATCCTTGAAGCCGATGTCAAGGAGCCCCGGCTCGATCCGTATCTCGAGTTCGCCAGCGACTTTTGCCCCGAAGAGGTTGAGCGAGACATCCTCGTGGAGAACGGTGTGTCGGCCGGGGCGAACGTCCATGGATACTTCCGTTCCGTCGTGCGCTACCTGGCCATTGCCGACGGGAAGGACGACCAGCCTCGCACGTGCGTCGGTCGGCTCTGGATCATGGAGGAGGCCCGTGGGGGCGGCATGAAGACGCAGCTCTCAGAGCTTGGCGCCTATCGCGTGGTGGTGCGCGAGAGGAAGGAAGACCCAACGTCGCTCTTCCTCGTGAAGGTCATGAAGAAGCTGAAGGACGATCGCTTCGAGCCATTCCGTCAGGAGTACCTAAAGCCTGTCGTGATCGAGAACTCGCTGGGCACCTTCACGCTGGACCGCCGCTACGACTGGTACGAAGGCGAGATTGACTATCTGGGCAAAGCCTGCAGCGTGATGCTGAACGTTGAGGAAGGCTCTACTGACGCGAGCGCCGCCCTTGCGAAGCTGGAGGAGCTGTGCGCGGACTTGCCTGCGGTGGACCATGCGGCGCGTGCCTATGCCGCCGACGAGATGCTCGAGAACGCGAGCGACTGGTGCGAGGAGGAACTCACGCGCGAGGAGTTCATGGAGCGCATGGACAGCCCGTGCATCAATATTGCAACCGACGGGTCGGTGGGGTTCATGTTCGATGACGGCGGGATGTTTGCTGGGCACGTGATTACGGTAGACATGGCCGCGGATGGAACGTTCGAGGGGACGGACATCGCGGGATAATGCGACCACGGACATCGTGGTCGGCTCGACACAGATAAGGTGAGGAAGATACATGACACGCGACCTGTTCAAGGCAGATTTCGTACCGTTTCAGTATCGGCGTGACCGCGTGGACGATTGCGCACGGTACCGCATCGAGTATGGGCACCTCGAGACGCCGCGCGGCGACTCCCCATACACCATTGTGCGCATGTGGGAGTTCGTGTGCGTGCTCGCGGTGGTGCCGGGCAAGGAGGGTGAGCAGGCCAGGATTGCGCTTGCGCTGCAGTATCGCTACGCCGTCGATGCCTGGCAGCTGGAGATGCCTGCGGGCAAGATTGAGCAGGGTGAGAGCCCCCTTGAGGCGGCAGCGCGTGAGCTGCGCGAGGAGTGTGGCCTCGTGCCCGAAGAGATGGTCGATCTCGGCCACGTGTACCCGACCGCAGGCTCTGCAGATGAGGTGGCCCATCTCGTAGCCGTGCGCTGCGCACCCGGTTGGGTTCCCACCGACTTCGACATGGGCGAGCAGGTCCAGACCGTGCTGGCCACACGTGAAGAGCTGGAGCGCGTGCTAGCCGATGGAAGCTTTGGTCAGGCAGTCGGCTACGTTGCCTGGATGCGCGCGCAAGCGCAGGGGTTGATCGACGCTTGGCTCTAAGAAGAGGTGGCAGCAAGAACGCGGTGGCGTTGAGGGAAAAGGAACGTACGGTGAACGAAACAGCGTCCCGAATCGTTTGCCTGCCAGGCGAAGGCACAGTAAGCTTCCGCAGCTACCGAGACGAGGACTACGAGGCGGTCTGCGACTTTCTGATTGAATTGAATCGGAAGGACAGAACGCATATCAACTGGAACTGGGCGCGCTTTGAATGGATGATGGAGCATCCGGAGTTTGACAAGGGCGCTCGGTCCTCTATTGGGCTCTGGTGGTGGGAGAACAGGGTCGTTGGTGCGGCGATCTATGACATGTACTTCGGGGAGGCCCTCTGCGCGGCGCTGCCGTACTGCGAGGGACTGTATCCAGAGATTCTGGACTATGCATGCCGTGAGCTGAGAGACGATTCCGGGCTTGCCGTAGGGATCAACAGAGGGAGCACGTCAGAAATCCAGGCGGCCGAGCGGGCAGGATTCGTGCAGATTGATCAGGAAGAGACCGTCATGGAGCTCGCCCTTGAGAGAATCTCTTCCTCAACGCTTCCCGAGGGGTTGCAGCTTCGGGAAATGGATCAGATTGAAGACCGCGAGGCCCTTGAGTGGCTGTTCTGGCAAGGCTTCGATCATGGTGAGGACCGGGAAGCGTTTGAACAATCGCTTGACCATGCTCCACACGTTCGGAGACATTTCAACAAGGCCCTGAGCCTTTCGGCCGTGAATCCTTCGGGGGAGCTGGTATCTCACTGCTCTCTCTGGTTTCATCAGGACACGGACTATGCCTATGTGGAGCCGGTCTGCACGATTCCGGGTTACCGCGGCCGAGGAATTGCCTCTGCGCTTCTTATCGAAGGACTTTCTCGTGCGAAAGCTCTCGGAGCAAAGGAGGCTTGGGTTATTTCTGACCTTCCGTTTTACGAAAGGCTCGGCTTTGAGAAGGTCCAACAATACTTCTTCTACCGGAAGGTATAAGGCGCTTCGTGGACCTGGCCACGCCTGCGGCGATGGGGCGCGACAGGCGGCGGGGGCCTCCTTACCAGCGATTCCGCGAAGCGGGCACGAAGTGCTGAGCTGGTAAGGAGGCCCCCGCCGCCTGTCGCGTTACAGAGGCCCCTGCAGGTACGGCTTACGCGATGTTCTGGAACGTCCAGCCGTGCTGGTTCCAAGCGTGGTGGTCACCCTTGAGGGTGGAGGTCACGGCCAGCTTGGTGATGTCGAGCGGGAACCAACGGGTGGTCATGGCAGCCTCGCCACCATTGATGAAGATCTCCACCACGGAGGTGTCGACCATGATGCGCAGGCTCTCGACCTTGCCAGCGGTCAGGTTGGAGAGCAGCAGGCGACGGACGGAGCGATAGCGGCCAGCGTGGCTGTGGAAGACCAGCTCGGCGTCGTGGTCGTTGATGACGAACTCGAGGTCGCCGTTGAGCATGACGTGGCCCTTGCCCTCGATGTTGTCGATAGTGATGTCGCCGATGCCGTTGAGGCGGGCGCCGATCGCGCCGTCCATGCTGAACTTGTTGTAGGTGGAGGAGCCCATGTATCCGGTGGCGCCGTCAGCAGCCTCAGCGGACCACTCGACCTCGTCCTCGCGCAGGGTGTCCATCTCCTCGACCGGCCACTGGCAGATGCGGCCAGCGTCGTTGAGGGTGAGCTCACGCGGCATGGTGAGGGTGTGGCCCCACTCGGGCGTGGTCGGGACGTCATACTCGAACTCCATGTCGGCGACGCCGGCCCATGCGATCAGGATCTTGCGGCCCTTCTCGTCCTCGAAGACCTGGCAGGCGTAGAAGTCGAAGCCAAAGTCAAGCTCGACGAAGGTGTCGCGGTCGATGCAGGCGTAGGGCTTCTCGGCGTCCTGCTTGCCCGGATCCTGGCTGAGGAGGTCGATGACCTTGCCGTCGATGGGGAAGTAGCCAGAGTTGTGGATGGTCTGGAAACGATACTCCGTCTTGGGCACGCCCTGCGGGCACACGAACAGGAATTCCTTGTCGCCGAACTTCGCGACGCTCGGGCACTCCCACATGTAGCCGAACGGGTTCTCGTCGTCCTTGTTGGTGGCGGAGCCAGCCATCTCCCACTTGATGCCGTCCTCGGAGCTGTACAGCAGCGCGCAGCCGTGGCTCTCCATGGTGCGGCAGCCAAGAAGCATCCAGAACTTGCCATCCTGCTTCCAGACCTTGGGGTCACGCACGTGGTTGGAGGCGTAGGCGGGATACTGGTCGTTGCACAGGACTGGGCGCTTCTCACCGAGGGTGATGTGACACTTGTCGCCGTCGTCGGTTGCGACGACCAGGGTCTCGTTGGCCTTGCGGCCCTTGAAGTCGTAGTCGAAGCCGGCGGCACGTCCGCCAGGCTCAAGCTCGTTGCCGGTGTAGTAGAGCCAGAGCTCGTCGCCGACGACGATGCCGGAGCCAGAGTACGAGCCGTTCTTGTCGGTCTGGACGGACGGCATGATGGCGCCGCCATGCCAGTACCAGGTGGTCAAGTCAGGGCTGGACCAATGTCCCCAGCCATGGCCCATGTCCTTGGGCCAGCGAGGCTCGTACTGGTGGAAGATATGATAGACACCCTTGAAGTGCGAGAGGCCATTGGGGTCGGTCAGGTTTCCATCGGGCATCTGAACGTGATACTTAAGACGCCAGTTGTGGCTCGGGTCGAGCTTGTAGAGCATGGTCATGGGCCGGGTCCTCTCTCCTGTGCTTACGCGAATCAAGACATACGTCCTCCTGTGAGAACGATTCCACGTTAGGGCGTTATGTAAACGAAGGAGACGTGATGAGCGGCGAGTTCGGCAGCTGGTTGGAAAAATCCGCTGACGGGCCGCACACACGGGAGGGGAAAAGAGGCCTCGCGGTAGCTCCTAGCAGGGACATTGTTGGCATGAAGGCTGTGAGGAAGGGTGCGATGAAGAGCCCACTGCCGTGAGGTGACGTAACGGAACCGGCCCCGACACCGTGAGGTGTCGGGGCCGGTCTTGCGAGTCACAAGTGACTCAGGCGAGTGCTGGGACTAGTCCTCGGCGATCTCGGTGATGGCGCCAGTCGGGCAAGCGTCGAGGCAGGCCTCGCAGCCGATGCAAGCGTCGCCGTTAACGACGGTGGCAGCGTCCTCAACCTCGATAACGCCCATCGGGCAAGCGTCTGCGCAAGCGCCGCAGCCTACACACTCATCAACTTCAATTACGGGATGCATAGTACTCTCCTTTGCGTTGTCCCCCAACAACAGATGGTATTTGCACAATAGCAAGAGGACGTGGTCTGGTGCAATCAATTTGTGCGGAAAATCATATTGATAGTGCGAGTGGTAGCGACATTTCCGTCACTATGCTTAGTCGGGCATGACCGTCTCCTTTGCCTCGACGAACCAGCGCGGACCCTCGTACCAGAGGTAGGTTGCCTGGCCACCGACCCGCACGGTATAGCGTATTCCCGTTCCGCCCGTCTTGAGCGAATGTGCCTGCCTGCGATCGAGCACGCGGTCTATGCCGTAGCGCCTCCCGTCCTCCCATACGATGGTGAGTGGGGTGACCTCGCCTGTCTCGTCGGTCTGCGAAACGACCGTGACATAGCGCTTGGTCCTTCCCACGATGCCTTTCATTCCTCCTCACCTGCCAATCGTCGCTCATCAGGATTGCCTTACGCAAAGAAGCTGATGGGGTGGACCACGTTGTCGCGCTCAGGATCAAGCGCGGACAGGCGCGCGTCCGTCAGTTCGGACAGCCGCTTGACGCATCCGTTTCCAAAGCGGTGGCGCAAGTCATCTACCGTGCGGTCAAGCTGCAGCAGCTCCTGCCGTCGCGTCTGCTCGCCCATGAGGTCAAGCTGCACGGGCCCTCGCGCCGGAACGAGGTTTGAGGCGCGCACGCCAATGGAGCGCAACTTGTCTCCGTGGGCGAAGTCCCAGTCGCCAACGAGCAGGTCAGACGCCGCATGACAGACCTCTCTCGTCAGCTGGGTGGCGCGCGGCAGCGTGGTCTGGCGCGATCTTGAGGCAAGCGTCTTGAAGTCTCGCCCGGAGGCACCGATGGTCCGGGCAGCGAGGCCGTGGGCGCGCAGGCGCTGCGCGACGCTCTCTCCCATGAGCCAGACCACCTGTCGTGCCGTGCGCTCGTCCTCGACGTCAAAGGGGACGGTGATTCCGTTTCCCACCGACTTGATGACGCGCTCGCTCTCCCATTCCAGCGCCGTGAGCGAGCGGACGGGGGAGTAGTCCCTTCCCTGCGCGAACTCCTGAACCACCAGCCCCATCTTTCCGAGGGTCTTTTTGAGGGCATAGCTGTCTGCGCAGGCAAGGTCTCCGATGGTGTGGATGCCTAGACGCGCAAGCTTGCGGGTGGTTGCGGGGCCAACGTACAGCAGGTCTTTGACGGGGGCGGGCCAGACCACCGCGCAGGCGTTCTCTGGGGTGATCTCCATGAGCCCGTTGGGCTTGTCGTGGTCGGAGCCAAACTTGGCAAAGATCTTGTTCCAGCTGACCCCCACCGATATGGTCACCCCCAGCTCCGAACGCATGCGCTCGGAGATCTCTCGTGCCACCAGCAGGGCATCGCCTCCGTGGAGGTGCAGGCTGTGGGTGAGGTCGAGCCAGCACTCGTCGAGCCCGAACGACTCGACGAGATCGGTGTACTGGCTGTAGACCTGCCGCGCGAGCTCGCTATAGCGCATGTAGAGCACGTAGCGTGGGGGTACGATGATGGCTTCAGGACATGCCTTCCGCGCTTCCCAGAGCGCCTGCGCAGTCTTGACGCCGCGCCGCTTGGCCTCATACGAGGCGGTGAGCACGATGCCATGACGTGTCTCCTCATTTCCACCAACTATGACGGGCTTGCCCCGGAGCTCTGGCCGCTCGGCCTGCTCGACGCTTGCGTAGAAGCTATTCATGTCACAGTGAAAGATGATGCGTCGCTCGAACATGGATCCTCCTTTATCCGAACCCATGTTCGCAGTATGGTGTCTACACCGGACAGAAACCCTCGGTGCAAACGGCTATCGCGCCGCTCGCGGATGCATGAGCAAGACGGCGGGAGCCTATTCCTAGTACTATTACGGTGATTGTTCTTGGAGACAGGAAAGTGGCACCTGCTATGACCGCGTTCACCATCTTTCAGCTTGCGATTGCCACGGCGCTTCCGCCGCTGGCGAGTATCGCCCTCATGCTGCTTGATCTCAAGTTCTGCTTCAGCAAGCGCAACTATTGGCTCTGGCAGACAAGTGTTGGCGTCCTTTTTGGTCTCATTGCCATCTTCGGCACGGAGTTCGGTATCCTCACCGTTGACGCCACCATGAACGTGCGTGATGCGGCGCCGCTTGTCGCGGGGCTCATCTTTGGCCCTCAAGCGGGCATCATCGCAGGCGTCATCGGCGGTGTTGAGCGCTGGTTTGCCGCGCTGTGGGGCCGCGGTATGTTCACGCGTCTGGCGTGCAGCATTGCGACGATCCTCTCGGGCCTCTATGCGGCTGGCGTCAGGACGTTCATCCTCGAAGACGAGCAGCCTCACGCCTTCGTCGCCATGCTGGTAGGCTTTGTCGACGAGGTTCTCCACCTGCTGCTCGTTCTCTTCACCAACCTTAACTCGGCGCAGCTCGCCTTCATGATTGTCAAGGCGTGCTCTATCCCCATGGTGCTGTGCGTGGGCCTCTCGACGGGTGCCGCGGCGTTCCTTGTCTCCTGTATGCGCGAAGACAGGTTGCACCGCACGCGCGACCAGGTCCAGGTGACCGAGAGCGTGCAGAACGGCATGCTGGTAGCGGTTGTTATCGCTTTTGCGCTTACGAGCGGCTTTACCGCGCTGCTCCACAATCGCATGTCCGAGGCGACCACCATGTCGCTTCTGTCCAACACGATCAACGACGTGAAGCTCGACATCGCGGACGCGACGCACGACCGCCTGGAACGGACTGTGGGCATCGTGCGACGGCAGGTGGGGAGTGTGGAGGCTGCCAGTGACGAGGAGCTCGCAAGGCTCAAGGAAGTCATCGGACTGGAGGAGATCTCCCTTGCCAACTCCGAAGGCGTCATCGTGAAGAGCACGAGCCCCGGTGCGGTTGGCATGGGCACGAAGGACGACGAGGCTATTGCCAACATGGTCAATACGCTCAACAGCACGTGGTCACAGGCCGTCGTGACCACGTGCAAGACGCACAATTCTGAGGGCGTCCTGTGCCAATACGTGGCGCGGAATCTCGACGGGGGCACGGTCATCGTCGCCTACGACGTGAGCACGCTTCGCGAACTGATGCACGACGACGTGAAGCGCTCTGCCGTAAACCGCCACATAGGTGAGAGCGGCTTTGTCGTCATGGCCGATGACGAGGACGAGCTTCTCTACCACCTTGGCGACAACACCGTGATGGAGGACGCATACTCCAAGGCGCAGGGGCAGCTTGTTGATACCGTCGCGGCATCCGAGCCTGGGACGCTTCTGCAGGTCGAGTTTATGGGCGATACCTGCTACGTGATGGGTGGAGAGGCGGCTGGGTATCGCATCGTCGCGGTGTATCCGCAAGAGGAAGCAAACCAGGCGCGTGATACCTCGGTGCTCATCGGCTCGTTTGCCGCAATCATCATCTTCGCGATGCTCTTCACGGCCATCTACGTGCTTATCAAGGCGGACGTGGTGGACGGGGTGCGCCGCGTGAACGCGCGCCTGCTACAGATCACTGACGGTAACCTGGACGTCGTGGTGGACGAGCGCACGAGTCTCGAGTTTGCCCAGCTCTCTGACGGCATCAACCAGACCGTCGATGCGCTCAAGCAACATATCGCTGAGGCGGCCGCACGCATTGACCAAGACCTCGAGTATGCGCGCAGCATTCAGGCGAGTGCCCTGCCGTCGGTCTTCCCGCCGTTCCCGCAATACAACCAGTTCGAGATCTGAACCGCCTTGCCTTCTTGGTGGCAGACGTGAGCGGCAAGTCAATCCCTGGTGCCATGTTCATGATGCGTGCCAAGACCATCATCCGCAGCTACGCCGACCAGGGTTACCCCGTCAACGACATCTTCTGGCTGGCAAACGACGCCCTGTGCGAGGGCAACGAGTCAAACATGTTCGTCACCTCGTGGATGGGCGTGATCGACCTGCAGACGGGGCATGTGTGCGCGGCCAACGCAGGTCACAACCTGCCTCTGCTGTGTCGGTCCCGCGGTGGGTCGTTTGAGTATCTCAACTTGGGACGCAACCTCATCTTGGGGTGCATGGAAGGCGTGCCGTATCGCCTGCTCGAGTTTGACATGCTCCCGGGTGACGTGCTCTTCCTCTACACTGACGGCGTGGTCGAGGCCAACAACATAAACGACGAGCTCTTTGGGGACGACCGACTTCAGCGTACGCTGAACGAGCTGGGCCCGCAGGTGCCCATGCAATCGATGTGCGAGGTCGTTCTTGCGGCAGTTGATACCTTTGCGGGGGAGCAACATCAGTATGACGACATCACGATGCTCGCTCTGAAGTATTATGGCAGTGGCGTTGACGACGATGCGGAGCGTGGAAGCGTGCTTGAAGTCGAGGCAAGGACAAAGAACATAGACGCGATCACCGCGTTTGTGGAAGAGCACCTCGAGGCGCTCAGTTGCCCGCTGAAGACACAGATCCAGATCGACGTGGCGCTCGACGAGGTGTTTGCCAACATCTGCAACTACGCCTATCCCGACCGAACCGACAAGCCCGCATGGGTACGCTTCGAGGTCCTGGATGAGGGCCGCAAGGTTCGTATCACCTTTGAGGACGAGGGCATTCCGTTCAATCCGCTGCTCATACCCGCTCCCGATACCACGCTAAGCCTTGAGGAGCGCGGCATCGGCGGCTATGGCATCTTCATTGTGCGACGCACCATGGACGAGGTCACCTACAAGCGCCATGAGAACCGCAACGTGCTCTCGTTTGTCAAGGTGCTGGCGTAATCTGGCGGCTGGCAGCTCTTGGCCGCCCTTTTCGGGACCGTTCATGTGCTCAAATGGTGGTGACTTGACGGAAAACGCCCAGTTGGTATTATGAATAAGTCTTTATTTGTCGCTGAGGGAGTGGGGCAGAACGTTTGCCCCACTTCCTTTTATGTAT
Organism: uncultured Actinomycetes bacterium; assembly: GCA_900314645.1. Taxonomy (GTDB): domain Bacteria; phylum Actinomycetota; class Coriobacteriia; order Coriobacteriales; family Atopobiaceae; genus UBA1367. The sequence goes on from OMWB01000017.1 coordinate 78,780, forward strand.
GTCGAAGAGGTGAAAGGGGGTCCCATGGCACAGACGCCGCTTGAGGCACAACTCATCGAGGCGCTCGAGGCGCGCGCGGCGAATCACGCCATCGACATCGTCGATGTCGAGGTGGTGGGTGCGACCAAGGCGCCCGTGGTGCGTGTCCGCATCGATCATGCCGACGAGTCCCTGCCTACGATCTCGCTTGACGAGGTTACGGCCCAAGGAGCCTGGATTAACGAGGTGCTCGACGAGGTTGACCCGTTCCCTGGTTCCTACAGCTTGGAAGTGTCGTCCCCGGGCATCGATCGTCCGCTGCGCAAGCTGCATGACTTCGAGCGCTTCGCGGGCGAGACGGTGAGCCTCGTCACCACCGCCATGGAGGGTCGTCGCAAGTACACCGGAGAGCTCATGGGCGTACGCGATGGCCGCGTGACGCTCACGTGCGACGACGGCGAGTTCTCGTTCGACCTTGCCGACATCAAGACCGCGAAGATCAAGCCGGACTACGAGAAACTGGCGCGTGCCGCCAAGTCCGCGCAGAAAGAGTAAAGGGGGAATAACATGGCATCCGAGATGATGGAGGCCTTGATGGCTCTCTGCGAGGAGAAGCACATCGACCAGTTGTATCTCATCGACCGCCTCGAGCAGTCGCTGGCCAAGAGCTACGCCGAGGTCCTCAAGCTGCAGGACGGCGCCCGCGTGACCTTCGACCGCACGAGCGGCAAGTTCTACGTGTACAAGCTCGTGCCGCGTGAGGAGTCGTGGGACGACGAGACTGGCCTCTACACCGAGTTTGACGAGGTCGACGTCACGCCCAAGGACATGAGCCGCATCGCCGCGCAACATGTGAAGTCCGAGATCGCCGCCATCGTGCGCAACTCCGCACGTCAGCAGATCTTCGAGGAGTTCTCGCAGCGCGTGGGCGACATCATCACCGGCACGGTGCTGCAGACCACGCCCGACTTCACCATCGTGAAGATCCGCGAGGGCGTCGAGGCCGAGCTGCCGCACTTTGACCAGCGCCGCTATCCCGACGAGCGCAACGAGCGTCCCGCGGGCGAGCGCTACATGCACAACCAGCGCATCCGCGCCATCATCATCGACGTGCGCGACCCCAACTCCAACCAGCCGCCCATCCGCGGTGAGCGTCAGCGTCCCTCCATCGTGGTCTCGCGTACGCACCCTGACCTGATTCGTCGCCTCTTCGAGCTTGAGGTTCCTGAGGTCTACGACGGCGTCGTCGAGGTGCGCTCCATCGCCCGCGAGGCAGGCGTGCGCAGCAAGGTCGCCGTCTCCTCGCTCGATGACCATCTCGATCCGGTGGGCGCCTGCGTCGGCCCCAAGGGCAGCCGCGTCCGCACGGTGGTCTCCGAGCTCCGCGGCGAGCGCGTCGACGTGGTCCTGTGGAGCGATGACCCCGCCAAGTGCGTGGCCAGCGCCCTTTCGCCGGCCAAGGTCAGCCGCGTCATCGTGGATGCCGACAACAACTACGCCACCGTCATCGTCCCGGATGACCAGCTCTCGCTGGCCATTGGCAAGGAGGGCCAGAACGCTCGCCTCGCGGCACGTCTGACGGGCATGCACATCGACATCAAGAACGAGTCGCTTGCCGCTGACGTCATGCGCGGCATTCCTCTGGTTCAGGAAGCCGGCGAGGAGGTCGAGGAGGGCGGACACCGCTGCGAGTACGTCGGCCCCACCGGCATCCAGTGCCGCAACATGGCTCGTCCTGGCTCGCGCTTCTGCGGCATCCACGAGGAGTTCGCGTCCGCTCAGATCTCCGACGATCCCGATTCGCTCATCTAGGCTCGCAGCCTCTTACTGGAAGGTTGGTTATACATGGCAAAGACACGCGTGCATGACCTCGCCAAGGAATACGGCATGACGAGCAAGGAGATGCTCGAGCACCTCCAGGCCATGAAGATTCCCGCGAAGTCCCCGTCATCCACGCTCGAGGACGCGTATGTGTCCATCGTGCGCAAGAAGCTTAAGCCCATCCTTGAGGCCCGCGCCGCCGAGATCGAGGCCGCGCGCAAGGCCGAGGAGGAGGCACGCCTTGAGGCCGAGCGCCTCGCTGCCGAGAAGGCCGAGCAGGAGCGCCTTGAGGCCGAGCGCCGCCGTGAGGAGGAGCGCCGTCGCGCCGAGGAGGCCCGTCGTCGCGCCGAGGAGGCTCGCCGCAAGGAGGAAGAGGCCCGCGCAGAAGCCGAGCGCCTGCGTCTCGAGGAAGAGGAGCGCAACCGCATTAAGGACACCGCTCCCAGCTCCAAGCCCGTCTACACGAGCCTGCTCGACCAGATTGCGGAGCAGCAGGAAGTGCTGAAGCGTCAGGCCGAGGAAGAGGCCCGTGCGAAGGAGGAGGCTCGCAAGCAGAAGGAGGCCGAGAAGGCCCAGGCTGCCGCCGCGCAGCGTCCTCGCAGGCAGCAGCCCCAGCGTCAGGCTGCCGCTCCCGCTCCTGCCGCCGCCCCCGCCGCAGCCGCTGCCGAGGAGCAGCAGCCGCCGCGCCAGCGCCGTACGAGCGCCCCGCGGGTGCAGGCGCCCGCCATGGCCGCTGCCCAGCCCGAGCCCGAGCCCGAGCGCGGTGGCCGCGGTAACCGTGGGCGCAAGGGTGGCCGTCGTGGCCAGGAGTCCGAGGACCGCTACAGCCGTATGGCACGCGAGGCCGAGGAGTACAACCGCGAGCACGTGCTCGCCGAGGCTCGCGAGGCCGTCCGCGCGGCGTCCGAAGAGTCCACGGGCAGGCGCCGTCGTCGTAAGGAGCGCCGCCAGGAGCAGGCTGCTGCCGCCGCCGAGCAGCAGCGTATCGAGCAGGCCATCGCAAACGACCAGGACCTCTCGCAGCTCGACACCATCAAGGTGCCGCAGGGCTCCACGGTGGCAGAGCTTGCCGAGCTCCTCGAGATTGCACCGACCGAGATCATCAAGCGCATGTTCCTGCTGGGCGAGGCCCTGACCATGACGCAGAGCATGAGCGACGACCAGATCGAGATGGTGGCCATGGACCTTGGCCGTGACGTCAAGGTCATGACCAAGGAGGAGGAGAACTCCTTCACGTTCTACGACGACCCGGACAGCCTCAAGAGCCGTCCCCCGGTGGTTACCGTCATGGGCCACGTCGACCACGGCAAGACGTCCTTGCTGGACGCCATCCGTCACACGGGCGTGGCTGCGGGCGAGGCCGGCGGCATCACGCAGGCTATCGGCGCTTCGCAGGTTAAGATCAACGGTCGTGTCATCACCTTCATCGACACCCCTGGTCACGAGACCTTCACGGCCATGCGTGCCCGCGGCGCCAAGGTCACCGACATCGTCATCCTGATCGTCGCCGCCGATGACGGCGTCATGCCTCAGACGGTTGAGTCCATCAACCACGCAAAGGCCGCCGGCGTGCCCATCATCGTGGCAGTCAACAAGATCGACAAGGCCGGCGCTGACCCGACGCGCGTGCGTCAGGAGCTCACCGAGTACGGCATCATCCCCGAGGAGTGGGGCGGCGAGAACATGTTCGTCGACATCTCCGCTCGTCAGAAGCTCGGCATCGACGACCTGCTCGAGGCCGTCCTTCTGCAGGCCGACGTGCTTGAGCTCAAGGCAAACCCGGACACCTTCGCTTCCGGCAACGTCCTCGAGGCAAAGCTCGACCGCGGCCGTGGCTCGGTCGCCACGGTGCTCGTCACGCGCGGTACGCTGCGCGTGGGCGACGCGCTCGTCGCCGGCATGAGCTTCGGCAAGGTGCGCGCCATGCTCGATCACAAGGGCCGTCCCGTCAAGCAGGCCACCCCGTCCTACCCGGTCGAGATCCTTGGCCTGCAGAGCGTCCCGATGGCGGGCGACGAGTTCCGCGTCTTCCCCGAGGAGCGCGACGCGCGCGCCCTGGCCGACGAGCGTGCGCTCAAGGCCCGCATCGAGGAGCAGAACAAGGTCAAGCATGTCACGCTCGAGAACCTCTTCGCCACCATGGAGGACGCGGAGGTCAAGGAGCTCAACCTCATCATCAAGGCGGACGTCATGGGCTCCATCGAGGCACTGAAGGACTCCCTGAGCAAGATGGACCAGTCCGAGGTGCGCATCAACGTGATCCACTCCGCGGTCGGCGCCATCAACGAGACCGACGTCACGCTGGCCGACGCCTCCAACGCCATCATCATCGGCTTCGGTGTGCGTCCTGACTCCAAGGCACGCAACGACGCCGAGCACAAGGGCGTCGAGATCCGTACCTACGACGTCATCTACAAGGCCATGGAAGACATCGATGCCGCTCGTATCGGCATGCTGAAGCCGACCGAGGTGGAGGTCCAGACGGGCGTCGCCATCGTCCTGGACACCTTCAAGGTGCCCAAGGTTGGCATCGCCGCTGGTGTGCGTGTCGAGGAGGGCGAGATTGCCTCCACCGACTCCGTGCGTCTCGTGCGTGACGGCATCGTGGTGTACAACGGCAAGATCGCGTCGCTGCGTCACTACAAGGATGACGTCAAGAGCCTGCGCGCCGGTCTTGAGGGCGGCATGGGTCTGGAGAACTTCCAGGACATCCACCCGGGCGACGTGTTCGAGGCCTACCGCATCGACCAGATCGCCCGCACGGAGTAGGGAGCGGATGTGAAGCAGAATCAGAACTCTCGGCGCGTCAACCAGATCGCGCGAGAGAAGCTTGCCAGCATCCTGCTCTTCGAGGTGGCCGATCCTGACCTGTCGCTCGTGACCCTCACGGGTTGCGAGGTCAGCGTGGACAAGTCCGTCATGCGTGCTTACGTGAGCTGCGAGGCCGCGCGCTACGATACCGTGCGCGCGGCCCTTGGCCGGGCCAAGGGGCGCATCAGGTCGCTCCTCGGTCACTCGCTGGGCTGGCGCGTGACGCCCGAGCTCATCTTTGAGATTGACACGACGGCCGACGAGGCCGAGCGCATCGCCATCGCGCTTGAGGAGGTTCCACCGACGCTGGGCGTCGAGAAGGACGAGTTTGGCTATCCGGTGTCCGACGAGGACGATATGCTTGACAGCCAGGACGATGAAGCAGAGGACCTGTAGGGGGAACCGTGCTTTCGCATACCGCTGAGTGCGCCGATGCGTTTGATCGAATTGCGGCGCTGATAGATGCCGCGCAGACCATCGCCATCTGCGCTCATGTGAACCCGGACGGGGACGCCCTTGGTTCGGGGCTTGCGCTTACGCAGGTGATCGAAGCGCATTGGGACGGCAAGGAGGTCGTGAACCTGCTTGCCGAGGATGATGTGGTTCCACGCATCTACCAGTTCCTGCCTGGGGCAGACCGCTTTGTGCGCTCCTGCGCCTACGACGGTTGCCCCGACCTCTTCATCAGCGTCGACCTGTCCATCCCGTCGCGTCTGGGCGATGGCGAGGCCGTGCTCAACCGCTCCAAGAAGTGTGCCATCCTTGACCATCACCCGTGCGACGATCCCGTGGCGGATGCGTACCTCATCAGGCCGGACGCCGCGGCGGCGGGCGTCATCATCACCGAGTTTGCCCAGCATCTCGGTGTCGAGGTGACGGCTGACATGGCGCAGAATCTCTACTGCGCCATTGCCACGGACACGGGTCGCTTCCAGTATCAGAATGCCGACTCGGAGGCGTTTGAGGTCGCGAGCTTCCTTGTGGGTTGCGGTGCCTCGCCTTCCGACGTGTCCCTCAACGTGTACCAGAGCTTTAGGCTTGCGTTTCTGCACCTCGAGTCGGCCGTCATGGGCCGCATCACCACCTTCGAGCGGGGACGGATCGCCTACAGCTACGCCACGCAGGCAGACCTGCAGCGTACGGGCGCGAGCCTCGACGAGAGCGATGGCCTCGTGGACGTGGTTCGCAGCGTGGAGGGCTCCGAGGTGGCGCTCTTCCTGAAGGAGGTGCCCGGCGGCAAGGTGCGCGGAAACCTGCGCTCCAAGACGGGCCGCGACATCTCGGGCGTTGCGCGTGCGTTGGGCGGAGGCGGCCACCGTGCGGCCTCGGGCTTCACCATCGATGGCGGTATCGACGACGCGCTCTCTGCGGCGTTGCCGCTTCTGCATGCGCTCTTCGTTGAGGAGGAGCAGTCTGTAGATGGGCGCGATGCCTCGTGAGGCGCGGCGATAGCGGCATTAACTGCCTGCTCGCCTTAGACAAGCCGGTTGGGCCCTCGAGCCACGATGTGGTGAGCAGGGTGCGCCGTGCCTTGGGGGAGCGACGCGTTGGTCATGCGGGTACGCTTGATCCTGAGGCCTCAGGGGTGCTGGTGGTTGGCGTGGGCCAGGGCGCGCGCCTTCTCGGCATGCTGACGCTAGACGAGAAGGCCTACGAGGGCCGGATCGTGTTTGGTTCCGAGACCACTACCGACGACGCCGAGGGCGAGGTCACCGTAACCGTGCCCGTGCCTGACAGGCTCCGTGACGAGCGCTTTGCGCGCGACGCCGTGGCGGCGCTCGTGGGCGAGCACGACCAGGTGCCGCCGGCGTTTTCCGCAATCTCGGTCAACGGCAAGCGCGCGTACGACCGCGCCCGGCAGGGCGAGACGGTGGTGCTCGAGCCACGACACGTGCGCATTCACGAGGCACGCCTGCTGTCGTTGGAAAACGGCGAGGTCTTTGCATGGAACATCTACGTGCGGGTCACCAAGGGTACCTACGTCCGCAGCATCGCGCGTGACGTGGGGCGCGAGCTGGGAAGCGCGGCGCATCTCGATGGGCTGAGGCGCGTTTCTTCCGGCGTGGTGACCATAGACGACTGCCTCACGCTCGACGAGCTCGATGCGCTTCGTGAGCAGGCCATTCCTGCGCGCTGCCTCGATCCCGTGCGTGCGCTGGGCTATGCGTTTCGCGCGCTGAGCGACCAGGAGTTTGCTGACGTCTCCAATGGGCGGCGGGTCGAGCCGGGTCTCTGCGTCGATATCGAGGGATCCATACGCGAGCCGCGCCAGGACGAGCTCGTCTCGCTGGTGCATGGAGGGGCGCTCGTGGGCGTTTGGCGGCGCGTTGGAGGCACCCTACGCTGCGAGGCAAACTTCCCGGTGGGTATCGTCGGAGTTGGGGGCATGCATGGACGATAGGCGCTTTGATGCCCAGTCACTGGTTCGCGGCTCGCTTGGCATGGGTGGCAAAGCACTGACCTGGACGGACGGCCCACATGGTGCGCGGTTGCTGCTGGCGCCGGGAGTTCAGGTGGGTGATGGGGTGCCGGCCGTGTTGGCCATCGGCGCCTTTGACGGCTTCCACGTGGGGCACCGCGCGCTCATGGACGCGGCGCTCGCAGACGCGCGTTCCCGAGGGGTCGCGTGCCTTGCCGTCTCGTTTGACCCTGACCCTGACGAGCTCTTTCTTGGCGACGAGGCACCTCGCCAGCTCCTCTCGTGCGACGACCGTGCGCACATGATTGCCGCGGCGGGCGTTGACGGCGTCATCTTGCTGCACTTTGACCGTGCGCTTGCCTCCCTGGAGCCCGAGGAGTTCGTCTCGCGCGTACTCTGCCACGTGGCGAGCCCGGTGAGCATGCACGTGGGGAGCAACTTCCACTTTGGCGCACGTGGGAAAGGCAACTGCGCCCTGCTCAGCGCCTGTGGCGCCGATCTGGGCTTTGAGGTGACCGCGCACGACCTGGTCAGGCGCGGTGGGCTGCCCGTCTCGTCCACACGCGTTCGTGCTGTGCTGGCACAGCCGGCAGGCCTTGCCGAGGCAAACGAGCTGCTCGGCCGTTGCCACTTCCTGCGCGGCACGGTGGAGCACGGCCGCGGCCAGGGGACGTCGTTTGGCTTCCCCACAGCAAACGTGCGCTTCCCAGGACGCTCGTGCATGCCCGCGCAGGGCGTGTATGGGGGCTACGTCACCATCGGTAACTCCGCATGGCCCGCGGCGATCAATGTTGGTGCGCCACCCACGTTCTCCGGTCCCGACGAGCTCTTCTGCGAGGCAAACCTCATCGGGTTTACGGGCGACGTGTATGGCGCAGAGGTGGCGGTCACGTTTGTGCAATGGCTGCGTGCCTCTCGCCCGTTCAGCTCGACCGAAGAGCTGGAACGTGTGGTGCTCGGCAACATCGATTGGGTACGTACCAACCTAGGTGACGGACGGGTGGAGGTGGCGCTTGATAACTGACGAGGACAAGGAGCGGGTCAGGCAGGCAACGGACTTCCAGGCGCTCGTCTCCGAGACGGTGGTCCTTCGCCAGCGTGGGCACGACTTCTGGGGCTGCTGCCCCTTCCACCACGAGAAAAGCCCGTCGTTCCATATGAATCCCTCAACGGGGCTCTGGAACTGCTTTGGCTGCCATAAGGGCGGCGACGTCTTCGACTACGTCATGGCCCGCGAGAACCTCGACTTTGTGGACGCGATTCGCTACCTTGCGGACCGTGCGGGCATCGAGCTCTCCGAGGAGCAGGGGAGGGCCAATCGTGGCCCCAAGCGCAACCGCCTCATCGAGGCCCTGAGCGAGGCGGAGTCTTTCTACTCGACCATGCTGCTGCGTGGGCGCGGGCAGGCGCAAGACGCTGCGCGACGCTACTTCGCTGGCCGTGGCTTTGGCTCTGACGTATGTCGTCGTTGGGGCCTGGGCTTTGCGCCAGGTCGGGGGACGCTGGTGCAGGACCTTCGCAAGAAGGGGTTCACCCAGCAGGAGATCATGGCAGCCGACCTCGCCGTTGATCGCTCTGGACGCCTCTCGGACCGCTTCTATGACCGTGTGATGTTTCCCATCCACGACGAGCAGGGACGCTCCATCGGCTTTGGGGGCCGCGTGATGGGTGACGGCAAGCCCAAGTACCTCAACACGCGCGAGACCGCCGTCTTCCACAAGTCAAAGCACCTCTTCGCGTTCGACCGCGCCAAGGAGACCATAACCGCACGGGGCACCGCGCTGGTGGTTGAGGGCTACACCGACGTCATCGCCCTGCATGAGGCGGGCTACACCAACGCCGTGGCTGCGCTGGGCACCGCGCTCTCGCTTGACCACGTCAAGCTACTCGAGCGTTTCGGCGCCAAGGTAATCATCTGCATGTTTGACGGCGACGCCGCGGGACAGAAGGCCGCCGAGCTCTCCATCCAGCATCTGGACAAGACCAAGTCCGAGATGCGCTGCGTGGTCTTGCCCGACAACCAGGACCCCGCGGAGTTTCTCGCTGACCACGGCGCGGAGGCGCTTCAGCCGTACCTGCGCGAGGCGAAGCCCCTGATGAGCTTCGTCTTCGACAAGAAGCTCTCGGGGTATGACCTCTCGGTGCCTGGCCAACGCATTGCGGCGCTGAACGACCTTGCGGCGGTGCTTGCGCCGCTCAAGGGGTCCGTGCTGCTCGACAGCTATGTGACGCAGCTTGCGGGACGTCTGGGAACCGACGTCGAGGCGACGCGTCGCGCGGTGATGAACGCCCGTCCCGCGCAGGCGAGCGAGCCGCGAACCGAAGACCGGCGTCCGCAATACGAGCTCGCGCCCGAGCAGCCGGTGTATACGTCGCCGTACGGTGGCTTCGACGTGCTCTCGCGCGATGATCGTACACTCATGGAGGTGGAGCGCGAGCTGCTCTCGGTGCTTGCCACCGACGTGGACGCCGTGCGCCCGTACGGCGAACGCATCGCGGGGTTCTCGTGGGCGGACTCGCGTCACGAGGCCATGGCGTGGGCCATGCTCGCCACGCCGGTTGGCTCGACGCCGGCGCAGGTGGTCGCTGCGGCCACGGAGGTGGTGCCCGAGGCGCCACGAATCCTGTCTGGTGGCAGGATGGCGCAGGTCGAGCGCATGACGACGGCAGAGAAGGTGGACTTCCTCATAGACACGGTCGACCTCCACTCCACGCGGCGTCAGGTGAGTCAGATCAAGGCGCGGCTCTCGGCCATGTCGCAAGGGGCACCAGACGAGAATGCACAAGAGCTCTTCCGGCAGGCAACTGAGCTGCAGAGACGTTGCAACGAGTTGTCCGCAAAGCTTTCGGCTATGAATTGATTGCCATTGAGATGTATTGAATGCCTGATTTTTGGGTAGAATTCATAGGCTTTAGGACCTTTCGAAAGGATGCTTGTGGCTACCAAGAAGAACAAGGGTGCAGTGGAGCTCTCCGAGGAGCTTCAGAAGGTCGCAGATTCGCTCGTGCAGAGCGCCGCGAAGGCTGGTAACTCCATCACGGAGGACGACATCCAGATCGCTACGGCCGAGATCGATGTTGAGCCTGACGAGCTGTCTGACCTCTACGATGCGATCCGCGCTAAGGGCGTGGACATTCGGGCCGAAGGCGAGGCTCCCACGCCGTCCGCCAGACCATCTGCCTCAGCGCTCGATGACCTCGATGACGACTTCGACACCATCGACGTTGACGACGACCTCGATGATGACCTTGACGACGAGGATGACGACGACGAGGAGGAGTCTGAGGCGAGGATCGAGGTGCGCGCCGCCAACGAGGTGCTGCGCTCCACGCCCAAGACCCGCACGCGCAAGCGCTCGAGCCGCGCCCGTGCCCGTCGCACGGACAGCTCCACCGTTATGCTCACTGGTGACCCGGTGCGCATGTACCTCAAGGAGATTGGCAAGGTGGACCTGCTCACGGCCTCCGAGGAGGTCAACCTCGCCATGAAGATCCAGGCGGGCACCGAGGCCGGCGAGAAGCTCGAGGCCTTCGAGGCCGGCGAGATTGACCTCACCCGCGCCGAGCAGAGGCGCCTCATGCGTATCGAGCAGGTGGGCCTCGAGGCCAAGCAGGCGCTCATCAGCGCCAACCTGCGCCTCACGGTGTCCATCGCCAAGCGCTACGTGGGCCGCGGCATGCTCTTCCTCGACCTCATCCAGGAGGGCAACCTCGGCCTCATCCGCGCCGTGGAGAAGTTTGACTACACCAAGGGCTTCAAGTTCTCCACCTACGCCACGTGGTGGATTCGCCAGGCCATCACCCGCGCCATCGCCGACCAGGCCCGCACCATCCGCATCCCGGTGCACATGGTGGAGACCATCAACAAGCTCGTGCGCGTGCAGCGCCAGCTCCTGCAGGACCTCGGCCGCGACCCGACCCCGGAGGAGATCGGCGAGGAGATGGGCATGAGCGCCGACCGCGTGCGCGAGATCCAGAAGATCAGCCAGGAGCCCGTGTCGCTCGAGACGCCGATCGGCGAAGAGGAGGACTCCCAGCTGGGCGACTTCATCGAGGACTCCAGTGCCGTGGCGCCTCCCGAGGCCGCGAGCGACTCCATGCTGCGCGAGCAGCTCGAGCAGGTGCTTGACGGCCTCGCGGACCGCGAGCGCAAGGTCATCAAGTTCCGCTTCGGCCTGGAGGACGGCCACCCGCGCACGCTGGAGGAGGTCGGCCGCGAGTTTGGCGTCACGCGCGAGCGCATCCGCCAGATCGAGAGCAAGACGCTCGCCAAGCTGCGTCATCCGTCACGTTCTGGTCGCCTGAAGGACTACATGGAAGACTAGCCAGCCTGGTCATCCTTATGAGAACGGCCCCCTGCTCAGGGGGCCGTTTTTTGTGTCGGGATGTTTGCCTTGGCTGCAAGTGTCAGGGCAGGGGGGGCGAGCTATACCAGCGTGAAGCCGGTGGACGTCTTCTCCACTACGGCCACGAGTATGTCGCCCTCGAGGGAGATGGTCACGTTCTCGTATCCTGCTCGCAGGAGTGCAAGCAGGCACTCGGAGGCAGCCTTGCTGATGACCTCGCGGCTGATCTGCGCTTCGCTTACGCCGAAATGGGCGGCAGTCTCTTCAATAGAGGAGCGCAAGAAGAAGCTTGCGAAGAGCTGTCCGTCCTCGTCGGGCTCCTGCTGCTCCAGGATGTGGAGGGATTTCTCACCAAAGCTCTTGGACCATTTCTCGATCGCTTCAGATACTTCCATGGTTCCTCCTCGATGCGCGGCTGCGGAGTGGGTGCTCGGTTTCCATGGTAGCGAATAGCGTGCGTCAACCTCTGACTCAGGTTTGAGCTTGCCGTTGAGTAGTATTGCCCGCCTGCACGTTGCGGCTGGTTGCCTGCTACTTTCTATCGCCTCGAATGATGTGGATAAGTGTCTCACCGAGGAACCAAACGAGAAGTAGCACGGGCGAGAAGACGAGCGAAAGGAGCAGGACTTGGCCAGCACCGCCTGGTGCAAACATCGCCCAAATGACAAGAAGTGCAATGAGCCACATGGTGACGCCTCCCTCGGTGCCTTTCCCCTTCGGTTGTGGAGAGCCTAGCATGGTGACCGGACTTTATTTATCGGAGCTGCATATGATGAACACACCACGGCATCCGTGATCGGGAGCAGCCGTGGCGCCGGCTGTCGGCGGGCCCGGTATGGCCG
>OMWB01000008.1 GCA_900314645.1 uncultured Actinomycetes bacterium
CGTCTGAATCAGTCTTTTTGATCCCGCATTTCGCAAGTATCGCCGTAAGTCCGGCAAAGAGCGCGGACAAAGCCGCCATGATCAGCCACATATCTTCCCTTATTCATTGTCATATATTCTGGTAATTCTCGTCCATCAATTATCTCTAAGAGAAATACCGATTTAGCATCCGTGGCAATAATCAGCAATCGGGCAGCTTTTACAATGCGGTGTCGCCGTACAAACCTCTCCGAATCCGTCTGCACAGAAACTCCATATCAGATTGTCAATCTCAACTTTTGACATTCCTGTCTGCTCTGATAACCTTGCCACTTGATCATTCATTTCACTGATTGTTGCAGGTGAATTGCTTCCAGTACCCATTCGATCCGCGCCCAGGAACCTTCGCAGATGAGTATCTGGTTTTGCGCCGTCAATGCCAACGTTACGAAGATACTCCCATGCCAAAGCCTCGCCGAGCATTTTCATTTTATATGGAGACGTTGCTTTTGAGAGCTTCTTAACAACCGCATCCGCAGGCTCTGATGTAATAAACGAATCTATGCTTCCAAACTCATCTTCGATTCGATAGAGCATATGAATATTATCCGAGAGTGATTCCATCTGGGCCTTTGTGTTCATGTTTCCACATTTCATGTCAAATAGTCCCTGCCAGAAATGCTCGGGATTATTCGTCAGGATCTTTTCTGGATCATAATCATAAAAGAGCTTGTCAATTTCCGGCAGATGTGGTTCTATGCGATACCACTTTGTCTGATTCGTAAGGAGTGAGTATATCAGACCGCGGATGTGATCTCTGATGGTATATTGCTTCCCCGCTTTACGCTTTTCAATTCTCTGGGACAATGAAGTGTTATAACCAAGGCCCTTAGCTTTGAGATAATCTCGTATCACTTCAAGGTAAGATTCATCAGCTGTCTCTCCCCAGACATATTCCTGGTTATACTTCTCCGCGATCAGTTCACAAAGCTTCCCCAAATATTCGAGATTGCCATATTAGAATTCCTCCATGTAACTTAATTCTTCTTTTTATTAGTATCTACTTTTCGAGCACGTCTCGGATCTTCTGGTTTCTCAGCATTTGCAGGAATAAGCCAGACACCTTTATAGACGGCTCCTTCGATACGGCCGCTCTTACAGAGCACCTGTACACGACGAGGAGTAATACCCCAGCGTTCTGCAGCTTCGGTAGTAGTCAAATATTCCATCTCATATAAGTCTTTTATGTATGACAATAGTTTCCCCGTCTCACACCCTCCAAAAAGTAGTTGTTCAGCTTCGTCTTCGCATTTTCCAGTGGTCAGAACTATTGCCAAAGCAAATAAAAAAGGATTCCGGGAAATCACCTCATCTGGGTGAAATCCTCAGAATCCCTGTATTTCAGGCTTATTCAGCCCCCTTATTTGTTTTCATGTGACAGAAGAACTACCGTCTCCACATGGAAGGTCTGGGGGAAGAGGTCGACGGGCGTGACGCGCTCGGGCGAGAAGGTGCCGGCCTCCTCGAACCGCGCGATGTCTCGGGCAAGGGTCGCGGGGTCGCAGCTGACATAGGCGATGGCGCGAGCAGGCTGCTCGGAAAGCTGGCGCACGACGTCCTCGGCAAGGCCTGCCCGTGGCGGATCCACCACGATGATGTCGGCATCGGTATCGGGGAACTCGCGCCCCGCGTCACCGCCGATGGCGTCCACGTTGTCAAGCTGTGCCTTCTCGAGGTTGCGGCGCAGGTCGCGCACGGCCGGGCCAGAGCTCTCGACGGCCGAGACGTAGCCGCACGCGCGCGCGAGCGGCAGGGTGAAGGTGCCTGCCCCGCAGTAGAGGTCCATGGCCTCGTCGTCCGCGTCGGGCGCGAGGCTCTCAAGCGCAAGCTCTACGAGGCGCTCGGCCCCGACGGTGTTGACTTGGAAGAAGGACGGCGCGGAGAGCAGCATCTGGCCGCCCGCGATGCGCTCCTCCCAGCATCCCTTGCCGGAGAGGCGCTCTACGCCCGTGACTTTACGCGCCTTGCTTGGCCCCTTGGTGAGCACGCGTACCACCGAGGTGGCCTTCGTCGCGTCCTGGAGGACCTTAGCCACCTGAGCGCGCGGAAACGCGCCCGTGGAGGTCCAGAGGGCAACCTCGAGGTCTTTGGTGCGACGCGACGCGCGGATGCCGACACGCTCTATGTCCAGGCCATGCGAGCCCGCAATGTAGGCAAGGGATCCGGAGACGGACTTGACGGCCTTCTGATAGCGGCTGTCCAAAAGCGGGCAGCGATCAACCTTGATGACCGTCTTGCCGTCTTGGGCATGCATCCCCACGATAGTGCGCCCTCGCGAGGCTGCCACGGCAAGCTCTACCTTGTTGCGATAGCCCCAGTCGTCGCTCGGGCGCTCTGCCGGTGCGACGAGCTCCTCCGCGCGTGTGGCGTCCATGTGGCCGATGCGCGTGAGCGAGCTCACGACGTTTCCGCGCTTCTCGGCGAGCTGTGCCTCGCGGGAGAGGTGCGCCCAGGGGCACCCGCCGCAGACATCGACGTAGGGGCAGGGGGCGTTCACGCGGCTTGGAGAAGGCTCAACCACGCGCGTGAGCCGTGCGTTGGCAAACGAGCCCTTCTCGCGTGTGACCTCGGCCTCGATGACGTCGCCAGGGACGGCGCCTCCGGCGATGAAGACCGTCTTGCCTTCGTCGGTATGCGCTATAGCGTCAGCGCCGTAGGACATGCGCTCGACACGGAGGGTGAGGGTGGCGCCACTCAGCTCGCCCATGCGCTACTGGTCCTTGCGGTCAGACACACGCCCCGTGAAGATGGCCTTGAACCCCATGGCGATGAGCTTGAGGCCCACGGTGAAGCGGCCCGGCTTGCGCTTGGCGATGGGCTTGGGGTCACTGGCCGCCTTGGGTTCGCTGCGCGTCTGCGCGGGCTCCTCGGCAGGCTTCTCATCCTCAGGCTCTTCGTCCTCGATGATGTGCGCCTGCACATGCTCGGGCTCGGCAGCGTCCTCGGCCTCTTGTGGAGTCTCATCCTCAGGCTCGACACTCTCCACTGGCGACTCGTCCGCAGCTTCAGGCTCGGGCTCAGCCTCGACCTCCACCTCAGCCTCAGGTTTGACCTCGGGCTCAACCTCAGGTGTGGCCTCCTCGGCGTCATCCTCCTCAAACATGTGGCTGGGGATGGACGAGACGCGGCGCAGCTGGTCGAGTGACAGCTCGGGGATGATGCGCGTGAACGGCGTCATGGGGGCGAGCTCGGACTCGTCGGCCTCGGCGCGCATCTCGGCGACCGAGATGAGCAGCTCCTGGCTGTTGATGGTGGGCTCGCCCGGCTCGGGTGTAACCTTCCTCCACGTGCCCTTGCTCGTCAGCTGGCGGGCCTTGGCGTTGTCGGCCAGCTGCAGGTTGACGTACTGCATGACGAGCGAGCGGCAGTGGTCGTCCAGGACGGGGTAGGCGATCTCGACGCGGTGCTCGGTGTTGCGCGTCATCATGTCGGCCGAGGAGAGGTACACGAGGTCGGTCTCCACGCCGAAGGCGTAGACGCGGGCATGCTCGAGGAAGCGGCCCACGATCTGGCGCACGACGAGGCCCTCGGTGCGGCCCGGGATGTTGGCCTTGATGCAGGTGATGCCGCGAATGATCATGACCACCACGACGCCTGCCTGGCAGGCCTCGGAGATCTTGTCGATGACGTCGCGGTCGGTGAGGGAGTTCATCTTCATGAACACCTGAGCCGGCTCGCCCTTGCGGGCGCGGTCGATCTCGCGGTCAAGGCCGCGCATGACGAGCGGCTTGAGGCTCGAGGGTGCCACGCCCAGGTGCTGGTAGGTGCCGTAGAGGTTGCCAAGTGACAGGTTGCGGAAGAACGCGTTGCCGTCGTCGCCGATGCCCTCGTGCGCGGTGAGCAGCATGAAGTCGGAGTAGAGGCGGGCGGTCTTCTCGTTGAAGTTGCCGGTGCCCAGGCAGGTGATGCGTCTGACCTGGCGATGGTCGTGATAGGTGATCTGGCAGATCTTGGAGTGGCACTTGAAGCCCTCGGTGCCGTAGATGACCGTGCACCCCGCGCTCTCCAGGCGCTCGGCCCAGGCGATGTTGTTGGCCTCGTCGAAGCGGGCGCGCAGCTCCATGAGGACCGTGACCTCCTTGCCGTTCTCGACGGCGGCGATGAGGCTCTCGCAGAGGCGCGACTGCTTGGCGACGCGGTAGAGCGTGATCTTGATGGAGATGCAGTCGTCGTCCACGCTGGCCTCGCGGAGCAGGCGCAGCAGCGGCGACATGGACTCGTACGGGTAGAAGAGCAGGATGTCGTGGTCCTCGACCTGCTGGCGCATGGGCAGCTTCGGGTCGACCATGGGCGAGTCCTGCGGCTCGGCCGGCTCGTAGAGCAGGCGGTCGCGCGACTCGATGGGGATGTGGTCCTCAAGGCCATAGACGTAGCCCAGATCAAGTGGCATGTTGGTGTGGAATACGTGGCTGGGCTTGAGGTGCAGCGCGTCGCTGATGTAGGCCTCCACCTCGCCGCTGAGCTCGCGGTCGATCTCAAGGCGGACGGGCTGCAGGCGCAGGCGGCGCTTGAGCACGGCCTTCATGTGCTGGCGGTAGTCCTCGTCCACGTCCGAGCCCTCGTCGGGATCGACGTCGGCGTTGCGCGTGACGCGCACCACCGCGGAGCTCGTGGGCTCGTAGTTGCCGAAGCAGTCGCCCAGGCGCGAGAGGATGACGTCCTCAAGCAGCACGTAGCGCCAGTTGCGGGGCGTCGAGGGGAGCTCCACCACGCGCGGCAGCGAGTGGGGGACCTCCACGATGCCGAGCAGGCCCTCCTCGTCCGTGCCGTCGAGCGAGCAGATGGCGTACAGGCGGCCGTTCTTGAGGTTGGGGAACGGGTGGCGCGGGTCCACGATCATCGGGCTGATGATGGGGGCGATGTAGTGCTTGTAGTAGTGCGCAATCTGACGCAGGTCCACGTCGGTGAGGTCGGAGGCCTGCACGCGGGTGAGCCCGGCGCCGGCGAGGTTGGCCTCGATGCCGGAGAAGGCCGAGGCCTGCTTCTCGAGGAGCCCGGGAAGGATGGAGAGCGCGTGCTCGATCTGCTCGCTCGGGGTCTCGTTGCTGCGGATGTCGCGCGGCTGGTGCTTGAGGCGCGTGAGGTCCGAGAGCGAGCCGATGCGCACCATGAACCACTCGTCGAGGTTGCTGCCGAAGATGGAGACGAACTTGAGGCGCTCGAACAGCGGCACCGTCTCGTCGAGGGACTCGTCGAGGACGCGCTCGTCAAAGTGCAGCCAGCTGACCTCGCGGCCCTGCGTGTAGGAGTAGTCACGCGCCTTGTCGGGGTCTTCCTCGGGCTTCACGACCGTGCGCTTGCGGCTCTTGCCGAGGCTTCCCTTAGCTTTGGAGAGGCGCGCCGCCTCCGCAGCACGCCTCTCCTTGCGCAGTTCCTTCTTCTTGACACGCTTCTTCTTGGCCATGATGGACCGCACCGCCTTTTGGTAGATTGCACAAGCCAGACTATTCTACCAGTGTTGTGAAGGCACAGAGTGTTCATTTGCATCCTTGTCACGTGCGGCGCAGTTTTGTGCTGAGCGGCAGCTTTGGAGTCTGGAGGTGGAGTTGCGTAATGGCGATGCAACTTGGCGCCAGAGCCGAAATTGCAGGTAAGATTGATGTGGACATAAGCGTTGCAAGGAGGACGTATGACACAGACGCTTTCGGTTCATAGCGAGATTGGACGGCTTCGCAAGGTGATGCTGCACCGTCCGGGTGACGAGTTGCTCAACCTTTCGCCTGACAGCCTGGGCAGGCTCCTGTTTGACGACATTCCCTTCTTGGCTGAGGCCCAGCGCGAGCACGACGCCTTTGCGCAGATGCTGAGGGACGAAGGCGTGGAGGTGCTCTACCTGGACCAGCTGACCGCCGAGGCCATCGACGCCTGCCCCGATGGGCGCGAGCGGTTTGTGGACCGTTACGTGGCCGAGTGCGGCCTGGACGGATGCGACGCCCTGCAAGGCCTCGTGCGCGACGTGCTGCTCAGCCAGGAGACGACGGCCGGCCTTGTGAACAAGGCCATCTCGGGTATCCGTGCTGACGAGGTTGGCACGGTCACCAAGTGCAGCCGCTCGCTTGCCGACATGCTCAACGCAAACGGCAGCGAGGAAGACGGCCTCTTGGTTGACCCCATCCCCAACATCTACTTCACGCGCGATTCGTTTACGGTGCTTGGCTCGGGCGTGGGCGTGAACCGTATGCTCTCGGTGACCCGTCGGCGCGAGACGCTCCTTGGCGACATGATCTTCTCGCATCATCCGCTGTATCGGGGCGTACCTCGCTGGTATGGGCGCGACCTGCCGTACCACATCGAGGGCGGCGACATCCTGATACTGGGCAACCGCACCCTTGCGGTGGGCATCTCGGAGCGCACCCAGTCTGCGGCTGTGGACGTGTTTGCCCGTAAGGTGCTTTGGGGAGGGGAGGACTCAGGCGTCGACCGCGTGCTGGCGCTGCTCATCCCGCGCAAGCGCGCCTTCATGCATCTGGACACCGTGTTTACGCAGCTTGACGTTGACGCCTTCACCATGCACCCCGCCATTCTGGGGACGCTCAGGGTGTTTGAGCTTTCGCGTGGTGCTCGCCAGGAAGAGGTGAAGATTCGTCAGCGTGACGAGACCTTGGGCGAGGTGCTTGCCGGGGCGCTCGGCCTCGACTCCGTGCGTCTCATCAAGTGCGGTGGCGATGACGGCATTGCCGCCACGCGCGAGCAGTGGAACGACGGCTCCAACACGTTGGCGGTCTCTCCGGGCAGGGTCTTCGTGTACCAACGCAACCAGGTCACCAACGATATCCTCTACAAGGAGGGCTTCGACATCCTGGAGATTCCTTCAGGCGAGCTCTCGCGCGGCCGCGGCGGCCCGCACTGCATGTCGATGCCCTTTGTGCGTGACGCGCTGTAAGCTCGCGTGTCCCCAGAGGGGAATCGGTAAAATAGAAACGTTGTCTCGGGCCTCGGCCCGCCTGAAGAAAGGAACCACTCCATGGGCGTCAATCTCTCTGGCCGCAGCTTCCTGCGCCTGCTTGACTTCTCCACCGAGGAGATTGAGTACCTGCTGGCACTCTCCAAGAACTTCAAGGACCTCAAGCGTACGGGCACCCCGCACCGCTACCTCGAGGGCAAGAACATCGTGCTGCTCTTCCAGAAGACCTCCACGCGTACCCGCTGCTCGTTTGAGGTGGGCGGCATGGACCTCGGCATGGGTGTGACCTACCTCGATCCCGGCTCGTCGCAGATGGGCAAGAAGGAGTCCATCGAGGACACCGCGCGCGTGCTTGGCCGCATGTACGACGGCATCGAGTTTCGCGGCTTCGAGCAGGCTGACGTCGAGGAGCTGGCCGAGAAGTCCGGCGTGCCCGTGTGGAACGGCCTCACGGACCTCTGGCATCCCACCCAGATGCTCGCGGACATCCTGACCGTGCAGGAGAACTTCAATTACGACATCAAGGGCAAGACGCTCGTCTTCATGGGCGACGCCAAGAACAACGTGGCGCGCTCGCTGATGGTGGTCTGTGCCAAGCTTGGCATGAACTTTGTGGCGTGCGGCCCCAAGAGCTGCTGGCCCGCCGATGACGTGGTGGAGGCTTGCAAGCCCATCGCCGAGGAGAATGGCTGCACCATCACCCTGACCGACGACCCCGTGGCTGGCGTTACCGGCGCGCACGTGGTGTACACCGACGTGTGGGTGTCGATGGGCGAGCCCGACGAGGTGTGGGCCGAGCGCATCGAGCAGCTTTCGCCGTACCGCGTGACGGAGGAGCTCATGGCACACACCACCAAGGACTCCATCTTCCTGCACTGCCTGCCCAGCTTCCATGACACCAACACCACCGTTGGCGCCGACATCGCCGAGCGCTTTGGCGTGACGGAGATGGAGGTTGAGGACGCGGTCTTCGAGAGCAAGAAGTCCAAGGTCTTTGACGAGGCGGAGAACCGCATGCATACCATCAAGGCGGTCATGTACGCCACCTTGAAGTAGGGCTTCGGATGCTGACGCGTCGTGCCTTCGCTGCGTTGATGGCGGGGTGTGGGCTCATGGGCCTCTTTGGATGCCAAGGACGTGGCTCCTCAGGCGAGCTTGAGGGGTCACGCATCAGGGCGGTCCGCTACTCAAGTGGCGGGGGCATGACGGGTGGCGGCGACTCGGTTGAGCTTCAGCGAAACAAGGACGGATCCGTCACGCTGACCACGCGCAGCAAGGAGTGGCACAACTCGCGCGAGACGGGCATGGACTATGTGGTCGATGCCAGCGCGTTTGACCGGTTTGCCCAGATTGCGAACGAGTATGACCTCCCCCAGGCATCGAAGCGCAAGATGAGCGAGTTCCAAGCGCTTGACGCTCCCACGAGCCACCTTTCGTTTGACCTCATGACGGAAGATGGCGAGTGGGACCTCGACGCGTCGTTCACCATAAGCGACGATCAGGAGCTTACGGACCGAGACCAAGAGGGCTGGCGTGCCGTGACGACGGCGCTTTCCGAGCTTGCCGCGGCGAGCGATGGGGTTCCCTATATGGAGCCCATCCTGCTGACCATGAGCGTCGACGGCTATCAGTACCCGTTCTATCTCAACGACAGCCCTGCGGCTCAAGACCTTGCCTCACGTGGACTGCTTGAGGTGACGGTTGAGGACGGCGCGGACAACGAGAAGGCTTTCTCTCTGGAGGAGCCCCTCGATGTGAGCGACACACCTCTGGCGACAGGCGCTGCGGGGACGCTTTGCTACTTCGAGCCGGAACACTCCATCGTCGTGCTCTGCGATGACGAGGAGCCGCGTGAGGGGCTCTACGAGCTGGGGAGCGCTCGATACGAGCATGACGTCATGTACTTCTCAGAAATGCGCACCGGAGAGGCCTACGTCTGGAACAACACGATAGACGAGTAAACTGCTACGTTAGCCTGCACACTCAAGAAGAAGTGTACGTACGTTTTCGCTTGGAAGCGTCCTAGTGAACGAACTCGCAGGACAGCTCTGAAGAAGCGAAATCGTACGTACACTTTTTGTTATACTCTCCTCCCTATCACGGTCGGAGGAGCTTGCTATGGAACTGGCATTGTGCGGCATGTCTGCCCTTCGAGCACTGAGGCAGCTGAGGGCGAGCGGGCTGAGCTTCGCAACGCTCCAACGAATCGCGCTGCCTGAACCAGTACCTTCGCCTAATGGCCGGTGGTCACAGAAGAGCATCCGTGAGCACCTTGCGCAACAGGGACTTGAGCTGCCATTTTCACGGTCCGCACCACTTAACGTGGCGGTGCCACACGAGCGTCTCCGGCTGCGCGTCAAGGGTACGAAGAGCACCATCTTCGCCAAGGGACTACCTGAAGCGTCATTCGTAAGGGCTGGCAATGTCCTCCTCAGCAGCCCTGAGCTGCTCTTCCTTGAGATGGGCCGTTTCATGGCACCCGAAGTGCAGCTGCTCTTTGGCATGGAGCTCTGTGGCTCATTTACCCGTGACGCGGCGAACCCCCGAAACGCTCAAGCGACGTTTTTCGTCCCCGCGGCAACGAGTACCCAGCGGATCCGTTCCTTCCTTGACAGCTGCCACGGTGTCGAAGGCATCAAGCAGGCCCGAGAGGCGCTTGCCTACGTCGTCGACAACGCATGGTCACCCATGGAGGCGGTCGTGGCTGCCCTCGCGACACTTCCCCTCGAGATGCTGGGATACGGGCTGGCGCCCATAACGCTCAACGAGCGGGTTGAAACCAAAGGCGCTGGCGAGAAGGAGACGCGGGTTCCCGACTTGCTCGTCCAAGGCACCTCCGCAGGCCTCAACTACGACGGTGTCGGCCATCAAGACCTCAAGGGTGTTGTCGATGCCGCCCTGAACCTCGCAACCCATCCTGGCGAAGAGTCGAGCGCCAAGGAGCTGGAAGGTGCCCTCGCTGCCGCACGAATCGGCGTGCTGGGAGACAAGCGCCGCGATCGCGACCTCTCCGCACGTGGCTACACCGTGCTTCCGGTGACCAAGGAAGACCTCTACGAGCTCGGGGGGCTCGACCGCGTGATGCGCCAGCTCATCGCGATTGTGGAGCGGGAGGGCAACCGGGACCTCTCCCGGCAGCGGACCGCACTGGAGAGCCGCGTCATCGCGAGTCTTCGGCAGCACTTCATTTGGTCACTCTTGCCTGGAAATGGCGCAAAGGAGGCGCGGGAGAAGCTCGACCGTTGGCTGGCGCCCAACGAGCACCCGACCTTGGTCACGGGCGAGCTACGCGACGGCGCGTTGTCTCAAATCGAGGTCCGAGTGCTGTAGGCACCCAGGCCTCGATCTGAGATTACGTAGAAAAGTGTACGTACGTTTTCGCTAGTTCAGAGTAATCCTCCGCTTTTGTTGGCCGAGATTACTGAAAGCAAAAACGTACGTACACTTTTCGTGCTCAAGTGGCGTATGTGGACTAGTACACCATGCCCATGGCAGCGCGGACCTCGTCGAGGGTCTTGTTGGCGATGGCGTTGGCGCGGGCGTTGCCATCGTGCAGGACGTCGACGATGTAGTCCATGTCCTTGACGAGCTCCTGACGGCGCTCGCGGATGGGGGCGAAGTAGCCGTTGACGGCCTCGGTGACGTAGCGCTTGAGCTGGCCAGCGCCACCCATGCCAATCTCGTCGGCAATCTCCTTGGGATCGCGGCCCGTGCAGATGCCTGCGGTGGTGAGCAGCGCGGACACGCCGGGGCGGTTCTCGGGATCGAAGGTGATGTTGCGCTCGGAGTCGGTCTTTGACTTCTTGATGAGCTTGGCGGTCTCAGCGTCGGTCATGGAGATGGAGATGGCGTTGCCGTAGCTCTTGCTCATCTTGCGGCCGTCAAGGCCGGGGATGAGCGGGGTGGAGGTGAGCAAGCCGTCGACCGACGGGAACACCTTCGCATAGCGCTCGTTGAAGCGGCGGGCAATTTGGCGCGTCTGCTCGATGTGGGGCAGCTGGTCACGTCCGACGGGGACGATGTTGCCCTTGCAGAACAGGATGTCGCATGCCTGGTGCACGGGGTAGGTAAGGAGCAGACCCGTCAGGGCATGGCCGGAGGCCTCCTGCTCGGCCTTCACGGTGGGGTTGCGCTCGAGCTCAGACTCGGTGACGAGCGACAGGAACGGCAGCATCAGCTGGTTAAGCGCAGGCACCGCGGAGTGCGTGAAGATCATCGTCTTGGCGGGATCGATGCCGCAGGCAAGGTAGTCGATGACCATGTTGTAGACGTTGTCTGCGATGTGCTCGGTGGTGTCGCGGTCGGTGATGACCTGGTAGTCGGCAATGATGACGTTGGTGCGGATGCCCATGTCCTGCAGACGAACGCGCTCGACGAGCGTGCCAAAGTAGTGACCAAGGTGAAGGCGGCCGGTAGGACGGTCACCCGTGAGCATGGTGTATTTCTCGGGATGAAGGGGCAGGTCTGCCTGAATCTCGTTGCTGCGGCGCAGTGCCGCTTCGTAGCTTCCCTCGTTGGGCATGGTAGTTCCTCTCGTCAGATAGCCAACGCTCCTATGTTAGCGTAAGCCGTAGCACTTGTCCTGATGCAATGATTGGTTAGTCGCGCGTCGCAAGGGGAGGAGCCGCATTGAGTAGCTTGCGCGCATCGCGCCAGGCGGGGTAGTAGCGGTCCTGAAGCTCGTGGAAGTGTGCGTTGTGGCTGGGCTCAAGAAGGTGACAGAGCTCGTGTACCACCACCGACTCCAGGCAGGTAGGGGGAAAGCGCACCAGCTCGGTGTTGAGCGTGATGATGCCCTCGCTCACCTTGCAGCTTCCCCAGCGCGTCTTCATTCGACGAAGCTTGATGGCACTGGCGTGGACGCCCATCTGCGCCTCGTATCGAGCGAAGAGGTCGGGGAGGGCGGCGCGAAGCTGTGTGGTGAGCCATTGGCCGACAAGCCGCTTGCGATGGGCAACGGCGGCCTCAGTGCTGTCGGCCCATCGTTCGCTGACGGCGAGGACAAGGTGGTTGCCCTTCCGCGTGACGGATTCCGCGCGTGCCGATGGTGCGGCCGTAAGGACGAGCTCGAGCGTCTCTCCCCAAACCCGTACCTGCTCACCAACGCTCCAGAGCCTCGGCGCGTCATCCGCGGCCTTCGCGAGGCGTTCACGCCGCTTTGCGATCCACGCAGCCTTGGAATCTACGAACTGCTCAATGCGCTCCATGGGCAGCCAGAGTGGCGCGCTGACGTGTACCGAGCCGTCAGAATGTATACGAAGGTTGACATTCTTCACGGTCTTACGTTCAAGCCAAAAGTCGACGCCGCCTACAGAATGATGGGTTTTACGTGCTTCTCGTTGCATAGCATTATTTCTTCTAAGCCAAAGGGATTGGCTGAATGGAAAATGTTCTTTATGATAAGCAGATTGTACGGTTTGGCAAGATGACAGGGAGGGTTAGCATGGCGAGTTCGTACGGTGAGGATGCCAGCAAGCAGGCTCTGAGGTCGGCCTATATTACGCTACCCACCCTCTCGCCGAGCCATCAGGCCCGCCTTGATGGCGACGTGCTTGTGCACCTACGCATGCTGCCCGAGTATCGCGCGTGCAAGCTGCTGCTCGCCTTCCCCTCGCAGCGCGAGGAGGCTGATACCTTGGGCGCGGTGAAGCAGGCGCGCAAGGACGGAAAGACCGTCGCCATTCCGACGTTTGCCAACGACGGCAAGATTACGTTCTCGCTTGAGGACGGCTCTCCGCTGGACGCCGATGAGACGGAGCTCGCCGCGTCCGTATGCCTCGTTCCTGGGCTCATCTTTGATGCCCAGGGATACCGTGTGGCGTACAACGCTGGCTATGTGGACAACTTCCTCGTTGGGTACCCCGGTTGCAAGGTCTCGCTGGCTCGCACGGTGCAGATTGGCAGCAATCCGCTTCCGCACGACGCGCACGACGTGCCGGTTGACGTGCTGGTGAGCGACGCGGCCGTCTGGCGGTGCCGTAGGTAAACGGCCTAAAAGGCTTTTGTTGACAGATCGGGGCCCTTTTGGGTCAACATTAGATGGCTTTCGCCAATGTTGACCCAAAAGGGCCCCGATCTGTCAACAAAAGCCTAGAGGCCGAGGTGCTCCGCCATGTGATTGATCGCAACGCGGTAACCCTCGATGCCGAGCCCAGTGATGGTCTCAAGGCATGCCTGGCGGATGTAGGACACCTGGCGGAAGTCTTCGCGCTCCTCCACCTTGGAGATGTGGACCTCGATGGTGGGGATGCCGATGGCCTTGACCGCGTCCAGAATGGCGATGGACGTGTGCGTGTAGGCGCCAGGATTGATGACCAGGCCGTCGAAGATGCCATAGGCGTCCTGGATCTCGTCCACGATGGCACCCTCGTGATTTGACTGGAAACAGCGACAGTCAACGAATCCCGCCTCGCGTGCCGCATCCTTGCAGAGAGCCAGAAGCGCCGCGTAATCTTCCTTGCCGTAGACGTCCGGCTCGCGCACGCCCAGCATGTTGATGTTGGGCCCATTGATGACGAGCAACCTCAACGCGGGGGCGTCGGGCTCAAGATCCTCCTCTGTCGGCTCGTCCTCCAGAAGACGCGTGAGGTCGAGCATGTCGTCATCAAGGTCGTCCTGCCGGGCCGCGGCGGCGCGCTCCTCTTGCGCGTCGGCCTGGGCAACATACGACTTACGCCGACCGGGGGAGATGTGCACATGCAGGTTGGATTGGTGCGTGCGGACTCCCGCCTGGGGATCAAGGTCTCCCGACACGCCCGTGAGGCGCGAGAACTCATTGAAGATGCCACGAACCGCCTTGGGACCGAAGACGACCTCTACGCCGTTGATGCCGCGGGTGGCCGTGCCTAGCACGCCATCGATAAGGTCGAGCGACGTGCGGTTGATGGCGAGTGGGTTGGCAACGGTGATACGCAGGCGCGTCATGCAGAGGGAGTTTGCCACCACATTCGCGGCTCCACCCACACAGCCGAGCACGGCGCTCGCTATCTCGCGGTCTGACATAAGTGCCCCCTATACTGGTCAATCCTTATTCAGTATAGAAAGCTGAAAACGGGCGATTGTCACAAGTTATCAGCACATCGACAAGCGGCAGCACCTGGTGATGGGGGCACGATTGCCGCATGGTGCGCGGCAATCGCGCTATGCCTCGCTATAGGCCAAGTGAGCGCTTGATGAGCTCGGCGTCACCCGAAGGAGAACCTGTGCACGGCAGCGTGACGTCGGCCCAGAGGCGGTAGAGACCCATGCGCTCCTTCGCGAGCTGTTCGATGCCGCGTGCCTGCGAGATGGGGCGTCCCTTGTCAGACAGCTGCTCAATGGGGCGGTCGATGAGCACGATGGTACCGTTCTGGTGGAGCGGCGCATAGTTCTCCGGGCGGGTGACCACGCCGCCACCGCAGGCGATGATCAGGCCCGAACTGGCTGCGTAGGAACGCAGCACAGAAGTCTCGCGCTGGCGGAACGCCTCCTCGCCATACGTCTGGATGAACTCGCCGGGGGTGATGCCAGCGTCCACGGTAAAGGCGTCGTCTAGGTCGATGAAGGGCCTGCGGATCATGCGCGCGAGCGCGCGTCCAGAGGTGGTCTTGCCCGCCCCCGGCATGCCGATGAGGATGACGTTGCCCGTCTGCATGAGGATGTCGTTGACGATGCGCGGTCCGAGGCTGTCGTCCAGCTCGCGCCCTTGGAAGAGCTCGCTCGCAAAGATGGCCTGCCACACGAGCATCGCAAGGCCGCTCTCTGCGGGGATGCCGGCACGCTCCGCCTGCTGGCAGATGCCCGTGCGGGTGGGGTTGTACACCACGTCGAGTACGGCCTTGAGCTGCGGAAGCTGCTCGAGCACGCCGTCAGCCAAAGGTGAGGCCGGGCACTTGGGATACATGCCCACCGGTGTGGTGTTGACGATGAGCACCGCGTCACCATGAAGGTCGAGCAGGTTCTCGTAGGTGGATGTGCCCGCTCGCGAGACATGGGCGACCTCGCATCCCACAAACTCCCGAAGCGCGTACGCCACGGCCTGCGCGGCGCCACCCGTGCCCAGGACGAGCGCCTTCTGGCCGCCAAAGGCACGCCGCGCGGTGGTCTCAAGGCGATCTGCCGCAAACCACTCCACGAGGGCATTGAACCCCAGGACGTCCGTGTTGTCGGCCATGATGCGACCGTCATCGAGGTGCACGAGTGTGTTGGCCACGCCGAGCGCCTCCACGCGAGGGGACCGAGCATCTGCGACCTCTGCGGCGACGCGCTTGTAAGGGATGGTCACATTGAGGCCACGCCACTGACCCTCGCGGATGAAGGGCCTCACCTCGTCGGGCTCGAGCTCGATGAGCTCGTACGGCACGCTTCCCAGCACGTTGTGTATCTGCGGGCTCCAGCTGTGCCCGAGCGTCTGGCCTACGAGGCCAAACGCCACTACGTGATCGGGCGCCACGTTAAAGCACCTCTGAGTAGCTGCCCAGGTAACGCAGCTCTTCGCAGCCGTCCGAGAGCGAGTTCAAGAGCGCGGGGAACTCCGGCGCGGTAGCTGGGCACTCAACGTCAAAGTAGAACATGAACTCGAAGTCGCGGTCGGGGATGGGGCGGCTCTCAAGCTTGATGAGGTTGACGCCGAGGGCATAGAACCGGCCAAGCACCTTATAGAGCGAGCCAGGCTCGTTTGACACCACCGCCATGAGTGAGGTCCGGTCTGCGCCCGGATAGATGGTGAGGTCCTTGGTGATGCAGGCGAAGCGCGTGTAGTTGTTCTGCTGGTCCTGGATGGCCTGGTCAAGTATCTCGAGGCCGTACAGTTCGGCGCAGGCACGCGAGGCGATGGCGGCCACGTCGTCCTTGTCTGACGCCGCCACGCGCTGTGAGGCGATGGCCGTGTTCTCGCACACATGCACGCGGGCCCCGGTGAGGTTTGCGAGGTAGTTGGCGCACTGGTTGATGGCCTGCTCGTGGCTATAGATGACCTTGATGTCGTCAAGGGTGGTTCCCGGTTTGGCGAGCAGGCAATGGTCCACCTTCAGGCGGCACGTGCGCACGATATGGAAGTCGTGCCTCATCATGAGGTCGTACACGCGGTTGACCGAACCGGCGGTGGAGTTCTCTATGGGCACGACGCCAAACTGGCAAAAGCCCTGCTCGACGGCACGGAAGACGCCGTCAAACGAGTTGAAGTAGCTGATCTGAGCCCGCTTGAACATGCGGTCGCAGGCAATCTGCTGATAGGCCCCCTCCACGCCTTGGCAGGCAACGTAGGCCTGCTGGGGGAAGAGCGCGGGCTGCTCGCCCAGGGCGACGGCCACCTCTTGGGTAGCGTGGCCCTTCAGGCCCAGGCGTTCGTACTGCGCCTCGCGCGAGGCCTCCATCAGAACGCTCTCCAAGGTTGCCGCGTAGCTCGCGAGGCTGAAGGGCACGCGCTCGGCGGCGCGGGCGATGTTCTCGCGCTCGCGGGTGCGGTCAAAGACGGGCTTGCCTGTGGCACGCTTGTACTCGGCAACGTCGGCAGCCACCTCCATGCGCTCGAGGAAGAGCGCAGAGATCTGCTCGTCAATCTGGTTGATGCGCTGCCGGATATCTGCGAGGTCTTGCATGTGTATTCCTATCACTTCGTTTTGACTGTCTCATTGTGGCGGTTGGGCGAGCGAGCGGCGGAGAGTTTCGCAAATGGAGACAATTGCAATCAAGCAAACCTGTCGCCGTTTCGTTCAGGTATCTCAGGTGAGAGCCGATGTGTTGGAGAAGCCGCTTTACGATGCGGGTGTAGGATGGACGTACCTACCGAGCACCAATGGCAAAGGGGCTTTGGACGAATGACCGACCAGCGGTTTGCAACGACCTATGGTGATGCCGCCCAGCACAACAGGGCAGCGTTTGACGCCACGCTGGAAGGCTATGTGGGCCAGAAGCTCGCCTACTCTCTCAAGCGTTTGGAACTCGGTGAGAGCGAGGTGTGGTTCGACACGACGGACTGCGTGTGGTGCGTCTTCGACGACCCGGCGTTTGAGCGCCACGAAGGCGTGCGCGAGAGGCTTCGTGCGATGGACGATGGGGCAACGCGCGCCTCACGTGAAAAAGCCGCCAGTGACCTGCAGGTCTATTGGAGCTTGGGCGACGTGGTCATGCCGGCAGAATGCGACACGCTCTGGGTGGCGCGCCGCATCGCGGATGAGGCGCGGCGTCAGCTTGAGGCCCAGGGATACCGGTGCGAATCTGTGGAACGCATGGTGGAAGACGAGACGCGCGTAGGAGTCGTCGCTCGTCACGCATCTTTGCCCGAGAGGCTGATTCAGAAGCTGCTCCGCAGAGACGGGACGTGATTACGCCACGTGTGACGTAAGCCAGCAATCAAGCAGCGCGAGGGCCATGACCGCCTCGGCAACGGGCACGGCGCGAGGGGCGATGCACGGATCGTGCCGTCCACGGACCTGAAGCTTTGCCGCCTCGTTGGTGGTGAGGTCAACCGAGTCCTGCTCACGCGCGATGGATGGGGTGGGCTTGATGGCCATGCGGAATACGACGGGTGCCCCGGTGGTGATACCGCCGAGGTTTCCTCCCGCGTCGTTCTTGAGGAGAACGACTGAGCCTTGCTCGTCAACGCCGTAGGGATCGTTGTTCTGGCTGCCGCGCATGCGCGCGGCCTCGAAGCCGGCGCCAAACTCGATGCCCTTGACCGCAGGCACACCGAAGGCGATGCGAGCGATA
Organism: uncultured Actinomycetes bacterium; assembly: GCA_900314645.1. GTDB lineage: Bacteria > Actinomycetota > Coriobacteriia > Coriobacteriales > Atopobiaceae > UBA1367. Next base: position 17,633 of record OMWB01000008.1, read on the forward strand.
GCTGACTCCACGCCATCAAAGAGGGGACTTCCGAGGCCTGCGGGCAGTCCCGTTGCAACGCATTCGATGATGCCACCCACCGAGTCGCCCTCGGCACGCGCAGCGTCGATGGCGGCCACCATGCGCTCCTCGGCATCGGGGCACAAAGTGGGGAAGGGACGCACGGCCAGAAGGTCCATCTGGGCCTTGAGTTGCTCTGCGTTTGCGCTTCGCGCACTGAAATGGAGGTCCTCAATGCCGGCAATCTCGTCGAGGTGAGCTGCCACACGGACTCCCCGCGCCGCAAGGATTTGCAGGGCGATGCCCCCCGCGGCACAGAGGGGTGCCGTGAGGCGTCCAGAGAAGTGCCCGCCTCCCGCCACGTCCTGAGCGCCGTGCCACTTGGCCTGTGCGGTGAAGTCCGCGTGGCCCGGACGTGGAACGCGTCGCAGCTCGTCGTAGTCGTGGCTACGGGTATTGGTGTTCTCGATGACGCAGGAGAGCGGTGCGCCGCAGGTCTCACCAGCAGGGTTGAGGCCTGAGAGGAAGCGTACGGCGTCGGCCTCCTTGCGCGGCGTCGACCATCTGGCACCACCAGGGGCACGGCGGGCCATGAAGCGCGCGAGCGCCTCCTGGTCAACGGAAAAGCCGGAGGGCAGCCCCTCCACCACGCATCCGATGGCTTCGGAGTGCGATTGGCCAAAGATGGTGACGCGCAGCGCGTTGCCGAAGGTCGAGCCCATGGTTGCTCCTTGCATACCGCGTTGGTCCGGAGAGATTGATTAGTCGCTCGTAACGAACGAGCCGCCGAGCGCCGCGTAGTCCTCCCAGAACGCGGGGTACGACTTTGCGACACATCCGGCGTCGAGGATGGTGACAGGCCCATTGGCATTGCAGGCCATGATGGCTCCCATCATGGCGATGCGATGGTCGTTTGCCGCGTCGACGGTGCCGCCACCAAGGTTGCGTCCAACAATGACAAGGTCATCGCCCTCAACGTGGGCTGAACCGCCCACGGCGTTGATGGCGGCGGACACAGTCTTGAGACGGTCAGACTCCTTGAGCCGCAGGCGTGCGGCGTTGCGCAGGCGCGTTGTGCCTGCGGCCGAGGCGGCCACGGCCGCAAGCGGCGGCACGAGGTCGGGGATGTCGGAGACATCGAGCTCCACGCCGTGCAGGGGGTCATGGATGCATGCCGCGGTGCCGCGCGTGCGCGAGACGCGGGCCCCAAAGAGGGCGAGCGCCGCCAAGATGGCACGGTCGCCTTGGGCGGATGTGGTGTCGAGGCCCGTGACCTCGACACCCGTGGGCGAGAACGCCCCGGCAGCCAACCAGAAGGCGGCGTTTGACCAGTCGCCCTCGACGGGCATTGCCTCGGGGCTGACAAGCGGTGAGCGTGCGACGTCAAAGCAAAGATGAGGCCTGCCGTCGATGGTGATGTGTGACTGCTCGACGGCGACGCCGAAGGCGGCAAGCGCACGGACGGTGAGCGTGACGTAGGGAGACGACTCGAGTGGCTCTGCCACGAGCACCCGCACGGGTCCATCTACGAGCGGCGCCGCCATAAGAAGGCCCGACACGTACTGTGAGGAGACGTTTCCAGGCAGAAGAAAGGTGCCACCGCAGATGGTGCCTGCGACCTTCAAGGGGAACGACCCCTGCTCGGAGAGCTCTGCACCATGCTGCACGAGCTGCTCGTAGAGCGGGGAGAGCGGACGGGTGACCAGACGTCCATGCCCCATGAGCTCGCATGGGCGCCCTAGGGCGCACACGATGGGCAACAGGAAGCGCAGCGTTGAGCCCGACTCGCCACAGTCAAGCATCACGGGTGGCTGAGATGACTCGTCAGCGTGACGTGGGATGCCGCAGATCTCGAAGCCGAGCGGGGTGCGCGTGACCGTGGCACCCAGGCTTCGAACACAAGAGATGGTTGCGGCGATATCCGCTGAGGTGGTGGCGCAATCAATCTCGGTGGTGCCCGGAGTGAGGGCGGCGAGCAGGATGAGACGGTGCGCGACGGACTTCGACGGCACGGAACCGATTGTTCCCGTAAGTGCGCGAGGCGAGATGGTGACGTCCATAGCCCCTCCTAGCAGGACCGGCCACTACAGCCGAGCTCCACGATACGCGAAAACTCCTCCAGGCTGACGCGGCGCACCTCGGCTGAGCCGATAGCCGTGGGAACGATGACGTTGACGGAGTCCCCGTGGCGCTTCTTGTCAAAGGCCGCCTGATAGACGAGGTCCTCGTGAGCGATGTCGGTTGTGGTGGGGAGGCCCTGGGCGGCTACGCACCGCTCGATGCGGCGCGCGAGGCCCGGCTCGGACCAACCGAGCGCCTCCGTCGCGCGCGCCATGCAGCAGAGCCCAGCGGCAACGCAGTGACCGTGGCCGAGGCGGTAGCCGCTCGAGGCCTCGATAGCGTGTCCAATGGTGTGGCCCAAATTGAGCGTCTGACGGAGTCCCCGCTCGCGCTCGTCGGTGTTCACTACGTCGCGTTTGATCTCCACGTTGCGTGCGACCACGCGGGCAAGGTAGTCCTCGTCCGCAGCTTGGGTGAGCGGATGGACCGTGAGCTCCTCAAACAGCGCCTCGTCGGCGAGCACGGCGTGCTTGACCACCTCACCGATGCCGTCCACAAAGACCTCGGGGGAGAGGGTGGAGAGCGTCTGCACGTCCGCCATCACCAACGAGGGCTGCAGGAAGGCGCCAAGGAGGTTCTTTCCGGCGGTGGCGTCGATGGCGGTCTTTCCGCCGACCGAGGAATCCACCATGGCAAGGAGCGTGGTGGGCACCTGCACGACCTGGATGCCGCGCATGTAGATGGCTGCGGCAAAGCCGGCGAGATCGCCGACCACGCCGCCGCCAAGGGCGACCACCGTGTCGTCACGCGAGAGCTCTGCCTGCGCGATGGCCTGGCAGACGTCGCCGAGCGTGCCGAGGTGCTTGTTGACCTCACCTGCGGGCATGGCAAAGGACGGGGCGTCGTAGCCTTCGGCGTGGAGCGCCTCCTCGATGCGGGTGAGGTACAGGGGGCCGACGGTGGTGTCGGTCACCACAAAGGGGCGGCTCGCTCCGGTGGCAGTGCGTACGCGGCTCCCCAGACCGCCGAGGATGTCGGCGCCCACCAGCACGTCATAGCTGCGCGAGGCGGTTTGTACGGCGATGGTCCGTAGGGGAGTGGTGGCGGAAGTGCTCATCGTCCCTCGATGTTCCTCTTGATGCGGTCACCTTCGGCCAAGAGCTCGCGCAGGCGAGCTGCGTCCCTGGTGTCGATGGCGTCCTTGTACTGCTGCAGGTTTTCGATTAGCGTGCCGATTTCTGCGCTGAGGAAGTCCGCGTCGTCGAGGAAGAGCTCGCACCACATGTCGGGGTTGAGGCGCGCCACACGTGTGAGGTCCTTGTAGCTGCCAGCGGAGAAGCCCTTGTGCACACGCGCGGAGGGGCTCTTGACGTAGGCGTTGGACACCACGTGCGCGAGCTGCGAGGTGAAGGCGATGACGGCGTCGTGGTGGTCGGCAGTGGACAGCGTGAACGAGCCAAAGCCGCACGGCTCAAGGAGCTGCTGGAGGCGCTCGAGCACCGCGACGCGGTCAAAGTCGTCCATTGCGGGCGGGACAACCACCAGCGGGGCGCCCTTGAACATGTTGGCACGTGAGTGGGCGTAGCCCGAGAACTGGGTGCCAGCCATGGGATGGCAGCCCACAAAGGTCCAGTCGTGCGTGGAGGCGATGGCGAAGCAGCGCTCGCAGACGATGCGCTTCACGCCGACGGCATCGATGACGATGGCGCCGGCACTGATGAGGTCTTGGTGTTCCTCGAGCCATGCGATGCTGGCCGTGGGGTAGCTGGCCAGGATGATGAGCTCGCAGGTGGGGATGGTGTCGGGGTTGAGCTCTCCATCCACCGTCTCGATCATGGCAAGCTCGAGCGTAGAGTGCGTGCGGTTCCAGGCGTAGACCTCGGCGCCACCGGTATGGAGCGCCTTGGCAAAGGAGCCTCCGATGAGGCCAAGGCCCACGACGCCGATGCGCCCGGCCACGAAGGTGGGCGTATGCACGCCCTGTTCGGCCGCCATGCTAGGCCACCTCGGCCGTGACGGCCTCGCGAATGAGCGCGATGCGACGCATAGCATCGTCAAACTGCGCGGGCGTGAGCGCCTGCGCGCCGTCCGACCACGCCTCGGACGGGCAGTTGTGCACCTCGATCTCGAGACCGTCGGCACCTGCGGCGGTGGCGGCGTAGGCAATGGGCCGCACGTAGCGGGTGTAGCCCGTGGCATGGCTGGGGTCTGCGATGACCGGCAGGTGCGTGAGGTAGTGCAGCACGGGGATGGCGTTCACGTCAAAGGTGTTGCGGGTGCGGGTCTCAAAGGTGCGGATGCCGCGCTCGCAAAGCATGACCTTCTCGTTGCCCTCACTCATGATGTACTCAGCAGCCATGAGCAGCTCATCGATGGTGCCAGACAGGCCGCGCTTGAGCAGCACGGGGATGTTGGTCTTGCCAACTTCTTTCAGCAAGTTGAAGTTCTGAGCGTTGCGTGCGCCGATCTGCATCACGTCGATACCCTTGTCCACGAAGAGGGCGACGTCGCGCACGTCCATGATCTCGGTGACGATGGGCATGTCGAGCTCCGCTGAGGCCTCGAGCAGAAGGTCGAGTCCGCGCTCGCCCATGCCTTGGTAGGCGTACGGGGAGGTGCGGGGCTTGAAGGCGCCACCGCGCAGCATGGTGGCGCCAGATGCCTTGCAGGCACGTGCGATCTGGATGAGGTTCTTGCCTTCGACGGAACACGGGCCGGCCATCACCTGGAAGTTGCCTCCACCCACGAGCACGCCATGCCCGCAGTCAACGATGGTGTCTTCTGGGTGGAACTTGCGATTGGCCTTCTTGAAGGGCTCGGACACACGCTGGACGCGCTCGATGATGTCCATGGACTCAAGCAGGAAGGGGTCGATCTGCGTGGTGTCGCCGATGATGCCGACGATGGTCTCGTTTTCACCACGACTGACGTTGGTTGAGAAGCCCCGCCCCTCGATCCAGTGCACAAAGTGCTGAAGCTGGTCCTCGGTGGTGGTGGACTTAAGAATGGCAATCATGGGCGCCTCCTTGGCGGCAGCTACCTGCAGCGGGTTTCACAAGGGTGCATGGTAACACGGGCTGGTAACGCGGTCGCGATAGTTTACCAGCCGTAACCGAATCGTCTTGATATGTGTGCGGTTCTCAAGATTAATGAAGGCGAACTGGCGTATAAAGGATGGAACGCCAGAAGTGAGATGGGGGATTACCATGGAGCAGCTTAAGGAGCGTTTTCTTCGTCCCTGCCGGAAGCTGACGGACCAGTTTCTGATTGCCGCGGTCATCACGTTCTTGTTGATGGAGACCGGCACCATCGCATCGCTCTTTGGGGCGCGTTTGTCAGGCATCAGCACCAACGAAACGCTGCCAAGCTACGTTCCCTGGGCGCTCAAGAGCTACTTTGTCTTCTCGGGCATCTGGGTTGTGTTCGTGCTGGTCATGGCCGTGTTTCCGGCAAATCGACCGATGCTGCGACTTCTCGTGCCCACCATCCGTGAGGGCAACACCATCGTCCGCACGCTCCTTGGTTTGCTCGCCGGCTTTGCCTGCAACGGCATCTGTGTGGCGATTTCCGTGCTCAGGCATGACATCGGCCTCAGCTTTGTCGGAATTGACCCAGCGCCGCTGCTCGTGCTCTTTTGTGGAGTCGTGATCCAGTCCGGTGCGGAAGAGATAGTGACCCGCCTGTATCTGCAGCAGAAGCTACTGAGGCGCTATAAGGCCCCGGTCGTGGCCGTGATCCTCTCCGCCACGTTCTTCGCGGCTTTGCATCTTTTGAACCCCGGCATCACCGTCATGGCTGTGGTGGAGCTACTTGAGATAAGCGTCATTCTCTCGCTCTTCTGCCTGTACTTCGATGCGCTCGGCGCCGCGATTGCCATGCATGCGGCGTGGAACTACACGCAGAACATTATCTTCGGCTTGCCCAACAGCGGACTGGTCTCGGAGTACTCCATCTTCAAGCTCGAGGCTGCCGCGAACGGTCCGTTCTTTGACACCATGTTTGGCGTCGAGGGTGCCGTTGGCAGTTGCTGCGTCCTTGGCGCGTTCCTCATCGGGCTGCTGATCTACATCAGGGTTAAGCACGTGAAGCCTATCGACATCTGGGCGGATGCGGAGAGAAAGGCTCTTGCTGAGAAGGGCACGGCCCCAGCTTCGGCTTCTTATGCCCCTCGTCACATGGCCAAGTAGGCGGAGCGCTCACCCGAGCAGGGTGCTCAGGATCCTGGTTTGTCGCATTGGGTGCATAATCCGCCCGATGAGACAAAAGAGCACAAGAAAACGTCTCATTGGGCTCAAGAAGCGCCCAATGAGACGAAACCCGAGCTTCGTATGACCCTGTCTACTTGTAGAGAACCGCCTTGCCGGTGCAGTTGAAGAGGTCGATCTTCTGTGCCGCGACAGCTTGCATGGCCTTGATGCACGGCGGCTCAATCTCGTTGGGTTCGCGCAGGCCACTGTCTTTCAGGACCTCGCGCATCTTGTTGTAGAACGCCGCCTTGATGTCGGAGGAGATGTTGATCTTCGCGATGCCAATGCGCGCGGCCTCGGCAATCTCGTCATCGGGGTTGTTTGAGCCACCGTGGAGCACGAGCTTGGTGTCCAGGCCGGCTTCCGTCAGTGCCGCCTTGATCTCGCGCAGAAGGTCGAGCTTGAGCTCGGGCACATAGCCCTTCGGATAGAGGCCATGGCAGGTGCCGATGGCGATGGCGAGGGTGTCGATACCCGTCTGTTTGATGAACTCCACTGCCTCGTCAGGCTGCGTGTAGTGGATGACCTGGCCAAAGGCCTTGTCTGCGTCGGTCACGCCGATGTTTCCCAGCTCGGCCTCAACGGAGATGTCACGCACCCAGAGCGAGGGCACGTACGCAAACGGGTCACCTGCAGGGACCTCGGCCGCGCGCGGGTCATCGGCGTCGGTGCAGACCTGCCACATCTGTGCCACGTGCGCGATCTCCACGACCTTTTTGGTGATGGCGACGTTCTCCTCAAACGGCTTCGAGGAGGCATCGATCATGACGGAGGTGTAGCCAGAGCGAATGGCCGCCATAACGCTGCGCAGGTCAGGGCCGTGGTCCAGATGGATAACGGCAGGTACGGGCGAGGCCTGAATGCGCTGGCGAATCGACGCGATGGCGTCAGATCCAAGGTGCTTCAGCTCGTCGGGGTGAATCTCGATGATGACAGGGGCGTTCTTTTGCTCGGTGATGTCCATGATTCCGTTGAACATGGCATAGCTACTGATATTGAACGCAGGGATAGCAAACTGGTGCTCGTCGGTGGGGGCAAGCAGCTCCTTCATGTTCATAAGCATGGCGTGGCTTCCTTTCGACGGCGGGCGGGACTGTCCGCGAACTGTTGATGTGAACAGGGTAACACCGCTTTGTCGCGCGCGATTACCTGCTCATAATTGATGTGTTGAAGGTACACAACTTGAGGTGCGGAAGGTTTCTTCAACCTTGTTGGCTGTTTTGGGCTATACTCGTCTGCACACAAGCCCCTATAGCTCAGCGGATTAGAGCGTTCGCCTCCGGAGCGAAAGGTCGAGGGTTCGAGTCCCCCTGGGGGCACCAAAGTGTGCAAGAGGCCACCTATCACGGTGGCCTTTCTTGTTTGTGCCCGCCGCCTGGGGACTCGAACCCGGGAGTTTCACCGTCCAGTGGACGGTGAAAAACCCGAGCGATAAGCGAGGGTTGCTCTATGGGCGGGCGCATGCCGGGCGGAGCGCCGCAAGGCGCGGAGCCGTCGAGCGTTGCCGAAGGCAACGCGGCGAGTCCCCCTGGGGGCACCAGGATATGGCAGAGGTCGTCAGCGATGGCGGCCTCTTCTTGTTTGTTGTGGGACAAAGGGGAGTATCCCTTCCGTCCCACAAGGCGCGGGTGGGACAAAGGGGAGTATCCCTTCCGTCCCATCCCTTCCGTCCCAAAGGCGTTTTGCACGAGGAGGGTAACCTGCCCGTTTCTCACCGAAACAAACGGTTCCCACCGGCTGTCTACCTCGTGTTCCGTGGCACAATGTCCGCATGTTTGCATAGCTAACGTGGAGGGGGTGCGCATATGGATAGAAGGCGCTTGGGGAAGCTCTGGGCGTTCATCGCCGCGATGCTCTTTGTCGTGGGGCTGTTTCCGATGCATGCGTTTGCCGACGACAAGAATACGCCGGACACAGGATCCCATACCGCTCGTATCGTGTGGGACGACGCCAATGACCAAGATGGCTTTCGTCCTGAGAAGATATCCGTCGAGCTCTTCGCTGACGATGAATGTATCGAAGGCGCCACTCTGTCGGATGTGAACAATTGGTCATACACGTGGGATATGCTGCCGTTACAGTCGTCAGGAGTGCCCATTCTGTACCGCGTGGGCAAGGACAAGGTTCTTGGGCAGCTTCCAAGTGGCTATAGTGTTTCCTTCGACGAGGATGAGGATGCTACCGTCATTACCTTTAGGCACACGCCAGAGACAACCGACTTTAAGCTGCGAGTTGTTTGGGCGGGTGACGAAGGGAAAGACTCGCGCCCCGATTCACTCAGAGTTAACCTGCTTGCGAATGGTTCAGCGGTACATAGCGTCCTGTTGAGACCGGGGAATGACTGGTCTTCCATTTTGCCTGAGATGGACGTCCGCAGTGGCGGCCAGCCTATCGACTACCAGTGGGCAGAGGTCGGGGTCACGCATTATACGATGACGAGCAAGACCGCTGAGGGCGCAACCACCACGATGACCTATACGTACTCCTCTCCTATGACACTGCATTTCACGTCAGTTGACGGCGAGATCATGGATGCCATCAGGTTTGACGTGCTGGCACCTGATAGCACCACGATTGCCCAGGCCATAAACGATCACTTCAACACGACGGACGGCATCAGCTACAAACCGTTTGTGGCAGCTGGGTATGAGGATTCCAATTACCGCGTCACCAAGCCGTTGACCGAGTACGTGGGCTTTAACGAGCTGAATAGAGACGACATTCTCGGCAGCACGTATGTCGGTGACGGTGTGGAGATGTACTACGTCATGTACAAGGTACTCTCTGACACTCCGGAGATGACGATCGAGGCTCCGACGTGCGGTACGGAGACCACGACACCGCTAGACCCTGCGTCGATGGATTATGATTGCAACAGGCAGTCAAACCCGCCGCAGGTAACGTGCCCTGACGGGAGCGCCTATCATCCCAACGACGCGGATGGGGGTCTGCCTGGTTGGTGGGTGAAGAGCGCGGATGACAGGGATCCCTTCATCGGTACGTTCAAGGGTGGAGAAGCGTTCTATGCGAGGCTTTGGCTCGCGACCGATTTCGGCTACGTGTTCCCGGACGATACGTTCACCGTACATGGGGGAGAGCTGATAAGCGTCTTTGACTTTCACCCTCCGCATAGGCTCTCTGTCAGCGGTGTCGTGAAGGTCACGGCAGTGCACGATGCCGGGGATCCGGTGAACGATGGCTTCGTCGCGGCTGACTGCACGACGGACGGAACGCATGACGTGATTGTCCGGTGCAAGCAATGCGACGAGGTGCTCTCCAACGACACCGTCGTTGACGAGCCAAAGCTCGGGCACCAGTGGGGCGATTGGAAGGTCACGAAGAGGCCGACCACGATATCGGCCGGCGAAGAGGTGCGGGAATGCACGCGCTGCGATGAGAAAGAGACTCGTGTGGTCGAGCCGCTCCCTGTGGAGAAGGGCACGCTGACGTTTGAACTGGCCGGCGGAACGCTTGACGGCAAGACCGGCAAGGTGACCATCGAGGCCAACGTGGGCGACACGATCAAGCTCCCGGGCGCCCCCAAGCGCGAGGGCTACACGTTCAAGTGCTGGAAGGGCTCCGAGTACGCGGCCGGCGCGCAGTACAAGGTGGAGGGCGACCACACCTTCACGGCGGTCTGGGAAGCCAACCCGACGCCTGCGAAGAAGGCCACGCTGACGTTTGACCTGGCAGGCGGAACGCTGGACGGCAAGACCGGCAAGGTGACCGTCGAGGCCAACGTGGGCGACACGATCAAGCTCCCGGGCGCCCCCAAGCGTGAGGGCTACACGTTCAAGTGCTGGAAGGGCTCCGAGTACGCGGCCGGCGCGCAGTACAAGGTGGAGGGCGACCACACCTTCACGGCCGAGTGGCAGAAGAATGCCGCAAGCACGAGCAACAGCACTCTTCCGAAGACAAGTGACCCAAGCGTGCCCGTTGGCACTATCGTCACCATCGGCATCGTTGGTGTGGCTCTTGCTGCGACAGGCTACGCGCTCCGTCGTCGCAGCTAGAATGCGTAGTTTGTGAGCCGCACGTAGGGCCTGGCCTTACGTGCGGCTTGCTTTTCCCGCGCGTCGCCCCTGTGGTCAACATTTGCAGGACCTCGCAATCGCGTACAATCACTGAGGGCCAACGCAGGGGGAGGAACGCATGGAGCCAGAGGCACAGACATCGACACTGTTCGGACTGACGGACGAACAGGTGGCGGAGCGTGTCGCGGCAGGTCTCACCAATGCCAACACTGACCTCAAGACCAAGTCCATACGACAGATCCTCGCCGAGCACACCTTCACGCTCTTCAATGGCATAAACGTTTTTCTTGCCATCCTCGTGCTGTTCACCGGCCGGCTCCGCAACATGGCCTTCATGGGGGTCGTGTTCTTCAACATGGCTGTGGGCATCGTGCAGGAGGTCCGCGCCAAGCGCATGGTTGACCGCCTCACCATCCTCACTACCAAGCAGGTTCGCGTCATGCGCAACGGTGTGCAGGTGGAGCTGCCCATAGAGGGCATCGTGCAGGACGACATCGTCTTGCTCAGGCACGGTGACCAGGTGCCCGCAGACGGCACCGTGGTGCGTGGCGACCCGCTCATGGACGAGAGCCTGCTTACCGGCGAGAGCGAATCGGTTGAGAAGCACCTGGGAGACGAGCTGTTCTCAGGCAGCTTTGTGGTAGCTGGTGACGTCGCCTACCGCGTGACGCGCGTGGGCGCCGCAGGCTATGCGGCACAGATCAACGCGGAAGCGCACTACGTCAAGCCCGTTAACTCAGAGATCATGCGTACGCTCTCGATGATCATCGAGTTCGCGTCACTCGTGCTCATCCCCCTCGGTGCGGGGCTTTTCCTGCGCACCTATGTGGTGGAGGCCACGCCGCTCGTGGATGCGCTGCTTTCGACCGTGGCGGCCATGGTGGGCATGATTCCGCAGGGCCTCGTGCTTTTGACCTCGGGCGTGTTGGCCATCGCGACTACCAGGCTCGGCATGCATAGCGTACTCGTCCAGCAGAGCTACTGCGTGGAGACGCTTGCGCGTGTTGACATGCTCTGCCTTGACAAGACGGGCACCATCACGAGCGGCCAGATGGAGGTCACGAAGGTCCTCGGGGTGGGTGAGACGCCGCGCGAGGAGGTCGAGCGCTCGTTCTGCACGGTCACCCACGCCAACGAGAACGACGCCAACGAGACGGCCCTTGCCCTCATGTCCTACGCCGAGGGTGTGGGTGCGACCCCCGAGCCCATTAGTCGCGCCATCCCGTTCAGCTCGGCACGTAAGTACTCGGGTTGCGTCACCGAAGACGGCAGGGCGTTCGTGTTGGGTGCGACGCAGTTCGTGCTGGGGACTGCGGCAGAAGAGTGGCGTGAGTACGTCTCTTCGTTTGGCGAGCGCGAGCGCGTGTTGACGATTGCCGAGGTGGACGGCTTTGAGCACACGGGCGCCTTGGTGGGCACCCCGCGCGTGTTGGGCTTTGTCGGCCTCAGGGACGAGATCAGGCCCACCGCGGCAGACACCATCAAGTACTTCCGCAACCAGGGCGTCAACCTCAAGGTCATCTCGGGCGACGACCCGCGCACCGTCTCGGCCATCGCCAGGGCCGTGGGCATCGAGGGTGCCGACTCGTACGTTGACGCCTCTACCCTCGTGACGGATGAGCAGGTCATGGATGCGGCCCTCACCAAGAGCGTCTTTGGCCGCGTGACGCCACAGCAGAAGCGCACCATCGTGAGGACCTTGCATTCCGCGGGACACACCGTGGCCATGACGGGCGACGGCGTGAACGACGTCCTCGCGCTCAAGGAGGCTGACTGTTCGGTCTCGATGGCGTCGGGGTCGGCCGCGGCACGCAACGTGAGCGAGATCGTGCTTGTGGACAACGACTTCGCGCACATGCCCGAGGTGGTGGCGGAGGGCCGTCGCTCCATCAACAACCTGCAGCGCAGCGCCTCGCTCTTCCTGGTGAAGACCGTCTTCTCGGCGCTTCTCACCTTCCTGTGCATCTTCCTGCCGCCTTACCCGTTCATCCCCATCCAGATGACGCTCCTGTCCAGCGCAGTGATTGGCTGGCCCTCGTTCGCGCTCTCGATGGAGCCCAATCGTGAACGTGTGACGGGCGGCTTCTTGGCAAACGTGTTACGGAGGTCGCTGCCGGCTTCGGTGGCTATCGTGGCGGCGGTACTCGCGGTGCAGCTCTTGGGCGGGCCCCTGGGCATGAACTTTGCGCAGCGCTCGACGTGCGCGCTCTACCTCTCCGCAGCTGTGGGCGTGGCACTCATCGTGCGCATCTCATGGCCGCTCACCCCGCTGCGCACGGCGTTGCTCGTGTCGGTGATGTGCATCCTGATTGCCGGCTGCCTTGTGTTCCCGTCGTTCTTCTCGCTTGAGAGGCCCACGGTTACCATGGCGTTATTTCTCGTGGTGTGCGGCGCGGCTACGCTGACGCTCTTCCATATCCTGTATGAACGGCTGAATCGGCCGCACGACGAGGGCGAGGACGGGGACCGTCTGAGCTACTTCGTGTGGTGGCTTGAGAAAAGCTATGACCGCAGGCACCGCAAGAGGTAGGTGCCTTGCCCGATAAAGGAGGGGTTCCATGTCACAGGTTACTCCCGAGTTCCGCGAGGCGGTTCTTGAGGCGTCTCGTCCCGTCGAGCTGACGGCTTCGGGCGTCACGCGTCTGGTGTATGACGTCTCGAAGATTCCGGGCGCCGAGCGCCTACCGCGCGCCTTGGTGACGCTGCTTGAGAACGTCGTGCGTCGTGTGGACGACGTTGACCGCCGTGTGGAGCAGGCACACGCCATCGTCTCGGCTGGCCTTGCAGGCGCGCAGGGTGACGAGATCGAGTTCATGCCCGCCCGCGTCCTTTTCCAGGACTTTACCGGCGTTCCCGTGTTCGTTGACTTCGCGGCGATGCGCGATGCCATGGTTGAGCGCGGGGGAGACCCGTCGCTCGTCAACCCGCGCATTCCCTGCACGCTGGTGATTGACCACTCCGTCATCGCCGACGAGGCGGGCTGTGCAGGCTGTGCCGACGCCAACGAGCGCCTGGAGGCCCATCGCAACGCGGAGCGCTTCGCCTTCCTGAAGTGGGCATCTCGCTCCTTTGACAACGTCGAGATCGTTCCGCCCGGCGTGGGCATCTGCCACCAGCTCAACATCGAGCGCTTCTGCAACGTGGTCATGACCGACGCCTTGGCTACGGGCGAGACCGAGACCGCGTGCTTCGACACGCTCGTAGGCACCGACTCGCACACCACCACCGCCAATGGCGTAGGTGTGCTGGGCTGGGGCGTGGGCGGCATCGAGGCCGAGGCCGCTGCCCTGGGGCAGCCCATCTCGATGTTGGTCCCGCCGGTGGTCGAGCTTCGCCTGACCGGCGCGCTCTCCGAAGGCATCTCGGGCATGGACCTCGCACTTACCGTATGTGAGCTGCTTCGCTCTGAGGGCGTCGTGGGCACCTTGGTTGAGGTGACGGGTTCGGGCGTTGCCACCCTTACGGCTACGCAGCGCGCCTGCGTCGCAAACATGACGCCTGAGTACGGCAGCACCACGACGCTCTTCCCGGCTGACGGCGTGGTTATGGACTACCTTGCGCTCGCTGGCCGCGACGAGGCCGAGCTCGACTTCGCTCAGGCATACCTCAAGGCCCAGGGCATCTGGGAGGCCGGGGAGCGCACCTATTCGCGTACCGTCACGCTGGACCTGGGAAGCGTCGAGACCTGCCTCGCCGGCCCGTCCCGCCCGCACAACCGCGTGCTTCCGAGCGGTTTGGCGGAGCGTTTCGAGAGCGTCGCACGTGAGCATGGCAAGGACCTCTCCGAGCGCTTCGAGGTCGAGCTCGCCTCCGGTACGGTGGAGCTTGCGCACGGCGCGTTGGCCATCGCCGCCATCACGAGCTGCACCACCGCCACGGATCCTGCGATGATGGTTGCCGCTGGCCTGCTCGCGCAGAAGGCCGGCGCACATGGACTTCGCCCCAAGCCGTGGGTCAAGACCATCCTCGCCCCGGGCAGCCGTGCCACCGAGCTCATCCTGCGCCGCGCTGGCCTGACGGACTCCCTGTTCAAGTTGGGATTCTTTACCTGTGGCTTCGGCTGCATGAGCTGCATCGGCAACTCGGGTGACATCCATCCGGCATTGCACGCCATCGCGGGGCAGGCCGAGCTCACCTCGGTTCTGTCGGGCAATCGCAACTTTGACGGACGCATCAGTCCAGACGTGGCTCAGAACTTCCTGTGCCAGCCGGCACTCGTCGTGGCCTATGCCATCGCGGGCACCATGGACGTCGACCTTGCCACCCAGCCGGTGGGTATCGGAAGCGAGGGCGAGGCCGTCTTCCTGGCAGACCTCATGCCCTCGAATGCCGAGATTCAGGCGGTGCTTGACGAGGTGCTGACGCCAGAGCTCTTCGCGACGGCGCAGGCCGAGGGCGTTGACGGCTCCGCTGCCTGGCAGGAGATCGCCTCGGGTGAGTCTCCCACCTTCCCGTGGGACGAGAGCTCCACCTACGTGCGCCGCGCACCGTACTTCGACCTTGCCGAGACGCACGAATGCGTGGGCGTCGAGGACGGCCGCGCCCTTGCCTTCCTGGGCGACTTCGTGACGACCGACCACATCTCTCCGGCGGGATCCATCGCGCCGACCTCGCCCGCGGCCCGTTACCTGCGCGAGCGCGGTGTGGATGACGCCGACTTCAACACGTACGGCGCGCGTCGCGGCAACCATGAGGTGATGATGCGCGGCACCTTTGCGAACGTGCGCCTGGAGAACTTCCTTGCTGGCGGCAAGAAGGGCGGCTGGACGCTCGATCAGACGGACGGGGAGATCAAGAGTGTCTTCGATGCCTCCGAGTCGTATCGCGCGGCTGGAGAGCCCTTGGTGGTCGTGGCCGGAAAGATGTATGGCTCGGGCTCCAGCCGTGACTGGGCTGGCAAGGGCCCGGCGCTTCTGGGCGTGAAGGCGGTCATCGCTGAGAGCTTCGAGCGTATTCACCGCTCCAATCTCGTGCAGATGGGCGTGCTGCCGCTGCAGCTTCCGGAGGGACAGACGGCTGCGTCCTTGGGTCTTGATGGCACGGAGACCTACGCAATTTCAGCCGTTGACGTGAGCGATGGCCTGCCCGCATCGCGTACGACCAGCGTGGTTGCCACGAAGGCCGACGGCTCCACGGTGAGCTTCGATGCGGTTGTGCGCATCGACACGCCGATGGAGGCTAACTTCATGGCGTCGGGCGGCATCTTGCCGTACGTCCTCGATCATCTGGCCTGATAGGGGAGTTTCTCCCTGCGCACATCGCCCAGAAGAGGGCAATGAGGGGCGTCCGAGCACTCAGCTTGGACGCCCCTTCGTGTTTGTCCACCCGTAGGCACATCGTGAAGCATCGGCGAACGGGGCCTATAAGCACTCTGCCGAATATGTGAAAGCACGGTCGTACTGCTAAAATGTTCCAACTAGGTATGTGAGTGGATTGTCTGCGTTTACGCAGGCAACGCATTAAGGAGCAAACACATGGGCTTTTTCCCTGACCCGCTGTACGAGCCCAAGTACGCAGTCAAGGGTGACGAGATTGCGGTCTTCACGACGAGCAAGGGCACCATTCGCGTGGCCCTTGATGGCGCCGGCGCTCCGCGTCACGTTGCCAACCTCTGCGAGCTTGCCGAGGCAGGCTACTACGATGGCCTCAAGTTCCATCGCTACGTGCCCGGGTTTGTGATTCAGGGCGGGTGCCCCAACACGCGTGAGATGACGCCTGAGGAAGTTGCCTCGGGTGCCGTTGGCCCGTACGGTCGTCCCGGCACGGGCGGCCCTGGGTATCGCATTCGTCAGGAGTACACTAGCAACCCCAATAACAGCCACGTCGATGGCGCGCTCGCCATGGCACGCAGCCAGAATCCCGACAGCGCCGGCTCGCAGTTCTACTTCTGCCTCGGCCCGCAGCATGGTCTGGATTCGGGGTACACCGTCTTTGGCACCACTATAGAGGGCATGGACGTCATCGCGGCACTGCGTGCGGGAGACGTCATCGAGTCTATCCGCATCGAGCACGCATAGGCACTCCGTGAGCGTCGAGCACACGGGGACACAACACAAGGAGCAGCAGTGAACCAACAGGCATTCGAAGCAGGCAAGGCAGCATACAGGCAGGGTGATGTCCGCGGTGCCATGGAGGCCCTGAGCCAGGCGAAGCAGCCCGGCGAGGTCTCGGGCAGCGTCGACCACCTGCTGGGCAACTGCCTCATGAAGCTTGGCCGTTACGCTGAGGCGGCGGCTTGCTACGGCGACGCTCTGCAGGACGCGTCGTATGGAAACACCGGCGCCCTCGCCTGCAACCGTGGCCGCGCGCTTCTGGCCGCGGGCAAGCCGCAGGAGGCCATCGCGTCTCTCACTATGGCCACCAAGGACACGTCGTATCCCACGCCCTACAAGGTGCAGATTGCCTTGGGTAATGCCTACCTCAAGATTGGCGACGCGCGCAACGCGGGTGTGGCGTTCCGTAATGCAGCCATCGACGAGTCCAACCCCGATCCTTCCTCTGCACTGTGCAGCCTCGGCTCGTGCTTCATGCAGATGGGTCGCCCCGTGGACGCCGTCGAGGCCTACCGTACGGCCCTTGACTTCTCCACGCCGCAGGCGGACCAGAACGCCATCTATGCGGACCTCGGGCTCGCCTATGTGGCGGCCAACCGCATGAGCGAGGCTGTGGACGCGTTTGCGCATGCCACCGCCGACGGAACGTACATGCTTTCCTCCGAGGCCAACGTTGCCTACGAGGCGGCCCAGCGCGCTGCGACTCACGTTAAGGGTGGCAACCCGTCGGAGACCGACCAGTTCCTGGCTGCCGCCGGTTATGGCACGGGAAGCTACGACCCGCTCGACCCGCTGGGCGAGTCTGGCGAGTTCATGCCCTCCCCGGAGGACACCGGCTTCTTCTCGGTGACCGAAAAGGAGCTCGTCGAGCAGGACAAGCGCAACCGTCGTATGCGTCGCAAGCATCGCCACACCGGTCGCAAGATCTTCATCTTCCTGCTGCTTCTCCTGCTCATCGCGGGCGGCGTTTGCGGCTATGGGTACTACAGCGGCTATGGCTGGCCCATGCAGGAGTCGGTCGTCGAGCAGCTCTTCACCGAGAAGTCCTCGGGCGGCGACGTCGAGGCACTGCTTGACGGTTCGCTCACCGCCGAGGCCAAGCAGCAGATTAAGAACGTGCTTCCCTCGTCCACGACGAGCGTCAAGGTCACGGGCGTTGACCGCTCCATGAGTGAGTCCACGGTGTTCTGCACCGCCACGCTCCAGGCTGACGGCGAGCAGAGCTACGAGATCCATCTGCTGCGTGACGGCATCAGCTGGAAGGTCGCCTCGGTGGCGGCCGTGTATCCCTCGCAGGGCGGCGTGACGCCGGTTCTGGGCGCGGATGGCACTGCCGTGGATGCCGAGTCTGAGGAGGCCGTCGAGGGCGAAGCCACCGAGGGAGAGGCCACCGCGGGCGAAGAGGCCACCGAGGGTGAGGCCGTCGAGGAGACCACGGAGGGCGAGGAGGCCACCGAGGACGGCTCCACCACCGAAGAGGGCACCGTCGAGGAATAGGCGCCCCACACATATCGCAGGACCGGGCGCCCGGCGCCCTCGTGACAGGATTGGAAACCATGTCACTTCTTGATACGCTCTTTGGAGAATACGATGGCGACCTCGCCATCGACCTAGGGACCGCAAACACGTTGGTAGCGGCGCGCGGCCAGGGCATCGTGCTCAACGAGCCCTCGGTCGTGGCTATCGACAAGAGCGAGGATCGCGTTCTGGCCGTGGGTGCCGACGCCAAGCGTATGATTGGCCGTACGCCCGGCTCCATCATTGCCGAGCGTCCGCTGAAGGACGGCGTCATCGCTGACTTCGACGTGACGGAGGTCATGCTGCGCTACTTCATCGAGAAGGCCCGCGGTTCTCGTCGTTACCCGTGGTCACCGCGCCCGCGCGTGGTTGTCTGCGTGCCTTCAGGCGTCACGTCGGTTGAGAAGCGCGCGGTCTTCGAGGCAACCATCTCGGCCGGTGCGCGCCAGGCCTACCTCATCGAAGAGCCGATGGCTGCCGCCATCGGTGCAGACCTGCCCATCGAGGACCCGACCGGATCCATGGTGGTTGATATCGGCGGCGGCACCACCGAGGTGGCCGTCATCGCCATGGGCGGCATCGTCGTCTCGCAGTCCATCCGCACGGCGGGCGATGAGTTTGACCAGACGATCCTCGAGCATGTCCGCGAGGCATACAACCTGTCCATTGGTGAGCGTACCGCCGAGGACATCAAGATCAAGGTCGGTTCCGCGGCACCGCTGGCAGAGGAGCTTGACGTCGAGGTCAACGGCCGTGACGTCATGAGCGGCCTTCCCAAGACGGTGCGCATCGAGAGCGAGGAGATTCGCCGCGCCCTCGACAAGCCGCTGGACGCGGTGACCAAGGCCGTCAAGGACGCGCTCGACGTGACGCCGCCTGACCTCGCCTCTGACCTGATGTACTATGGCGTGCTGCTCACGGGCGGTGGCGGACTGCTGCGCGGCCTTGACCAGCGCCTTCGCGAGGAGACGGGCGTTCCCGTCAACGTCAGCCCCACGGCCCTTGAGAACGTGGTTATCGGCTGCGCCAAGGTACTTGAGGCCAACGCGCTCTCTGGCGGGTTCGTGCAGAGCTCGGCTTCCTAGGGGCCTCACACATGCCGCTCACAGGCAAGGGGACAGCATCACGGCAGGGTATTCGCCGCGGCGAGACGCATACCGGAGGGCGTGCGCTCATCGTGACCGTCGTGCTGTCCCTGCTTCTTATGACGCTGGGCACGCGCGAGGGACCTGCTGCCGTGTTCTCGGGTGCTCGGAGTGTGTTCCAGACCGTCACGATGCCGGTGCGCTATGTCGGTTCGCTCGTGACGGCTCCCTTCACGGCCGCCGGAAACATCATGGCGAACCTTACCACTGACCAAGAGACGCTCTCCGAGCTTAGGGCAGAGAACCAGCGTCTCGTTGCTCGCAATGCCGAGCTCGAGGAGGCCGCCCTTTCGACGGAGCGCCTCGAGGGCTTGCTCGAGCTACGGAGTGCCTACTCACTGACGTCTACGGGTGCACGCATCATCTCTGGCTCGAACGACTCGTGGTCGGAAACGGTCACCATCGACAAGGGCACCTCTTCGGGTGTTGCCGTGGGTATGCCGGTCACTGACTCGGCGGGCGTCATCGGCCAGATCATCGAATGCGGCCCCTCCACCTCGCTCGTCCGTCTCATCATTGACGAGAATTCCGGCGTGTCCGCGATGGTGCAGCAGAGCCGTGCGCAGGGCGTGCTGAAGGGCACGGCCACGGGCTCGCTGCGTCTGACGCTCATCAGGACTGACCAGACCGTCGAGGTGGGCAACACTGTGGTGACGAGTGGCCTGGGCGGCGTGTTCCCGAAGGGACTTCCCCTGGGCAAGGTTGTCAGCGTGGAGAAGTCTGCGGGAGCCCTGTACTACGAGGTCGTGGTGGAGCCTCTCTCCAATGCCGACAGCTTGGAGGAAGTGCTGGTCATCACTGCAATCTCTGAGGATCAGCGTGCGACGGCAGAAGACATCGCCGAGGCCGACGAGCAGGAGACCTCGGGTCTCACGAAGGACGACGCGCTGAAGCCGCTGCAGATAGAGGAAGATGACGAAGAAGAGACGTCCGATACCGACTGGTAGCAAGAGGGGAGGGCATCGCCATGCAAGTGAAAGACCGCAATCGTAACCGCCGCAACATCGGGCTCCTTGCGCTCATCGCGCTCGTGCTGCAGCTCGGCATTGCCCCCGCCATCACGCTCGGCCTGGGCCACCCCAACTTCATGTTTGTCTTTGCCGCGGTAGTGGCCCTCTCTATCGGAGGACAGACGGGTGTGGTCACGGCGTTTGTTGCGGGCCTTCTCATGGACCTGTCGTCAACGGGTCCTCTTGGTCTCTCGTCACTGTTGTTCTGTATCTCTTGCTACGTATTGGGTATGGAGGTGCGCGACCGCATCGCCGAGGAGCCTGGCATGACGGTCATTCCGTTTGCGGTTGCCGCGCTTGGCGTCTCGCTGTGCTACGGCATCGCCATGCTCCTTTACGGTGCCAGTGAGTCTCTGCTGGAAGCGATTGTGTTTCGCGCGCTTCCCTCCACATTGCTCACCATCCTGGGCTACCTGCCCTTCCTCTTTGTCATGGGTCGCGCTGGCGCAGGCCCCCTGCGCGGCGGTGGCGGCAAGCATCGGTCTCGCTACACGCTGGGAAACCGGTAGGGTAGGGTCGCATGTGGGTCGCTGTGGCCATACTCGTAGCCGTGCTTGTCGCGGCTTTGGGCGTCGTGCTGTATACGCGGCGTCGTCAGCTGCGTGCCGTCTTCAAGCTTGACATCGGCAACGCCGCACCGACGGCGGCGGGCGGCTCTGACACCTCGACCGAGACCGGCTTCCACCGGCGTCTCGTGGGCCTGCAGATCTTCTCGGGCACCATCATCGGCGTGCTCATCGCGCGCCTGTGGTCCATGCAGCTCGTTGCCACGGACGACTACGCCCAGCAGGCCGAGTCAAACCGCACGCGGACGGTGACCACGTCAGCGCCGCGCGGAAGGATTCTTGACCGCAACGGAGTCGAGCTTGTCACCAACCGTCCGTGCCTTGCGGTCTCGGCCGCGCCCGACGTGGTGGACGACGAGGTGGAGATGCAGCTGCTCGCCAACCTCATCGGCATGCCGTACCTCGCAGTGAGGCGCAAGATCCAGAATCAGAACGAGGGCGCCCAGAGCAAGCGCACGGTGGCGGTTGACGTCTCGCGGCGCGTGGTGGCTTACATCGACGAGCATCCGTATCTGTTCGACGGTGTCGCGGTGGAGGAGCGCACGGAGCGCCTGTATCCCAACGGGAGCCTGGCTGCCCACGTGCTGGGCTATACCGGCACCATCAGCCAAGAGGAGCTCGAGTGGAGCTCTGACCCCCGCAACACCGAGGGAATCAAGTACAACGCCGGAGACATCGTGGGTCAGGCTGGCGTCGAGTTCCAGTACGAGAGCGTGCTGCAGGGCATCCGCGGCGAGCAGGTGGTCTACGTAGACGCTTACGGCAGCGTGCTTGCAAGCTCTGCCTCCATCGAGCCTCAAAGTGGCTCTGACGTCGTGCTTACCATCGACGCGGCGGTGCAGCGCACGGCCGAGGAGTCCCTCGCACGCGTCATCAACGATATTCGCGCCTCGGGCAACAAGGAGTGCAACGCGGGCTGCGCGGTCGCGATGGATGTCACCAACGGAGAGATCATTGCGTTGGCGAGCGCGCCCACCTATAACCCGAGCGTCTTCACGGGCGGCATCTCGTACGACGACTGGGAGCGCCTGAGCTCTGAGAACAGCGCGAGTCCCCTCATGAACCGCGTGGTGTCGGGCCTGTACCCGTCGGCCTCCACCATCAAGCCGCTCGGCGTGCTTGCCGCGCTTGACTACAACATCGCAGGGCCTGACACGGCCTTCTACTGCTCGGGCTACTGGACGGGCTTTGGCGACGACTTTGGCCAGTACTGCTGGAACCACTACGGTCACGGTGGCATGAACCTGCAGACCGGCATCACCTACTCCTGCGACATCGTGTTCTACGAGATCGGCAAGGGCTTCTACGTTTCCGACACGCCCGAGGGCCTGCAGGCGACGTATCGAGCCTGGGGCCTGGGCGCCGAGACGGGCATCGACCTGCCCTCTGAGGAAGCCGGCCGCGTGCCTGACGCGGAGTGGAAGTGGAACTACTGGGACACCGAGCCCGATGACGTGCGCCAATGGCAGGGCGGCGACAGCACCAACCTCTCCATCGGCCAGGGCGACATCCTGGTAACGCCCCTGCAGATGTGTTGCGTCTATGCGGGTCTGGCAACCCGCGGCACCATGTGGCGCCCGCACGTATTGAAGAGCGTGCGGTCATCCACGGGATCGGGCACGGTCATCGAGCACAGCCCTGAGATCACCCGGTCGGTAAGCGAGGAGAGCTCGGCCTTCGACCTCGTCTTCCGAGGTCTCGAGGGCGTTATCTACGAGGAGTCGGCGGCGCAGGCGGAGCACTTCATCAACATGGTGGAGCGTGTCGCCGGAAAGACCGGTACGGCGGAACGTGCCGGGCGCGAGCCGACGGGTTGGTTCGTCGCGTTTGTGCCGAGCGACCAGCCCAAGTACGCCATTGCGTCGCTGGTGGAGCAGGGCGGCTATGGTAGCTCGTCAGCCATGTACGTGGTGCGAGACATCATGGGTGCCATCTACAACGAACCCGACACCTCCGAGGCCGTCGACGAGACGGGCGCGAGGTAGCTGAAAGGAGGAGCCATGCCTGCAAGCGATTTGACTGGCGCGCCAGCGCAGCGGCCCCTCACGGGGTCAAAGGGCCAGGGCGAGGCGCAAGTTCAGCGCCGCACGCACACGAGCCTGGGGCAGCTGTTTTATCTGCAGCAGCTCATCCCCGCTCTGTTGCTCATCGCCTTTGGAGCCGTGGTCATGTGGTCCGCGTCGCTCAACATCCAGGCGGCCGACTTCAAGCGCCACGTGATCGGCATCGTGCTGGGTCTCATCATCATGTGGTTCGTGCGCTCGTACGACTACCGTGCCTTTGCCAACATGTCGACGGCGCTCTTCGTGTTTGACTGCCTGCTGATGATCCTGCCGCGCATCCCGGGCCTCGGCCTTTCGGAGAACGGCATCACGGGTTGGGTGCGAGTCCCGCTCATAGGAATCTCGTTCCAGCCATCCGAGGTGAGCAAGCTCGTGACGATCTACCTCATCTCGTCTCTAGGCGCGCAGTACAACGGCCGCATCGAGACGCTGCGGGACTACGTCAAGCTCTGTGCGATTCTGTGCGTGCCCTTCTTGCTCATCCTGGTGCAGCCTGACTTGGGTACGGGCCTCATCGTGCTGGTGGTGGGTGCCTCCATCATCATCGTGTCGGGAGCCAAGCGCAGCTGGGTATGGGTGACCATCGCCATGATCGTGGCGGTAGCCACGTTGGCCGTGGTCACGTCCATGACGCCCGGGCTGCCCCACGTGCTGAAGGAGTACCAGCTCAACCGCTTGATCGTGTTTGTCGACCCATCGGTTGACCCTGGAGGCAGCGGCTACAACCTGCAACAGGCCAAGATCGCGGTTGGTTCTGGTGGCCTCCTTGGCAAGGGCATCGGCAACGCCAGCCAGTCGGGCACGGGCTTTTTGCCCGAGGCGCAGACGGACTTCGTCTTCGCCCTGCTGTCGGAGGAGTTTGGCTTTGTGGGATCTGCGGGTGTGCTGCTGCTGTTTGGCTGGATGATCTTCGCCACCATCTCGCTTGCGCAGCGTATGGAGCAGCCTTTTGCCAAGCTGGTGCTTGCGGGCGTTGCCACCATGTGGGCGTTCCAGGTGCTGCAAGAGGCGGGCATGTGCATCGGCATCATGCCCATTACGGGCATTCCGCTGCCGTTCATCAGCTACGGCTCGACCTCGATGGTCATTCACTGCACGGCCGTTGGCATCGTGCAGTCAGTATGGCATCATCGCACCAAGGCGGCCTAGCCCACACGGACCGTTTCGCACCTCGCCAGCGGCGGGGGAGTAGGGAGAATGTCATGGCTAATTCTGGCAGGGTGTCGATGAGCCAGGTGATGGACGTCCTCAACGCCGGCAAGGACGCTGACCTGCAGCGCATTGAGCCGGTGTTTGTCGACATCCTCGTCGATGCGCAGGCATCGCGTGGGCTCGTGGAGGCGATTCGCGACGCCTTTCTGCCTGAGCAGACGACGTCGCAAGTGAACGCCGCCCTTCTGGACGAGCACACCAAGGCTCCCGTGGTGCGTCCCGACCTCTGCGTCATTATCGGAGGAGGATCCGATGACGCAGTGCGTGACGCGGCCAGCACGTATGCATACCTTGGTGTGCCAGTGGCCATCGTCGCGGAGTCCGTCTTGGACGCGCCCGAGCCGCATCTCTCCGACGCGCTCATGCGTCTGGTGAGCGTGGCCGCGTCGTCTGACTACCCAACGTTGCTCGCACGCCTGGCCCGCTGGGTGGTCGAGACGAGCGAGAAGAGCACGGCGATGGCCGCCAACTTCCCGTTCTGCCGCAAGGCAAAGGTGGCGCAGCTGGTCTCGACGTATGCCAAGGAGAACGCTGCGATTGGCGCGCGTGGGTCCTCGGGGAAGTCCGACGTGTCACTCATGACGTCAAACCAGGCAAAGCTCGCGCTCGACATCGCTGCTGCCTACGGGCGTCCGCTGACACTCGAGCGTGCGCAAGAGCTGGCGGGCGTTGTCAGCGCAGGCGTGGGATATCGCACCTTCGCACGTGGCGCCTCGAAGTTTGTGCCTGGCATGGGCTGGGCACTTAACGCTGGCGTGGGCTATCTGGGAACGATGGCCACGGCCAATGCCATTGCGGCGCATTTCGAGCGGCAGGACGCGGGTGCCAAGGCACTCCCGCGTGTCCGTGCGCTCTTGGGTACGGTTGCCGGGGCACTTCCCGCGGTGGGCGAAGCCGTGGCACGCGCGCGTTCGGGCGGAAGCGGCGCGGGGACGCGTGCGCTTGGCTCCGGCATGGAGGGAGGAAGGCGTTGAGGCTCCCAAGGGAGGACCGCTATGCGGAACTCGAGCCGCTGCTCGCAAAGGTAGAGCATCCGGCTCGCTATCTTGACCACGAATGGGGTGCCGTCGAGCAACAGGACGGCCCCTTTCATGTATGCATGATCTACGCCGACGCGTACGAGGTGGGGCAGCCCAATCTGGGCATCGCCATCCTCTACAACGAGCTCAACGCCGCCGAAGGCATCTCGTGCGAGCGGTGCTACCTGCCGTGGGTGGACATGTCGGCGCTCATGCGAGAGGCTGGTGTGCCGCTGCTGTCGCTTGAGACGTCGTCGCCAGTCGCGTCGTTCGACGTGGTGGGCTTCACGCTTGCGCACGAGATGATCGCGACCAACATCGTCGAGACCCTGGATCTGGCGGGCATCCCCATCCGTGCGGAGGATCGTGACGAGGACGACACCATCGTCTTTGCGGGCGGTCCATCGGCATGGAACTGCGAGCCGCTCTGCGCCATGTTTGACGCGGTGCTCCTGGGAGACGGCGAAGGCGAGATCGTCGAGGCCGCCCAAGCGGTGCGTGACGCACGCGCCGCGGGGGCGACGCGCGCGGAGATTCTTCAGGCGCTGTCAAAGGTGCAGGGCGTCTACGTGCCGTCGCGTTATGACGTGGTGGTCGATGAGACGTCGACGCGCTGGGGCTACGCAGTCCCCAAGCCGGGCGTGGATGTGCCGGAGATTGTGTATAAGCGCTGCATCCCTGATCTGGCGGCAACCGACCCCATTCCTCAGAAGATGGTCCCATACATGGGCATCGTGCAAGACCGCCTTGCCATTGAGGTCCTGCGCGGATGCGCGCGTGGTTGCCGGTTCTGCCAGGCGGGCATGACGTATCGTCCGGTGCGGGAGCGTCCGCTCGAGCAGGTGGTGACAGCTGCGGAAGAGGGCCTCAGGACGACGGGCTATGACGAGGTGTCGTTGTCGTCGCTCTCCACTACCGACCATTCGCAGTGCGAGCAGATACTCCTGCGTCTTGATGACTACCTGCGCGGGAAGGGCGTGCGCGTGTCCATTCCCTCGCAGCGATTGGACTCCTTCGGGGTGGACATGGCGGCGGCGGTGTCGGGCTCGCGACGTGGAGGCCTCACCTTCGCGCCTGAGGCGGGCACGCAGCGTCTGCGTGACGTGATCAACAAGAACGTGACGGAAGACGACCTTGAGCGTGCGGCGCGCAATGCCTTCAAGCTGGGCTGGCGACGCATGAAGCTCTACTTCATGATGGGCCTTCCCACCGAGACCGACGAGGACGTGCTCGCCATCACGGCTGCCGCTCGTCGCGTGTTGGAGATTGGTCGCGAAGTGGTCGGAAGGGGCTACAAGAGCGGTGTCTCCGTCTCGGTGAGCGTCTCGGTCTTTGTCCCCAAATGCTTCACGCCGTTCCAGTGGTGCGGGCAGCTGCCCATCGACGAGGTGCGGCGGCGCCAAGACATCATGATTCGCGCCAACCGTGACCGCGACATCCACATCTCATACCACGACGCGCAGGTCTCGGTGGTCGAAGCGGCACTCTCCAAGATGGGCCGCGCAGGGTTTGACCTGGTGTACGGCGCTTGGAAGCGTGGCTGTCGCTTTGACGCGTGGACCGACCAGTTCAAGTACGACGAGTGGCTCGAGGCGGGTCGTGCCATGGGCATCGACCTTGAGGAGCTCGCTGCCGAGCCATATGACCTCGAGGCACGCCTGCCGTGGGAGCACACGTCACCAGGTGTCTCGAAGGGGTTCCTGAAGCGCGAGTGGCGTCGGGCCGCCGAGGGCGTGACCACGGGAGACTGCACCATGACGAGCTGCGCGGGCTGCGGCGTCTGCCCGACGCTGGGCGTTGACAACAACATAGCGGGTGATCGCCATGGCCGATGAAACCTTCCGCCTTCGTGTCGCGTACCGAAAGGATGGCCGCTTGGCCTATCTGGGCCATCTGGAGGTCATCAACACGGTGGAGCGCTCCATCAGGCGTTCTGGTCTGCCGTTCTCGGTAGGCAACGGCTTCGCACGTCGCATGCGCGTTCAGTTCTCGCAGGCACTTCCCGTGGGTGCCTTCTCGGAGGGGGAGTACTACGACCTCATCCTGACCGAGGAGATCGACCCGCGTGAGGCGTTGGAGCTGCTGCAGCCAGCCACGCCGCCTGCTTTGGGACCCTATCGTGCAGCCTATGTGCCGAGGCGCTTCCAGGCTCTGGAGGCATGGCTTGACCGTTCGCAGTGGCAGGTGGAGATCCATGGCGAGGGGCTCAAGGCCGAGGACGTGGATGCGGGCATTGGCCTCGTCAAGGAAGCCGGTAAGATCGACTTCATGCGCGGGGATAAGCCACGAACCATCGAGACCGTGACGACGCTTGTCTCATGGGACACGCAACAGACGTCGTGGGGCGTGGCACTTTCGCTCGAGACACATTCGTCCAACCTCGGCGCATTGCGTCCGGCGGTGCTCCTCGACGCGGCTTTTGGCACCGAGCCACTGGCGGGAACGCGCAGGTCATCGCAGCGGGTGTGTCGCACCGGGCAATGGCATGAGGAAAATGGGCGTCTTGTGGAGCCGTTCGACGCGAATTTTACGTGGTCATTGACGTAGTAAGCGGGTCAGAGTAAGATTGCGAACTGTTGCAGTCAATCAGCAATGAAGGGTTAAGTATGTACGCTATCGTTTCCACTGGTGGCAAGCAGTACAAGGTTGCCGAAGGTGACGTCATCGACGTCGAGAAGCTTGAGGCAGAGCCTGGCGACAAGGTTGAGCTTGACGTTCTTCTGCTTGCCGACGGCGCGGGCAAGGTCGTCGCGGCCGACGAGCTCGCCAACGCTAAGGCCTCTGCCGAGGTCATCGAGCAGTTCAGGGGCAAGAAGGTGCTCGTCTTCAAGCTCAAGAAGCGCAAGCGCTATCACCGCACGCAGGGCCATCGTCAGTATCTGACGAAGGTGAAGATCACCTCGCTTCCCAGCGCTGAGTAGTTCGCTCCCGAGAAAGTAAGGCAGGTACCATCATGGCACATAAGAAGGGTCTCGGTTCCTCGCGCAACGGGCGCGACTCCAACGCCCAGCGCCTCGGCGTCAAGATCTATGGCGGCCAGGCCATCAAGACCGGTCAGATCATCGTTCGCCAGCGCGGCACCCACTTCACCCCTGGTGACAACGTGGGCATCGGTAAGGACGACACGCTGTTCGCACTCGCTGACGGCACCGTTGAGTTCGTCAAGGGCGCTAAGCACTACGTGCACGTCCGCACCGCCTAGTTCTAGGTCACAGAGACAGGTGAGGGGCCCCGCTTCGGCGGGGCCCTTTCTTGCGTATACAGACCATGGAGGACTGACCTCTACGGTTCGTTATAGCTCAGGTTTCAGCAGCGAAAAGCCGATGAGTAAGCTACCATCTAAGAGTTATCGGTTTCGATAGATCGGAGGGCCCCGTGCCCACCTCAACATTCACGGACCTCTGTCATATCAACGTGAAGGGCGGAGATGGCGGTGCCGGCTGCATGTCGTTTCGTCGTGAGGCCTTTGTTCCCAAGGGCGGCCCCGACGGCGGAGATGGCGGCAACGGCGGCGACGTCATCCTTGAGTGTGACCCGCAGCTCTCCTCGCTGATTGACTATCGCTACAAGCATCACTTCCGCGCCACCCGTGGCACGCATGGCCAAGGGGCTCGACGTCACGGCAAGGCGGGCGAGGACCTGATTCTGCGCGTTCCCATGGGAACCGTGGTGCGGGAGCTTGACCCCGACACCATGCAACCCATGTACGACCTCGCCGATCTCACACAGCCAGGCGAGCGTGTGGTGGTTGCCCCGGGTGGTATGGGCGGCCGCGGTAACATCCACTTCGTCACGTCGGTTCGTCGTGCCCCCGCCTTCGCGGAGAAGGGCGAGCCCGCTCTCGAGCACTGGATCGAGCTCGAGATGAAGCTCATGGCGGACGCCGCCCTCGTGGGCATGCCCTCGGTGGGGAAGAGCTCGCTCATCGCCCGCCTCTCTGCGGCGCGCCCGAAGATCGCCGATTACCCCTTCACCACGCTCGTGCCCAACTTGGGTGTGGTACGCGCCAAGTCAGGGGAGTCGTTCGTTGCGGCTGACGTGCCAGGCCTCATCGAGGGAGCGAGCGAGGGTCGCGGCCTGGGGCATGAGTTCTTGCGTCATATCGAGCGTACGGCCCTCATCCTGCACGTGGTTGACGTGACGGGCGGTTACGAAGGCCGTGACGCGGTCGAGGACTACGAGACCATCAATGCCGAGCTTGCGGCCTATGCCGAGGAGCTGGCCGTGCGTCCTCAGATTGTCGTGGCCAACAAGTGCGACATGCCGGGCACCGAAGACGCCGTCGAGGCACTGCGCGCTCGCGCGGAGGCTGACGGCAGGCAGTTCTTTGCGGTTTCGGCCGTTACGGGCATGGGCCTTGATCAGCTGGTGAGCGTGACGGCCGCAGAAGTGGCGCGCCTGCGCTCCGAGCTTGCCGAGACGGAGCCCACCGAAGACTACAGCGCCGTGTACGAGCGCCAGCGTCAGCACCGCGATCGCACGATCACCATCACGCGCGACCACACGGGAGCCTGGCGCGTCTCGGGCGGCGCCATCGAGCGCATGGTGGTGCAGACCGACTGGGAGAACGACGAGGCGGTCCTGTACCTTCAGCATCGCTTCGAGCGCATCGGCTTGGACGAGAAACTCGCCAAGCACGGCGCGAAGCAGGGCGACGAGGTGCGCATCCTGGGCTTCGAGTTCACCTATGAGGGTGAGACCGAGGACGACTACACCGAGCTTGACGAGGCTGTCGAGCTCTTTGACGACGCGGACGGCGAAGAGGAGTAGCGCATGCTGGTGGTGGTGAAGGTTGGCTCGTCCACGCTGGTGGATAGCCGCGGCGCGATTGATCGCACCTACATTCGCTCGCTGTGCGACCAGGTGGCTGGTCTCGTGGAGCAGGGGCACCGCGTGATTGTGGTCACGTCGGGTGCTGCGGCCGCAGGCCGTGAGCGTCTGGGCTTCACCTCTCGCCCCTCTGACATTCCCAGCCTGCAGGCATGCGCCGCGGCGGGTCAGGCGGTTCTGACCGAGGCATACGCCGTCGTCCTCGCCGAGCGTGGCATTCCCTGTGCGCAGGTGCTCCTCACACGACGTGACGTGGTGGACCGCGAGGGCTACCTCAACGCCCGTAACACCCTCGAGCGTCTGCTTGAGCTTGGCGCGGTTCCCGTGGTCAACGAGAATGACACGGTCTCGGTGGCGGAGTTCGCCTTCGGTGACAACGACATGCTTGGTGCCATCGTGAGCGCGCTCGTGGGCGCCGACCTCTATGTCATTTGCTCTGACGTCGAGGGACTCTTCACGGCTAACCCTCAGGTTGACCCAACGGCCTCGCTGGTCGAGCGCGTCGAGCGCATCGACTCCGAGGTGTCGCAGATGGCCGGGGGCGCAGGCTCCTCGGTGGGGACGGGTGGCATGGCGTCAAAGCTGCGTGCGGCGCGCGCCATGATCGCGGCGGGCATTCCCATGGTGATCTGTCAGGGTCGTGCGGAATCCATCGTGACACGTGTGGTGAACGGCGAGTCCGTGGGCACGCGTTTTGAGGCTCCCGTGGGCTCTTCCCGTGAGCGTGGCCTCAAGCTTTGGATTGGCCTTGCAGAGGTTCCGCAGGGTTCGCTGGTGCTTGACGAGGGCGCCTGTCGCGCGGTCCTTGAGCGTGGCGCCTCCATCCTCCCGGTGGGCATCGTGCGCGCCGAAGGCACCTTCAAGGTGGGAGACGTCGTCAACGTGGTGAGCGAGCAGGGTGACCTGCTAGGACGCGGCGTGACGCGCTACTCGTCGGAGGACATCGCACGCGTCCATGGCCTCAAGCTGGAGGTCATTGCCCGCTTCATGCCCGAGAAGGACGGGCAGCCTGCCGTGCACCGCGACGAGCTGCTCGTGTTCTGACAAGGGGAGGACGTATGGCACCCAATGAGGAAGGCTCTGTCCAAAGCCTTGCCGAGAGACCGTGGGGAGATCTTCCGCCTCTCGGGGAGGACCCGGAGCGCACCTATCGCCTGGGCATCATGGGCGGCACCTTTGACCCCATCCATCACGGCCACCTCGTCGCGGCCGAGCAGGCGTTCGATGACCTTGGCCTTGACCTCGTGGTCTTCATGCCGGCGGGAAGGCCTGCCTTCAAGCAGGACAAACAGGTGACCTCGGGCGAGGACCGCTACGCCATGACGCTTCTGGCCACGGCCGACAACCCGCACTTCCTTGCCAGTCGCTTCGAGATTGACCGCGAGGGCGTCACCTACACAGCTGACACGCTCGAGCTCATGCGCAACCTCTACCCCAGAAACGTGGAGCTGTACTTCATCACTGGCGCTGACGCCATTGCCGACGTGGTGCGGTGGAAGGATGCGGGACGCATCGCTCTCAATGCGAAGCTCGTCGGTGCGACGAGGCCTGGCTATGACTTGGCCCATGCCCAACGTGCCATCGAGGAGTCTCCGTTCTCCTTTGACGTGACCTATCTCGAGGTTCCCGCGCTCGCCATCTCTTCGAGCTATCTGCGCGAGCGCGTCAGCGCTGGTCAAAGCCTCAGGTATCTGACGCCCGATCAGGTGACGGGCTATATCCACAAGCACGGATTGTATGGCGTTCGTGGCGGGCGCTATGGACAGGCGAGGAGGTAGCGATGGCAGAGGCATGGTCGTGGAAGTCGGGCGTGAACCACAAGTACAACAAGGCGGAGCGCACGATCCTCGAGACGCTGGAGCGCGACCTCGCAAAGCGCATGGAAAAGTCAAAGCCCGGTCGCTACGCGCACTCGCTTTCCGTGGCACGCACCGCAGAGCAGATGGCCCTCGCGTATGACGTCGACCCGTTCTGCGCACTGGCCGCTGGTGTCCTGCATGATTGGGACAAGGTGCTGACGCGCGAGGAACAGGTCGAGAAGGCCAAGGAGTACCGAATTGACCTCGGCGTGCCGTACGACCTCGTTCAGCCGCTGCTGCACGGCTTGACGGCGGCCGCGTCGCTGCGTGAGGTGTATCCCAAGCTGCCTACGCAGGTTTGGCAAGCCATCGCACGCCACACGATTGGTGCGGCCGACATGACGCCGTTGGACATGGTGATCTTCGTCGCGGACGGCATCGAGCCGCGCCGCAAGGCGGTTCCCGCCATTGTGGCCACCCGGCAGTTGGTGGAAAAGCACGCCAAGCTGGAGGACGTGTACTGGTCGTCGTTCTATCAGGGCGTGGCATACGTGATTCAGACCGAGCGCTACCTGTACCCAGGCACGCTCGACATTTACAATGAGCTTGTGCTCGCACGTAAGCGGTAGGCTATCAGAAAGGAAACTACGTAGATGGCAGTTACATCCCTCGAGCTCGCGAAGGTGGCGGCGGTTGCCGCCGATGACAAGAAGGCAACGGATATCTCGCTCATAGACCTGACGGGCCTGTCGGACGTGTGTGACTACTTCCTCATCTGCACGGCAGCCAACCGCCCGCAGCTCGACGCCGTGATTGAAGCGATCGAGGAGAAGGTCAAGGCAAACTGTGGCGAGAAGCCGCTGGCCGTTGAGGGTCGTGCCGGGTCCAACTGGGTGCTCATCGACTATGGTTCGGTGGTAGCACACGTCTTCAAGCCCGAGATTCGCGACTTCTATCGCCTCGATCGTCTCTGGGGCGAGGCCCCACGCGTACGCCTTGGCCTCGAGGGCGAGATGGCCGAGCAGACATGGGAACCTGAGCCCGCGATGGAGGATCCCGCACTGTAGGTTGCGAATGTTGACACGGGGAGGCCCGTTTTGGTCAACATCAGCAAGGCGTTGGCGCAGAGGCTAACGCCTTGCGAATGTTGACCAAAACGGGCCTCCCCGTGTCAACATTCGCAATTGCGAGCCTATTGTGCGTCAAACTTGCCTGTGGGCATCGTGTCGGAAGTGCCGTCCCTAAAGCGCAGG
This sequence comes from uncultured Actinomycetes bacterium, assembly GCA_900314645.1. Classification (GTDB taxonomy): domain Bacteria; phylum Actinomycetota; class Coriobacteriia; order Coriobacteriales; family Atopobiaceae; genus UBA1367. Next base: position 50,443 of record OMWB01000008.1, read on the forward strand.
TCGCGGCCGTACGAGAGTGCCCCAGCCCCAAAGCGCTTGCGTACCTCGTCGGCCGCTACGGAGAGCTTCCGGAGATCCTTTGACGGAGCCTCCTCATTTGTCGTCTCTCCGAAAAGTGAGAGCTGCTCGCCAGCGTCGTGGTCAAAGGAACTCACACCGACGCCCACGAGGCGCACCGGCGTGCCCTCCGACCAGATCTGGGGGAGCAGCTCCTGCGCTACCGACCCAAAGACATGCTCGTCATCGGTACGGTGCGACAGCTGTCGCTGGACGGTGTGCGTGTGGTGGATGTCAAACTTGAGCTTGAGCGTGACCTGGGAGCCCCTGAGCTCCTTCCGGCGCAGACGCGTCCCCACGAGTGCGCTCACGTGGTCGATGGCAGCCCGCACCTCGGCCTCGGTGGTGAGGTCGCGGGCAAACGTCCGCTCGTTTGAGACAGACTTGACGTCCTCGGGCTCGTCAATGGCGCGCACCACGCTGCGCTCGCGCCCCGCGGCCCGCTCGACCATGCGCGGCCCAAAGACGCCAAAGGCACGCTCCATGCGCTTCGGGTCTTGGCGGGCGAGCTCGCCCAAGGTGCGAATGCCCATCTCCTCAAGACGTGTTCCCGTCGCACTGCCGATGCCACTCATGGAGCGAACGGGGAGCGGCGCGAGAAACGCTGCCTCCAGGCCAGGCAGCACCACGGTGAGGCCGCGCGGCTTCTGACGCTCGGAGGCGATCTTTGCCACGGTCTTGTTGACGCCCAGGCCAATGGAGCACGTGATGCCCAACTCAGCAACGCGCGCCTGAATGCGACGGCAAATGTCAACGGGGCTTTCCTTGGAGTATCTACCAGGGGTGACATCAAAGAACGCCTCATCGATGGAGACTTGCTCAAGACGTGGTGTCTCGTCCGCGACGATAGCCATGACCTTGTCAGACATCTCTCGATAGCGCCCGTAGTGCCCGTGCGTCCAGATAGCCTGCGGGCACAGACGCTTTGCCTGGTAGGAGGGCATGGCAGAGTGGACGCCATACTTTCGCGCCTCGTAGGAGGCCGTGGAGACCACGCCGCGACGCTCCGCCGAACCGCCCACGATGAGCGGCTTGCCGCGCCACTCGGGGTGGTCGAGCTGCTCGACCGAGGCAAAGAACGCGTCAAGGTCCATGAGGCCTACCGCGGGACCCTCCCACGGTATGGCCAAAGCGCCAGTCTCTGTCGGTGTCGTATCCATGGCGCAAAGTATAGCGCGCCAACCGTCGGGGCCATGCTCTCGAAGCAGGGCGGCGCGTATCGCACAGCCTACAGCGTGACGGTGAAGGTGGTACCGGCCTCGGCGGTGCTTGTCGCGGAGATGGTGCCACCATGTGCCTCCGCGATGCCCTTCGCAATGGCCAAACCGAGCCCGAACCCGCCCGTCTCGCGGTCGCGTGCCTTGTCAGAGCGATAGAAGCGGTCGAACAGGTGGGGGAGGTCCTCGGGATCGATGACGTTGCCCTGATTGGTGACGGAGAGCGTCACGTGGCCGGAAGCCCGGGAAAGCTTGACGTCGATGGTGGTTCCTGGAGCGGCATACTTGCACGCGTTGTCGATGAGGATCTTGGAAAGCCTCATGATCCAATTGGGATCGCCATCAATGTGGATGTCGGGCTCGATGTCGGTCTCGATGAGGCAGTTGCGCTCGAAGGCGATGGCGTCAAACTCAAGCGACGCGGAATCCACCACGTCAGAGAAGTCCACGTCGGTGCGGTGCATGGCCCCAGAGCTCGCACCCTCGTCGGCGCGGGCGAGCTCGAGCAGGTCGTTGACAAGCGAGCGCATATGCGACGCCTCGTCGGCGGTGCTCTCCACCCAGCGACGGCTCTCCTCAGGGATTCCCTCATCGTGCGCGAGGATGTCCGTGTTGGCGATGATGACGGCAAGCGGGGTCTTAAGCTCGTGCGAGGCGTCGGCGATGAAGCGCCGCTGGCCTTCCCACGCCTGCTCCACGGGGGCGAGTGCCCGGGAGGCGAGCAGTGACGACACGGCATACAGGGCAGCCAAGGCAACCACCACGATGATCGCGTCGCTCTTCACCTGCTCGCTGAATGCGCTGTCCATGGCGCTCGTGTCCACGATGGCGACGCGCGCGGAGGGCAGGTACCCGAGGTCCTCATAGTCATCGGCGATGTCGAAATAGTATTCGTCGTAGTCGTCAGCGTAAAACGCTCGCTTCCAGGCAATGTGGAGGTCCTTGATGAGTCCGGTGTCCGACGTCGACTCGAGCGCCTCGCTGACCACCTCGGTAAGCACGGTTGAGTTGATGGCGACGGGGGTGCGACTGGTCTTGATGACGATGCCGTCGGCAGAGACGTCCACGGCGAGGGCAAGCAGACGGGTGTCGCCGTCCTCAGACTTGCCGCCCTTCCCGCCACGTGGCCCCATCTGCGGCAGCTTGTCCATGTCGTCATTGAGCGCATGCTCAAGGGACTCATTGATGATTTCGCGCTGCGTGGTCCACGTGGTGAAGAGCGTCGAGCCAAGGACGCCCACGAGCACGATGCCGGTGAGCGCCATGGAGATAAGGACGAATTGCCTGCGCAGGCGCGCAAGCATGGGGGGTGTCTTACGCGCCAAGGTTCTCAAAGACCTCCAGACGGTATCCGAGCATGCGAAGCGTCGTTATCTGCACCTGAGACCCCAGATGCTTGACCTTCTTGCGCAGGAACGAGACGTAGGCCTCGACGGAGTTCTCCGAGGCGTCGGCGTCGGCGCCCCACACGCGGGTGAGCAGGTCCTGCTTCGAGACGATGCGCGAGGTGGAGCTCATCAACATGCGCAGCACCTCAAACTCCTTGCCGGAGAGGTGGACGCTCTTGTCACCACACGAGAGGTCGTGGGTGGTCAGATCAAGCTTGAGGTCGGCAAACGTGAGCTCGTCGAGCATGACGTCTCCCTGGCGCCGGGTGAGCGCGCGCAGGCGCGCCAGGAGCTCGGGGGCCTCAAACGGCTTCGTCATGTAGTCATCAGCACCCGCGTCGAGACCCTCCACCTTGTCGGTGGTGGAGGTGCGGGCGGTGAGGAGCAGCACGGGGACGGAAATACCCTGCCTGCGCAGCTCATGCACGACCTCGAACCCGTCCATCTTGGGCAGCATCACGTCAAGCACCACGGCGTCATACAGGCCACTTTCCGCCGAGGTCAGGCCGCTGCGGCCGTCATAGGTGGCTTCCGCGTTGTAGCCTGCCTCGTTCAGGATGTGACAGATGGCATCGGCGAGATTCCTCTCATCCTCCACAACAAGAATGTTCATTTCTTCCTCTCCCTTGCGACGCATGGCCACACGTTCTTTAAGATAACTGAACGTGCGAGTATCCTAACAAGCGATACTTAAACGGGTCTGAAAGTTCGCTTGTCCTGAAGCGTGTATGACACTCGGTTCACAAAAACTGCACCTTGCGCGCCATCGCCAGTGTCGTATTATGGATAGCTGCTGTATGGCTATGCGGCGCAAGCCTAACCTACTTACCACGTGCGCCGCCCGTCTGGAGGAGTTTTCATTGGCAGTTAAGATTCGCCTGGCCCGTCACGGTGCCAAGAAGCATCCGTTCTATCGCGTCGTCGTCGCCGACTCTCACGCCCGTCGTGATGGCCGCTTCATCGAGCTCGTCGGCCGCTACAACCCGATTTCTAACCCCAAGGTCATCGACATCGACCTCGAGAAGGTTGACGCTTGGATCGCTAAGGGCGCCCAGCCCACCAACGCCGTCGCCCATCTCATCAACATCGTGCGTGAGGGCACCCCTGCTCCCGAGAAGAAGCAGAAGCTCTCCAAGAAGCAGGCTGCTAAGGCCGCTGCCGCTGCGGAGTAACTCGTGTCGGACCAATTCACGGACGTCGCCACCGAGGAAATGCCTTCCGATAAGGTTGCCGATCTCGTGGAGTACATTGTCTGCGGTCTCGTTCAGGACGAGGAGTCGGTTTCGCTTGACGTAACCGACGGAGCAGATGGCGCGCTCATCGAGGTGAGCTGCGCGGCAGATGACGCTGGTCGCATCATTGGCCGTCGTGGCCGCACCATCAAGGCGATCCGTACCCTTGCCAGGGCGCTGGGCTCACGCGTGGGAACCGCGGTCGAGGTCGAAGTTCTGGGCTAGGCGCATCGGTGCGCGAGCGTTACAGGGCTATAGCCCGTGTGGCTAAGACCCACGGGAAGAGGGGAGAGGTCGTGACGGTTGCCGTTCACGGCCTCCCTCTTGTCTTAGACGTCGGGATGGACGTCTACCCGGTACCACCTGCCCTGAAAGGGCCACGGAGGTACCGGGTCTCGTCATGCGTCGATGGCGAGACGGGCCAGCTCGTGGCGTTCACCGGAGTCTGGTCGATCGACGACGCAAGCAAGCTGGTGGGCAAGACGTTGCTTGTTGCCGAGTCGCAGCTGCCGGCTTCCTTTGCGATGCACGACGTGGAGCGCCTGATTGGCCGCGAGGTCGAAGATGCGTCGCGTGGGCCGCTGGGAACCATCGATGAGGTCATGCAGGGCGTGGCAAACGACGTGTGGGTCGTGCGCGGGCCGCTGGGTGAGGTGCTCATTCCGGTGGTCGACGAGATGGTGCTTTCCGTTGAGGAAGGTGCTCCCGTGCAAGTTGATCTGCCTCAGGGCCTCGTAGAGGGGGAGTGACATGCGCATAGAGGCAATATCGGTCATTCCCCAGGTATTCGAGTCATATCTGGACGCCTCCATCATGGGGCGCGCCAAGCGCGCGGGCATCTTCAGCTTCACCGCCTATGATTTGCGCGATTGGACGCACGACCGTCATCGGACGGTCGACGATGCCCCCTTTGGTGGGGGCCAGGGCATGCTCATGAAGCCCGAGCCCATCTTCGAGGCTGTCGAGGACATCGCCGCGCGTGATGAGGTGGCACCCTACGTGGTGTTCTTCTCGCCTGTGGGTACGCCCTTTACACAGGCCGTCGCGAGCCGCCTTTCGCAACACGAGCGGCTTCTTTTCGTGTGCGGGCGCTATGAAGGTATGGACGAGCGCTGCTATCAGCTCGCTGACGAGGTCATCAGCCTTGGGGACTATGTTCTCACGGGTGGAGAGCTCGCCGCGCTTGCCGTGACGGACGCCGTTGTGCGCCTGCTCCCAGGTGCCTTGGGAGACGACATGAGCGCTCAGGACGAGTCGTTCTCTGACGGACTTTTGGAATACGAACAGTACACGCGCCCTGCCGACTTTCGCGGCATGCAGGTGCCCGAAGTGTTGCTTTCGGGCGATCACGGTGCCGTAGGGCGCTGGCGGCGGCAGAGTGCGCTTGAGCGCACGGCACGCCTGCGTCCGGATTTGCTGGAAGACGCGAGCCTTGCGCCAGCCGAGCGGGCGTTTGTTGAGAGCCTCTTGCATAACGATACCCAAGGGGGTGAGTGAGATGGCAAAGCATTTCGCAACGGATGTCGACACCGCCGCGTTCTTCGAAGATGAGGAGTCGTTTGATGTTGAGCCGGTCGTGACAACCATCGACACCGTCGAGGAGCCGTTCATAGCCGAGGCCGTCATGGTGCCGGTGGAGCCTCTCGATGATTCACGGGGCATCCCCATGTGGCTTGATTTGCTCCTGACGGCACTCATCACCGTTGCGGTGGTCGTGGCCATGAGGATTTTTGTGGCGGATACCTATCAGGTACCGACTGGCTCGATGCTCGAGACTATCCAACTCGGAGACCGCCTCATTGGCGAGAAGGTCAGCTACCGCTTCAGGGCCCCGAAGGCGGGCGAGGTAGTCACCTTCGATGACCCGAGCGACCCGAGCGTCACCCTAATTAAGCGCGTCATCGCGACGGAGGGACAGACCGTCGACCTCGTCGACGGCGTCGTGGTAGTTGATGGTGAGGCCTTGGACGAGCCTTACGTGCTCGACAAGCCGAGCGAACCCATCGATCGCTTTGCCCCTGAGCTCTCCGAGCCAATCACGTATCCGTACGTCGTACCCGAGGGATGCGTGTGGGTCATGGGCGACAACCGAACCAACTCGCTCGACTCCCGCTATTTCGGCGCCGTAGAGATCAATACGGTCTCTTCTCGTGCGCTGTTCATTTTCTGGCCATTTTCTGACGCGCGCACGCTGTAGCGCCGCGTCGGACCGATTTTGATAGTAAGGAGAGGGACGTGGAGAATACAGGCAACATCCTGACGTTCCAAGACATGATCTTGGCCCTTACGAAGTACTGGGCCGACCTTGGCTGCACCGTTATGCAGCCCTACGACAGCGAGGTCGGTGCTGGCACGTTCCATACGGCCACCACGCTGCGCAGCCTTGGGCCTGCCGCATGGCGCACCTGCTACCCGCAGCCGTGCCGCCGTCCCGCCGATGGTCGCTACGGCGAGAACCCCAACCGCATGCAGCACTACTACCAGTTCCAGGTCATCCTCAAGCCGTGCCCTCAGGACTCTCAGGATCTGTACCTGGGCTCCCTGAAGGCTATCGGCCTCGACCCGGACAAGCACGACGTGCGCTTCGTGGAGGACGACTGGGAGAGCCCCACGCTGGGCGCCTGGGGCCTGGGCTGGGAAGTCTGGATGGACGGCATGGAGGTAACGCAGTACACGTACTTCCAGCAGGTGGGCGGCATTGAGGTCGACCCTGTTCCGGTCGAGATCACCTATGGCCTGGAGCGCATCGCCATGTACATCCAGGGCGTCGACTCGGTGTATGACCTCGTGTGGTCGTATCTGCCCGATGGCACCCCCATGACCTACGGTGACGTCTTCCACGAGAACGAGTACGAGTTCAGTTGCTACAACTTCGAGGTCGCTGACGTCGACATGATGCGTCGCAAGTTTGATGAGTACGAGGCCGAGTGCCACAGCTGCCTCGAGGCCAAGCTGCCGCTTCCTGCCTATGACTGCGTGATGAAGTGCAGCCACGCGTTCAACATTCTCGACGCACGCGGCGCCATCTCGGCAACCGAGCGTGCCAACTACATCCTGCGCGTCCGTACCGTCGCAAAGGCCTGCTGCGAGGCATACCTAGAGCTTGTTGCCTCCAAGGCTCAGAAGGAGGTGGCCTAAGATGGCAGACACCTTGGACTTTTTGCTGGAGATCGGCTGCGAGGAGATGCCTTCCGCGCCGCTCATGAAGGCTCAGGAGCAGCTGGGCAAGATCGTGGCGAAGGGCCTCGATGATGCGGGCCTCGCCCACGGGTCGGTGCGCACGCTCTCCACGCCGCGTCGTCTCGCCGTAATCGTCGAGAGCTGCGCGACGGCGACCGACGAGATTCACGAGGTCATCCGCGGACCCAAGACCTCCATCGCCTTTGACGCTGACGGCAATGCCACGCGCGCCGCGCAGGGCTTTGCCCGCAAGAACGGCACCACGGCCGAGGCCCTGGTCCGTCGCGTTGAGCCCGACGGCAACGAGTATGTCTTTGCCGAGCGGACGCAGGAGTCGGTGAGTGCCCTTACGCTCCTGTCCACGCTTTGCGAGCAGACCATCGCGAACATCCAGTGGCCTAACTACCGCAGCCAGCGCTGGGGGAGCGAGCACCAGACGTTCGTACGTCCCATTCGGTGGATTTGCGCGCTTCTGGGGTCGGAGGTCATTCCCGTCTCCTATGCGGACGTCAAGAGCTCGAACACCACGCGCGGTCACCGCGTGCTGGGTGCTGGCGAGCATGTGGTGAGTGAGCCTGCGGCGTACGAGGCCGTGCTCGAGGCCGCGTGCGTGCTGGGGGAGAAGCGTCGCGCCGAAGTCATTCGCGCCGACATCGCGAAGCTCGAGGCCGAGCGCGGCGGCGCCCACGTCGATACGCCCAAGGGCGTCTTTGACGAGGTCGTCAACCTGTGCGAGTGGCCGACGGTCGTGGTGGGAACCTTCGACGAGGAGTTCCTGGCCGTGCCGCACGAGATCATCGTGGAGGCCATGCTCAAGCACCAGCGGTACTTCCCGATCTATGCCGCCGACGGCTCGCTGACGCGCGAGTTCGTGATCGTATCCAACGCGGATCCGGCGGTCAACGACACGGTTCGCTCGGGCAACGAGCGCGTGGTGCGCCCGCGTCTGGACGACGCTAAGTTCTTCTACGACGAGGACCTCAAGGTGGGCCTTGACGCCTTCCGCGAGCGCCTCTCGCAGGTGGTGTTCCAGAAGAAGCTCGGCACGGTTCTGCAGAAGTCCGAGCGTATGGAGACACTGGCCCACGAGGTGGCGCTGGAGGCATCCGGCGACGAGGCGGTTGCTGGCGAGGCGGCCCGTGCGGCGCACCTGGCGAAGGCAGACCTCGTCTCTCAGGCCGTTGTCGAGTTCACGAGCCAGCAGGGCGTCATGGGCGGCTACTACGCAAAGGCCCAGGGCGAGACGGACGTGGTGGCCGATGCCATCGCACAGCACTACCGTCCGCGCTTTGCGGGAGACGTCCTTCCCGAGAGCGTCGCAGGAAAGGCCGTGGCCATCGCCGACAAGCTTGACACCATCTGCGGCATGTTCGCCATCGACGAGCCTCCGACTGGCTCTGCCGACCCCTTCGCGGTGAGGCGCTCCGCCATTGGCGTGATCGCCATGCTGCGCACCATGCCGGCCGTGCACCTGCGCACGCTGATCGCCAAGGCGCTTGACTCGCTTGCCGCTCAGGGCATCGCGTTTGACGCGGACGCCGTTGCCGACAAGGTCGCGCAGTTCTTTGCAGGGCGTCTGGTGGCCATCGCTCGCGACGAGGACGTTGCACCTGACACCATCGAGGCAGTCTCCGCCGTCCACGTCATCGACCCGGTTGAGTTCCTCTCCCGCGCACACGCTCTCGAGGATGCCCGTCGCCATGCGCCCGAGCTTTTCGACGACCTCGCGACCGCCTATGCGCGCGCCGCGCACCTGGCCGATGCCGCTCTCGGCACCGAGGTCGAGGAAGCGCTCCTGGGCGAGGCCGAGCTCGCGCTGCTGCAGGCATGCGAGAGCGGAGCACAAAATGTGAAGATTGCGTTGACGTCAGGAGATTACGCCGGTGCCACTTCCGCTCTCGCCGACCTCAGAGAACCAATCGACCGGTTCTTTGATGACGTGCTGGTTATGGATGAGGACACTAGCGTAAGGGAGAATCGACTCCGTCTTCTCAACCGTTTCGCCGCCGTATTTGGTGGTGTCGCCGATATCGGAGCACTCTCGCGCAAAAAGTAGGGGTATGGTGTTGTAGTCAGCCCCCGGACTTTGGAGGAAAAAACATGGCTGAGCCCAACGTGGAAGACGTCTTCATTGAGGAGACCCCGATCGTGTTCGTCATTTCGGACGCACGCGGCAAGACGGCCGCCGGCGTTGTCGAGGCAGCTGCCGCCCAGTTCGAGGAGGGCGTCATCAGCATCAAGCAGCTTGGCAACGTGCGCTCGGTTGATACCGTCAAGGAGTACCTTGACAAGCATCAGAAGGAGAAGGCGGACGTGGCCGTGTTCCACACCATCGTCGACCAGAACCTTCGCCGTGAGATTCGTCGCGAGCTGGATGCCCGTGGCATCCCCTCGATCGACCTGCTTGGTCCTTCCATCACCATCATCTCTACCCTGACTGGTGAGGAGCCTGTGTATCAGACTGGCCGCCGCACCAAGGTGCAAATCGAAGAGGCATAGCGCACGTTGGTCTGGTACTATAACCTAAGGTAATTGGAGCGCCTGCTGCGGGTGATCGCTGCAGGTGCTCTGTTGGAGTAAGGACGACGTGAGGACGTCGTCAAAGACAAGAACGGAGTTGAGTATGGCTGAAAAGCATGTGTACCGCTTCGGATTCGACGCCGACGGCAAGACCAACGTCAGTGAGGTTGCTGGCGCTACCGTCGACGAGGCCAAGTGGATCACGGGCGGCAAGGGTGCCAACCTTGCTGAGATGGCCGCTCTGGGCCTTCCCGTACCCGCAGGCTTCACCATTACCTGCCAGACCTGCGTCGAGTACTCGAGCGCTGGCAACGTCTGGCCCGAGGGCGTTCTCGACGAGATCGACGAGTACCGCAAGGACCTCGAGCGTCGTATGGGCAAGAAGCTCGGCGACAACGAGGACCCGCTGCTCGTTTCCGTCCGCTCCGGCGCTCCGTTCTCCATGCCCGGCATGATGGACACCGTCCTGAACCTCGGCCTCAACGACGACTCCGTCCAGGGCCTTATCAAGCAGACGGGCAACCCCCGTTTTGCCTATGACTCCTACCGCCGCTTCGTCCAGATGTTCTCGAGCGTCGTTATGGGCGTCTCCGGCCAGCTGTTCGAGGATGCCATCTCCGCCAAGAAGGCTGAGAAGGGTGTCAAGCTCGACACCGAGCTCGACGCTGACGACCTCAAGGATCTCGTCGCTACCTTCAAGCAGATCTTCTCCGAAAACGTCGACGTTGCCAAGTATCCCGAGGTTGAGGTTGACGGCAAGGCTGTCTTCCCGCATGATCCTCTGCTCCAGCTCCGTCTGGCCGAGCAGGCCGTCTTCGGCTCCTGGAACACCGAGCGCGCCATCCTGTACCGCAAGCAGAACAAGATCGACGACACCCTCGGCACCGCCGTCAACGTCCAGGTCATGGCTTTCGGCAACAAGGGCAACACCTCCGCTACCGGCGTGGCCTTCACCCGTAACCCGGCTGACGGCACCAACGAGCGCTATGGCGACTACCTCGTGAACGCCCAGGGCGAGGACGTCGTGGCAGGCATCCGCAACACCGAGCCCATCGCCAAGCTCCCGACCGAGCCTGGTCTTGAGGAAGCCGGCAAGCAGCTCTTCCACGTCTTCGAGATCCTCGAGGATCACTATGCGGACATGATGGACCTCGAGTTCACCATCGAGCAGGGCAAGCTCTACATGCTGCAGACCCGCGTTGGCAAGCGTACCGCTCTGTCCGCGCTGAAGGTCGCCATCCAGATGTACGAGGAGGGTCGCATCACCAAGGAGCAGGCTGTCATGCGCGTCGCTCCCGATCAGCTCGACCAGCTCCTGCACCCGCAGTTCGACGCTGCCGACATCAAGGGCCGCGAGATCATCGCCAAGGGCCTGAACGCTTCTCCTGGTGCCGCCGTGGGCGCCGTCGTCTTCTCCTCCGAGGACGCCGTTGCGTACGCTGCCGAGGGCAAGAAGTGCATCCTCGTGCGTTGGGAGACCACGCCTGACGACCTGCCTGGCATGGACGCCGCTGACGGCATCCTGACCTCTCACGGTGGCAAGACCTCCCACGCGGCCGTTATCGCCCGTGGCATGGGCGAGCCCTGCGTCTGCGGCGCTGAGGCCCTCCAGATCGATGCCCCCAACAAGACCTGCGCCATCGCCGGCACCGACATCGTCCTGCGTGAGGGCGACGTCATCTCCATCGACGGCTCCACGGGCAACGTCTACATGGGCGAGGCCAAGCTGACCCGTCCTGAGCTCGGTGGCGACCTCCAGACCATCCTCGAGTGGGCTGACGAGATCCGCTTCAACGAGGACCGCGGCCGCGTCATGGGCGTTCGTGCCAACGCCGACAACCCCGACGACGCTCAGCTGTCCCGCGACAACGGCGCCGTGGGCATCGGCCTCTGCCGTACCGAGCACATGTTCCTGGGCGAGCGCAAGTACCTCATCCAGAACTTCATCCTTGCCGACGATCCCGCCGTCAAGGCTGACGCTCTCGCCAAGCTGGGCGAGGCCCAGAAGGGTGACTTCCTTGGCATGTTCAAGGCCATGGAGGGCCTGCCCGTGATCGTCCGTCTGCTCGATCCCCCGCTGCATGAGTTCCTGGATGCCCCGCGTGAGCTCGAGGTTGAGATCGCCAAGCTCGAGGCCGCCAGCAAGGCTCTCGAGGCCGCGGCCTCCGTCGACGACAGCCTCGCCGAGATGAACGCCGAGCTCGAGAAGACCATCGCCGTCAAGACCGCTCTGCTGAAGCAGCTGGACTCCTTCCAGGAGGCCAACCCCATGCTCGGCACCCGTGGCTGCCGTCTGGGCTTCCTGTATCCCGAGCTCAACCACATGCAGTTCAAGGCCATCGCGTCCGCTGCTGCCGAGCTCATCAAGGAGGGCGTTGACGCCAAGCCCGAGATCATGATCCCGCTCGTGGCCTTCTCCGAGGAGCTCAAGCACCTCCGCCGCATGTGCGAGGCTGACATCGCCGAGGTCGAGGCTGAGTACGGCGTCAAGCTGGAGATCCCCATCGGCACCATGATCGAGCTGCCGCGCGCTGCCATCACCGCCGATCACATCGCCAAGTACGCTGACTTCTACAGCTTCGGCACCAACGACCTCACGCAGACCTGCCTTGGCTTCTCCCGTGACGACGTTGAGTCCTCGTTCCTCGACACCTACATGAACGAGAAGCTCATCAAGAGCAACCCGTTCGCCACGCTCGACCGCGGCGTCGCTCGCCTGGTCCAGATGGGCGTCGAGGGCGGCAAGTCCACCAACCCGAACCTCACCTGCGGCGTCTGCGGTGAGACCGGTGGCGACCCCGACTCCATCCAGAAGTACTATGATCTCGGTCTTGACTACGTGTCCTGCTCGCCGTTCCGCGTGCCCATCGCCCGCCTCGCGGCTGCCCAGGCCAAGATCAAGTCCAACGGTGGTGCCCAGACCGTCGCCCCGCGCGTCTAGTCTTCACTGACTAGTCAAGCCAGACTTGAGAGGGAGGGACCTTCGGGTCCCTCCCTTTGTTGTGGGTTAACAGGTTCTGTAAGGCGTGTCGGTAATGGAGAGTCGCATCATATGAATTGCGAGGTGTGTGGTGAGGTGTGCGGTACAGAGGGCACGGAAAGGCGGCGATTGTCGGGGGAGTCATCGCTATGTGAATGGGCATCGCATTGGCATTGACCAAGGCGGGCTACGATGTTGCCTTCTCCTGCTATTCTCAGGAAGGACCTGGTGGAAGCTCTGGGAGTTACCGGACGCCCGCTGAAGGCATGCGGGCCTCCTAAAGACATAGGGAATGTCGTTGTGCTCTTGGCGTCCTAGGTTAGCTCCTATACTTCGGGATATACATTGCTGGTAGATGGCAGGACGTTTCTTCCGGGCATGCCCGAGGACCCCGACTACATTGGTAAGGGATGGTACAAGCGTCTCGTGTTGAGTTGCCTTTGGCGCGTCATGAGTAACAGGGCGGGTGGCCACGGAGAACGTCACCGTGGCCACCCTGTGGCTTAGATGGATGCCATTACGAGTAGACGACGATGCGCCCTTGGGGATTCTCGTATTCGGGCGTCACTTCACCGTTCAACGCCTCCTCAAGGTAGTAGCGCAAGGCATCCGATGTCAGGTAGTTGATACTCTGCATCGTAGTCGAGGCGCCCTCAGCAAGAGCATAATACGTGTCGCCGCCCACGCATAGGAAGTCAGACGTTGCAATGACGTAGGTGTCATCTACAGCAAAACCACGGCCGCCAACGTCAGTAATTGTCACGCGGGCACCAGGGTTGGCTGGACTGTGGTATGTCGAGTCTGGATAGGCGGGGCCTTCTTCGTAAGCAACGGTCGTGTGTACCTCGTAACTCATGTTTGACACCTGCGGGAAGCCAGCCATCTCATCAGGGGTATATGCGGTACTGGCTTCGATAGTCTCTAGCAGTTGGGCTCCCGTTACGCGTGTGGTAGCGATGTAATTGAGGTATGGCTGGACGTTGAGCACATCTCCTAAGGTGATGTCTCCAGGCTGTAGCTCACGACGGATAGACCCTCCATTAATGATGGCCGCATCTGGAGCATCATCTGCCATCAGAGACGCTTCCCAGAATATCGCGTCAGCAACGAGGTCGCCCATGTTGGTCTCTTGGACCCTTACACCTGGCTTGTTATCTGCATTGAGCAGGTAGGGAGTGGTTGCGACTAGCTCGCCCAACTCGATGGAGAGTTCGTCGGCGGCTTCCTGTACCAGTGCGGCTACAGTGGGATCTTGACCGTCGTATTCACTGTACCTAACGAGGCTTGTCTCGTAGCTCGAACCGTCCCAGGTCACGACACCGACGGCATGGGTGTAGCACCCCGTTTCAACTACGAGTGTCTTGTTGCCAGAGGCATCCTCTAGCCAGGCGCACTCCTCCTTGTGATCATGACCATCGATGTAGAGATCTACGCCCCGTACGCGCGCCACCACGTCTTGAGTGCGGTTGGGTGCGCTGCTGTCATCCTCGCCCAAGTGGGCAAGACAGACAACGAGGTCAACTCCCTTGGAGCGTAAGGAGTCTACCTGCTGCTGTGCACAAGCATAGAGATCGTCTTGCTCTAGGAAAGCGAGTCCCCCTACCAGAATCGGGTTTGCCTTGGTAAGAGTCTCAGGTGTAGTGAGGCCAAATACGCCCACCTTGGTTCCGCTCTCTGTGGTGAGGATTACGTATGGGTCGACCATCGGTTCTCCTGTGGCCTTTACTAAGACGTTGGCCGATAGGATCGGAAACTCTGCTGCTGTGACGTAGTCGTAGATCTTGTCCTGGCCATAGTCGAATTCGTGGTTGCCTAAGGTCATTGCATCATATGCGCAGGAGTTCATGAACGCTATAGCATTGTCACCCTTAGAACGATTGACTAAGTTGTCACCTTGGACGGCATCTCCTGCGTCGAACAGCAACACATCGTATCCCTGTTTCAGATAATCGCTTCTAAGCTGTGCTACTGCTGGCATTCCCAGTGAATCCTCGGTCTCGATGTCATGGCCGTGCGAGTCGTTGGTGTGGATGATGGCAAGCTTGGGAACCGATTGTTTGCGCGGCTGGATGCTGCAACTGGCAAGAGCGGCCGCCCCGGTTGCCACCCCTCCAACAAACACCTGCCGTCTGGTAAAGAGATTCTCTTTGAACATATGCATGGAGGTCCCTTTCGTCTTATTTCGCACAGATATGCATAGTATACGGTCATTTTTTGGACGCTGTTCCTGCGAAGCCGAGCCTCGTTCTGTTGACGTCATCTTGTACAATGGCGTCAAGTAGCGGTAGGGCAGGAATTGGAATGAGAATCAGCTCGCGAGAAGATATAGAGCGGCTTGAGCGCAGCCTCCTCTCTCCAGAGGCTACGTTCTCTGATTCGTCGCGTGGCCGAGAACGCATGGAGCAGCCCGACCCGCTGCGTACGTGCTTCCAACAGGATAGAGACCGCATCCTCCACTCGAAGAGCTTCAGACGGCTTGCCAACAAGACGCAGGTGTTCCTCGCGCCGGAGGGGGATCACTACCGGACGCGTCTCACCCACACCCTTGAGGTCGCGCAAGTCTCCTGTGCGATCGCGCGGTCACTGGGCCTCAACACTGACCTCACGGAGGCCATCGCGCTGGGGCATGATCTGGGTCACACGCCCTTTGGGCATGCGGGGGAGCGCGCCTTGCGCAGGGCTCGGGCGCTCTATCGCGGCATAGAGCCGAACACGCCGGAGGCCAACGACCTCTTTCGTCACAACGAGCAGAGCGTGCGCATCGTGCGTTTGCTGGAGAAAGAGGGCCAGGGTCTTAACCTGACGCTTGAGGTGATGGACGGCATGTGCTGCCACACCGGCCCGCTCAGGGCGTTCACGCCCGAGGGCCGCATCGTGGCACGCGCCGACCGCATTGCCTACATCACCCATGACATTGACGATGCCGAACGGGCGGGCCTGCTCTCGGAGGCGGACCTTCCTGCGGAGGCGCGTGAGGTGCTGGGTTGCTCGGCGTCGCAGCGCATCGAGACCATGATCCAAGACGTGGTGGCCACCAGTGCGCAAGAGGGTGACATCGCGATGTCGGAGCGTGTGTGGCACGCCGCGTCGCGTCTGAGGGCCTTCCTCTATGAGAACCTCTACGAGCAAGGTGACGCAAAGAGCGAGGAACCCAAGGCGGAGCGCGTCTTGGGTGAGCTCTTCACCTATTACGTCAACCACATGGACGAGGTGCCGAATGAGTACAAACGGCATAACGACGCGCCGGACGTGCAGGTGTGTGACTATCTCGCGAGCATGACGGACCGCTATGCCATCCGTGTCTACGAGGAGCTCAACGTACCCAAGGGGTGGAGTCTGCGATAACTCGACCAAAAGTTATGGGGTTCTTGTCTAGAGGCGCGTGGTTGCCTATACTATTCGCTTGTGTGTAAACCTATGTGTCGCTCAAGTATGGCGGCACCTCTAGAGAAAACCGAGGTAATGGCATGGACTACATCCGCGCAATCGAGCGCCAGCAGATCCGTGAGGACATCCCCACGGTCATCGTCGGCGACAACGTGAAGGTTCACTACCGCATTAAGGAAGGCGAGCGCGAGCGTGAGCAGGTCTTCCAGGGCGACGTCATCCGCATGAGCGGCGCTGGCGCACGCGAGACCTTCACCGTCCGCAAGATGAGCTTTGGCGTTGGCGTTGAGCGTACTTTCCCCCTGCACAGCCCCAAGATCGCGAAGCTTGAGGTCGTCCGTCACGGCGATGTCCACCGCGCAAAGCTGTACTACCTGCGCGACCGCATCGGCAAGGCCGCCCGCATTCGCGAGAAGCGCTAAGATTCAGCGCAACCGTACGACCGCCCCGGCCTCCGGGGCGGTTTTCTTTTGTCGAGAGCTGGCGAGGGAGAGTCGATGGCAGGGCAGGGCTTGGCGGCTGGAAGTGCGCGAGAGGTGGCGGCGCTCTTTGCCGACGCGTCGCCTGAGGAGGTCGAGACGCTTGCCGCTCGGTATCGCGATGATCCGCGCAAGCAGGTGCAGAAGGCGTTGGCCACGGCAGTGAGGCGAGCTGCCAAGGAACAGGCGGAACGCGACCGCGTCATGGGCATGTACGAGCTGCAGCGGACGCTCGCGGGAGGCGGCGTGGCCATTGGCGTCGACGAAGTTGGTCGTGGCGCCATAGCCGGCCCGCTTACCGTGGGTGCGGTGGTGCTGCCTGACGAGCCCATCATTTGGGGCATCAATGACTCGAAGCAGCTGACCCCAGCACGACGCGAGGCCTTGGCTGGTCGTATTGCCGAGGTGGCCATAGCCATCGGCATCGCGCACATCGAGCCGGCGTCCATCGACGCCGTGGGCATGGCCACGGCCCTGCGCATGGCGATGGCACAGGCCATCGCCGAGTGCGGCATAGAGCCAGACGCCGTCCTGATTGACGGCAACCCCGTGCATGTGCACCCAAAGGAACGCACGGTGGTAAAAGGCGACGCGAGCATCGCCTGCATCGCGGCGGCCTCCATCGTGGCAAAGGTGACGCGAGACGAGCTGATGGTCGCCATGGACGAGGAGTATCCCGGGTATCACCTTGCGGAGTGTAAGGGCTACGGCTCGGCGGAGCACATCGAGGCCATCCGCGCCAAGGGGCTCTCACCCATACACCGTGTCTCGTTTTGTGGGAACTTTCTGGAGACGCCTCGTCTCTTTTAGTGACGCATGCGGCAGCGTCAGAAACAAGGCGACGCGGCAAGCAGCGTCTCAGGCGCAAAAACGGACGCGGCTGCAGCTTGATGCCAGCGTTCTTCGAGGTGGGTGCAAGCTACCTGCAAGCATGGTTTGTCAGACTCCTACACCACGTTGGGTGAACGGGAGGAGCAAACCATGTCCCAGTTTGACGAAGCAACCAAAGTCCATTACGGAAACGACAACCGCATCGAAGAAACGGAGCTGGAACGCTACCCACGTGTGGCGGAGAAGCCCATCAGCGAGTACTCGACGCGTGAGGTGGGCCTGCAGGGAGAGATGATCGCAGCCCACTGGTGTGAGCTCGCCGATTACGAGCTGCTGGAGCGCAACTGGCGTTGCCCATGGGGTGAGGCGGACATCATCGCGCTCGACGGCGACACCATCGTGCTCCTGGAAGTGAAGACGCGGGTCGACCCAGGTGAGCGCTACGGAGCCATTCCCGAGCTTGCCGTTGACGAGGAGAAGCGCTCACGGTATCGGCTCATCGCCCTTGCGTACCTGTGCGAGCGACCTGGGTTCTACTCGGTACGCTTTGACGTGATAGCCGTAACGCTGGTGGCCGATGGTCACGCAAAGCTCCACCATCTGGTCAACGCATACCTGTGGGAGGACTGAAATGCCCGCCTTCACCGTGCGTTCGGCTGTGGTGCGTGGCGCGGAGGCGGTTCCCGTGAGCGTGGAAGTCAGCTTTTCGGGCGGTCTGCCTGGCGTGCACATCGTAGGGATGCCCGACACTTCCGTGAACGAGGCCGTATCGCGCGTGCGGTGTGCGGTGACGCAGTGTGGGTTCACCATGCCACGTGCCCACGTGACCGTGAACCTTGCTCCAGGAGAGATCAGGAAGACCGGCACCGGCCTTGATCTTCCCATCGCAGTCGCCATTCTTGCGTGCTCAGACCAGATTCCGAAGAGGGGGCTCGAGGATTGCCTGTTTGTGGGCGAGCTCGCCCTGAACGGCAGCGTTAATCCGGTGCGGGGGACAGTGGCCTTCGCCCTGCTTGCCGCCCAAGGAAACCTAACGCTCGTCAGGGCGCAGGAGGAGCCACGAGGATGGCTCGTGTCAGACAAGGAGCGCTGCATCGCTTCGTTGGCCGAGATGAGCCGAGGCGTCGCCGCGTTGGATCAAGGCGAGTCGGGTACGCGGCTGGCCGAGCAGGCGGTCTTCGACGCACATGCCACTGAGGGGCTCGACTTTGCCGACGTCGTGGACCAAGAGGTTGCGAAGCGCGCCCTCATCATCGCGGCGGCGGGAAACCATGGCGTGCTCATGATGGGTCCTCCGGGTGCGGGTAAGACCATGCTCGCACGACGCATGCCCTCGATCCTGCCGCCGCTCTCTGCGGACGAGCGCCTTCAGGCAATGCTGCTGCACTCGGTTGCGGGCGAGTCGCTTAACGACATCGACGCTGGGGGAAGGCCATTCAGGGCGCCGCACCACTCCATCTCGACCGCGGGCTTGATCGGCGGGGGTAGGCCGGTTACCCCAGGGGAGGTCTCGCTTGCGCACAAGGGCGTGCTCTTCCTTGACGAGCTTCCCGAGTTCAACAACGCGACGCTGCAGTCGCTCAGGCAGCCGCTCGAAGACCACCGCGTGCGCATCGTGCGTGTGGATGGCTCCTACGTCTTTCCCGCGGACTTCATGTTCATGGCTGCGGCGAACCCCTGCCCCTGTGGGCACCTGGGCGATCCCGGACACACGTGCATCTGCACCCCCGCACGGATACAGGCGTACCAGGGAAAGATTGGCGGGCCCCTGATGGACCGCATCGACGTGTTCATCGACGTGGCACGCCCGAGCTCCCGCAAGGTCATTCGCGGTGCGGAGGGCCTCTCGTCTGCCGCCATGGCCGATCAGGTCTGCTCAGCCCGTACCTATCGGTCGTGGCGCGAGAGCAGAGGCAAGAAGGCGGGCAACGGCCTGAGCGGCGTGGCCATGGAGGAGCGGGCGCGCGAGGTCCTGGAGACGCTCGCCGAACGCAAGGGCTTTGGAGGAAGGGGCATCGCGCGCGTCGCCGCGGTGGCGCGCACCATAGCCGATTTGGAGGAGCACGAGGTCATTGGGGTTGAGGAGGTTATCGAGGCATGCTCATATCGACCGAGAAACGAGTAGATGAAGCCACGAGCGAGCGGTGGGAGCTGACGCCTGAGGACGGGGAATACCCGCATCAGCTGCTTGACCTGGAACGTCCGCCGAAGCGCCTCTATGGCATTGGATCACGCGAGGTGCTTTCGACGCGGTCTCTCGCGGTCATCGGAGCGCGACGCGCCACGCCGTATGGCATCGCCGTTGCGGAGATGGCGGGCCGCATCGCGGCAGAATGCGGCATCACTGTGGTCTCTGGCGGAGCCCTGGGATGTGACGCCGCCGCGCTGCGTGCGGCGCAGCGTGCAGGCGGCGCGACCATCGTCGTACCTGGCACGGGTGCTGACCAAGTCTATCCCGCGAGCTCTCGCGACGTGTTCGAGGCCGCCCCAAATAAGGGGTGTATCGTGGCCATCGCGCCGTGGGGAACGCCGCCAACGCGTGCGGGCTTCCCCAAGCGCAACCGCATCATCGCGGCACTGAGCGAGGCGCTCATGGTGGCTGAGGCGGGGGAACGCTCGGGGACGTCGAGCACCGCGGAGTGTGCCTCGAGTCTGGGACGGACCATCTATGCCGTGCCGGGCAGCATCTTCTCGCCAGAGTCGGTGGGGGCCAATCGTCTGATCGTTGACGGGGCGTTGCCCATCGTCTCAGAGGAAGATCTTGAGATGCGTATCTCGCTGGACTTCAACGTGATGAGGCTGCTCTCTGGGGGAGGCTCTCGTGAGTTTGACCGGGTGCTCTCCGCATTGGTTGCCATGCCCATGCGCACCGACGACCTCGCGAACCGTCTAGGCGAGAATCCGCTCGAGCTCCTCATGAAGATGGCTGAACTGGAGGCGAGCGGCGTTGTCACGCGGCTTCCTGATGGGCGGTATGCACCATCAAAGGAGACGCTGCTGACGCGCTAGAATAGGAAACTCAAACGTTCGTTCACACAAGCAGGGGAGTCAGCATGGAGCGCGTCACGGTCATTGGGGGAGGCCTTGCGGGAAGCGAGTGCGCCTTGCAGCTTGCCGCACGTAAGGTGCCTGTCATGCTCGTTGAGCAAAGGCCCGTCGCCACCTCGCCTGCGCACCACACGGACCGCTTTGCCGAGCTGGTCTGCTCGAACTCCCTGAAGGCCACGCGTCCCGACAGTGCCGCGGGTCTCTTGAAGCAAGAACTTGACGCGATGGGATGCCGCCTGTTGGAAATCGCACGCAGCTGTGCGGTTCCCGCGGGCGGTGCCCTCGCCGTCGATCGCGACCGCTTCTCGCAGGCCGTGACGGAAGCCATCGAGCGTGAGCCCCTCATCGAGGTGGTTCGCCGCGAGGCCGTCTCCCTTCCTGAGGGGCGAGCTGTCATCGCCGCGGGACCGCTCTGCTCAGAGCGGCTCTTCCAAGCCCTTGCCGAACGGGTGGGGGGTGACCACCTCTCGTTCTTTGACGCTGCGGCACCCATTGTGGAGGCCGAATCGCTCGACCGGTCCGTCATCTTCGAGCAGTCGCGTTATGGGGAGGAAGGTACCGGAGACTACCTCAACTGCCCCATGGACAAGGCCGAGTACGAGGTGTTCTATGAGGCGTTGGTGGGCGCCCAGCGCGTCATATCGCGCGACTTTGAGCAGCGTGACCTGTTCCAGGCGTGCCAGCCGGTGGAAGAGATCGCCCGCAAGGGTGTCGACGCCCTGCGCTTCGGTGCCCTGAAGCCCGTCGGGCTGGTGGATCCGCGCACGGGCAGGCGCCCGTGGGCAGCGGTGCAGCTGCGTGCGGAAAACGCGGATCGCACGGCCTACAACCTCGTGGGATTCCAGACAAACCTGACCTGGGGCGAGCAAGCCCGGGTCTTCAGGCTCATCCCAGGGTTGGCTGACGCGACGTTCTCACGCTATGGCGTGATGCATCGCAACTCGTTTGTGGATGCGCCACGCGTGCTCGACCGCACCTTTGCCATCCCGGGAACGCAGATTCGTCTCGCGGGGCAGATCACGGGCACCGAGGGGTATGTGGAGGCGATTGCGTCGGGGCTCTATGCGGCGGTCAACACCTACGCCGGCCTCACGGGGGAAGAGCCGCTCACGCTGCCACGCACCTCTGCGTTCGGCTCGCTCGTGAGCTACGCCACCAACCCTGAGACGAACCCCTACCAGCCCATGCACGTCAACTTCGGTATTCTTCCGCCCCTTGACGGCAAGCGTCGCAACAAGCGAGACCGCTATGCGGCGTATGCGGCGCGGGCTCGCGCAGACTTGGGTGCCGAGCTCACCACGCGCGCGTCGCTCTTCCCAGCCTTGCATGTTGAGGCCCTGGAAACGGCAGCAGCGGAAGCAGCGGTTGAGTAAGGCCTGACAGGGCATGGGCGCGCAGGAACGAACAGAAGAGCAGGAGCGGTTCCGCGGTTACGTGGAACGCTTCGTCACCTACCTGTCCTCGGTGCGCAACCTCTCTGAGAACACGGTACGCGCGTACCGCACGGACCTCGACGCCTACTGCGATTGGGTCGAACGCGAGGGCGTGCGCCCGCTCGAGGTGACGCATCGGCAGCTGCGGCGCTTTTTGGGCGAGCTCTCGCGTGCGCGCTATGCCACCAAGACCATCAATCGGCATCTCTCCGCGGTGCGCGCGCTGTACCGGTGGCTCGTGCACGAGGGGCTGACCGACAAGGACTCTGCGGCGGCGGTGGCAAGCCCCAAGCTTGCGCGGACGCTTCCCAAGACCATGTCTGATGCCGATGCGTCGGCGCTCATGGAGACCTGTGACACGAGTGATATCGTCGGCATTCGTGACCGTGCCTTCCTTGAGCTGTTGTACGCGTCCGGCGCGCGCATCTCGGAGGTATCTGGCCTCGACGTACGGGACGTAGACCTGGCGAGTGCCCAGGCAAGGCTCTTCGGAAAGGGGTCAAAGGAGCGCATCGTTCCGCTCTACGACGCCTGCTTGCAGTGGCTCGGCACCTACCTGCGGGAGGCGCGCCCACAGCTTGCAGGGCGGGCCAAAGGGACGCCCACGCAGGCGCTCTTCGTTTCGACGCGTGGTAATCGCATGAGCGCAAATGCGCTGCGTAGCTGTTTTGAGCGTCACGCAGGCCTTGCGGGCTTGGACGGGTCCCTCACCCCACACGCGATGCGCCATACGTACGCAACCGAGCTACTTGCCGGCGGGGCGGACATGCGGAGCGTCCAAGAATTGCTGGGGCATGCGAGCCTCTCCACCACGCAGATCTACACCCACCTGTCGGTGGACAGGCTGCGTGACGCCGCGCGGCAGGCCCACCCGCGGGCTGAGTGAGCTGCTCGAGGGGAGAGCCGCATGTGGAGCGCCCATGAGATGCGCATTTGTACGCCACAATTCGGCCTTCGATGCTATACTCAATGGCTGCTGTGCGTCCGCACAGCTTCAATTCGCACGCGTGACGACTCCAAGGCCACGGTGCCCGGGGCTTTAAGCCAGGTCCTGGGTGGTTCAAGGGGGATGACCTCACGCGGAGGACCAACCATAGGAGGTTATCATGGCTGTCAAGATCAACATCAAGACCCTGCTCGAGGCCGGTTGCCACTACGGTCACCAGACCCGTCGTTGGAACCCCAAGATGAAGCCGTACATCTTCGGCGAGCGCAACGGCATCTACATCCTCGACCTCAAGCAGACGGTCATCAACGCCGACCAGGCCTATTCCTTCATCAGGGACACCACCGCTAAGGGCGGCAGCGTTCTGTTCGTCGGCACCAAGAAGCAGGCTCAGGAGCCCATCGCCACGCAGGCTCAGCGCGCGAACATGCCCTACATCAACCAGCGCTGGCTCGGCGGCATGCTCACCAACTTCGTCACCATGCGTTCCCGTATCGACCGCATGGAGGAGCTTGAGCGTATGGTCGAGGACGGCAGCATGGCTCTTCGCGGCAAGAAGGAGCAGGCAGTCCTGACCAAGGAGCTCGAGAAGCTGCAGCGCAACCTCGGTGGCGTTCGTGAGATGAAGACCCTCCCGCAGGCCATCTTCGTGGTCGACACCAAGCGCGAGGAGATCGCCATCAAGGAGGCCAACCGCCTGCACATCCCCGTCATCGGCATGCTGGACACCAACTCTGACCCCGACGTGGTTGACTTTGGCATTCCCGCGAACGACGACGCCATCCGCTCCGTCTCGCTGATGTGCGAGCTCGTCGCTGACGCCGCCCTCGCTGGCGCTGGCAAGGAGCAGATCTCCGTCGAGGAGATGGCCGCGACCGAGGCTCCCGCTGAGGCCGAGGCTCCCGAAGCCGAGTAACAGGACGCTCTGACATCCAACGTTTGCAAATCCTTTCCTAAAGGAGGAATTCTCATGGCCAAGATTACCGCTGCCCTTGTTAAGGAGCTCCGCCAGATCACCGACGCCCCCATGATGGAGTGCAAGAAGGCTCTCGTCGAGGCTGAGGGCGAGATCGAGAAGGCTATCGATGTCCTGCGCGTCAACGGCCTTGCCAAGGCCGTTAAGAAGGCCGGCCGCGACACCAACGAGGGCGCCATCGCCGCCTACATCTCCGAGGACGGCAAGGTTGGCTCGCTCGTCGAGGTCTCCT
The DNA here is from genome assembly GCA_900314645.1 of uncultured Actinomycetes bacterium. Taxonomy (GTDB): domain Bacteria; phylum Actinomycetota; class Coriobacteriia; order Coriobacteriales; family Atopobiaceae; genus UBA1367. The sequence goes on from OMWB01000008.1 coordinate 74,349, forward strand.
GCGAGACTGACTTCGTCGCTACCAACGCCAAGTTCAAGGCCTTCGTGCTCAGCCTCGCCAAGGTTGTCGCTGAGTGCGATCCCGCTGACCTCGACGCGTTCATGGCTTGCCCGATGAACGGCGCCACCGTTGACGAGGCCCTCAAGGAGAGCATCTTCGTCATCGGCGAGAACCAGAAGATCCTGCGCTTCGCTCGCATGACCACCGAGAACGGCGCCATCGCCAGCTATGTGCACCACGACGGCAAGCACGCTGACATCGTCGAGTTCTCCTTCAACAACGCCGCCAC
>OMWB01000012.1 GCA_900314645.1 uncultured Actinomycetes bacterium
TGATCGGCGGCAAGGACTACTACTTCGACTCCTCGGGCGCCATGGCCAAGAGCAAGTGGGTAGGCAACTACTACCTGAAGGCCGACGGCACCATGGCCAGGAACGAGTGGGTCGACGGCGGCAGATACCACGTCGACAAGAACGGCAAGTACGACAAGAAGCGGTAATCCCTAGCTAGCCAAGGGATGCCACAACGGGGCGGCCTCACCTTCGGGTGGGGCCGCCCTTTGTTCAACACGCTGTAAGACACCGGTCTCGAACGGCCAGGCCCTGGCTGAGCGGCAATCAACGCAGGGGAATCATCACGGTTGCGATAAACGTGTCTCCTGCTGACTCGAACTCGGCAACGCCACCGTGGTATTGGGCGATAGTTTGCACAATACTGGTTCCCCAGCCATGCTTGGACTCGCTCTGAGGCCTGATTCTTATCCTCTTCTCGCCAACTAGATGATGTCGCTGCGGATTGCGCACCTGTATGAAAAGCTGTCCAGCCTGGATGCGCCCACACAGCGTGATCTCAGGCTGGCGCGTAGGATTCTCGGCACGCAGCGCCTTACACTCGTTGAGGGCGTTGTCAATCAGGTTGAACAGCAGCGAGGCGACTTCAGCGTTCTGCAGCGGAAGCTCCTGCGGCAAGTCAATCTTGCTGTCAAGCCGCACGCCTGCCTCCTCGCACTCCCGTGCCTTCACCTCCATGATGGCGGCTACGGTTACGTTGGCGCATGGTTGGCGCTTCATGTCTGACGCAATGTCAAGACCCAGCCAAAGGTGCTTCGTTGCGTCCTCGGCATGTCCCGCCGCAAGGTCTTCGCGTGCCTTTGCAAGCTCTGCCTCGACACCCAGGCCAATCTCGCGTGTGCGCCGCTCTTCACGCTCAGCCAGCTGGCGGTAATGCTCCAGCGTCTGCTGAAGCTGTTGGCTCACGTCTTGAGCGTAGACTTGCTCGATGCGGTCGAGCGCTTGTAGTAGATAGTGGGTGGCATACCAATCAGCCAATCCAAGCGCAAGGGCAATGGCTGCTGACACAACCATGTCAAGCAATTGCAGCGCTGGAGCCGCCAGTGAGTGAGCGTACGTCAGGAGGCCCAGCTGCAATACATACAGCGTGACACCAAGTGCGAGGATGACGTGGCGCCTATTCATGCTCTGCCCTAGCATCGTTGGGTGTAGGCCCAGCAAACTGGCGCACCATGTCCTGGAATCCAGAAAGGTACTCGTCAGCCTCGGCAAAGCGGCCTTGGTCAGCAAGCGCGTGCACAATGCCAATCTGGTTTGCGAGGTCATGGCGTATGCGCCGCATCGCCGTGGATCGGCTTGTCATGCGTTCAGCTTCTTCCATGAGGTGCTTGATTTGGCGCTTATTCGCTGCCCGAAGCGCAATCTCTCGCTTTGCGTGGGCATCCCATCGGGCAATGCGTAAGAGCAAAAGGCTGATAGTTACGGCAAGAATCGCGCCCAGGCCCGTAACCACCGGCACGATGGCGCTCTCCACGTTGCCTAGGTCAAAGCGCACCAGAAGCATGACGAAGAACATGAACGAACTCGTCATCATGATGAATGCCGTCGGCTCAAAGGCCTCGTCCCAAGCGTCATCGGTACGGCGCAAAAGGGCTATGGCCGCCTCGCATGTGATAGTGGTCGTGAAGATGAGTACCGTATAGACCAGCGTGATGGTCAGGGGGGCGGCTTCAGAAAGGTTGGAGGGGAACGGTTGCCCGCTCAGCATGTAGTAAACAAGCGTCCCGATAATCTCCGTCAGAAGAACGACCATGTTAAGGAAGGCGATACGGGTGAGCCGCTGTCCAATCGGACCATGTGACATGACCATAGGGATGGCGAGATTTGCGAGTACGTTAACGATGAAGGCGCGGACGATGGGATTGAACCCCATAAAAAGCATGGTGAAGCTCATGCCAAAGCAGCACAACCACAGAAGCAGAGAGAGGAGTACTGACCTAATGTCAAGCACCATGCAAAACGCTCGTCTTACGATGAGCTCAACCGACATGCTGAAGGAAACGTAAAGTACGATGGATAGCATGCCAGTACCTACGAGCGACTCGCAAGATACATGAGAAGATCGTGCTGAAGCTCGTGTGCGCGACGACGGCTGACTGGCAGACGTGTCCCGTCGTGTAGGGTTACTTCGCTTTCGTCGAGCGAACTCACGGCAGCAAGGTTGACTACGAAGCTGCGATGGCAGCGCGAGAACGTGCTGGGGAGCTGCCTCTGCAAATCATCGAGCTTGGCATAGGTCTCCATCTCGCGGCCGAGGCAGTGCACGATTACCTTGTGCAAGCGGCTTTCAAGGTAGAGGATCGACGAGGCATTGATAAGCTGCTCCTTGTGTCCGACCTTGATGCGCAACATGGCGGGGCGCGTGCGTGAGAGCTGTGCCAACGCACGATTCAGCGCGTCGGCCAGGCGCTCGGGATCAATGGGCTTGAGCAAAAAGTAGACGTGCTTGGTGACATATACCTCTAGTGCTTGCTGAAGGTATCCGCTCACGTAGATGACTTGCGTTCCGCTTTCCGGTGGAAAAAGCTGGCTCACCATCTGGATGCCGGTGGGCTGCCCTTCCTGCATGATTACATCACAGAGGAGCACGTCAACCTGTGTGCCAGCACAAACGAGGTCATGCAGCTCCTGTGGCCCGCACGCGTCAATGATGACGTGGGGTAGGCCTTCGGGCAGCGCCTGTTCCACGAGCTCGTGGATGCATGACAGGCTGTGCGTATCGTCGTCACAGATGGCGATGGTAATCATCGGAGGGGGATGCCTCCCTCGGCTTTGGTGCGCTAGTATCATTCTACTTGAAAGGATGAACAATCTGACGAACAGGATGTAACGTTAGCATACATCTTATGCAAGTACTACACATAATGTGGCCGAACGTGTCAAATCTCAGACCAAGAATGTCGGATAGCGCCTTCAGGCACCTTAATGCACGAGAAGTATGTTAACTAAGTCGTACAGAAAGAACCGTAAATGATTGAAACAACAGGCAATTCGTTCGAGGGGACCGCGTCATGAATTTTCTGCAGCTGCTGCGAAAGCGCAAAGGCAAGAGTCAGCAAGACATGGCCGACCTGCTGGGCATGACGCGACAGACCTACGCGCGGCGAGAATCGCATCCCGAGAGCATGACCATCGAGGAAGCCATGCTCGTAAGCCGTGTGCTCGATGTTGACGTGGGACATCTGGCGACAGGTATCGCCCGCTTTGTTGACGAAGCGCCAAGGGAGTAAGTAGAGCTACGGAAAAGGGGGCATCCCCAACCCGCATCCATCGCGGATTGGGGATGCCCCCTTTTCCGTAGCTACGTTTGTACGGCTAGCCCTCGTTCTCAGTGGCGCCGTCGTTAACAGGCTCTTCGACGGATCCGTCATCCTCCTGGATGGGCTCTTCGTCATCGGGCACTACGAAGGCTTGGGGCTCGGGAGCCGGGGCGGGTTCCGGTTCTGGCTCAGCTTCTACCACGGGCTCAGGCTCATATGACGTGTCATCGTAGGTGTATTCATCGTAGGATTCGTCGTACGAATCGTCGTATGTTTCCTCAATTACAACGGACTCAGACTCAGGTTCTGGCTCAGGCTCGGGCTCTGGTTCTGGCTCAGGTTCGGGCTCGGGAAGCACGGCAGTGACCTTGACTTCCTTGCCCTCAAGGTCGAGTGGGGCGTTTCCGTTGGTCTGTGGCATACTCACGCCAGCCGCTTCCAGGGCGTCAGAAAGACTCTTGGACAGTGCATAACCGTCCGCCGCAGCCATGTACGCAGCAAGCTTTCCGCTTCTTAGTTCTCCGGGAACCTCGGATATGGCCAAGAGGTTATCACCGCCGTCAGCCTGCACAATCCACGTGAGCCCAGTGAAGAGCGTGCCCCCATCGCCTGCCTTAACTGCCACGAAGGTATCCGTGAGCTGAGCCGCAAGCGCTGAGGCGCGTCGCGCCGTCGCGACGGTGAGAGCTTTAGCATCGATAGGCTCGTTCTTCGCGAGGGTCTGTGTGACTACAACGTGGCCGTCGCGCAGGGCAACGCCTAGATGGTCGGCCGGAACGGAGACATCCACCTTCTTGAACTTGAGCTCCCCGATGAGGGCGATGATGTCGGTAGTTGTGAGACCGGGCTCTATCTCGGGAACCTCTTCAACAGTGAGGGGTTCCTGCGTCTGGAGAACGGGTTCAGGCTCGCGGGCTGCCATGATTCTCGGCACAAAGATGAAGGCGCAGACGAGAACGAAGGAAACGGCCACAATGCCCGAGATGAGGGCGGGGGAGAGCCCTGCGCCCCTCGTCCGTCCCTCGTCCACCCTGTGCAGATCGATGCCATATACGGGAACGCCTCCGTCAGCAAACTCTTCCGATGCGGAGGCGACGTCGGCCGCGGCGCTCAGTGGCATAAAGCCGTACTGGGAATCGAGGTTTTGCACTGCAGTGATTGCCTCTATGTGGTCCTCCTGGGCAAGGGGCGCCTCGTCATCAGGAAGATCGAGGTACTCGAGTGGCAGCTCAAGACCGTTGATCTTGTTGTCTTCCATCCACAGAACCCTTCTTTTGTATATCTCAATCAGTTTAGAGCAGTTGGAAGATCAAGACGAGTCACGCCCACAGTCTGCACAACACTACATGACCGCCAGAAGCGCTATCCTTAAGAGGACTCCGCATGGGGTAATTCTGGTGTGCAAGCAGGTAGGGAGCGTGGCACATGAACGTGTTCAAGCGCATAGCGTTGTTTGTGTTTGGCCTGACAGGAATCATCGCATTGGTGACGCTTATGCTGCCGTGGGTGGGCCCGTGGACACGTGCCGCAGCTTCACTCATGGCCTTGCAGTGGTATGCCTACGTGGTGGAAGGAGCGGCGGCGGTTACGTTGGTTGGCCTCATCATCACGTTGGGTCGCGCGCTGCTGACGCCGCACAACGCCAAGACCGTGCGGGTGAGCAAGTCAAACGGTGATGAGGTGACCGTGTCTACGGCTGCCATCGCCTCGCAGGCCGCCCATATCGTGGAGGAAGACCGCGAGTACTTTGCCGAGAAGGTTTGGGTCACGGCTCGTCGACGCGGCAAGGTTCGCGTTGCGATACGCGTACGTCCGGCACATGCGGTGGACGTGACGGTCGAGGGCGCGCGTCTGCACGACCGGTTGGCAAAGGGTTTGGCCGCCGTGTGCGGCAAGTCGCTCGACCGTGTCGAGCTTGAGTTTGTCGAGCCAGACTCGCTTGACCCCAAGCCTGACTACCTGAAGGTATCGGCTGACGAGCAGGCAGCTCAGGAGGCGCACTACACGAACCCTGCGGCACCGCTTGAGGCCACTTACGAGGTGCCTACTGACATTACGGTGCACATGCCGGTAGCAACTCCGGTGGAGGAGTCCAACGAGAGTGAGGGGTGGCATGTCTGAGGCAAAGCTTCCCAAGGTGGTAGTCGAGCAGACGGAGCCTGCAGAGGCGCCGAACGCTGACGACGTTGCGCTGACAAAGGTCATCGTGGAGGACGAGGCGGCGCAGGATGAGGACGCTGAAGAGCTGGCGTCTGACGGCGTGATGACTGACGAGGGTGCTCTTGAGGAGGACGAGCAGGAATCCGTTGCTGCTGAGGAGGCTGAGGACGCTGCCGAGGAGGCCGCGCCTGAGGTCGAGGAGTCCGTGGAGGAGACGGTGGCGCGTGAAGAGCCTGCCGCATCGACAGAGACGCCAAAGCCGTCGCCTAAGGTTGCCGCCGCTCCCGCTTCGCCCAAACCCGCTGAGCCACCAGTGCTTAATCCCTGGCTCCACCGGCAGTTCCCTGGGCATGAGCATGCGGTGGTTGGCTGCTTGGTTGGCCTGTTCTTTGCGTTGGTGGTGCTCTATGTAGGCATCCCTCGTGGGCTGTTCATCGTCGCGTGCATGGCGGTAGGCATGTTCGTGGGTATGTACTTTGATGGTGATTCGCGTCTGACGGGTGCCGTGCGGGCGCTCCGAGGAAAGAAGTAACAGTAACTGGCGGAAGCATGTCAGTGGTACCGAAAGGAGACGACCATGATCGATCTTGAGAAGAAGCTGGCGTTTGATGACGGTGACAACTTCGCCGAATACGAGGAGATAGCTGAAGAGGAGCAGGCTGAGGACGAGGCTCTCGAGGACGAGGCTGAAGACGAGGACGAGGCTCTCGAGGACGACGAGGACAGCGTCATCTTCTCTGAGGATGAGGAGGATTTGGAGTCTGAGGACTCGCTCACCTTCTCGAACGGTGTGATTGAGAAGATCGTTGCCATCGCCATGCGCAGTGTGCCCGGTGTGGTGGGCATGAAGGGCGGCCTCATCAACCGCATCCAGGATGCGTTTGGCGCCACGGACGCGCGCAAGGGCGTCTCCGTCGAGGTCACGCCCGAGAGCGCGGTGAAGGTGAACGTATCTGTGTTCATCGAGTACGGTGCCTATGCGCCGCAGGTGTTTGAGGACGTTAAGAAGGCTATCGTCAAGCAGGTTACCGGCATGACGGGTCTGGCGGTGGCTGGTGTCAACCTGCGCATCGAGGACGTGCTGACGCCCGAGGAGGTTGCAGCCCGCAACAGCGAGACCGAAGCTGCCGCGCCGGCGCCCGCTCCCGCGCTGGAAACGGTTGAGGAAGAGGAGGCAGCCGAGGAGGTTGTCGAGGAAGGGTCGGATGCCTAGTCCCTCTCGCCACAAGGAAGACCAAAGTGCGACGCGCGGTCGGCGCGTCGCATGCTTTGAATGGGCACGTGCATTGGGCTGCGTCGCCATTGTGGCCCTGCACGTGTACACCACGCTGTGGGAATCGGTGGGGCGCGCCTCGTTTGGCCCAGCGCGCGCCTTCGTGGAGGGCTCGCTCTCCATCCTGCTGGGGCGTTGGGCCGTGCCCGTGTTCCTGATGGTTACCGGAGCGCTGCTGCTTGACCCCGACAAAGATATGGGCTGGGAACGGTTGCGCCGCTACATAGGTCGCATGCTGTTTGTACTGGCTACGTTTGGGCTGGCGTTTTGCCTCATTGAGAGTGTGTATGATCACCGCGCGTTCTCGATTGCCGTGGTGGGGGAAGCCATATGGCATCTGCTGACCGCGCAATCGTGGGGGCACTTATGGTACGTGTACGCACTTTTGGGCCTGTACGCGCTGACGCCCGCGTTGCGGAGGCTCACGGCGATGCGTGACCGTCGGGCGCTCGAGCTGGTGCTTGGTGTGTTGTACGTGGTCGTGCTGGGTGGGATGACGGCTCTGCATGTGGTTCAGCACACGCTGTTTTTGCGCGTGAACCTGCTGCCCGCGCTCTTCTATTATGTGCTTGGTTGGTACGTGTGGGAGTACCTGCAGCTGGATGCCCGCACGGTGGGTCTGGGCGTGGCGTCGGTGGCGGCGCTTCTCGTGTGTCAGGCCTTCGATCATGGTGAGATGGCGCTGCCGCAGTACTGCTTGGTGGCTCCCTATGGGGTGCTGGTGTTTCTGCTGCTGCGGCGTTTTGCGGTGCGACCGCCTGAAGAGGTGCCAGTCGTTGGGTTTTTGGCAGATCGCAGCTTTGGCGTGTACGTGGTGCATCCGCTTTTCCTACATGTGCTGGTGCGAGTCCTTGACCCATTGGCGTTTCCGCCGGGCCTCTACGAGCTGCTTGCCTTTGCGGTGACGCTTGCGGGCTCGCTGGTGCTGGTTGACGTGGTGCGCCGCATCCCCGGCTTTGCCGAACGCGTGTAGGCGCGGGAACGCCATCTGGTTTCGTACCATCCCTGTCCGCTAGCTGGGAACCTTATTCGGTTTGGTACCGCACTCGAAGGGTTGCCTGGAACGCTATTCGGTTTGGTACCACGCAATAGGCGGGTGCTGGAACGCAATTGCGTTTCGTACCACTCCTAACGGCCAACCGGGAACCTTATTCGGTTTGGTACCGCACTCTAGGCGGGGATTCTACGGTACGAAACGCAATAAGGTTCCAGCGGGAGGCTCCGCGGTGGCACCAAACGAGATAGCGTTCCAGCGAGCAACCGCACACTGTCACCAAACGCAATAAGGCTCCCGCTCCAAACCGTGCTAACCACCCGTTACCGAAACCCGTTGCAACTGATCACGCGTTTTGCAGAATACCGCCCGCTAGCCGCAGTTTGCTTCCAGCCAAGTTTAGAAAGACGGCCTCCCTCCACTTGACAAGCCATATCGTCGAATGACAGGCAGCAACAGGGAGGTTCCTATGGATATCGTTATCGCGGAAGCAGATGCCATCCGCACGTACCGTCTCGCACGACGCCAGGATGCGACGATTCGTGTCGAGCCAGCACCTGAGGATCCGACTGACTTCTCGTATGGGTCGTCGGAACGGTTCAGGGCTTGCGTGCTCGCGCCGCTCATTGAGCTTGGAATCATCGATGAAGGCTCATCGGTGCATCTTCGATTCCCACATCGCAAAGCGTCGCGACGCGTGCGTGGCATCACGGGACATCTGTGCACCTCCAAGCTTCCCCAGGGCGCCTGTTGGAGGGTGATACCTGAAGACCGAAAGCTTGCTCAGGCATTGAGCTCTCAGGGCATACGGATCTTTGTCGACTGCCCACAGCTCTGCGTGGTTTACGTCGCAGCGCAGGCTCAAAGAACAGTGACAAAAAGCCCTCTGAGCCGACGAGTAGTTCCCATGGCACGAACTATCGCGCTGGGATCTGAGTTTTGTGGGACATATGCCCTTGGTGCCGCAAAAGCTCTAGGCGACTTGACGGCATATGGACTTGAGCCGCTCATATCCGTTGTCGAATTACGAGAGTTTCTCTCTGAGGCATATGGCGTTGACGGTCTTATGGTGGCGCGCGGCGCCTGTGAGGTGATTGCTGGTGGCCAGGCATCACCCGCTGAAGTCGCTTTGCATGCGGGCCTCGTGCTGAGACCCGGAATGGGAGGCTTTCACTTTGAGAGGCCTGCGACAAATCAGACTCTACTGCCGAACGAGAGCCTGCAAGCGTTGCTCAAGCACCAGAACATCACGCCTGACCTCTACTGGGAACGCTATGGACTGGTCATCGAGTATGACGGAGCCGTTCATTTCAGCGCCGATGGCGTCCGCGAGGATAAGCGCCGCGTGTTTGATTATCAGGCCATGGAGCTCGTCGTTCTTCCCGCAACGGCGGAGGACATTCGTACGGTCGACAGCTTCGATGCGTTTGCGCGAACGGTGTCTCGGGTCATGGAGCGCGTAGACGGCCCGTCGCTGCGACGGCGTGTCAACAAGGTTCTTGCCGATAAGGACGCTCGGATTTGTCGTTCGCTTTTGTTGAGCGGTATTCAGACGGCGCTATGAGCATCACGCGATGCTTTGGAACGTAATCGCGTTTCGTACCGTATTTGAGGCGGCTGCTGGAACGTCATTCGGTTTGGTGCCGCTGCCGGAGGCTCGTCTGGAACGTCATTCGGTTTGGTAGCACAGTTAAGGCAGGAATCTGTGGTACCAAGCGCAATGAGGTTCCTGCGGGCGGCTCCGCGGCGGTACTAAACGCAATAGGGTTCCAGCGGGAGGCTCCGCGGTGGTACCAAACGAGATAGCGTTCCAGAGGGCGGCTCCGCGGTGGCACCAAACGAGATAGCGTTCCAGAGGGCGGCTCCGTTGCGGTATGCAGGCTTGTCACCAACCGTTGCAAGAGTTGTCGGCGCGCTCCACGTCACTGCATGCGATACTTAGAAGTTAGGTTCCCGCAACAGAAGGATTCCCATGGCCAACATCGTTGAGTATGCGCGCGGCTGCCGCGATACCTTTGCCGAGCGACCACTGTGCCGCGTCGACAGCTTGGTGCTGAGCTGCCTTTCCTACCTATGGCTTCCTGAGGAGGTTCCCGCCTCGACAACCGCAGAAGGTGTGGCGCTCATTGATCTTGACGATGCCAAGATGCGTCTCTCGCTTACGGCGCCCGTGGGCAACGGGGCCAAGCACGAGCAGCTCATCGCGGCCGCCGCGACCAACCCGCGCTTCTTCAACGTTCGGGCGTGCCTCTCTGCAGAGCGCTCTGACGACGAGCTCGAGCGCCAGTTTGCCGCAGTCACGTTCCGGCTGTCTACGGGGGAGCACTATGTGGCGTTTCGTGGCACCGACAACACCCTCCTGGGCTGGAAGGAAGACTTCAACATGGCCTTCCGCAACACGGTGCCCGCGCAGGAGGCGGCGCGTGACTATCTCAATGCTGTGGCTGCGCAAGTGGAGGGCCCGCTTATTGTGGGCGGCCATTCCAAGGGTGGCAATCTGGCCGTGTTCGCCACGATGACCTGCGATCCATTGGTGCGCTCGCGGATCACGCTCTGCTACAACCATGATGGTCCAGACTTTACGGATGAGGTCGTGGCCAGCCCAGAATGGGCCAATGCGTGGGAGCTCGTCGAGAAGACGGTCCCGGGCGAGTCGCTCATCGGGCTTCTCCTTGGCAGCCATGGCCAGGATCCCATCATTGTGCAGAGCTCTCGCGAAGGCGTGCTGCAACACGACCCCTTCTCGTGGGTTGTGGAGGAGAACGACTTTGCACGCGAAAAGGCACTGAGCTATGACGCCTACCGCACGGGAAAGCGCGTCAATGGCTGGTTGCGCGAGAAGTCGGTTGCTGATCGTGAGCGCTTCGTAGACATCCTGTACCGCGTGGTGCGCTCAAGCGGTGAGGTGACGTTCTCTGGTCTGGTCCACAGCCTGGGTGACGGTTCGCTCTCGCTCATGCTCAAGCGCTTGGACGGGCTTCCCGAGGCCGACCGGGAGTTCTTTGTGTCGATGCTCTCTGACCTCGCGGCCACCATCCTTCTGGGGCCGGCTCCCAAGACGCCAGTGACGCCGGCGGAGAAGGCGGCCGCTGCGGTGGAGAAGGTGGATGACATCACGGCCAAGTTCAACGATACGATGGCCAGATGGGAGAAATACTTCGGTTGATCGGACATGCGACAGGTGCCTTGACCGATGCTGCCGTGAGTTGATGGAGATAGGGGATTGAACGATGGATGCCAATTCGCGCAAGATAATGGGCCTCATCAGCGAGATGAACATGCGGTTTGTGGTGCCCGTATACCAGCGGCCGTATTCGTGGGGCGAAAGCCAATGCGTGCAGCTGTGGGACGATATCCTTGCCGTGGGTCGCAAGCGCGGGGTGCCGCATTTCACGGGCTCGATTGTGACCATCCAAGATGGTCGCATGTCGGAGCAAGGCGTGACGCCACTTCTCCTGATCGACGGCCAGCAACGTATCACCACTATCATGCTGCTGCTTATTGCACTTGCTCGCTACGCACAGCGCCGTGGCGAGAAGGGCCTGCCCTTCTCACGTGACGAGATCGTGCAAGGTGGCTATCTCACCAATCGCTTCCGCACGGGAGACGACCACTACAAGCTGACGCTGTCAAAGAACGACAAGGCCATCTATCAGGCCTTGGTTGACAGTGTTGAGGCGGCGAGGCTGGATGAGGAGCCCGAGGGACTGCAAGGCTCCCGTCTAGGCCGCAATCTCGCGCTGTTCGAGCGCCGCGTGGATGCGCTCGATGATGTGGGCTCGGTGTGGGCAGGCCTGCAGCGCCTCGAGGTGGTCTCCATCTCGCTTGCGCAGGGTGCTGATGACCCGCAGGTGATCTTTGAGTCCATGAACTCGACGGGCAAGGACCTCTCGACGGCAGACCTCGTGCGTAACTTCGTGCTGATGGGCTACCCCGTGGCCGAGCAGCGCGACCTGTACGCAACGTATTGGCTGCCCATCGAGCGAACGCTGGGCATCGCGGGCGCCTCGTATGACGACGCGTTCGATGACTTCGTGCGGTGCTTCTTGACGGTAGCCAACGCGCCAGAGCCCTTTACCGAGCCGGATGCGTACCCCGCGTTCAAACGCCACGTGCTCTCGCGTGGGTATGCCGCGGGCGACCGCATGAAGGTGTTTGCGTTGCGCCTGAAGCGTTTCGCCGGTTACTACGCTACGGCAGTGCGTGGCGAGATGACCAATGATGCCGAGGTCACAGCCCTGTTGCGCCACATCTCGTGGCTGGGTGTGCACGCGAGCGTCCCCCTGGTCATGGAACTCTTGGACGGCTACGAGCGCAAGGACTTCTCGCGTGAGGACCTGCTGCTGATGCTGGGCACGCTTGAGGCGCTGCTGCTACGTCGTGCGGTCTGCGACTGCGAGCCCAGCGCGCTGGAAGGCTTCCTGCCGTCGCTGGTGGCTCGTGTCTCGGCAACGCGCAACGAGGAGGGCAATGTTGCGCAGGTGTTCCTCGCGGCTATTCTGAACGAGGAGGGGACACCGCGTCGGTTCCCGTCGGATGCAGAGTTCAGCCATGCGTTGCGCACGCGGGACATGTTCGGCTTTGCGGGCACGCACTACCTGCTGGCCCGCGTCGAGGACAAGCGACGTCCCGGTGCGGCCGAAGAGCTCATGGCCGGGTCTTGGACTGTGGAGCACGTACTTCCGGTTGGCGCGCCTAAGGTGGGGGAGTGGCGTAGCGTCTTGGGCGAAAACCCCGAGCGCACGTACGAAGAGGTGGTTGAGGCCCTGGGCAACCTCGTGCTTACGCGCGAGACGTTTGACCTGCAGGAATGCACGATGGCGGCTAAGCGCGAGCGCGTTGCCGCTGGAGCTCTCGCGACCTCTGCCGCCGTGTTGGAGGCATCGAGATGGGATGCCGAGGCCATCGGCGCCCGTACGGAGGAACTGGCGTCCGAGGCGCTTTCCATCTGGCCCATGCCGCAGCTCGCGGAGGAGGCTCGCAGCGCCTACCGTGCGCATGGCCGTGCCGCGACGGCAGCTTCGGTCTCGTTTGCCGACCTCTTCGCTGCGGGCGTCGTGGAGATGGACGACATCCTGGTGAGTGCCAACCTCATGTATGCAGGTCGTGCCACGGTGACCTCGACAGGCAAGATCATGCTGGCCAACGGCGAGATGTTTGACGATCCCACCGCTGCCTACGAGCGCTTCTTGGGAACCGTGGGCGCTGCGGCAGGCGGACTGAATGGCTGGCTGTACTGGCGCAAGGGCGAGGGCGGTCCAACGCTCGACCAACTCCGCATGAAGCTGTAGCCAAGACAAACGCGTCAATCGGCTCGGACGTTCAGGGTGGAGCGATTGGATGGGCGTGGACAACTTAGCACGTACTAACAGGTATTGTGCTTCCGTACCCCGCAGGGTATCCTCTTCCATACGGTGCCGTACGGGGAAGGACGCGCGTGGGGGAAAGCTCCTCTTCAACACAAGAGCTGTGGAGCCGCCTGCTCAAGGCTCCATCCGTCGAGGCGTATTTCTCTGAGAACGCCGACGCTTGTGCCATGCCGACGTTTGCCGACTACATCACGGCGCTCTGCGTAGCGTCCGGAGAGCGTCCCGAGCACGTTATCAATCGAAGTGGAGTCGAGCGCTCCTATGGGCACCGCCTGTTCTCTGGCGGACGTCGTCCTTCACGCGATACGGTGCTTCGGCTTGCGTTTGCCTTCGGCCTCGACGCGGACGAAGCGCAGACCCTGCTTGAAGTCGCCCGGGTGTCCACGCTGCATCCGCGAATCGCACGTGACGCGATCATCGCCTTCTGCCTGCACCATCACCTCTCGCTCATGGATGCCCAGCAGATGCTCTACGACAACGATCTGCCGCTCATGGGGAGTCGGGCTGCCTCGTAGCGTCAACCCGTTGTGGGGTCCATGCAATCACAATTCCTCAACTAGCGTTTGGCTGACGCCTTTGGCCAAATGTTGTCAAGCAGGCAACTCGTCGCATACGATGTCTTGATATGTTGCAACTACCTGCGGAACAACGAGAGGAAGTGTTGTTATGAAGAAGCTAACTATCGGTGTGGTTATGGCGTCTTTGGCCCTCAGCTTCTCCCTTGTGGCGTGCGGCGGCTCTCAGGAGACCGCTCCACAGGCGGATGCGCCTGAAGAGGCCGCGGTAGAAGAGCAGGCTGAGCCGGAGGCGGCACCCGAGGAGAAGGTCCTCGATTCACAGGCGATAATGGATATCGTTCTTGAGGCCTGCCCGCTTGACTTGGCTCAGATTGACAACATCAAGGTTAGTGCGGTAAAGGACGGTCTCTGCACGGTTACCTTTGACTCCGAGGCTGGCCCCTTCTCGTATACGCTGAATGCCGTCACCGGTGAGATCGTCGAGAAGGTTGAGCCTGAGGTGACCGCCGAGGTCCAGGCGCACGATCCCACCGAGGAGGCAATCAATGCGTGTATGGATTCCATCGAGGGTTACAGCGGTGGTGCCGAGAACATCCATGTGAAGTTCGTAACGGTTGACGGCGTGGACCAGATCGAGGTCGAGCTCGACTGGAACGGCGAGCACTATGACATGTTCTATGATCCCGCAGCGGGCCAGGTAGTGAGCTAAGGAGAATCCTGCCATGGAACGGGATGTCTTCATCAGCTATTCGCATAAAGACAAGGCCGTAGCGGACGCCATCTGCGCGAAGCTTGAGAAGCATGGCATTCGCTGTTGGTATGCTCCCCGCGACATCGTGCCGGGCGCTGACTGGGCGGCCTCCATCGTCGAGGCCATCAAGTCCGTGAAGGTGATGATCCTCATCTTCACCGACTACTCCAACTCCTCGCAGCAGGTATTGCGCGAGGTCAACACTGCGGTGGCCAACGGAGTGGTTATCGTTCCCTTCAAGCTTACGGAAACGCTTCCCTCTGAAGGCATGGAGTACTACCTCTCCACCGTGCACTGGCTTGACGCGATGAATCGCCCGCTTGAGCGGAGCATTGCCCAGCTCGACGCGCTGGTGTCGTCGCTGCTTGCCGGAAGCGAAATCCCGATTGACAACGAGCCGATCGTCACGCCCCCGCCTCGCCCTCGCTGGTTGATTCCTGCGATTGCTTTGGCGATTGCTGCGCTCGTGGGCCTCGGCGCATTCCTCGGCCCACGCCTCATGGGCGGAGGAGCGGGGGAGAGCGGATCCGAGGCCGTATCGTCGGGAGGCGGCACGCTCGAAACCATTGCCATTCCCACCAGCGGCAATGCCCAAGTGAGCAATCCAGAGAACTCTGGCACACAGGGTAACCTGCAGTGCAACTATCAGAACGGCGGCTATGCGGCATCTGACGGCGAGTGGTTCTACTATCGCAGCAATGACCGGATGAGCATCTACAAGATGCGCCTCGACGGGTCCGAGAAGACCAAGCTCAACGACCAGCAGTCGAGCTACATCGGCGTCATTGACGGGTACGTGTACTACTATGCGTCGGGCGGCAACTCGGGCGTCTGGCGCATGAAGACCGACGGCAGCCAGCAGACCTGCATCTATTCTGGCACCCTGGAAGACATGTGCATCGTGGACGGGCGCATCTACTTCAAGAACTCGCTCGACGGACTCAAGCTCTACAGCATGGAGCTGGACGGGACCGACGTCCATCGCGAGGGCGACTTGGATCACCTCTACTACCTAGCCTTCTGGGACGGCAAGATGTACTGGTCAAACCAGGACGACGGAGGTACTCTCTACCGCGCCAACTATGACGGCAGCGAGGCCACCAGGCTGACCGATAACGCCGTGGATACCGTACGTATTACGGATGGATGGGTCTTCTACAACGACCTTGGTGACTACCACAGCTATCTCATGAATGCGGAGACCCTCGAGACTTATGAGGTGCTCTTTGATGGCATCTATGGCACCACCATCAGCTCTTGGGGCATCATCGGCGGAAGCTCGAGCAATGACCTCAAGCTCTACCGCAATGATCTGGGCAGTAGGGCGATGAACCCCATCCTAGACATAAAGGCGGAGAACGTCTCGGTAGCGGAGGGGTACCTCTTCTACTACAACGAGGATGACCGCCAGGTCTACATGGTTGACGTGTACGGAGAGAATAACCAGGTCTTGTAGCGAGAACACCAGGTCCGTGTGAGAATACGGGCGACGCCAGGGCAATGCTCGGCGTCGCCCGTTACGTTCTTACAGGTTGAACGTGGGACGGTTCTCGTTACAGTACGACATCCACGTGCCGTTCTCGATGATTTCTTCCCGAGCCAGACGCTTGAAGAGTTCACGGCGCGTCTCGGGCTCGCGCTCGTAGACTTCGGCGGCGCGCTCGAACAGCATGGACATACGCCGATGGTCATGTGCCTTGCGCTCTATGGAGAGGCTTCCGTAGTACCCGGAGACAAAGAGCGCAACGGCAGAGATGCAACCAAGGGAGATCTTGAGCCACGAACAGATGGAGACCGAAAGGACCTCGATGGGCATGACCTGCGGGAAGAAGGCCTCAAGAACACAGGTGAGCACGTAAACGACAACGGTTAGCGCGAGCGTTGCCGCAACAATTCGATCATTCACCTGGGCTTTTTCGTTTTCGCGCTCGTAGGCTCGACGATGGTAGGCAACTTGTCCATCAATCCATTCGGCCTTCACCTCGTCCTCTGTGCAGATGGGGGTCTCCTCGGCGCAGGACAGGAGCGAGCCGACGGCGGCGCGCGCCCATGCAACATCGCCTCGTTGGGTCCACGGGAAGTTATCGGCGACATTGCCCGCGATGCGAAGCGACGCCAGATGGCTCTGGACGCGCAGCGTCTCGGCAAGAACGCGGTACTGGATGTAGCGCTCGTGGAAGCCTCCGAGGAGCACCATTCGGTACAGCGCGGCGTACGACACGATGACGATGCCGTATGCCACGAGCATGAGTCGCAGCTCCGCCTCGTCATAGAGGAGAAATGCCAGCACCAAGAGCATGCAGCAAACCGACAGGAGGAGCATGGACGAGAGATAGTAGCGCTGGAAGTACAGGGAAAGCACGTCCGCCTCGTCACGGACGTCGCTCAGGCTCTGCGAAAAGACGTCGGCCCCGGCGCTCTCCTGAGAGAGGGTGGTGCAGTCGGCGTTGAAGTTGTCGGTTCGTACGAGCGCCTCAGAGATGATTGAGGAGACAAGTGCCGTCTCGCGATAGTACTCAATTTGCGCATGGGCGCGGCCTCCACCGAGGCCATCTACCGCGAAGAGGTCACCATAGCCTTGCTCGGCTCGCGCATCCTCGTGGGACTGGACAACCAGCGTGCCCATCTCGGCTGCTGCCTTGGCGCAAAGGTTGCTGAACCAGTCGTCCTGCAGCTGGACAAGCACGAGACGTGAGTGGGGGTATTGCCGCGAGAGCCGCCCGAGCTCATCGCAGATGCGCTGCTCAAGCGGACCGGTGTCTTGTGGGCTCTCCACCGTGCAGGGGACAGCCTCTATCGCAATTGGTATGCTCATGGATGCTACCCTTGCCTGTTTCTCCGTGTCTCAGCTTCGACAACCACTACATTCGGTAGATGCTCAGGCCCTCAAACTCTTGGATGAGGTCGAGCATCTTCACCATGGGCGCAGAGTCCTTGAGTGCCTCTTGGTCAGGAAGCTCTTCGAAGGGCACGAGGTCGTGGTGCAACCTGGTACGCTCTCGCATGACGTTGTCGTTCTTGCCATTGAGCCGTCCAACGTGGGCGTCACCGAGACGCCAGCCCATGGAGCGCTTCTCGACGCACCACCGTTCGTGCTCGTCAAACGCGAGGTCGTACAGCTCCAGTTCGCTGAAGGAGGTCACGAGCTCGTAGTCCACCGCGCGATCCGTGTAGAAGCAGTCGATGGCATCGAGACGACGGGCAAATCCCTTGGCCTGGGCGATGTTGGACAGTTTGTACTCAAGCGAGAGCCCGTCCTCGAAGGCGCGCGTCGCCTCTTCGGCGCTCGATGCACCGCAATAGCGTCCGTTCAGGGCCAGCGCGAAGTCATAGAGGTTGAGATAGTTGCTGTCAGAGAGGTAGAGCCCCGTGCGCTTCTGCTTGCGCTCGATGGCCACGTGGATGGTGTCGCTCTCGTCGGGCAGGGAGGTGTTGGGCTCGAAGCCCTTGATAACGTCGGAGAGGCTCACGATCTCGTCGATGTCGTCAACAAACTTGCTGCGTCCCTCGCGCACGGCGCCAGAGCGCTTGCGGTAACCATTGCACAGCATGTTCTGGTACGACGGGGCGGCGTACACCTTCTGCTCGTAGGTCTTGTCAAAGAAGTAGGTCCACCGCATGGACTCGTCCTCAAAGGTGAGGTCGAAGTCGAAGGCGAAGATGCCGCCGCGGCTGTTCTGACCGTAGGAGGCGCGGTCCCAGCATTGAAGCTCGTCGCATAGCATGAGCAAGTAGGAGAGGGGCTGCCCGTCGTCGAGGCGCAGCGGCTCCTGCGTGTGAAGCAGCGAGCGGATGGTGAACTTGAAGAGGCTGTTGTGCTGGATGATGGCGCAGAAGGCGTCAACAAGGGCTACGGGAAGCTGGTCGTAGCTCTGAATGCCGCGGTTGCGGCTGAGGTAGGTCTTGGCAAGGACGAGCCCGCTGAAGTAGGCGTGGTCCATGTAGAGGTAGTCCAACAAGAGCGGGTTCTTGTGGACGGCACGGTCAGCAAGGATGCCACGGAGCCGGTGCTGCACGTAGTAAGGCTCCATGTCAACCCGATCGAGGTAGCCCTCGGCGAGGCGCTCGGTGATGGCGCGAGCATAGAGATCGTTCAAGCTGCCAAGGCGCGTGAGCACGAACTCATCCATGTTGCGGTAGGACACGTACGGAGCGAAACCAAAGCCGTCGTTGTTTCGCTTGTCGAGCTTGCAGACGTAGGCCTTCATCTGCTGGTGCGCGATTTCGAAGGGATATCCGATGTCGTGGAAAAGGGACGTGAGACCCCAGAACTCGAGGAAGTGGCAAGCGGCGGCGGGGCCTTCCGTGAGGCCATAGCGTGCGTTGTAAGCTTCCCTGACGGCGGCGTGATTCTTGTAGATGGCGAGGCCAATGAGAAACACGTAGACGCTGTGGGAGTAGTGATCGCGATGCTTCATGAGAAGCGAGCTCGCGTTTGCCTCGTGCTCGGCTAAGACTTCGAGGAGCAGTGCGGCGGAGTCATATCCAGGGCCAAAGGGTTTGAAGATCTCGCAGTAGCAATAGTAGATGTCGAAGGCGTCTTCGCGCGAGCCTGAGGCGAGGAAGCGGCCGATGGCCTGCTCGAGACTCAGACGGTCGAGGTCGCGCTCCATGTTGAAGGGAATGGTGTTGGGCTGCGCGCTGCGTCCATCAGAGTCCTTGAGTGCCACGCGCGTGGGATTCTCCCGATCGAACTTCAGGTCTTCGCACGAATCGCGGATGAACGTGAGGGCATCTTGGCCGTACGACCTGGCTGCGTAGGGGAGGTTGGGGATGTGCACGGAGTTGGCAATGCCGTAGTCGGCCTGATTGAGCTCCTGCATCATGCGAAGCGCGTTGTATCCCATGGCTACCGCCTTTCTCTGGTGATATCTTCCCAACTCTAACAGGCACAAAACGCCCCCTTGTTGTCTGGCTGACAACAAGGGGGCGTACTGTCGAGAGAGCTATTCACCGGGCTTTGCGGGAGGCTCGCCATCAGGGCCACCGGGGCCGCCAGGGCCACCGGGGCCACCGCCAGGGCCGCCGTCGGGCGCTCCGCCCATGCCGCCGCCAGTGGGAAGCGTGAACTCGATGGCAGATCCGCTGCTTGCGGTGCCTGCCTCGTAGGCTACGCCGTCCACGTAGAGGGTGTGGCCGTTGAGGTCAATGGCGGCGGCATCGCAGGTGAGGGCAGTGACGTAGGAATCGCCCGTGAGAACCCACTTCGAGCCGCTCTCGATCTCAACGTAGACCGCGCCGGTGTTGTCGGCATTGACGGCACCCGTGAGCGTGGAGCCATCACTCAGGTACAGATTGAGCTCGGACACCTCATCCACCACGATGTCGCCATCAATTGCCTGGTCAGAGGCGGTAAGCGTGACATGACCACCGTTGGAGCCTTCGCTTCCCCAGCCAGCGGCGGCGGCACGCAGGAAGACGCCTTCGGTATCCTCGTTGACGATGTCGGCGCTGGTCAAATTGATGTCAGCAACGGTGTTGTTGACGAAGAACACGTCGCCATTCTTGTTGGTGAGCGATCCGCCGTCCATGGTGAAGGAAGCCTTGCCCTCGGCAGCGTCGCCGGACATGGACTGGTAGATCATGACCGCCTGATACCAGGAGGACTTATCGCTGTTCTTGGTGGTGTTGCTTGCGGTGAGCTCGACATCATTCAGGGTCACAGAGTTCTTGCCCTCAACGACGACGCCCTGCGAGGCGGTGGACTCAAGCGTTGCCTGAGAGACGGTGACGTCGGCCGTGGAGTAGATGACTGGGGAGCCCGTGCCGTCGGTCACATAGGTGCCACCCGTGACGTTCTGGGTGCCGCCGCCACGGTCGGAGCGGATGGCCGCAGACGAGTTACCCGTGGTGTGGATGGCCAGGTCAGTTGCGTTGAGCGTGCCTCCGCCCGTCACCATGATGCCGCCCGAGCAGTTGCCATCGGTCTCGATGACGGAGTTGGAGATGTTGAGTGTGGTGCCCTCGCCATAGCTGAAGACGGCATTGGCGTGGGTGCCACTCGTGTTGACGTAGATGCCGGACAGGTCAAGCGTGGCGCCGTTGGTCGCGAATACTGCGGCGTTGGTGCCATAGAAATCCGCCTCGTCGCCGTCGGCGGCTCCTGTCTTGATGACTTCGAGGTCCGCGTAGGAGTCGCTCGTTCCGTCGGCGGTGATCGCGTGGCTCTCGTCCGCGTCGTCGGTGATGGTCTCGTTGATAGTGAGGTCGTCGCGCGTGAGCGAGAAGGGCTGCTTGGCCTCTGTGGCCTTAGCCTCAGCCTCGTCGGTCACCTCTGCTTGGGTGTCGTCCGTCGTCTCGGCCTCGATTGCTACCTGCTCTTCGTTTGCGGTGGTGTCGGTTTGTGTCGCCGAGCCGCAGCCACTCATGGCCACGGCTAGAGCCAGTGGCAAAGCAAAAAGCTTACTGGTCTTCATGGCGAATCTCCTTTCGGTTGCCGTTGGTGGACAGCATACGGCCCAAACCTTAAGGTTGCTTGAAGACAAAGATGCCCATGGATATGACATTATTCTTGAAACATTTTCAGCCCGAGAGTGGGACACCCAGCCCGGAGGTTTCTGTCCCACTTGGTGGGACAGAAACCTCCGGGCTGGGTGTCCCGCGGGGAAGTTCTCCCAGTTGGCTGGACTTTGCCAAACACCCGCACTGTCCCCAATGTCCCACTTGGTGGGACAGAAACCTCCGGGCTGGGTGTCCCACTTTTGGAGGGGGAGGGAGGTTAGCGGTCGCGGTTATAGAACTCGGTTATGCGGGCTTCGGCCCACTCGCTCTTCTTGCGCTCGATCCAGCGGTCGCGCTGCTCACAGATGGCGAGCATCTCGTCAGCGATCTGCTCGGGAGGCTGAAACCCCGACCTGCGCAGGTAGGCGGTCATGCGGCGGATGGCGTTGTCGCTTCTCAGCTCGCCAGCGAGTACGAGGCCAAACTCCTCCGGGTAGCCAAGTTCCACGATGGCTGCGATGAGCTCGTCACTCGGCTGCATCGACGTCCCCTTCGGTTGTCTCCACCATGTCCACGGGTGCCTCTTCAACTTCGGCGGCCCTAAAGGGCATCCGTATCCGGATGCGCTCCCTTTGTAGGACGTATCCGTCTACTGGCACCGCCTCCTGCGGAACGCGCAGGTCGGCCGCCATGACGCGCAAGTAGGTTTCAAGCCGCTCGCCATCGAGCTGCGACGCCAGTGCCACACCCATGTGTGGCGGAAGCTTTTGCCCACCCGAATGCGGGAGGTCATCGGCAACGGCTGCGTCGAGCATGGCCTCATAAGCTGGTACCAGAAGCTCGACCGGGCGCGTCTCGGCAAGGCGCTCGAACACCTCGATGCCCGGGCGGTCGATGTCGCCCCAGTACAGATAGCGCACGTTGTGCCCGCGCGCGAGGAGCCGTTGCGTGTTCTCAAGCGCGCCGTCTGCCAGTACGGCAAAACCCGAGCCATAGACGACCCCGTCTACGCGCTTGCCAAACAGCTTGCGTTCGCCTCGGTCAAGCAGGTCGCATATGCGCACGAAGGGCACGTGGTTCTCAACGATGAGCACGTTCAGGGTGCCCATCCTTCCCCGTGGCACGTAGTAGGGGAGTTCGCTCCCGGACAGCTCAAAGATGCGCAGCCGGTCATAGACGCCGCAGTCACGCACTATCTCGAGCAGGGTGCGGCCTTCGCGATTCTCGCCCTTGGGGTTGAGCAGCTTCTCGTTTCGGAAGATTTCAAAACTGCGTTCTTCGGGTAGCGCGGGCTCGGCGAAGACGTTCTCTGGCTCGTCCAGCCAGTCGCTCAGGCGTCGCAGCTCGTCGATCCAGGCAAGCGTCGCCTTGAGGTTGAGCGCCAAGTATCCGTTATCCGTGAGCTTGGAGCTCAGCGTGGCAAGCTCCGTGCTGAGCATCCCTGCATTTGCTGTCCCCACCATGAACACCCCTGAATGCGTGAGGTCTTCGGGCAGTTTGTCGCAGATGCGGTATTCGAGGTAGATGGGACAGTCGTCGTTGCCCCGAATGAGCTTGGTGTTTTGTGGCGTGAGGACCCCGTCCTTGATGAGCGGCCCCACGATTTTGGTGTACACCTCGTTGCTCGCGGTGGTGCCGCAAAGGCGGTCGATGGTTTGGTAGCGCAGCGTGCATCCCAGGTGGGTTTCGATGTAGGCACGTACGTCTTTTCCAGCGGTCTCCGAGAGGCGAGTTCTTGCCATTGATGGGTCCCTTTTGGTCGCGAATGATCTGCATATATTGTAGGACTGAAGCATTTCTATTCGAGAATTAAGCGCAAATGCGTTTGAGTGCATCAAGAATTTTCTGTCTTGGATTATTTGACCTATAATTCTGATAAAAATAGTGCATAAAATTCAGTAAAAAGAGAGTGAAAACGTCTTGTGTTGTCATACACTATAATGCTGATAGCAGTTTCGTGCGGTAACGCAACGGAAAGGTAGCCTGATGAAGCTCAACGAGAATTCGATGACGCCGCTCTATCGCCAGGTCCTTGAAGACATCAAGGCGGGCATCGTTTCTGGCCAGTACGAGCCAGGACACAAGATTCCCTCAGAGGCCGAGCTTTCTGAGATGTACAACGTAAGTCGTGTGACGGTGCGCCGCGCCATTGATCAGCTGTCGCGTGGAGGCTTCTTGACGTCTCGCCAGGGCAAGGGCACGTTTGTGAACCAAGGCGTGCTGCGCGACAAGCTCCATCAACCGATCGACCAGCTTTCGGTTGCGGAGGCTTGCATCAACGCGGGCATGTCTGCTGGTGTGCGCATCATCGGGCGCCGTGCGATTCCCGCCAGCGCAAAGCACCAGTCCGTTTTTGGCAGCCAGTGTGAAGACGTGGTTGAGCTGGTGTGCGTCCATACCGCCAACGACGTGCCCGTGCTCGAGGAAGAAACCTATCTGCCGCTTAACGAGTTCTCGTTCCTGCTGGATTCCTCGCTGGAGAATCTCACCTCCTCTGACGCGGTGAGCCAGCGCACCGGACGCTCTGCGGGTGGTTATGCGGAAAACACCATGGAGATCGCGGCGGCGGGTGCCAAGCTGGCCAAAGACCTCGGCATCAATGCAGGGGACCCGCTCTTCCTGCAACGCGTCGTGGTTAATGACCAGCAGGGTATGCCACTGTGCATGAGCGAGCGCTATGCAGTGGGGTCGCGCTGCCTGTTTGACTTGTAAAAACACACCCGATCGAAGAGGTTGACGCCTGCGGACCAAAGTGGCTCGCAGGCGTCAACTTTTGTCTGTGAGGCGCCTTGCTAGTGCTTGCGGTGCGGACGCGGGTTATGCAGCTTCTGCAGACAGAGCGCCAGCTCGCCAATCGCGATGCGTTCGCGATAGTCCGTTACGCGGATGAAGTCAGGCACGTAGCTCTTGAGGTCCTCTCGTTCTGTAAAGTAGGAGCGCGCCACCTGGTCTTTCAAGGCGTCCATGTCGTCGAGCAGGTCGACCGCCACATAGATGGCGTCGGGGGAGACGAGCGAGATGTCCGCAGCCAAGATGGGTGCGGCAAGCTCGCGCATACCCTCTGACGTCCATGCCAAGTCCTGCAGGCGCGTCATTCCGTCACGGCCGTGGACAGCCGCAAAGAGCGGCCCAATCTCGCCTGCATAGTTCTTGCGGCCCTTCACCAGGTGGCCGTCCACCACAATGCCCTGACCTGGAACGGGCATGCCCGTCTGCTGGGTGTGCAGCACCAGCGAGTCGTATTCGTTCTGCGTCACGTAGCAACCCACCGCGGCGGCATTGGCGTTGTTGTCCACGTAGACCTTGGTGCCATAGCGCTTGGAGAGCGTACGTCCCAGCTGGTAGTCCGTGATGCCTCGGCCCGCATCCGCCACGGTGCCGCTGTTGACGATGCCAGGCACGGCGATTCCGATGGCATCAAGCTGCGAGGGGTCCCAACCCTTCAGGCGCAGCGTTGCGAGCAGGTCCTCAATGTCGCGAAGGTCATGCGAGGGCTTGGTGACGCTGCCGAAGGCCACCACCTCGCCCTTGTCGTAGATGCGCCAGCCAATCCACGACGAGCGGCTGCGGGCCACCACGCTGATTACCATGATGACCTTATCGTTCTTCATGTCGCGCATGAGCTTCAGGTCAGAGGAGTCCGCGGTGGGAAAGACCGCATGGTCGCTCAGCAGGTGCATGACGAGCTTCAATGCCGCGCCGGCATCGTAGGCCGCAAAGACCTTGGCGGGTATCTCCACCACGACGGCGTCGGGGAAGGCCTCTGCCACGGCCTTGCGCTGGTAGCCGACCTGCGGGGCAAGCAATACCGCGTCGTAGTCGCCGCCCTCCTCCTTGGCCTGCGCGAGCGGCAGCGCCTCGAAGGAGTAATCCAGCGAGAGGGTCTTGGCGGCCTCTGCAAGCTTGTTCGCAAACATCGTGGTAGTGAGACCGGCCGTGCAGCACAGTAGCACCCGCGTGGTTTCAAAGAGGTCGCGCTCTTGCAACACCTGGGCCATCTCGTTGAAGAGCTCCTCGGCGTGTGCCTCGTCGTCGAGCTCAAAGTGCAAGAAGAACTTGGGGTCGTCTGGGCAGTCGATATCAATGACGCTGAGCTCGACTACCTCGGGCATATCGTCAAAGCGGTAGAAGTTGACAGCGCCCTTCGCGTCGGCGGTGAGAAGCGTGATGTGGTCATCATCGACGGCAGTTATCGTGCAACCCGGAATCTTTTGCGAGAGAACAAAGGCGCGGAAACTCTTGCCCAACCCGTCCATGTACTCCTCCTCTGGTCACATATGACACAATTCCATGATACTCGGCGTTGGACTCATACGAATGCGACGTGTTGAAACAACAGGGGAGCGGCTATCATAGGTACGACTGTTCCAAGGAGGCATCATGCAAAGATTCTTCAAGCACCTCACTGATCGTGACTTTGAGCTGGGTGCCTATGCGCTCATCGTCGTGGTGCTGAGTGTGGCAGCATGCGGCGTGCTGTGGTTCTCATCTGGCGCATTTCGCACCCTGTGGTCGCTCATCTGCGCGGTCATCGAGCCCCTTGCATACGGATTGATGGCAAGCTACGTGATCAACCCCATGGTGAAGTTCTTTTCCCATAGGCTGCGTCGGTACCCCCGGTTTAGGGACGATGGCGTGAAGCGGCGCAGCGTTGCCGTGATCATTACGATCAGCATTATCGTTGTTGCGCTGCTTGGCCTGTTATTGGGGCTGGCAATCACGGTCACGCACCGTATGGCCTCGCTTGACTGGTCTACCATCGAAGCCGTATATACAGACATCACGAGTGACCTCATCGGGTTCTTGCAGACGGTGCAGGAGCGTTTGGAGAGCTGGGGTCTCATCAGCAAGGAGAGCGAGAATGCGCTGATGTCTGCCATGACCAACGTCACGAACGTTGCTTCGACGGTGCTCTTCTCGGCAATCTTCTGCGTGTACTTCCTGATTGACGGCAAGCGGCTTTTCGCCTACTTCCGCCGCGTGCTGCACAACGTGCTCGGTGCCCACGATATTGACGCAAAACGCCTGATGGACGACGCGGACCGTGTGTTCTCAGGCTACTTCCGCGGCCAGGCGACGGACGCCGCGATAGTTGGCGTGCTTGCGGGAATTGCGCTCTCGATCGTGGGGGTGCCCTACGCACCGGTGGTTGGCCTGCTGACGGGTCTCGGAAACCTGATTCCCTACGTGGGCGGTCCCGTGGGCTATGCGTCGATCGTTGTGGTGTGCTTTGCCGACCAGCTGTGGGGGCCTATGATTGCCGGCATCATCGCGATGTCGGTGGTCATGTTCGTCGACGGCAACATCATCAACCCGCGCGTGCTATCAAACAGCGTTGAGGTGCACCCCATACTCGTAATCATTGCGCTGATCGCGGGAGCCGCGGTAGGCGGCATAGCCGGCATGCTGGTGGCGGTACCCGTGGCGGCATGGCTGAAGATACAGCTAGACCGCTGGATGGATGCCAACGAGGCCAAGGGCAAGAACCTGGTGGACGAGATTGCCGATGCCTTTGACGACGAGCAGGAGCAACCCGATGAGTCGGCGCAGCTTTCATAGGGTAGTGCGATGAAGGTTCGCCTGAGCGCCAAAGGGCTTGACCTCAAGGTCAAGAAGGTGAAGATCGCAGCTGGCGCGCGGCATATCCCTGCGCTGGTGGTCGGTCCGCGTACGCCTGTGAATAATGCGCCGGGTGTGCTGTGGACCCACGGAGGCGGCTACCTGACGGGCATGAAGGAAATGGTCTTTATGACCCGTGCGGTCGACCTGGTCGAGCGCTTTGGAGCCGTGGTGGTGAGTCCGGGATACCGACTCTCGTGGCAGGCGCCGTATCCTGCCGCGATCAACGACTGCTGGGCAGCGCTCCTGTGGCTGCGCGACCACGCGAAGCGGCTCGGCGTGAACGATGCGCAGCTGATGGTGGGTGGGGAGAGCGCCGGAGGCGGTCTTGCGGCGGCGCTTGCCCTGCGTGCGCGCGACACCGATGAGGTGCAGCTGGCGTATCAGATGCCGCTCTACCCGATGATCGATAACCTCGACACGGTGAGCTCTCGCCAAAACAAGGCAAAGGTGTGGAACACGCGGCGCAACCATGCTGCATGGCGCCTGTACCTGCGACAAGATGCCAAGAGTAGGGAAGCGGATGCCTACGCTGCCGCTGCGCGGGCGCGCGATCTCTCCGGCCTGCCGCCGCTCTACACGTTTGTGAGCACCGCCGAGCCGTTCTATGCCGAAACGCTTGCCTACGTGCTGCGGCTGCGTTCGGCAGGCGTTGCGGCCGAGGTCGACGCGTACGAAGGACTCTATCATGCGTTTGACATGCTCGAGCCGGACTTGCCCGAAAGTATGTTGGCTCGCGAGCGATTCTGTGAGCATTTCGCCTGGGCACTCGAGCATTGCTTTGCCCCGCAGGAGCGGTAGCTGCTCCTTGGTGGTGCATGTGTGCGGGGCGTGAAGTCCCTTGGGTTACAAACTCCCCTTGACGCTCGTTAACAGAGTGGTAACATAAGAAGCGAATTATTACGAAATTGTTTCTCACCACGGTTGGGGGAGTCGAAATGGGAGCACTGTACATCATTGGCGCGATGGTCATCGCGGGGCTTGTGTCTGAGATCGTTGCCACGGCGACGGGTAACGGCAAGGTTGGCAACTACGACTATCACTTTGCCACGGGCGTCGGGGCGGTGTTTGGCAACCGCGGGTAAGCACACCCAACAAAGCGACTCGGTCTGGGGGTATCCCTCGCACGCGCAGGCGTGGGGATACCCCCAGATTTTGTGTCCACGCCTTGTGATGACGAACACGCATCAGCAGAGCGCCGGGGCCGTCACGTTCCTTCGTGACGGCCCCGGCGCTCTGTCTCAGATCATTCGACCGTGCGCTAGTTCTTCTTGAAGAGGCCCTTCACGCGGTCAAGCAGGCTAGTCGCTTTGTCAGCGCCGGGAACGGCACCGGCAACCGCGGCGGTGGGATCGGCCGCCATGCGCTCGAGCTGGCGCTTCTTGTGGTTAATCCACCCGGTGATGCCGATGGCACCGATGCCGCCGCCACCGATGATGTTCACCGCAAGGCGAAGCTTGTCAACTGCCTGCATGCCGTTCTTGTACTCGCTGCCCGGGACAGCGCCGTTCATGGCGCGGCTGTTGGCCGTGGTGTACAGGAGGTGGTGGGCAGCCTCACGGGCGTAGTGGTACTCGGCCGCGTTCGTCGGGTCAAAGAGGTACGTGTTCTCGTTGGAGCGCAGGAACGCGTCGCCACCAGCACGGATCATCTGGCTCTGGTCGAAGGCCGGGCTACCCGCGTTGGCGGAGTCGGTGATAATGAAGCCATTGAAGCCCCACTCGTTACGCACGAGCTGCTGCAGCAGGGGATAGCAGCCACCGGTCCACGTGGCACCGATGCGGTTGAAGGCGGTCATGATGCCCTGGCAGGCGCGCTGCGTGCGCGTGTTGAGCGTGTAGGTGCCGTCCTCGCCCAGCGTGTAGTACGTCAGCTCGACATCGGGTGCGTGCATGCAGAGCTCAAACGGGCGCAGATAGATCTCGCGGGCTGCCTGCTCGCCCATCCAGGTGCTCACGGACTTGTCGATGCCGCCGTCGCCACGGTGGTTCTCCTGGTCATTGAAGGCAAAGTGCTTGATGGTGGAGTACATGCCCAGCTCGGCCGCGCCGTGCATCTCGTGCGCCGCGACGGTGCCGGAGATGATCGGGTCCTCGCTGTAGTACTCGGCGGCACGGCCGGTGAAGGGCGTGCGATGGATGTTCATCGAGGGAGCGTACCAGCCAGCGGTGCCGCTCGTGCCGGAGAGGTTGGCCTCGGAAGCCAGCATGCGGCCGTAGCTCTCAGCCAGCTCCTGGTTCCAGGTCTGAGCCATCACGATTGAGGAGGGGAACATGCGGCCGCCCATGCCGTGCGGGGTGCCGTAGATGAGGCCTGCGGCGGTGTCAGCGTCGATGACGAAGGGCTTGCCAACGCTCTTCAGATACTCCGAGCCATAGCCAGAGTGGCCCACGATCTCGCGGTAGTCCTCAATGGTGAGCTGGTCAAGAAGCTCGTCCCATGCGGGGTCGTCGTAATCAAGGCCGCGAAGCTCGATGAGGGTCTTGCCATTCTTGGCGCCATAGACGGGCTCGTCGGTGATGGTCGCGTCGTCGGTCGGGTTCAGGGAGTCCTTGCTCTCAAGCTGCTCGAGCAGCTCTGCTGAGGCCTGCTTGCCCCACACGAGCGAGGCGGGGTTGCCTTCTGCGTCCGTGCCGTTGATCGCGTTGCCCCAGGTAGAGATATCACCCTCGATGGGGGTACCATCGCTCGCGGGGAAGGTGCCTTCCCAGTCGGCGCGCGTCAGCTGCGTCCCCTCGACATCGGCGAAGCCCAGAAGTGCCTGGATCTTGTTGCCGGTGTAGGCATCCGTCGAGAAGGTAGTGGCGTCAACGGTCTTCTGGTCCTTCATGGCGCGCTTGGAGTTGATGGTCAACTCGTGTGTGGCCGCCAGCGAGGCATCGCCTCCCACGCTCTGGCCCTTGGCGGCAAGCACGTTCTGCACTGCGTCATGGGAGTCATGACCAGCCACAATGTAGTAGGTGCCGTTCTCGATGATATAGGTGCCGGCACCCTTGGCGTCAAAGCTGGCGAGGAGCGCGGGGTCAACATCGATGGTGAGCGTCTCGGACGCGCCAGGCTCAAGCACATCCGTCTTGCCGTAGGCCACGAGCGCCACGGAAGCCTTCTCCACGCCGTAGCTCTTGTCGTAGCTCGTGTAGGGAGCCTGCGCATAGATCTCGACGACGTCCTTGCCGGTGACGTTTCCGGTGTTGGTGACGGTCACCTTGGCGGTGATGGCCTTGAGGCCGTCCCACGTCACGTCGAGGTCGCTCCAGTCAAAGGTCGTGTAGCTGAGGCCGTGGCCAAACGGATAGACCACCTCGGCATCGTAGTCA
The DNA here is from genome assembly GCA_900314645.1 of uncultured Actinomycetes bacterium. Taxonomy (GTDB): domain Bacteria; phylum Actinomycetota; class Coriobacteriia; order Coriobacteriales; family Atopobiaceae; genus UBA1367. The sequence goes on from OMWB01000012.1 coordinate 29,721, forward strand.
AAGTCTCCGGCGTTGCCTTGGCCCAGAACGCTGTCCTCGTAGCGGGTCTCGTAATAGCGGTAGCCTACGTAAATGCCCTCGAGGTAGCTCACGTAGTTGTAGCTCGTAGGGTTGCCGTCAGCGTCCACAAACTCAAAGTCGCCGTAGTTCTTGCCGGCAGGGGAGGCGAGCGCATCGGCCACGAAAGTGTCGACGGTCTTGCCGGAGGGGCTCACGTTGCCACAGAAGATGTCCGCAAGGGCGTCGGTACCGCAGGTGCCGGTGGAGGGAACGAACAGGATGCTCTTGATGTTGGGGAACTGTGCCACCCAGTCAAGCTGCAGGGCGCTCGCGGTGTTGACGAGCAGCACCACGTTCTCATAGTTGTCGTTGAGGTAGCTCAGGATCTCGAGCTCGGTGGTGTCCGGCTCGAGGTAGCTCTTGACCTTGTCCTCGGCGTTGTCCGCATGGTTGTACATGGAGCGCGGCATGTCGCGGCCCTCGCCGGCAACGCGGCGCCACACGAAGACGGGCACGGTGTCCTGAGCGGAGTCGAGTACGCCTTCGGCTGCCTCAAGCTCGGAAAGCGGGCACTCGTTGATGTGGAAGTCCTCGGCTGCACCAAAGTTGATGGAGCCAACGCCCATCGTGTAAGCCGATCCAGCGCCCTTGCTGTAGAACTCCATGAGGGTGGGGTTCACGTGCAGGCCCTTGGCCTCGAAGGAGGCGGTGAGCTTGTCCTGGTCTCCCGAGGCACCCGTGAACATCGTCATGATGGACTGCGTGGCCGTGAGGTTCTTGACGTTCTCGGAGAAGAAGGAGAACGTGGTGCCCTGCTCGAAGGGCATCGTTGCGTCATCGTTCTTCAGGAGCACGAAGCCCTCGGAAGCAATGGCGTAATCAAGGGCATCTTCGGCAGCCTCAAGCTCGTCTGCCGTGAAGTCGCTCTTGTAGTAGTCGGCATCCAGGTCCTTGGCGCCAGCGGGCGTAGTCCAACTCTGCTGGTAGCCGAGCATGTCGTTGGCCATGCGCGAGATCATGCCCATGCGCGGCAGGATGACGTTGACGCCAACCATGGCTGCTGACAGGACGAGTGCCAGCGCTGCCTTGACGATGGTCTTCACCACCCGTCCGATCTTGCGTGCTGTCGATATTTGCTGTGCCATACGTGCCCCTTCCTCTGTGGACGAACGTCATTACCTTACCGATTTCACCTTAGCCCGTGAGCAGGCCGCGCCTGAAGGTTCGTCCAAATCGGTCGATAGCGTGTCAAAACCGGGACACCTCGTGTGCCACAATGTAAGGCGGGGAGGGGACATGCTGCGCATCCTGATAGTTGAGGACACACCTGAAGAGGCCGCCGTGCTGCAGGCACATCTTGAGCGCTATGCCACAGAGCATGGGCTTGACCTCAACGTGGCCTGGCTCAACAATGCGCTCGACTTCCTCGAGGACCGCCCGCAGGCTGACCTCATCTTCATGGACATCGATATGCCGGGCATTAACGGGTTGGATGCGGCGCGGCAGCTGCGCGAACATGACGCGATGACGCCGCTCGTATTCGTGACCAATCTCGCCCAGTATGCGGTACGCGGCTACGAGGTCGATGCCGTCGACTTCATGGTGAAGCCCGTGCGCTATGCGGATTTCAGCATGCGCATGGCACGCGCGCTACGCGCGGTTGACCGAACCGCCCGGCGTTCCCTAACGGTGAAGACGCGTGACGGCTTGCAGATCTTCTCGGCATCTGACCTGCTTTTTGTTGATACGCAGGGTCATGACGTTGCGTATCACGTGGCAGGGGAGCGGGCTCCCTTTGTCGTGCGTGATTCGCTGCGCAACGTGGAGGCTGAGCTGAGCGGTCTGCCGTTCGTCCGGCTCTCGAGCAGCGCTCTCGCGAACATGGCTCACGTGCGCCGTGTCCGCGGGGACGAGGTGACGCTCTCAGACGGAACCGTGCTTTTCATGTCACGCGCAAAGAAGCGTGAGGCACAGGCAGCCATCGCGACGTACCTGGGTGGTGGCGCTGGGTGAGGCTGCTCATTGACATGCTGCAACCGCTCGGCGCCGTCGTAACCATTGTCCTTGGCATCTGGGTTCTTGCGGAGCCGTCGGGTCAGCGTGAGCCGCGGCTGAGGCGCGCATGCGAGGTTGCCCTGCCCCTTGTGAGCGGCATCGTCTTCTTCAGCTGGTTTGGCACGGTTGCCCACCCTGAGCTCACCATCAATGGCACGTCCCAATTGATTGGCCAATTCCTGGTGTTCACGCTCTTGTATGTGTTTGGCGTCTGGGGAGCGCACCACGTCTTCGAGGTGTCGTGGCGCCATGCGATGTTCTGCGGTTCTGCGGCCTACATCATGCAAAACCTGGCAAGCGGTATCGAAGGCCTGCTTCTGCTCCTTGCGATGCGCTGGACGGGGGCTCGGGAGGGAGATGTCCTGCTCCGTACGGCAATCAGCCTATTGTCGCTTGCACTGGCCTACGTGCCCTGCTACGTCTTCTTTGTCAAGTCTGTGCGACACGCGGGTCCCGTGCAGGTGGAGGACCGCGGCATCACGGGCGTGTTTGGCCTCGTGATCCTGCTGGTCATTCTCTTTGACATCATGAACAAGGCGCTCGCCTATGGGCCCACTCCGCTCTTCATTCTGGTGACGCTGCGTGTGGTGCATGGCGCCATCTGCGTCTTCATGCTGTACGCCCAGTACGAGATACTCTTTGCGCAGCGCGCGCGGAGCGAGGCGGCCACGGCGCAACGTCTCCTGGCGGAGAGTCAGCGCCAATACGAGCTCTCACGTGAGAACATCGAGGCCATCAACATCAAATGCCACGATATCAGACATCAGATTCGTCACCTGGGCGAGCAGGGCATGGCAGTTGACGCGGACGTGTTGGCTGACATCGCGCGCGAGGTGAGCGTATACGACGCGGTCGTACGCACGGGCAACGACGCGCTGGACACGATCCTCACCGAGAAGAGCCTCGTGTGCGAACGTGAAGGCATCGCGTTGACCTGCATAGCTGATGGCTCGTCGCTCGGTTTCCTCACGCCGGCAGAGCTGTACTCGCTCTTTGGCAACGCGCTCGACAACGCAATCGAGGCGACACGACAGGTTGAGGATCCTGAAGGGCGGAGCATCTCGCTTCTGGTGCGCAGGGCTGGCGACATGGTGTCCATCCATGTGGAGAACACCTGCGCGGGTAAAGCCGAATTTGAGGATGGATTGCCACGCACGACGAAGCGCGACGCTCAAGGTATGCGCGACGAGATGAACCATGGTATCGGTACGCGCTCGATGCGTGCGCTGGCCGAGCACTATGGTGGCATTTTCTCGGCGGCGCAGGACGGCGGCATCTTCTGCCTGGATATCGTGCTCCCGCTTCCCGACTAGGTGCCACTTGCAAGTGTGAATGGGACGTGACACAGGGCTGCGGTACCATTAGGTACCTACCGAATTGGGTATGCTCGGTTGTACACAATTCTTTTTTGAAGGACCAAGTTCATGCTTGAGCTGAAAAACATCCGCAAGGCGTACGTCACGGCCGGCTTCACGCAGGTGGCCCTCGACGACGTCTCGGTGGCGTTTCGCGACAACGAGTTTGTGGCCGTGCTCGGTGCCTCGGGCTCCGGCAAGACCACCATGCTCAACATCCTTGGCGGCCTTGACCACGCGGACTCGGGTGACATCGTCATCAACGGCATCTCAACCAAGGACTACACCGACAAGGACTGGGATACCTACCGCAACCATCGCATCGGTTTCATCTTCCAGAGCTACAACCTCATCCCGCACCAGACGGTGCTCTCCAACGTAGAGCTGGCGCTGACGCTCGCAGGCATCTCCGCCTCGGAGCGCAAGGAGCGGGCCCGTGCCGCACTTGAGCGCGTGGGCCTCGGCGATCACGTCAACAAACGCCCGGCACAGCTTTCCGGTGGACAGATGCAGCGCGTCGCAATCGCCCGCGCCTTGGTCAATGACCCCGACATCGTACTTGCCGACGAGCCCACCGGCGCCCTGGATACCGAGACGGGTATCCAGGTGATGGACCTTCTCAAGGAGATTGCCGACGAGCGCCTGGTCATCATGGTCACGCATAACCCCGAGCTGGCCGAGGAGTACGCCACGCGCATCGTGCGTCTGAAGGATGGCCACATCATCGATGACTCCGACCCGGTGAAGGCCGTGCCGGTGGCCATTCCCGCGGGCACGACGCGCACGGAGAAGCCCAAGCGCCACGCTTCGATGTCGTTTCTCACGGCGCTTGCGCTGTCGTTCAACAACCTCATGACCAAAAAGGGCCGCACCTTCATGACGGCCTTCGCCGGTTCCATCGGCATCATCGGCATCGCCGCCATCCTGGCACTCTCCAACGGCGTCAACGGCTACATCGCCGATACCGAGGAGGAGGCGCTGTCCTCCTATCCGCTTACCATCACCAAGAGCAGCTTTGACTTGACGAGCATGATGATGGCAAGCGTCGAGGCTGACGAGGAGAGTGTCGAGGCCAGCGAGGAAGCGGAGCTTCAAGAGGCAGCAGACACTACCTCTGACCAGCAGGTTATTCCTGAGTACACCATCATGAGCGATATGTTTGCGCGCGTGAAAAACAACGACCTCGCGCGTTTCAAGGCGTTCCTTGAGAGCGGTGACTCGGGCATTGAGCCCTACGTCAACACCATCCAGTACACCTATGGTGTCACGCCGCTCATCTACTCGTCGGACACTTCGGGCGGTGTGACGCGCCTTAACCCCTCAAAGATGTCCCAGACCATGACCAACGGCATCATGGGCTCGTCGTTTGTGGGCGGCATGACGGCGGGTGCCTTCCAAGAGCTGCTTGCAGATCAGCATTTGCTCGACAAACAGGCCGTGGTAGAGGTGGGCCGTTGGCCCGAGGCTTACGACGAGTGCGTGCTGGTCACCACGCGCGGTGGATGGCTGAGCGACTACACCCTCTACAGCCTTGGCGTTCACAACACCAAGGACATGGAGGACATGCTCACCCAGGCCCTCAACGGCGAGGACGTAGAGGTGCCTGAGATTGAGAGCACGTTCACCAAAGACGACGCGCTCAACCTCACCTTCAAGGTGGTTCCGGCCGTCAATCTGTACCAGAAGAATGTTGATCAGGGTACCTGGACGGACATGACGGGCGACAAAGCCTTCATGAAGAAGGTAGTGGACAACGGCATCACACTCAAGGTGGTAGGCATCGTACATCGTGCGGATGACGCCACTTCAAGTTCGCTCTCCGAAGGCATCGCATACTCTCCGCTGTTGACCGAGCACCTGATGGAGTTGGCAGCCGCGTCTGACATCGTGGGCGAGCAGATCGCTGACCACGATGTGGACGTCTTCACGGGCAAGACCTTTGAGGAGCTGCAGAACGACGACCAAAACCAGCTGGACATGGACTCCATCTTCACGGTGGACGAGGAGAAGCTGCAGCAGGCGTTCCAGTTTGACTCGAGCGCGTTTGAAGGCGTTGGCCAGGGCATGGACCTCTCGGGGCTGGACCTGAGTAGCGCCTTCTCGGGGATGGACCTCTCCAGCATGGACTTCTCCCAGATGGACACGAGTGCGTTGGCCTCGCTTTTTGACAGCGACAGCCTGGGCGATCTGATGGGGTCGATGCCCGCCTACACGGGGCAGGACATGGACCTTTCTGGCGAGCTGAGCAACCTGGATATTGCCTCAAAGCTCGCGCCGCGTGCCGGCGAGCTGGTGGATGGCTTCGCGAGCTTCCTGGTAGACTACCTCGCTGGCGAGGAGGGAGACGAGCCTCGAGAGCTCGACATAGAGGCGCTCATCGAGGCGTACCAGCAGACCGACGGCGCGCAGGCCATCATTCAGGGGCTTGTTGACACGGTTGCCGAGGATCTCGGCGACGGCGAGGCGGCGCGTGCCATCATCGACAGCTACTTCAGCGAACAGTTCCTGCCGTATCTGCAGCAGGCGTTCGCAGACCTAGATGTGACGCAGCTCAGCGAGGAGACCATCAGGCAGATCATCGCGCAGGTACCGCCGCTGGGTCTGGATGCCTTGGGGGAGGCCATCAGCATGGAGGCCATCACCGAGGCGACGGCTGGCGCGGCAAACAGCCTGGCAGCCGACTTTGCCGCATGGCTCCTTCAGAACCCCTCGTACCTGCTGGGCGATGACCCGGAAGACCCCAAGAGCTACGGGGACCTCGTAAACCGCTACCTAGAGACCGACTCTGCCAAGAAGATCATCAACGAGCTGATGGGAGGCCTCGGTAGCGAGGTGAGCGACACCGTGGTTCAGGCGGTGAACGCCTCGCTTTCCAACTACATGACGACTGCGGGCTCTGCGATGTCGAGCGCCCTTGAGGAGAAGATGGGTGCCGTTACGGCAGAGCTGGGAAAGCAGCTGGGACAGACCTTCTTTGCCCAGCTCTCAGACCAGATGGCGCAGGCGTCGCAGAATGTGGGCGCGGCCATCGCGAGCCAGATCTCTGCCAGCATGGCCCAGATGAGCAGCTCTATGGAGAACGCATTCAGTGTGGACGGTAACGCCTTCGCCGAGGCCATCCAGTTCAACATGACGCAGGATGACCTCGCGTCAATTCTCTCCAACTACATGAACGCAGAAGAGCTGAGCTACGACGCAAATCTCAAGAAGCTTGGTTATGCCACGCTTACAGATCCTGAGTCCATCAGCATCTATCCCATCGACTTCCCGTCCAAGGAGGCGGTGCTGCGCATCATCGATACCTACAACGATCGTGTGACGGCGGATGGTGACGAGGACGCAAGCATCGTGTACTCGGACTTCGCGGGCGTGCTTATGGGGTCGGTGACCGATATCGTGAACACCATCTCGCTGGTGCTGATCGCGTTCGTGTCTATTTCGCTGGTGGTGAGCTCCATCATGATCAGCATCATCACCTACATCTCCGTGCTGGAGCGTAAGAAGGAGATTGGTATCCTGCGCGCGATGGGCGCAAGCAAGCTGAACGTGGCCAACATCTTCAATGCGGAGACGGTCATCGAGGGCTTCATTGCCGGCGTGCTCGCCATTGCCGTGGTGTATGCGGCGTCAGTGCCCGTAAACGCCTTCATTCTGGAGACGCGTGATGTGCCCAACATCATGAAGCTGCCGTGGGAGAACGCGCTTGCGCTCGTGGGTGTCTCGGTGGGCTTGACGCTTATCGCGGGCTTGATTCCGTCCTCGGCTGCCGCTCGACGCGATCCAGTTGAGGCACTCCGCAGCGAGTAGCAACAGGCGATTGTTGACCGGAAAGGGCCGTCTGATGTCAACATTCGCAATTCGGGCGGTCCTTCTGGGCCTCCAGCACCTTGCGTTCCTGCTCGGCGAGCGCCTCGCGGAAGCCCTTGAGCGGGTCAAACGGGATGAAGATCTTCGCACGGTCTGCAAGCGGCATCCGAGGGTGTCCGTAGTGCAGATCGGTTGCTTCAGAGCGCTCTTGCTCAGCCACTGCGATGACCCCCAATCTGCTCGTTGCGCTCGCGTGCGGTGGCCTGCGGCAGCAGGTCCATGGCCCTCAGGAGCGAGTTCTTACCGAACTTCTCCCGAACAGCGTTGACGGCTTGCTGGCGGCGCTGCTCGCGCTCCTGCGTCGCGGGGTCAGCGAAGAGGTCTAGCTGTAGCCCGCTCGCGTCCTGCGGAACCACGTCGTTGAGCGAGACGGAGAGGCGATGCACCATGCGGTTTCTGCTCACCACCTGGCCAAACAGGCTGACGAGCTCCCGCTGGATGGTTGCCCGTGACTGAGTGGCCGTCACAAAGCTTGCAGAGCCGTGTGCGTGCGCAAACGCATAGCACCAGTACGCGCCATGCTCATCCTGATCGGGCTGTTTGGCCTTGGCCTCGGCGCGTTCCTCGGCCGTTGCCCGATAGCCCACGCCCAGCGTGATGGAACGTGCAACAAGCCCCTGCTCAACGAGCTGCAGCGTCAGCGCGTCGGCCATTTCCTTGGCCACCAGGAGCGCGTCGTCAAAGGGATAATCGGTGCCCAGCACCTGGCCGTTGGAGAGCGAATGCGATTGGGAGCGATATCCCTTGATGTCAGAGATGCGCACGGGCTCGATGCCCCAGGCGTGGTCGATGAGTATCTCGGCGTCGACGCCGAAAGAGCGATAGACGGGCTCGGTGGGGGAAAGCGCAAGCTGGCCCATGGTATGGATGCCGAGCTCCTCCAGACGGCGCGCGGTGCCTGCGCCCACGCGCCAGAAATCCGTGATGGGCTGATGGTTCCAGAGCGTCTCGCGGTAGGTCTCTTCGTCCAGCTCTCCAAAGAAGTTGGGTGAGTGCTTGGCCGTGATATCGAGGGCGATTTTCGCGAGATACAGGTTGGTGCCCAACCCACACGTAGCCGGGATGCCAGTCGTCGACGTGACATCCGCGCGGATGCGCTCGCCCAACTCGCGCGGCGTGCATCCGTACAGGTCAAGATACGGCGTGACCTCCATAAAGGCCTCGTCGATGGAGTAGACATGGATGTCGTCAGGAGAAATCCACCGCAGGTAGACGCCATAGATCTCCGCCGACTTCTGCACATAGCGAGCCATGCGCGGCGGAGCGATCACCGTCTTTGCCCTCAGCTGAGGCGGCACCTCAAAGAGCCTGCAGCGGTTACGAACGCCCTTAGCCTTGAGCGAAGGTGACACCGCCAAGCAAATGGTCTTGTCCGTGCGTGATTCATCCGCCACCACCAGATCAGTAGTCAACGGATCCAACCCCCGGTCCACGCATTCCACAGAAGCGTAAAAACTCTTGAGGTCAATGCAAAGATAACTACTCTGTTCCCGCCTGCGTGTATTCATGCGAACAAGTGTACCATAAAGCCACTTGTCCGTCCGGATAACAAGATTGGTTACAACAAGAATGTGATTCCCACCAGCCTGTAAGCGTCGAAAGCGGCCCTCGGGCCTTTGGGTGTGGCGCATTCCGCAGGCGCGCTCTTTGCGCCGAGGACGCGCCACACCCAAAGGCCCGAGGGCCGCGTCCGGGGAAGACCCTAGCAGCTGTACACGATTCCGCGGGACAAGCGGTCAGCCTCTTCCTGGCCCTTGACCTGGGCGATGATCGAAAGCGCGAAGTCGATGGCGGTGCCCATGCCGCGGCTGGTGGTCAGGTTGCCGTCAACAACCACGCTGCCCTCGTCAACGATGGCGCCATGCTCAACGAGGGTGGGCAGTCGGTCTGGGTAGCAGGTGGCATGGCGACCCTCAAGAAGGCCGAGCTCGGCCAAGATCGTGGGCGCGGCGCAGATGGCGGCAACTGGCTCGTCTGCGGCCATGCGGCGGCACAGTTCGTCGGTCAGCGGCTTGCAGGCAGCAAGGTTGGGCGTGCCGGGAACGCCACCAGGCAAGACTACGAGTCCGTAATCAGCAAAGCTGAAGTCCTCATCGGCGAGGGAGCGGTCGCACACGATGGTGACCTTATGGGATGAGGTTACCGTGCGCTCTGGCACGATGGAGATCGTATCACATGGAATGCCAGCACGAAACAGCAGGTCAACCACCGTGAGGCCCTCAATCTCCTCAAGACCTTCGGCCACGAGCAAGGCAACGCGATTTGGAGCAAGTTTGCAACACATGGTGACTCCTTAACAACGTGAAACGGTGCTTCTGCAAGTATAAAGGTATGCTAACCACCAACGGAACGAGGGTGCTTTTCGGTGCCCGTGTGCTTGTATGTTTGTTTGTATACGTTACCATTGTGTCGATAATCAGAAATATAGCTGGTGATACTTTTTGTACAGCTGGCAGCATAGTCGCTTTGGTAGCATGATTAAATAATTGTTGTCAGGTTAGGGGGGGGATGAAAGCGAATGAGGCTCGAAGGTGATTCGCTCGTACCTTTGTACCAGCAAGTCATTGACGACATTCGGCTGGGAATCGATGATGGCCGCTATCAGGTGGGCCAGAAGATTCCGTCTGAGTCTGAGCTCTCCGAGATCTACTCGGTGAGTCGCATCACCATCCGCCGCGCCATCGAGGAGCTTTCGACGTCTGGCTACCTTACCAAGAAGCAAGGCAAGGGCACCTATGTGAATCCTCCCAAGATTCGCAAGAAGGTACTGCAGACCTCTCCGGTTCAGAGCTTTACCAGCATGTGCGAAGCTGCCGGACGCGTTCCCGGTGCCCGCTTGATCGAGCGTGAGCGCGGCCTCCCCAGAAGCTGCGAGGCCAAGCTGCTGGGCATTGACGAAAGCACCGAGGTCATGGCCATCCGCCGCGTGCGTACCGCAGATGGCATCCCCGTAAACTACGAGACCGTCATCCTGCCGCTCGCAGAGTTCTCGTACCTGTTGGAAGAGGACCTGAACGACGCATCGCTGACCGAGACCATGTCGCGTCACGGCGCGCACTTGCCGGGCAGGGTGATGGATACCAACATGGAGCTCATTCGTGCGGATAGCGAACTGGCGGAGCTTCTTGAGGTCAGCTTGGGCGAGCCGCTCTTTGACGAGAAGGGTGTCTTTGCTGACGCAGAGGGCAATCCGCTCTACCTTGGTCACGGCCGTATTGTGGCCAGCATGTTTAGCTACAGCCTGTGGTAAGGGGCCAACGGCCTAAGGTGCTTCAAAACTTGTGGAAGAATCCATGTGCCATTGGTGCCCTCGCCAATGGCACTTTCTTTGTGCAAATCGCCTTGGGTACAATTGAAGGTGAGCAAAGGAGCGGCGATGGCATTTGTGGAGTTCAAGGACGTCTGCAAGACCTATCACATGGGGTCTGTGGAGGTCCGTGCCGTTGATCGCATGAACTTCACCATCGAGCGCGGTGAGCTGGTCGTTATTGTAGGGCCATCGGGTGCGGGCAAGACCACGGTACTCAACATGCTGGGCGGCATGGACAGCGCCACCTCTGGAACCATCATGCTCGATGGTCGCGAGGTCTCGGGCCTCTCCGAGCGCGAGCTCACTCTATACCGGCGTCACGACATCGGCTTTGTGTTCCAGTTCTACAACCTGGTGCAGAACTTGACCGCCCTTGAGAACGTGGAGCTGGCGAGCCAGATCTGTCTTGACCCCCTGCCGGCCGACGAGGTGTTGCGGCAAGTCGGCCTTGGCCATCGCATGGACAACTTCCCGGCCCAGCTCTCCGGTGGTGAGCAGCAGCGCGTCGCCATCGCTCGCGCTCTGGCCAAGAACCCCAAGCTCCTGCTGTGCGACGAGCCGACCGGAGCACTCGACTACAAGACCGGCAAGCAGATTCTGAAGCTCTTGCAGGACACCTGCCGTGAGACGGGCCACACGGTGGCAATCGTCACCCACAACTCTGCCTTCACGCAGATTGCCGACCGCGTCATCGAGGTGCGCGAAGGCAAGGCATCCCGCATCGTCCTGAATGAGGCGCCGCAAGACGCCATGCTTGTCGAGTGGTAGTTGGCCATGGGGTCTGCCTTCCTCAAAGACGTGCTCCGCAGCGTCCGGGGATCGCTGGGGCGCTTTCTGGCCATCATGGGCATTTCTGCGCTGGGGTGTGGCTTCTATGCCGGCCTGCAGATGAGTGGCCCAGACATGCGTGCGGCGGGAGACGCCTTCTATGACGGGACCTCCCTCTATGACATTCGACTGGTGTCGACCTTGGGATTCGCAGACGGGGACGTCGCACGCATTGCGGCCGTCGAGGGTGCCGGCGCGACCATGCCCGCCATCACCTGTGACGTCATGGCCAAGCTCGGGCAGGACCGTCTGGCCGTCCGCATCTCGTCTTTGGACGTGAGGTCTGCGGAGAAGTCGGAAGCCGTCTCGGATTACGCAGTCTCCTCAGACAACGCCAACTACCTCAATCGCCTCTTCCTGCGCGAAGGGCGCTGGCCTTCGTTGCCGGACGAGTGCGTGATCACGGCTGATAAGGACTATCCCGTCGGGTTTGGTGTGGGCGATGTGGTCGAGGTGCTGTACGGTACGCAGGACGTCGATGACCTGCTGGTCACGCGAACCTTCACGGTGGTCGGCCGCGTGAGCTCCTCGTACTATCCCTACACGGGGTCCTTTGGCTCGACGTCGTTGGGCTCGGGGATGATCGGCCAGTACCTCTATGTGACGCCCGAGTCGTTTGCTGATGACGTGCCCTTCACGGAGGTCTACATCGAGGTGCCGGACGCAGAGCCCCTCACGAGCGGGTCTGACGACTATCAGGCGGTCGTTTCCGAAGTCAAGGAGCGCTACGAGCATGACGCGGAGCTCTTGGCCACCGCACGCCTTGCGGACGTGAAGAGGGACGCGCAGGAAACGCTCGACGAGAAGTACGACGAATACCGCAGCGAGCGAGCAGACGCCGAACGCAAGCTGGACGACGCGAAGGCCGAGCTCGAGGATGCCCAGAAGGAGCTGGCAGATGGCAAGGCGGAGCTTGATGACGCTGCCGCCGAGCTCGCGGATGGCGAGCGCCAGCTTGCTGACGGCAAACGACAGCTCGACGAGTCGGCGCAGGAGCTTGCTGACGGCAGACTGCAGCTCGACGACGCCGAGACTCAGCTTGCCTCGGCCGAGCGGGAGCTCGACGATGGCGAGCGCGAGCTGGCGGCATCCAAGCGGCAGCTTGACGAGGCCGAGGCCCAGCTCGCCAGCGGAAAGAAAACCCTTGACGAGAGTGCGGAACAGCTCGCTGATGCCAAGGCTCAGCTCGATGATGGCGAACGCGAGCTGCAGGAAGGCCAGGCGAGCTACGACCAAGGCGTGAGGGATCTTGAGGAGGGACGTCAGCAAGCGGCCCGCGAACTCGAAGAGGGACAGAGGCAGCTCGACGAGAACGAGCGCATGCTGGATGACGCAGAGGCGCAGCTGGGCATGACGCAGCAGGATATCGATGCGGCGAAGGCGGAATTCGTCCAAAGTGAGCAGGAATGGAACGAGCAACGGGCTGCGCTGCTCGAGGCCGAGGACGATCTGGATACGTGCCTGTCTGCGGTCGAGGCCATAGCTGACCTGACCCAGGTTGACGGGACGCCCACCCAAGAGCAGATTGACGCCTGTGTGGAACAGGTCCAGGCGGGAATAGCCGCGGTGGAGGACCTGCTTGATTCGGGGCTGATCGACGTCGAGGACGAGGCTGCCCTCTCGCAGATTCAGGGGGTTCTCGAGCAGGTGAGTGCCGCGCTCGAGTACATGACTATCACCGGGGACACTATACCCGCAGCGATCATCGCGCAGCTGCGGGATGTCATGCCGGGCCTGTATGACCAAGCGGCCTCGGCGACACAGGGGGCTGTGGCCCAGATCGAGGAGGGCGTGGCGCAGGGCGATGCGGCCATCGCGGAGGCACGCGACCAACTCGAGCTGGCCCAACAGACGCGCGATCTTATCGACAATGGCCGTGACGAGCTTGAGCGGGGCAGGCAGGCCCTTGCCGAGGGGCAGGAAGAAGCCGCGCGCAAGCTTGAGGAGGGGCAAAGGAAGCTCGATGACGCGGCTGAGGAGCTCAAGGCGGCTCGTCAACAGCTTGACGAGGGATGGGCCGAGTATGAGAGGGGAGAGGCGACCTATCAGGCTGGCCTCTCCGATTACCAGAAGGGCTATGCGGACTACGAGGCGGGCCTGGCGCTCTACGAAGAGGGTTACGCCGAATGGGAACGTGGCCGTGCTGAGTACGAGAGCGGCTTGGCAAAGTATCTGTCGAGCAAGGCCACATACGAAGATGGCCTTGCCCAGTATCAGGAGGGGCGTGCGACCTACGAGCAAAGCTTGGCGGATTACCAAGACGGTTTGGCCAAGTATCGGGACGGCGTGGCTGAGTACGAGAAGGGTCGATCCGAGTATGAGGACGGCCTGGCGGAGTATCTCGATGCCCGCGCGGAAGCCGACGAGAAGTTCAGCGACGCCGAGGCGCAGCTTGCTGACGCGCAGCGTGAGATCGACGATCTTGAGAAGCCGGACATCTATGCGCTCGACCGGTCCCAGAGCGAGGGGGCGGTCACCTATAACGATGACACGCTGCGCATGGACTCCATTGCCGACGTGTTCCCGTTCATGTTCTTCCTGGTGGCGGCCCTCGTCTCACTGACGACGATGACGCGCATGGTCGAGGATGACCGCATCCTCATCGGCACCTATAAGGCCTTGGGGTACTCGAAGGGCAAGATTGCGGTCAAGTACCTGGCATACGCGGGGGCTGCCGGCGCAGTGGGGGCGACGATCGGCATCCTGTTGCTCTCGCAGGTGCTACCCTATATCGTCATCATCTCGTACGCCATCATCTATGCAGTGCCCGTGCATGCGTTCCCCATGCCCATCGACGCCGGGATCGCCCTGCTCTCAGGAGGGCTTGGGGTTGGTGTGACGCTCCTGGCCACGTGGTTTGCCGTGGTGTCCAGCTTGCGCGAGGCCCCTGCGACGCTCATGCTGCCCCGTGCGCCCAAGGCGGGAAAGCGCATCCTTCTTGAGCGGGTTGGGCCCATCTGGCGCAGGATGTCCTTCTCATGGAAGGTGACCTGCAGGAACATGTTCCGCTACAAGCGACGCATGGCCATGACCGTCATTGGCATCGCTGGCTGCACGGCCTTGTTGCTGACGGGGTTTGGCCTGCATGACTCCATCTGGGATATCATCGACAACCAGTACGGCCCCATCGTCCACTTTGACACCACTATCGGCCTGGACGACGACGCTATCGGCTTGGATGCCGATCGCGTGGAGGACTACCTGTCCAAGCGAGGGAACGTCAACAACATTGCCCGCGTGCAGCAAGAGAACATGCAGGCGGGGTCGAAGGGGTATGACGGGGCGCTCATGCGCGTGTCAGTCATCATCCCGCGTACGCCCGCGGAGCTGAATGAGTCGCAAACCCTGCACAACCGCCTCGGCAACTTCGACATCGCCTTCGATGACGATTCCGTTGTCATCACGGAGAAGCTCTCCATGAAGATGGGTATCGACGTGGGCGACGACGTCGTGATTTATGACCAAGACACGGTTGGCAATGCGGTTGGGTCAGGGTATGCGCTGACCGTCACGGGGGTCGCGGAAAACTACGTCGGAAGCTCCGTCTTCATCGGCCGCAATGTCTGGAAGACGGTGGATACCGTACCGCCCGTGTTCCAGACCATCTACTGCAACGTGGCGCCCGAAGGAAACGTCCGCGAGGCCCTCTCCGAGAACCTGCAGGATATGGATAACGTCTCGACGGTCATCTTCTCTGACGAGACCATCAACCTGTACCGCAACATGCTCAGGGTCGTGGACCTTATCGTCGTGGTGCTCATCGTGAGTGCCGCGGCACTCGCCTTCATTGTGCTGTACAACCTGACCAACATCAACGTAAGCGAGCGCGTGCGCGAGATCGCGAGCCTCAAGGTGCTGGGGTTCACGAACGGTGAGGTCTATGCGTACATCTTCCGCGAAATCGCCCTGCTCTCCGTGCTGGGCGATGCCTTGGGCATGGTCTTGGGGACGTGGATGGCGCGCTTTGTCGTGACCACCGCCGAGGTGGACTACGTGATGTTTGGCAGAACCATCCACTGGCCGAGCTACGTCTACGCGTTTGTCCTGACGTTGGTGTTCACCGGCCTCGTGATCCTCTTCATGCGCAAGAAGCTCGACCGCGTGAACATGGTGGAATCCCTGAAATCGGTCGACTGACGGCGGCGCCTATCCGCGCAGCTTGGGCGGCGTCTGCCGAGACAACGCAGGATGCGTTGCTGACACGGTATAAAATGTGTCAGTTATCGTATGTCGCGAGGAGGGTGCGCTGATGGCAAAGACGAAACTGACCACCGCGGAGAAGAGCTGGATTCTGTACGACGTGGGCAACTCCGCGTTCACGATGCTCGCCTGCTCGTTGATTCCCATCTGGTTCAAGGACCTCGCGATTGGTACGGCACCCGGCCAAATCACTGGCGACCAGGCAACGGCTTACTACTCCCTCGCCATTTCCATCGTCACGGTCATCGTTGCGGTGCTTGGTCCCATCATGGGTGTGCTTGCCGACCACAAGGGCAGGAAGAAGATCTTCTTCACGACGACGGTGGCGCTTGGTGTCACTGGCTGCATCCTGAACGGCTTTGCGACGAGCTGGGTCGCCTTCATCCTGATCTACGTGCTCGCCAGGATCTTCTACCAGATGTCGCTCGTCATCTACGACTCGATGCTAGGTGACGTCACCACCGAAGAACGTATGGACGAGGTCTCCTCCTACGGTTACGCGTGGGGCTACATCGGCAGCTGCATCCCCTTCATCGTGGCGATGGTTGCCTACATTCTCTCGGGCGGCCTGTCCGAGGACCTCATGCTCTTCTCGCCGCAACTGGGCAAGATCATCGGCTACGGCGTGACGGGCCTGTGGTGGTTCATCGTCACCGTGCCGCTGCTCAAGAACTATGAGCAGGTCAACTACACCGAGTCGCATCACGGCGACATTGCCATGGTGTTCAAGAAGATCTTTGGCACGATCAAGAAGATCTCGACCGAGGACAAGAAGGTCTTCTACTTCCTGATCGCCTTCTTCCTGTACATCGATGGCGTGGGAACCATCATCGACAACTGCATCAACATCGGTACCGACCTTGGTCTTCCCACGGTTGGTCAGGTGGTCTTCCTGCTTGCTACGCAGGTGGTGGCGTTTGGCGGATCGTTGGTGTTCGCACGGCTGTCCAGGAAGTTCGATACCGTGACGCTGATTCTCGTCTGCATCGTGGGCTACTTCTGCGTCTGCCTGTATGCGCTCACGCTGCATACCCTCCTTGACTTCGGCATCCTCGCCTTTGGCGTGGGCTGCTTCCAGGGCTCCATCCAGTCGCTCTCGCGTAGCTACTTCTCCAAGATCATCCCCGCTGAGAACTCCGGCGAGTACTTTGGCATCTACGACATCTTCTCCAAGGGCGCCTCGTTCCTCGGCTCCGCCGTTATCGCGTGGGTCAAGCTCGCCGGCGGCACCATCAACATCGCCGTGGCGTCGCTCGCCGTGTTCTTCGCGCTGGGCTTCGTCTTCCTGAAGCTTGCCGACAAGCAGCCGCTCGCCCGCACGACAGAGTAGCGTTCGTTCGAGGGTAGCTGACCAAGGAGGCCGCCATGCCTGCCGTTCTCACGCACGACTTCTTTGCCCGTGACGCTTGGCCGCAGGTGGCGGCCCAGTTGGGGCTTTCGGGAACTGGCCAGCACGATGCGTTCCTGCTGGGCAACCAAGGGCCTGATCCGCTCTTCTATGTGAAGATCTTCCCGTGGGTTGAGAAGCGAAACCGCGTGGGTGACCTTATGCACCACGCTCATCCTGCGCATGTCCTGGCGTCCTTCCGCGAGGCGCTCGGCATGCTCAGCGCGGCAGAGCGTCCGGTGGGGCAGGCGTATGTGGCAGGCTTCTGCTGCCACTATCTGCTTGATGCCACCATGCACCCTCTCGTATTTGCCATGGAGCAGGGCATCTGCAACGCGGGCGTGGAAGGGTTGGGCCCCGAGGACCACGGTGATGTCCACGCGGAGATAGAGCGAGACCTTGACGAGATGGTCCTTTACACCAAGCTTGGGCAGACCATCAAGACGTTCCGCACCTACGCCGAGGTGCTGCGCGCTTCGGACGAAGTGCTCGCCATCATTGACAAGCTCTACTTCTACGTCTGCCTGTGGACCTACAACATCACCCTTGATCCCGGCACCTTTACGCAGGCGGTGAAGGCGTTTCGTATCATGCAGCGCGTGTTTTGGTCGCCGAGTGGGCTTTTGCACCGCGTGTTTGGTACGATTGAGCTCAAGTTTCTTGGAAAGCGCTACTCGTTCTATGGTGCGATGGCGCATCGCGTGCGCGCGGAGGCTGTCTCCAGCTTTGCGAACGCCGAGCACCTGCCCTGGAAGAACCCCTTTACGGGCGAGGTCTCTACCGAGAGCTTCTGGGATCTGTATGAGGAGGCTCAGGAGAAGGTCTTTGATGCCGAGGCGGCACTGATGTCAGAGGGGTTTGACGTGGCGGCGGCCGAGAAGCTGGCAGGCGGCCTGAACTTCTCGGGCGAGCCCGTGGGGGAGGACGACTCCTTCGAGGTTCCGGGAGCATAGGCTGCGCATGGATCGAGCGACGGCTACGCGTCATGTGATGCAGGCCAACAAGAGCAAGGACACGGGTCCCGAGCTGCGGGTGCGCTTTGCGCTGCGGGAGGCGGGGCTGCCGGGCTACCGCCTGCACTGGAAGAAGGCCGCGGGGCGGCCAGACATCTGCTATCCCGGGCGCCACGTGGCCATCTTTGTGAATGGGTGCTACTGGCATCGCTGCCCGTGGTGCAGCATGCCGCGGCCCCGCACCAACCAAGAGTTTTGGAACGACAAGTTTGCGCGCAACCAGGCCCGCGATCAGCGAAACCATGACGAGCTGGTGGCCGCGGGCTGGACGGTGCTGGTGGCATGGGAGTGCCGCCTGAAGAAGGACCGCCTTGCGAAGACCATGGTGGAGATTGTGGACGAGGTCACACGGGCAGGCGAGGAGCACGGAGAAGGTCGCTTGATTGAGGTCGGCGCGCCCGAGGGATGGAAGCTTCGAGTGGCACGTCGGCGCATCACGCGACATCGCCGCGCCTAGCTACCCGTGAGTGTTGGCCAGAGCCCGCCGCCCGTGGGCGCCAACATTCGCGTCGTTTTGCCTTACTTGGTATGATGCTCAATACCCAAAAGAAAGGGGCCGAGATGGCCACCTATGTCTTTTCAGATGTGCATGGACACGCGGCTCCGCTCGACCGTTTGCTCGAGCGCGTGTCGCCTTCGGATGGCGATGCCATCTACATGTTGGGCGACATGATTGACCGTGGGCCCGACCCGCTGCGCGTCATGCAGCTCTGTCGCAACCTCCCAGGCTGCACCACTTTGCGTGGCAACCACGAGGATTTGATGCTCTCGTTCTTCGAGAAACCGCATGACGCCATGGCACAGTTCAACTGGGTCATCAACGGGGGCGGAACAACGGCTGAGCAGCTTGCGGAGCTTCCTGGCGCAGGGTGTGCGGAATGGCTTGAGTGGGTCGAGTCGCTGCCGCTCTCCGCGCACACGCGTGTCAATGGCCGCGCCTATCTGCTGGTACATGCTGGCCTGAGGCCCATCGGCCTCGCTGGCTTTGGTGACTGCACCGACGAAGAGCTGGACATGCTCATTGCCACCCAGGCTCCCGAGGACCTGCTGTGGATTCGCGAGGAGTTTTGGGAAGAGCCCACGGGCCTGATTGACGAGACCGGCGCTGGTGCCATTGTTATTGCCGGTCACACGCCCACGCCCTACCTTGAGCGGATGTATGTAGACCTCGACCGATCAGTCTACGGGGATGATGGCCTGGCACGCATGGTTAGGGTAGGTGCGGGTCCCAAGACAGGTGGCATTGCGGACCGCTGGAACATCGACTGCTGTGCCGCTGCGGGCCACCCGCGCGGACAGGTGCTCATGCTGCGTCTTGACGACGGTGAGGAGTTCTACGAGCCGGTGGGCGAGGGCGAGTAAACGTCACGCTCTGCGTGTTACCCGAAACGCTGCGACTAGCGATCTTCTCCGAAGTGCTCGATGACCTTGACCTGCGGGGGCATGCCAGGCTGCTCAAGTGAGGAGAGGTCTGCCACAAAGACGTCCTTGCAGGTAAAGATGCCCTGGTCATACTCGTAAACATATGTCAGGCAGTTGGAGAACATGAGGCGGTGCACCTCTGAGTGCGCAAGCCAGTTGTTGAAGAACTGTATGGCGATGCCTCCGTGGCTGCAGCAAAGGATGCTCTCGCCGTCGTGATGCTCGGCCAGGTCAGCGAGGGTGTTCTGCAGGCGGAGCGCCGCCTCGTCAAAGTCCTCGCCGCCAAACTGCACGTAGAAGTGATTGAAGTCACCAGCGTGGTTCTCGAGGAACTGGTCTTTACCCTCATAAGCGCCAAAGTATAGCTCCTTCAGGCCCTTGAGGCGCTCGTAAGGCATCGGCTTGCCATAGGCGGCCTCGGTCATGATTTCGAGCGTGTCGCAGCAGCGCTCGGACGTGGAGGAGAAGGCGTGGTCAAGCTTGATGCCGCGCCGCGCGTACTCAAGGCCGGTGAGACGCGCCTGCTCGATGCCACGCTCGGTGAGCGGAGAGTCGCACCATCCCTGCGTCTTTCCCTGCACGTTGAAGAGGGTTTCGGCATGACGAAGCAGGTAGATGGTGGTGGACACGACACGCTCCTCTCACAAATGGTTGCAACTTCTCTATTGTACAATGACTCCCATGGAAACTCTGTTCTCAAACATAGAGCGCTACCAGCGCAAGACCAACGCCCCGCTTGCAGTGCGCATGCGGCCCCAGACGCTTGACGGCTTTGTGGGCCAGGAGCAGGCGGTGGGCGAGGGCTCGTGGCTGCGGAGGGCCATCGAGCGCGACGCGCTCTCGTCCGTCATTCTGTACGGCCCCGCCGGCACCGGAAAGACGACGCTGGCGCGCATCATCGCCAACACCACGCATGCGGAGTTTGTCGAGGTCTCGGCCGTCACGGGCACGGTCAAGGACCTGCGGCGCGAGACTGAGGCGGCCGAGAGTCGGCTTTTGCAGTCGGGCCGCCGCACCATCCTCTTCGTGGACGAGATTCACCGCTTCAACCGATCTCAGCAGGATGCGCTGCTCCATGCGGTGGAGGACCGGGTGGTGGTCCTCATTGGCGCCACCACCGAGAACCCGTACTTCGAGGTCAACTCCGCGCTGATCAGCCGTTCTCGCGTGATAGAGCTGACGCATTTGGATGACGATTCCGTGCGGCAGCTCGTGTTGCGAGCGATTGATGACCCAGACGGGTTGGCTGGTGCGTTTACGCTGGACGAGGATGCGCTTGAAGACATCGTGATGCTGGCTGGGGGAGACGGCCGTGCGGCATTGACGTCGCTTGAGCTGGCGAGCCAGATGGCACTGCCTCCGGTTGGGGAGCCACAGCCCACGGCCGCGGCGCCAGTGGCCATCACGGTGGAGCACGTGCGTGAGGCAAATCCCAGGCGCGGGCTCACCTACGACAAGTCTGGCGATATGCATTACGACGTCATCTCGGCGTTCATCAAGAGCATGCGAGGGTCGGACCCCGATGCGGCGCTGTACTGGCTGGCCCGCATGATCGACGCAGGGGAGGATCCCAAGTTCATCGCGCGTCGCATCTTCATCTTGGCGAGCGAGGACATTGGCAACGCCGATCCACAGGCGCTCCTGGTGGCGGAGGCGGCGTTCAAGGCCACCGAGGTCATTGGCTATCCCGAGTGCTCCATCAACTTGGCGCAGGCAGTGACCTACATGTGCCTGGCCCCCAAGAGCAATGCGAGTTACATGGGTCTGGCGCGCGCACAGGAGGAAGTGCGCAGCGGTCCTGCGCGCGAAGTGCCTAATCACCTCCGCGATCGCCACCGTCCCGGTTCTGAATCGTACGGGCCCTACCAGTATCCGCACGACTTCCCTGGTGGGTGGGTTGACCAGCAGTATCTGCCGGACGGCCTCGATCGTGGGGCGTTCTATGAGCCTGGCCCACGTGGCTGGGAGGCATGGCGGACCGAAGCCATCGGGCGTGACCGCGCGGGGGAGTAAGCCCCAAAGCGATTCTTGACACTGGGAGCCCTAGACGAGCTCTCCGGACGCCTGGTACCAGAACACGGTGCCCCTGATGTCGAGCTGCTCCACGTCTACCACGATGTCCTCTTGGTCGGCCTCGTAGCTCTCGGCTGAGAGCAGCGCCTTGGTGGAACCCAGGTGCAGGCGGCGTACCGCCAGCTCGGCCTTGTCACCCAACATGACCTTCGCTAGTACGATGGCCCCGTTTGTGGGCTGTATCTGCGGGTCAACAAAGGCAAGGCAGCCGGCGGGCAGTACGCGCGACATGGACGAGTCCATCTCGATGGCGTAGGCGTCAGGGTGCTCACTCCAGAGGATGTCGCTGACGTAGGGGATAGCTGCGAGGGACGCCCTAGCTGGCGCTGCGCCTTCCGCCTGTGGATGAACCTCCGTGGAGCCTGCGACCATATGGGCATGAAGCTGGGCCGCAAGCCCTTTGTACTCGGAGCGTAGGTCATCCATCGAGAGTCCATAGTGCTCACGCAGCAGGGCAAGGTTGCGCTCACGGACAGACTCGATGGTGCCGTTCTCCCACTTGTTGACGGTTTCCCGCGATACGTGGACGGCCGCGGCAAGCTCCTGTTGCGTGATGCCCTTCAGTTCGCGCAAAGCACGTATGTTGTCCCCCACGATGCTCATGAAGCCCCTCCAGACCTGAATCAAAACATCACATCAAGTATAGCATGTGATGTTATGGTGTGAATAGCAAGTAGATGCTGCATCCCATTCTACGTCATAAGGAGGGAGTATCAAGAACAATTCTCGCTCGAGTGAGAACTTGTCTGCCTTTGTACGGAAATGTACGTGAATTTAAACATCACATTTGCGTCACCATGCGCTATGATAGCGCTCTCACCAACGCAGCCTAACCGTTCTCATACACAGAGCCAGCGCTCATAGCGCTGGCTTGTTTCATCGGCTCGCAATAGAGGGACGAAGTTGCATGGCAGAGAAGGGCATCGGCAGGGTCATTGACAACAAGTACGAGCTTATTGCCGCCCTTGGCAAAGGCGGCATGTCAATCGTGTGGCTCGCGCGCGATCAGCGCCTTGACAAGCTGTGGGCAATCAAAGAGGTCAAGCCCAACGCTGTGGGCGCGCAGGGGAAGGCCAGCCGCCAAGCGGTGGTTGACGAGGCAAACTTCATGAAGCGGCTCGATCATCCCGCGATTCCTCGCGTGGTGGACATCATTGATGACGGGCAGACGGTCTTCGTGGTGATGGACTATGTCAATGGGTGCGCGCTTTCGCGCATGCTTCGCCAACAAGGAGAGCCCTTCAGCCAGGAGGACGTGATTAATTGGGGTATCCAACTCTGTGATGTCTTGGGCTACCTGCACAGCCTGACCCCGCCCGTCATCTATCGCGACATGAAGCCAGGCAACGTCATTCTGCGCGATGACGGGACGGTCAAGCTCATCGACTTCGGCATCGCCTGCGAGCTGTTGCCCAATGCGGCCGCGGATGGCCGGCGCATAGGATCTCCTGGTTATTCGGCGCCAGAGCAGATAGAACCGGAAACGCACGAATCCGTGCCAACTGACACGCGAGCTGATATCTACGCCCTGGGAACCACGCTGTACGCGCTGGCGACCGGCATCACCCCGCGCCGTGTGGTGGAAGAAGACGGAACGAAGCGCGTCGCTTTTGACCTCAGGCCACTTCGCGAGGTCAACCCCGCCCTATCTGAGGGTCTTGAGCGGGTTATTGCACGCGCTACGAGGCTTGACCCTACCCAGCGATACCAAACCATCGAGGAGATGCGTCATGACCTCATGCACCACGAAGAGCTCACGCAGGCGTATCGCGTCGCACAGCAGCGCAAGGTTGACATCTTTTGGGCACGGGTGCGAGCTGCGTGTGTCGTGCTGGCGGCTAGCGCTGCCTGCATAGTGGGCGGGATGGTGCTGAGAAACGCCTCGTATGACGAACTCATGCACCGGGCAAGCATTGCCAGTACCGAGGAAGTCCGGGTGGTTTCTGACGGGGCTTCCCGTGCGGTGGTGGGCGGTGCGGACGCCTCGGAGGCGGAGGAGGGCTATGCGCATGCCATCGAGGTCGCGCCTTCGCGCTTTGATGCATACGCGCGGTTGCTTGAGGTGTACAAGGCTGACGGTGTCTTCACGCCCACCGAGGCGCGTCGCTTTGCGCGTCTTTGGCAGACGAACGGCCAGAGGCTCGTGGGTACCAGCCGCTATGCACGCCTGTGCTACGACGTGGGCATTCTGTACCTATGCTATTACGACTACCTTGGCATCAAAGGCAAGGCTGATGAGCTGTCGATGCCTGCTGTCACAGGCCAAGGCGCCGTGGTGAATGCCACGCAAGCCAGCGTCTGGTTTGAGCGGGCGCTTGAAGCGTGTTGCCCGGACGAGGGGGATTACGCCGGGCTTGAGGTGGACGAGCAGGTGAATGAGTACGCCGCGGTGCAGGTGTACCACACTATCGCCTGCTTCCATACGGCCTTTTCTCAAGCGAGTCGCGAAGGCCGTGACGTCACGGTGCGTTCCCAAGCGTTTTGGGATGCCTTGCGACAGGTGATATGCGCGGACGGAGATGCTCGGCCGCTCGTGGAAGAGGCTGAGCCCATCGTCCAACTGCGGCTCTACCAGGTGGCCTTCGAGTCCATCGCAAGCCCCACGTATCTCTCCGGGTTTTTGCGTGCTGGCGTGGACGAGCAGGACGTCATGAGCATGCTTGAGACCATCAAGGGCGCGACTGACACCCTCGGTAGCTTTGTCGCGACAAACCCTTCGGCGTCCGAGGCCATCTATCGCGAGATCGAGGACGGCTTTGATGCGGCCAAGCAAAACGTGCAGCGCATCTACAACGGACCGGTGGCGAAACAGTTGGCAGGCGCGAGGGGAGGGCGATGACATGGCCGTGTGGAGGGCGGTGGTTTCTCTCGGGGTTGGGTTGTTTGCGGTGGCTGTCGCATTGGCTGTTTGGGCCACGTATACCTTCGTGGCCCTCGACGTGCGCGCTGCCATGGACTGCCTTGCGGAGAGGAGGCGTGCGGACGGGACGTGTTGTCACGCTGACGAGGGGGTGATGAGTGATGAGGTGCATACCATTGCGTAGCCAGTCGAGGCCAAGCGCCAAGGGCATGTGGAAGCGTTCGGGAAGGGCGCTGACCAAAAGTGCGCTCTACGCGTTGCTTGTCGTGGCGCTCGTCAGTGCGTCGGCGCGGTTTGTCTTTGCAACGGAAGGCGATGACGCCCTGCCTGAGACGGGAGACAACGATGGGGAGCTCGTGCAGGCAGACACTCGGGCCCCCGAGATAAAGAGCGTCTACGTCACAGCTAATCCTCTGCCAGCAGGCAATGCGGATGAGACGGGAGAGCTCTTCTTCGGTGCGGACGGCACGGCCGTGATTCTCGAAATCGAGGACACAGGCTGCGGGTTGGTGGATTCAGAGGGCAACGTACTAGTCGCCCTGGAAGATCCCGCTGGCGCCTACCTCGAGGCTGACGTCACACAAAGCGATGGCGGTTTTGCCACGGTCACCATCCCGCTCAAGGAGGGCGTGCCCTTTGACGCGTCCGTTCTCGTGACGGTGAGCGACGCTGTGGGCAACGCGCGTAGGTGGTCGCTTGCTCGGGAGGGTGACGTCGTCGAGGGTGGTGTGTCGGAGGTTGCCGAAAACGAACCGTTGAGGCTTCCCAACAAGGAAGATGTGGTTACGCCCGCGCATCCATCGTGCTTGCTTCTCGATACCATCGCTCCGGAATTTGAGCTTTCGGGAGCATCCGATGGCTCGTGCTTTGGAGGGGCGGCCGAGCTGGGGCTGAGCATTGTCGAAGAAAGCTTGGGCCGTCTTGTCGAGCTCGATCCAGAGCGCGACGTGCTTACCATCTTCCGGCGTGGCGAGGGGAACGAGCCAGACCTTCCCGTGAAGACCTATACCGTCAGCGATGTGGCGACAGACGGAACGCTCGCCTTTGACCTCAGCGACTATGGTGATGGCTGCTATGACATCGTTGGTTCCCTTACGGACCTTGCGGGCAATACCGGCGAGGCGGGCCTTTTGGGTGTCACCGTGGATACGGTTGCTCCTGTCGTCAGCGTGACCTTTGACAACAATCATGCGGTGGGCGGTCGGTACTTTGATGCGCCGCGTACAGCTACGTTGTTGGTCTTGGACCGTAGCTTTGATGCCGAGCGGTCGGTCGTCGAGCTTAACGCTTCCGAATGGTCTGACCCACAACCCTCGGTTCAGGGGTGGGAGCAAGACCAGCTGAACCCCGAACTCTGGACAACCACGATTCCCTTCATCTCAGACGGCACCTATTCGCTTGCCGTGACGGCACAAGACAGGGCGGGCAATGCCGCCGAGCGTCTGGTGGTTGACGAGTTTGTTATCGATACGACGTGTCCTCAGGTGGCCATCGAGCGTGATGGGGAAGACTTCGACAAGGTGCTGGAAGCACAGGCGGTTTCGTTTGAGGATGTCCTCTACGTTAATGCCCCGCAAGCCATCACCATCATGGTCACTGACCGCAACCTCGACATGCAGGACACAACGGTCATGATTGACGGCGATGCCGTTGAGGAGCGTGCGTGGTCTCAGCAACAGCTCGGCCACGGCGAGACGATGTATACCTGTACCTATACCTACGGCGAAACGTCCGATGCGGGCAGCTCAAAGGAGGGGCTGAGCCAAACTCCTGACGTTCGCGTGATTGACCGCGCCGGCAACGAGAGCGTTCACCACGCCAGGCCCTTCGTGGTTGATCTGAGCGCTCCAGGGATAATGAGCGTGACGGTAGACGCGAGGCCTACCTCCTCCGGTGTTGATGATGCCTCTGGGGGCGATCCGGTCCAGTTCTACAACGAGAGGGCAACGATGACCTTTGCCGTCTCGGATGCTCACCGACTTGAGAAGATTGAGCTGTGTGACCCATCAGGTGGCTTCTATGTGGGGACCTCTCACACCAAGCGAGGCGCCTATAAGGGTTCCTATGCCTTAGAGCTTGTCGACGGTGCTGGCCAGGAACTGGACACGGTGTTTGATCGTGATATCTACCTGCTGGTTACTGACGTGGCAGGCAATGCGCGGGTGTGGTCGATGGGCCGTGACGCGGCTATCACGGGCTCCGGCGAGGCGGATTCCACGCATGTCGTGACTATCAATGACGATGGCGCACATCCCTTTTCCCTTATCAAGGACGTGACGGCACCAGTGGTCGAGCTCTCTGGAGTGGTGGCTGGCTCGTACTACAACGCCGCACAGACCGTCCAGGCTCTCATTGATGAGCTCAACTTTTCATACCTACAACGTTTTGACGACGGCCGAGCCGTGCTACGCATAACCAAGCAGGAGGGTGATGAAGGACGTGCCACATCCGTCCTCGAGGTTCCAGCGTCGCGGTTTGAGGGCCTTGGGATGCAGTGGCTCTGGCAGGAAACCCTTACGTCCGACGGTCACTATGTGGTAGAGGCGAGCTTTAACGACTTCGCCAACAACGCCTCGAATGTCGAGCGCATCGGCGAGTTCACCATTGACATGACGCCTCCTTGGATTGAGCTGGCGTTTGATAGCGATGACGCGCGTAACGGCAGCTACTACAACGCTGCACGTACGGCCACTATCACGGTGGTGGAGCATAACTTCGACGAGAGGCTCATCAGCATCCAGACCACGGGCGTCGTTGGGAGCTGGGCATCTGAGGGCGACACGCACGTGTGCACCGTGTTCTTTGGCGAAGGGGACCGTCATACCCTGACGGTCTCTGGAGTCGACCGAGCTGGTAACGAGGCCGAGCCCGTCACGGTCCAACCATTCACCATTGACCTCACGCCGCCAAGCATCACCATGGGCGGGGTGGCCCAGCGTCTGGGCGATGCAGTCGAGGATGATACTTCTGAGGGCATCCTTCAATCGGGATGCGCCTACAACGGAGTGGTCGCCCCGCGCATCGTGCTCGAGGACGAGACGGCCCTTGAGGACCTGGGCACTTCGTTTACCTTGACGGGCAACAAGCTGGGTGACGTGAGCGATCGCTTTGGGTTTGAGCGGCTCACGGATTCCGACGTGGAGGTCATCCAGTTTGCCGATATCGGTCTTGTGGGAGCCGACAGATCCTATGACGTCGACGCTGATGATATCTATACGCTGAGTGCCCACGCACGCGACCTGGCGGGCAATGAGGCCGAGGAATCCATCACCTTTTCGGTCAACCGGTTCGGATCAAACTACCTTGTGTCGGTCGAAGAGGGCGGACAGCAGGTCAACCTTTCTGCTGAGCCTATCCTCAACGAGGCGCCCACCATCACCGTGCACGAGATCAATGTCTCGGGTATTCAGCTGGAAGGCGACCGTCATGTCACAAAGGAATACGCCAATGTGACGAGCGAAATCGAGCGGGACGACGATGGATCCTCGGAAGGATATCGACTCGATGCCCTTGACCGTGGTCAAACTGACTATGGTTGGGCCGAGTACATCTACACCATACGAAGCGAGAACTTTGGCATGGGAAGCAGCTCTGATTCCGGTGATGGTGGTCAGGGTGTCTATCGGGTGAACGTCGCCTCCGACGATGCCGCCTCTAACTACAACAGCACCGCGAGCTATTGGGCGTCCGACGAAGAGCGCGCTGAGGCGGTAGCCAAAGTGGGTACGGCTGAGTTTACGCTTGATGAGGTGCCACCCGTCATCGACGAGGTCAATCTGCCTGTGCCCGTCGCGTCGGGCGGCGCGTACCACGCATCGTTTCATGTGAGCGATGCCATTACCAAAGGTATACGCGTGGAGGTGCTTGTTGACGGAGAGCCTGTTGCCGTGACGCATGAGGGCGACCGTGTTGGCACAGGAGACTATGTGGGAGAGGGGTCGTTTGGCTTTACCGTTCCCGCCCGTTCCTTCGCGGCGCGCACGGTGGTCATCAGGGTAAGCGACTATGCAGGGCGCAGTGATGAGGTTCGAAGAGGTGGCTTTGTCGTGACCACATGCATCCCCGAGGCTATCTCGGCGCTGGGGCTTGTCGTCGCGCTTGTGTGCATAGGAAGAGGTGGCAAACATGCCTGAGGAGAGAGGGAAGCACATGGAACTGGGCACGCAGGGACTCAAGACGATGACTGCTCGGCAAGGTGGGTACGTCGTGGATGACACCGCGTCGTTTGACGGCTCCCCAGAGGAGTGGTCCTGGCCTTTGCTGGGGGAAGTCTCAGAGGATGACTGCTACACCATGGTGATAGATGACGACGACCCAGACGCCCCCACATTCGTGTTCGTAAACGAGCCGGTGCTCACCCTTACGCGTCTGAGTAACGATGAGACCATCCAGCTGGAGCTTCCAGCGCTGATAGGCAGGGGGACCAAAGCCACGGCTCGTGTCTCGGGCAACCGTGCCATCAGCCGGGTGCATGCGCGTATCACGCATGGAGAGGAGCGCTACCTCTTGGAAGACAACGATTCGTCCAACGGTACGTTCGTGGACGAGGTGCGTCTAGAACCCCATGACACCGTTTGCTTGGAAGACGGCATGGTGTTTCGTCTTGCGGACGAGGACTTTGCGTTTCACGTTACGTAATTGCGAGGTGCCTAGGCGTTAGAGGCACAGTGTCCCACCGTATAATGGGCCATCAAAGAGGCATTATTCTGGCTGCTTGGAGGAATCATGGTTAGGCAGATGGCGTCATCGGCAAGGGTTCCACTCGGAATTGCGCTCTCCTTCGTGCTCGCGCTTTCAAATCTTCCCGTGCAAGCGCTAGCAGAGGCCACCGATGCGCCTCAGGCTGAACTTGAGGCAGAGGCGCTGGAAGTCGTGGATAACGAGGCTCTTGCTGAGGAGGATGAGCTCTCTGCCGAGGATGCCACGGTGAAGGCCGAGGAGCCCGAGCTTACCGCTGAGACACAGCCAGACGAGTCTCCCGAGACGTACGTGGAAGACGAAGCCGCGCTGATCGGCGAAGACGCGCCTGCTGACGATGCCGCCCAAGCCAATGACGCTGAGTTGGCAGACGAGCCCATCGTAGAAGTCGCTACACCTGCGGAGGCCGTTGAAGAGCCGGATGGTATCGAGCTGGAAGCACAGGATAGCGAGATTGAAGGAACCATCGGCCTGCTTCCGAGCGGGCCAACGGGCACCCTCTCCAAGAAGATGCAGACCATCACGGCGTCAAACAAGACCGTAGACATGGCATCTACCGTCTCGCTGGGTGCGAAGGCAAGCGCGGGCGGCAAGCTCACGTATAAGAGCACTAACACCAAGGTTGCCACGGTCAATGCCAAGGGCGTGGTGACAGGCCTGAAGGGTGGAACCGTCAAGATCACTATCACTGCGGCAGCCACCAGTACGCACAGTCAGGCAACCAAGACGGTTACCGTGACAGTGCGCGCCGGCTCTTGGCAGAAGGACTCCGGCGGCTGGTGGTGGCGGCGCGCAAACGGCAGCTACCCCAAGTCGTGCTTCCTCACCATTGAAGGTGTGCGCTATTACTTCGACGCCAACGGCTACGTGGCTACGGGCTGGAAGAAGGTCAGCGGCGCGTGGTACCACTTCTCGGGTTCTGGCGCGATGCAGACGGGCTGGCAACAGGTCGACGGACAGTGGTATTGGTTTGCCTCCAACGGCAAGATGGCAACGGGTCTTAGGACCATCAACAAGAGCATCTACTACTTTGGGACGTCAGGCGCGATGCGCACTGGCTGGCAACAGGTTGGCTCCAAGTGGTATCACTTCAGGAATAGTGGCGCTGCAGACACTTCCACGTGGGTGGGGGATTACTACGTTAACGCGAAGGGCGTGATGCTCACCAATACCGTGACGCCCGATGGCTGGCAGGTGGACAAGAACGGCCTGGCCCGTGGCAAGTACATGCCTAACAGCACCAAGGAGTCCACGCTCTACGTCACCAAAGTCACCATGAGTGACTTCGTCGTGACGGTTCCGAAGTCATGGGTTGGTTCGTGGTCTATGTATAAGAACACTCGTTATGACAACGCGTGGCACTTCAGTCACATCGTCAAGAACTATGGCGGTGGTGGGTGCAGCGTAGTGGTGACAGACACCTATACCAAGCCGGGCAATTCGTACACGTATGCAACCTACGTAGGAATGTCATCACGAGGCAAATACGTCTGGCTGGCTGACATGGCGGGTGGCAAGGTGTTTGACGACGTGAATACGTCGTACGCACAGATCACGCTGAGGTAGCAGGTTGCGGACTGTTGATGTGGGACGCTCCCACATCAACACTTGCGTTCGACCGAGGTCTCAGATTGAGCACAGCTTCGAAGGGGTAGAATGACCCTGAATGTAGCTATGCTGCAGCATGTCTGTACGCTCGCGGGATAAGGACCTCATCATGATCTTCGAACCCACACCCCTCAATATCGCCCTCCTCGTGCTGGTGGCAGTTGGCATCTGGGCACTCGTCGAGCTTGCGCTTACCATTCGCAAGGCTCGCACTGTCGTGGACGAGCTGTCTCATACCGCCAACGACACCGTGGGCCAGATTCAGCCACTCATCGGCAAGGTGGATGGACTCATGGATGACATCCAGCCCTCCATCAAGGAGATTCAGCCTCTGCTTGAGAAGACGGGCGTCGCCCTCGATGAGGCCTCTGGCTCTCTTGGCCACGTTAACGAGATTCTGGGTGACGTCAGCTCAATGAGCTCTGCTCCGTCCGCAGTTGCCGATTCGGTCAAAAACGTAGCCGTGACGGCCGCTAACTCGGTCGCTACCGCGGTCAACCGCATTACCGGTCGCGCTGCCCGTTCGTCAGCGGCTGCCCTGGCTGAGAGCACGGGCGCTGAGCCCGAGTCCACTGCCGATCCGATTCCGCCGGCACCCAAGGACAACGGCTACGTGACGTACGGCCCCAAGAACGAGTAGGGGAGATTCACCTATGATCTCAGATTCCATTCGCCTCTGCGTTCCGGCGGAGGCTGCCTACGCGCGTGTCGTTCGCATGACCGCGTCCAACTTGGCCGTCTTGGCTGACATGGACGTGGACGATGTCGACGACGTCCGCATGGCTGCCGAAGAGGGCTTTGTCTATGCATGCGCCACGGCGCCCACCGCGTGCGACGTCGCCTTCATCGTCTCACCTGAAGAAATGCGCATCGACTTCGCCTTGGGCGACAAGGATGCTGCCGATGACGAGCAGACCGACCTTGACCTTATCGAGGCATTGCTCAATGCCGTGTGCGACGACTTCGGCTTCTCTGATGACGGATCCAGCCTCGTGCTGATCAAGAAGGCGGGGTCGCATGCCCGCTGATGAGGCGCTGGAGCGCAAGCGCCTGCGCCGCTCGACCCGTGTGGGCCGGGGCCGACTGGCGTGGGACAAAGACCGTACCCGCGAGCTGTTTCGCCGGTACAAGGAAGAGGGCGATGAGGAGGCGCGCGAGCAGCTGATTGAGAGCCATCTCAACCTGGTGCGCTTCCTGGCCTCAAAGTTCAAGAATCGCGGCGAGCCGCTCGAGGACCTCGTGCAGGTAGGTTCGCTGGGCCTCATCAAGGCTATCGACCGCTTCGATCCCGACCGGGGCTTGGAGTTCACCACCTTCGCGACGCCTACCATCATGGGAGAGATAAAGCGCCACTTCCGTGACAAGGGCTGGTCCGTCCGCGTGCCGCGACGCCTGCAAGAGCTCTCGGCACGTGTCAACCAGGTGACGGACGATCTCACGAGCGAGCTCAATCGCACTCCCACCGTCGAGGAGGTTGCCGAGCGTCTGGATACGAGCGTCGACGAGGTGCTTGAGGCCATGGAGTCGTCGAGCGCCTACAGCTCGGTGCCGCTCGAAGGTGGAACCACCGAAGACGAGGATGCGCCCGGCATCATCGATCGCTTTGCCACGGAAGACGCCGACCTTATCTCCTCTGACGACCGCATCGTCATCGAGGAGACCCTCGCCAGCTTCTCGCCGCGCGAGCAGGATGCCATCCGCATGCGGTTTGTGGAAGGGCTCACACAGGTCGAGATTGCCGAGAAGCTGGGAATCTCCCAGGTGCAGGTGTCTCGTTTGCTGCGTCGCGCCCTCAAGCGCGTGCAGGAGCGCCTGGAAGAGTAGCTTCGAACCCCGAAATCGAAGAGCCCAAACGGGGACTTATGTAGTATTCGCTTCATAAGTCCCCGTTTGCGCTTGTACCTCAGGGGGAATGTGGCCGCGCATTGCTAAAATACCCGTTTGGACGTTTCCGCACCTGATGCGAGGAGAACCATGAGCACCGACTACAAGACCATGACGACGGCCGAGATCCGCGACGACTTCCTGCACTTCTTTGAGGCGAAGGGCTGCAAGCTCTATCCCTCCTCGTCGCTGGTTCCCGACGATCCGTCGCTGCTTTTGACCAACGCTGGCATGAACCAGTTCAAGGAGTACTACCAGGGCATCAAGACCATGCCCGAGATTGGTGCCTGCTCCTGCCAGAAGTGCCTGCGCACCAACGACATCGACAACATCGGCGACTCGCGCCACCTGTCGTTCTTCGAGATGCTGGGCAACTTCAGCTTCGGCGGTTACTCCAAGGCCGATGCCATCGCGTGGGCGTGGGAGTTCATCACCGCCCCTGAGCACCTCGGCCTTCCCAAGGACCGCCTGTACATGACCGTCTTTGAGGACGACAACGAGGCCATCGAGCTGTGGCACAGCCACGGTGTGCCGTATGACCACATCAGCCGCCTCGGCGAGGACGATAACTTCTGGGCTGCAGGTCCCACTGGCCCCTGCGGTCCCTGCTCCGAGATCTACTTTGACCAGGGTCCGGAGTACGAGGGCGAGACCCCGGGCGATGACGGTGACCGCTACCTCGAGTTCTGGAACCTCGTGTTCACGCAGTACGACCGCCAGGAGGACGGCTCGATGCCGGACCTGCCGCACAAGAACATCGACACAGGCATGGGCCTCGAGCGCATCGCGGCCATCATGCAGCACAAGGGCACCAACTATGACGGTGACGTCCTGACCTCCCTGATCGGTGTGGGCGAGACCCTCTCGGGCCGCACCTACGGCGAGGATGCCAAGGCCGACCGTTCCATGCGCATCGTGGCTGACCACAGCCGCTCCGTCACCTTCATGATCGGCGACGGCATCCTGCCGTCCAACGAGGGCCGCGGCTACGTGCTGCGTCGTCTGCTTCGTCGCGCGGTCTACCACGGCCGCCTGCTGGGCATCCAGGGCACCTTCCTCTCCACGTACTCCGAGGAGGTCATGCGCCTGATGGCCGACGTGTATCCGGAGCTCATCGAGAACAAGGCCCTCATCCTGCAGCTGCTGACCGCCGAGGAGGAGCGCTTCAACGGCACGCTCGACGCGGGCGAGGCCAAGCTCGAGGCTGCCATCGCGGAACTTGACGAGGGCCAGGACCTCCCTGGCGAGGTCGCCTTCCAGCTGCACGACACCTACGGGTTCCCCATCGACCTCACCCGCGAGATCTGCGAGGCCGCGAACCACGAGGTCGACATGGACGGCTTTGACCGCTGCATGACTGAGCAGCGTGAGCGCGCCCGCGCGCATGCCGAGCAGGACGCCTGGGGCACGTTCAACGACGTGTGGGTTGCGCTTTCCGACAAGCTCGACGCCACCGAGTTCTGCGGCTACGAGGACGACGCCCTTGAGGGCGCCCGCGTAATCGCGCTTGTGGTCGACGGCGCCGAGGCTGATGCTGCGACGCTGGGCAGCCACGTCGACGTGGTGCTCGACCGCACGCCGTTCTACGCCGAGATGGGCGGCCAGGTGGGCGACACCGGCAAGCTCACGGGTGACGGCTTCTCTCTGAAGGTCACCGACACGCGTCAGCATGAGGGCATCTACGCGCACGTGGCCGAGGTCATGGCTGGTGAAGTGCGCGTGGGCGACGTCGTCACCGCCACGGTTGACCACGGCCGTCGCGAGCTCATCCGCCGCAACCACACTGCCACCCACCTGCTCGACGCCGCCCTCAAGGTCGTCTTGGGCGAGCACGTCAAGCAGGCAGGTTCGCTCGTCGCCCCCGACCGTCTGCGCTTTGACTTCACGCACTTCGAGGCGCTGTCCAAGGACGAGCTCGAGCGCATCGAGGGCCTGGTCAACGCCCAGATCTTCGCGGCCGAGCCCATGGTGACCAAGGTCATGGGCATCGACGAGGCCAAGGCCTCCGGCGCCGTGGCGCTCTTTGGCGAGAAGTACGGCGACGTGGTGCGCGTGGTCTCCACCGGCACGTCCGACAAGCCGTTCTCGCGTGAGCTCTGCGGCGGCACGCACGCCCGCAATACCGCCGAGTGCGGTCTCTTCAAGATCGTCTCCGAGGGCTCCGTGGGCTCCAACGCACGCCGTATCGAGGCCGTGACCTCGGTGGGCGCCATCCACTATCTGGACGAGCGCCTGGCCCAGATGGACGAGGTTGCCGCACAGCTCAAGTGTCGTCCGGCCGACGTGCCCGCGCGCGTTGCCACCCTCGCTGCCGAGAAGCTCGAGGCCGAGAAGAAGCTCAAGGCCGCGCTCACCGGTGGCTCCTCCAACAAGGTTGCCGACGCCGTTGCCGGCGCGGTTGACCTCGGTGCCTACAAGCTCGTCGTCGCCCGCCTTGACGGTGTCAATGGCAAGGAGATCCGCAACGCGTGGGACTCCGTGCGTGACCGCCTCGGCGACGCGTGCGCCTGCGTGCTCGCCTCGGCGACGCCCGACGGCAAGGTGGCGCTCCTGGCCGCCGGCACCGACGCGGCGGTCAAGGCTGGATTCGCGGCAGGCAACGTCATCCGCGAGGTCGCCGGTCTCGTTGGTGGTCGTGGCGGCGGCAAGCCGGCTATGGCCCAGGCGGGTGGCTCCGACGTGAGCGGCATCGACGCTGCGCTCGACGCGGCCCGCACGCAGCTCGGCGCGTAACGAAAGGCACCATGTGAGGGCGCTCGCACTTGACATAGGGGAGGTCCGCGTTGGCATTGCCGCAAGCGATGCGAGCGGTCGTGTGGCTAGCCCCGTCAAGGTGCTTCCCGCGGCTGAGGTCTTGGGATGCGCCCGCACCTTCAAACGAATCCTTGAGGACTACGAGCCCGACGTCTTGGTCTGTGGCAGGCCCAAGACGATGGCGGGCGAAGACGGCCCGCAGGCAGAGCGCGTGATGGCGCAAGGGCGCCAAATCGCCGCTACCTGCGGGCTTCCTCTGGAGTTTGTGGACGAGAGGCTGTCCTCCGCCGAAGCTAAGCGTATTCTTCGGGAAGAGGGTTATTCAGAGAAGTCGATGCGCGGCAAGGTGGATATGGTCGCGGCCTCTCTGTTTTTGCAGTCCTGGCTCGACGCCAGGCAGGACGAAGGACTTGACTGACATGGCAGAGACCAAAGAGGGATCGCACATGGCAAACAGCACGCAGGAAGCGGGCAGTGCCTCCAGCAACCGTACGCAGGGCGCTGTGCCGATGGTCCAGACGACCGTCTCGTCCCACAGCATGCGGACGACGCGCCGTGCCGCCAAGAACGTTGGCAAGCACAACCGTAGGCGTCGTCGCAGCCAGCACCATGTGCCGGTCATCGCGTTCGTCATCGTGGCCATGGCCGTGATGGGCGCGTTCACCTATTGGATGACGCACCAGGTGCTTGACACCGACAACGGCCCCGGCATCCAGGCGGGCCTCGAGGTCAACGTCAACATCCCCGATGGCGCGGGCGGCGGCGAGATCTCCGAGATTCTCCTTGAGGCCGGCGTCATCAACGACAGTGCCGAGTTCTTCAAGGAAGTCCGCAACCTGGATGCCGAGACGTCCATGAAGAGCGGTTCCTACAGCTTCGTGACCGGCGGAAACGTGCGCGAGGTCGTGCGACAGCTGGTCGAAGGACCCAACTCCATGGCTGACGCCTTCACCATTCCGGAAGGCTACACCGTGGCGCAGACGGCCAACGTGGTCGAGCAGTCGCTCGGTATCGCGGCTGATGACTTCCTCGCCCAGGCCAAGGCGTCCAACTACATCAACGACTATCCGTTCCTGTCCGCTGCGGTGGACGCTGGCGACACGCTCGAGGGCTTCCTCTTCCCGAAGACCTACGACATGGGTGGCAAGCAGAAGACGGCCGACGCTGTCATCCGCGCCATGCTCGACCAGTACGTGACCGAGATGTCCGCCTACGATACCAGTGCCGCACGCCAGGCCATCTATGACCGCTACGGTGTGGAGATGAGCGACTACGATATCGTCATCCTCGCTTCCATCATCGAGAAGGAGGCCTTCAGCGGTGACGACTGGGTGAATGTCGCGTCAACCTTCTACAACCGTCTGGGCGAGTGGATGCCGCTGCAGTCCGACGCAACGATGGGCTACATCACGGGTGGCGCGGTCACGCCGGACGACCTTGAGGTCGAGAGCCCGTACAACACCTACCTCAACTACGGCCTGACGCCGACGCCGATCTGCAACCCGTCGCTCAAGTCGCTCGAGGCAGCGCTGTACCCGGCAGACACCAACTACCACTTCTTCCTCATCGTCGAGGAAGGCGACTACTCGTACCACGCGTTCTCTGACACCTACGAGCAGCACCTTGAGGCTATCAACAAGGTCGACGCAGAGACTGCCTCGTAATGTCGTGGCCACGTCCTTGGCGCTGCGTCGCCTCCGTTGACAAGATCGACATCGACGGCCTCGTCAAGGACGGCGTGCGCTGCGTGCTGATCGACCGTGACAACACCTGCGTGCCGCGCGATGACACCGTGGCCCCGCCCGAGGTCATCGCGTGGCTCGAGGCCGTGCGTGCGGCCGGCATCAAGACGTGCGTGGTGTCCAACAACTTCCACTCCAAGCAGGTGGAGCGCTCTGCCCGCGAGCTTGGGTGCGACGTGGTGCACCATGCCATGAAGCCCGCGCCAATTGCCCTGTGGGTGGCCATGAGGCGCATGGGTGTGACGGCCGATGAGACCGTGCTTGTCGGCGACCAGCTGTTCACCGATGTGGCGGCGGGAAACCTCGCGGGCGTGCGCACCATTCTGGTGCCGCCCCAATCCGAGAAGGACCTGTGGTACACGCTCATCTTTCGCAAGATTGAGCGCGCCGTCTACGGCGAGCGCGACTACGAGGGCGCCGAGACCCCGAAGGACTGACCCGCTGCCTTTTGCGCCACCCCACAACGAAACGCGAGACACCCGCTCGGGGCACCCGGCCCGTCCGGTGGGACGCCCAGCCCGGAGGTTTCTGTC
>OMWB01000016.1 GCA_900314645.1 uncultured Actinomycetes bacterium
GGCGTTGGTGATGGTCTCGAGCGTGGTGAAGGTCTTGGAGACGACGATCACGAGCGTGGTCTCGGGGTCGAGGCCCTTGACCTTCTCGGCGACGTCGTTCGGGTCGATGTTGGAGACGAAGCGGCAGGCAGGGCCGGTGAGGTAGGGACGCAGGCCCTCATACACCATGACCGGGCCGAGGTCGGAGCCGCCGATGCCGATGGAGACGACGTTCTCGATGGCCTTGCCGGTGACGCCCTTCCACTCGCCAGAGCGGACGCGGTCGGCGAAGGCATACATCTTGTCCAGGACCTCGTTGACGTCAGCCACGGCATCCTGGCCGTCGACGATGAGCGTGCCAGCCTCAGTGGCAGGACGGCGCAGCGCGGTGTGCAGGACGGCGCGATCCTCGGTGGTGTTGATGTGGTCGCCACGATACATGGCGGCACGACGCTCCTCAAGACCCACAGCGCGGCCGAGGTCAGCAAGCAGCTTGACGGTCTCGTCGGTGATGAGGTTCTTGGAGAGGTCGAAGTGCAGGTCGGACGTATCAAAGGAGAGCTTCTTGACGCGGTCGGGATCAGCCGCGAACCAATCCTTCAGGCTGATGCCCTCGGCCTGCAGGGCGTCAAAGTGGTCCTGGAGTGCCTTCCACTCGGGGGTCTGGGTGACATCAATCGGTGCGGGAATCTGAGGCATATCCGGCTCCTTTCCTTTGGTTGTTGTGCTTTCGGCACATGTATGGCTTAGGTTACCGCAATAGGCTTACGCTTCCGTGCCCAATCGACGGTTTTGCGGCAGACGGAACCACTTAAGGCTGTCTGCGAACACGGTTCGCATCATGGGGCTTTCGCGGGGTTTTGTTCCAGCGTCACGCAGTAGGCGATACTGAACGTATGACTACTACATTTGCCGAGCTCGGGCTAAACGAGCAGATACTTACCGGGGTCGACGCCCTTGGCTTCACAGAACCCACCCCCGTCCAGGCCGAGGCCATCCCTTTGGTGCTTCAGGGCAGAGACATCGTGGCGTCAGCGCAGACCGGCACGGGAAAGACTGCCGCCTTTGCGCTTCCTACGCTGCAGCGCATCGCGGGCCTTGCGCCCGCCGGCGCACAGGACGCGTCCGTTGCCGCAGAGCCTGAAGAAATCGCAGGTGGGGATGCAGAGGACGCGCCTGCCGAGCAGCCCAAGCGCCGCCGGCGCCGTCGCCGTCGGGGCAAGGCCGCACCTGATGCGCCAACCCCCATCAAGGCCCCCGACGTACCTACGGCGCCGCTTGCGCTGGTGGTGACCCCCACGCGAGAGCTCGCGCAGCAGATTGAGAAGGTGACCACCGTCGTTTGCCAGCATACGGGCCAGCGCTCGGTGATCGTGATGGGCGGGGCCCGCTTCGACCGCCAGATTGCGGACCTCTCGCGCGGCTGCGACCTTCTGGTGGCAACGCCGGGACGCCTCATCGACCTCATGGATCGTAAGATCGTGGACCTCAGCCAGGTGCACGTACTGGTGCTCGACGAGGCTGACCGCATGCTTGACATGGGCTTTTGGCCCAGCGTACGCCGCATCATGCAGGCGCTGCCGCAAGAACGCCAGAACCTGCTCTTCTCCGCAACCATCCCGCCCAGCATCAAGGGCACCATCGATGCCGTGCTGCACGACCCGGCAACCGTCGAGATCGCACGCATCGGCGAGACGGCCGACACCGTCGAGGAGCATCTCTGCCCCGTCACCCAGGGACAGAAGACGCAGCTCCTTGAGGCGCTCATCAAGTCCGGCGGTGCCGAGCCAGGCACGGTGCCCGAGCGCGTGCTGGTGTTTTGCCGCACCAAGCACCGCGTGGACGACGTGTCCCGCGTGCTGAAGAACGCAGGTTTCAAGGTTGACGTCATGCATGCGGACCGCCGGCAGGAGGCCCGCGAGAAGGCGCTTGCGCGCTTCCGCGACGGGCGCATCCAGGTGCTGGTGGCGACCGACGTCATGAGTCGCGGCATTGACGTCAGCGGCATCGATGCCGTGGTGAACTACGACGTGCCCATGGATCCGGAGGACTACGTGCACCGCATTGGCCGCACGGGCCGCGCCGGCGCCACCGGCCACGCCTACACCTTTGTCGCTCCCGACGAGATCACGCCGCTGCGCGAGATCGAGTACTTCACCCACAAGCTCGTGCCGCTGTGGGACCTGCCTGGTTTTTCCTACGACCAGAACCGCATCATCCCGTCCGAGGGCCGCAGCACCACAAAACCCATGCGCACGATGTTCTCTGGCTCGCGCTCGCGCGGCCGCGGACCCGTCGGCGGACGTTACGGACGCCATTACTAAAAAGCCCATCGCCCTTTGGACGCCATTTTTGCAGAAACCGCAGGTCGTTTTGCAACCGAGGCGTCCAAAGGGCGATGACTATGCCTAGGAGCGCTCACATGAAGCAGGTTCGGCCCTATCCGCAGGTCATCGTTACGCGCAAGGCGGCCAAGGCGCTCGCCGGAGGCCATCCGTGGGTCTTTGAGGGCGAGGTTCTGCGCACTGAGCCCTCCCCTGCCGACGGCACCGTGGCAACCAACGGCTGCGTCGTGGACGTGTTTGAGGAAAACGGCACGTGGCAGGGCGCGGGCCTGCTGTCAGAGCAAAGCAAGATCCGCGTGCGCATCGTCACGCGCAACGCCAACGACCGCATCGACGAGTCGTTCTGGCATCGCAAGCTCACCTGGGCGTGGAATCACCGCGTCACTACCATGGGTGCCCGCGCGACCTGCGCGTGCGGGGACGCCCCCGACACCGACAGCTGCCGCGTGCTCTTCAGCGAGGCCGACGCCTTCCCTGGCCTCGTGGTCGACCGCTATGAGCAGGTGCTGGTCGCGCAGGTAGGCACCGTGGGCATGGAACGGCTGCGGCCGACGCTCTACCCCATGCTGCTCGACGTGCTCCGCGCTGACGGTCAGGACGTGCGCGGCATCTACGAGCGCAACGACGCCCCCACCCGGCAGAAGGAGGGCTTGCCTCTGTACAAGGGCTGGTGGGACGGCGCTGAAGCACTCGACACGCACGTGCTGGTGCACGAGAACGGCCTGTCGTTCTCACTTGACCTCGAGAACAGCCAGAAGACGGGCTTCTTCCTTGACCAGAAGTACAACCGCCGCGCCGTGCGCGACCTCGCCCACGGCCGGCGCGTGCTCGACTGCTTCTGCCACGTTGGCCCCTTTGGCATGAACGCCGCTGCGGGCGGCGCCAGCTACGTGCGCTGCGTGGACGTGAGCCAGACGGCGCTCGACCTTGCCGCGCACAACGCCGCGCTCAACGGCATGTCTGACGTCATCGACTTCACCTGCGCGGACGTGCTGTCCTACCTGCCTGAGCTGCGCAAAGACCGCCAGCTGCTGCGCGACGAGGGTGGCCCCTTCGACCTCATCGTGCTCGATCCGCCCGCCTTTACCAAGAGCCGTGGCACCGTGCGCAACGCGGCGCGCGGGTATCGCCAGATCAACTGCGACGCCATGCGCTTGCTGCCACGCGGGGGCTACCTGGCAACCTGCAGCTGCTCGCACTTCATGACGAGAGACCTTCTGGCACAGGCTATCGCAGAGGCTGCCCACGACGCCAACGTGCAGCTACGGCAGGTTGAGGAGCGCCAGCAGGCGCCCGACCACCCCATCGTCTGGGGCATCCCTGAGACGCACTATCTGGACTTCTTTATCTTCCAGGTGGTGTAGCCGGAGGCGACGGCCACAGGTCCGGCTGCGCCGTTGGCTCAGACGTCAGCTATTCGGCGCTACGGAGCTGGGCATCGAGTGCGGCGTGCAGCACCTGGCCGTCGACGTTTCCACCAGTGATGACAATGGCGATGTCATGGCCGCCCACGAGGTCGGGATACTCGCGCACGGCGGCGACTGCCATGGCGCTTCCGCCCTCGATGACGCACTGCTCCTCTATCGCCATGAAGCACATCGCGTCAAGAATGGCCTTCTCCTCCACGATGATGATCTGGTCAATGAGGTCGGGCAGCATCTCAAAGGCGAGGGTTCCGCAGCCACCCACCACGGCATCGCAGACGGTGTCGCCCAGCACGGGATAGTGGCGGTAGTGCACGAAATCCGCCAAGGACATCGCGACGGCGGGACACGCGGCCGTCTGCACGCCCACAATGCGCACGTCAGGGTTCACGGCCTTTGCCGCCACGGCAACGCCCGTGATCAGGCCGCCGCTTCCCATAGGCACCACGATGGTGTCAACCTTGGGGTGCACGGCCATGATCTCGTAGCCAACCGTTCCCTGGCCGGCATAGACGCGCGGGTCGCGGTCGCCGGGATCGACATAGAAGAGCTCGTGACGGTCGATGTAGTTAAGGCCCAGCGTCAGGGCCTCGTCGTAGTTGTAACCCATCTGCATGACGCGGGCGCCGTAAAAGCGGATGCGGTCGAGCTTGTTCTTGGGCGTGTCAAACGGCACGACGACCACGCAGTTCTCAATGCCCAGCAGCTTGCAGGCGTAGCTCACCGCTATGCCATGGTTACCCGTCGAGATGGTGCCCACGCCGCGCTCAATCTGCTCGCGCGGGAGCTGTGCCAACACGTTGAGGGCACCGCGAATCTTGAAGCTCTTTCCCAGCTGCTGGCTTTCGAGCTTGAAGCGGTAGCGATGCTCCTCGTCGTTGAGGTAGATGGAGTCTTCGAGCGGCGTCCTCCTGATGAAGTCAGCGATACGCACGTAGGCCATTCGTACGTCTTGGCCAGTGAACTGCTGTAGCATGGGGCGCCCCTCTCCTTGGCTTGCTTAAAAGATAGCAAATCATCGGTGAGTGGCGCCCGTATGCATAAGGGTAGCAACAATTCTGCAGCCGCAGTAAGGAAGACCGATAAGGGACAACCCCCGTAATCCTGAAATCACGAGGGTCGTCCCTTACCAGTCTTGTTGTGAGTTGCGGAGGTTAGTCCTCCGTGACCTCCTCGATGCCCACCTTGTCGATGAGCGAGTCAACCAGCTCGCGCGGGGCGGCCTGGGTGCCAGACTGCATGACGTTGGCGGAGCCGGTGGCCATGGAGAGGTTGATGGTGTCCTCAAGAGACATGCCCTCGTCGCCCGCGTAGGCGATAGCGGCGACTACGGAGTCGCCGGCGCCTACCGTCGAGCCAACCTTAACCTTGGGCGAAATGGCACGAAGCACGCGCTCGGGCGTGACGAAGAGCGCGCCGGCGCCGCCCATGGAAACGGTAACCCACTCGACGCCGCGGGCCATGACCTCGCGCGCGGCAGCGGCAATCTCGCCGATGTCAGAGAGGGTGCGGCCCACGAGGCCAGAGAGCTCGTGGTCGTTGGGCTTGACCATGGTGGGGCCAGCGTCCAGCGCCGCGTCAAAGACGGCGCCGTCGGCGTCGAGGAAGACCTTGGCGCCAGCTTCCTTGCAGGCCTTGGTCCACGTGGCATACGTGTCAACCGGAGCGCCAGCGGGAATGCTGCCAGCCAGAACCACCGTGTCGCCCTCCTCGATGTCGGCGACGAGGCGGTCGAGCAGTGCGGTGAGGTCAGCGTCGGTCACGACCGGGCCGGGCTCGTTGATGTCGGTGTTGGTGTGATTGACGGCGTCAACCACCTTGAGGTTGGTGCGGGTCTCGCCCTCGGCGTATTGGGCGACGACCTCGATGCCTGCATCCTTGACCATGCGCTCGAGCTGAGCACCGGCATTGCCTGCCAGCAGCGCATAGGCCACAGAGTTTCCGCCGAGCTCCTTGATCACCTTGGAGACGTTGATGCCCTTACCACCGGCATCAACGCGCATCTCAGTGATGCGGCTCACGGCATCAAGCTTGAAGTTGGGAACCTGGACCGTCTTGTCAAGGGCGGGGTTAAGACACACGGTGCGAATCAAGGGGAACTCCTTCCTTTGCTGTGAATAGGTCACGTTCACGTACTACTAGCATATA
Organism: uncultured Actinomycetes bacterium; assembly: GCA_900314645.1. Lineage (GTDB taxonomy): Bacteria > Actinomycetota > Coriobacteriia > Coriobacteriales > Atopobiaceae > UBA1367. Next base: position 5,897 of record OMWB01000016.1, read on the forward strand.
CTCAACTGGTGGCAACTACACACAAGAAGCAGGTAGACGCATGCAGAATGACGAGCAATACATGCAGACGGCTCTCGAGGAGGCGCGCATTGCCGCTTCTGAAGGTGAGGTGCCCATCGGAGCTGTGGTGGTGTGCGACGGTGTCGTGGTTGCGAGGGCGCACAACCGTCGCGAAAACGACGCGGACCCGTCAGCTCATGCCGAGTTTCGCGCCATGCTCGAGGCATCGCGCGCGCTGGGGCGGTGGCGTCTGACGGGCTGCACGGTCTATGTGACGCTTGAGCCGTGCCTCATGTGCGCGGGGCTCATGGTCAACGCGCGCATCGATCGTTGTGTGTACGGCGCGTCAGACCCGAAGGGCGGAGCTTTGGGCACGCTCTTTGATGTGAGCAACGACCCCCGCCTCAACCATGCGTTCAGGGTGACCCCGGGCGTCTGCGCCGACGAGTGCGCGCAGGTCCTGCGAGACTTCTTCAAGGCGCGCCGCAAGCACTCGTAGCTCCCCTCGGTGGGACACCCAGCCCGGAGGTTTCTGTCCCACCAAGTGGGACAGAAACCTCCGGGCTGGGTGTCCCACCGAGGGGCGCGGACCCATGTCGCAAAGGAAGGGCGGCAGGATTGCTCCTGCCGCCCTTTTGGCTCTCTCGTGCGTTTAGCAGCTTACGCGGGAAGCTTCATCGTGATGTTGCTGAAGGTAGCGTTGCCGCCGTCAACAAACAGGCCGATATGCGCGCCGTTGGTGGAATGGGTGATGCGGGAACCGTGGGCCTTCAGGCCGTCCACGTAGAGCACGACGATCTCGTTCTCGCACACCAGCTTCACGTGATGGGTGTAGCTGCGGTCGAAGTCAAACTTCGTGATTGCGCCAGGCTCCATCGTCCTGAGGTCAGAAATCTGGTAACCCTCAAAGTGCAGCGCGTCCTTGCGGGCATCCAGGGCCATGGCGGTCCAGGTCGGGTCGTTCTCGCTGCCACCAAAGGCAAAGCCGACGCAGCCATCCTGCTCCATCGTCACGTCGCATTCCAGCGTCATCGTGGCGGGACGCGTGCCCAGATCAGCCAGCGCAAACGCGTCTGCCTCTGAGGACAGCGCAACCTTGTTGCCGTCAATCTGCACGTCACCTATCACTGCCGCGGCGTTGATGGGCTTGTCGACGGTGAAGTAGTCGTTGAAGACCTCGGGCGCCTTCACGCCGAGCTTCCCATCCTCAAGCTGGTAGATCTCGTGATTCATGACGTTGCCGGCCCACTGGTAGATGCCGGAGTCGGAGCTCAGGCCAGCCTGGCCAATCCACGCACACAGATAGATGTGGTCACCAATCTGAGCGGTCTTGCCCGCATAGAAGATGAAGCCAGCGCCTTCCGTCAGGCCCTTGCCGTCGAGGATGTTGTCCCTCGGGGGCACGAAGGGACCGTAGATGGAGTCGCTCACCGCATAGTAGGTGACGCAATCCCAGCTGTAGGTGAGATACCACTTGTCGCCAATCTGGAACAGGTCAGGGCACTCGCACATGTACTGTGCCATGGGGGCGAACATCGGCCCCACGAGCTCCCAGTTCACCAGGTCGTTGGAGGTGTACTTGAGCACCACGCCGCTCAGTTCGTCATTGCGCGCAGCCATGAGCAGCCAGTAGCAGCCCTCTTCCTCAACCCAGAAGACCTCGGGGTCACGGAAGTCGTCCTTGGAGTAGCCCTCCGGCGCAAAGAACAGGGGCTCGGGATCCTTGACCCAGTTCTCCCCGTCCGTGCTGGTGGCGTGCATGGCGCACTCTTTGCCTCTTCCGCCGTTGCCCGTGTCGTTATGACCGGTGTAGAAGAGGTGGTACAGGCCGTTCGCGTCCTGCATGACGGAGCCGGTGCCCAATGCGGGGTCGGGGTCAGAGCCCTGGCCGTAGTTCAGCACCATGCCATGATCCTCATAGCCATAGAGCTTCTGGGTGCTGTACTTGTAGATGGGGTGGTAGCCCTGGCCGTTGTGGCTGGTGTCGTAGAGGTAGTACAGCTCCAGCGTGCCATCAGAGGTCACGAAGGGCATGACGTCGCCCACGTAGCCACCCTCCGGTCCCGGATACAGGTTGTACTCCACCGCCTGATAGGGATCGTCCGGCAACGGCGCAGCCAGCGATACGGTAGCCTCTTCCTCCGTGGTTGCCTCTGGCTGGGTCGTGTCGGCGGGCTCTGCGGAGCCTCCCGCGCCGCACCCCGACAGAAGCAAGACCAAGGCCAAAGACAGAGCGAGCAGATGCTGCCATTTGCGCATTGTGAACACTCCTTTCCTTTCTCTGATCCAGTGGATCGCGTAGAAGGTCGTCTAGTCGTTAGAAGCTGTAGACCGTATCCGAGACCAGGTTGACCTTCCCGGCCTTCTCCACCTTCACGTCGCTGAGGAAGATGGTGTTCGGGGTGGTGCAGTTGCCCAGCGAAAGCTGAATCACAAGCGGCGTGTTCTCCTTCACGTTGGGGTAGTACTCGGTGTAGTAGCCCGTGGGCACAGCGGTCAGTCCGAAGATGCCTCCAAGGCCCTTCTCCTCGTTGTGGTTGTTGAAGCAAATCTCAAACGGGGTGGGGATGATGGACTTGGTGTTGAAGCTGATGCGGTACTTCTGGCCGGGCTCAAGGACGGCGCCGGTGTAGACGAAGAGCTTGTTCTTCCACGCCTCAAGGCCTTCCGTGGGCGTCTGCACCAGACGGAGTGTGGCCTTGTCCGGCGTCCTCGTCAGATCCGCAGCGTAGCCATCCTGCGTGTCGTTCTCGACGGCCTCCTTGACCTCAACGCGGCCCTGGACGAAGGTAACCTCCTCGATCGTGAAGTCGCTGATGTGGTAGTGGTTGCCACTGGTGCTGTTCGTCTCGCCGAAGCGGAGCTGCAGCTGAAGCGGACCCTTGCTCTCGCAGGGCGGGGTGGTGAAGGTGATGAAGTTGCTGCCAGCGTCCAGATGCTTCTCATAGAGAGCGCCGTAAGCCAGCTCTTCGTTACCGTCGCAGAACAGCTCGAACAGGTTCTGCTCGCTGTCGGCATCGAGGTTGAAGCTGATGCGATAGCCCATGCCCGGGGTGGGGTTGATGCCCGTACGGACAACGACCTTGGCGCACCACGCGTGGCGCTCAGCAGGAGCCTGCCAGATATGGAAGTCTGCAGAGGAGCCGTGCTTGTCGAGCGAGGTGATGTAGTCCGGATCAGAAGCCTTGCTGAGGTAGCCAACGTTGTTGTAGCTGAAGCCCGGGATGACATTCTTCGAGGAAGCGTAGGTGACCTCTTCCACCTTCACGTTGCTGATTGTGAAGGTCGTGCCAGCGGTCGCGTTGCCGAGGTTGAACTGGAGGGTAAGCTCGGCATCCTGCTCGGGCGTGGTGGTGTAGCTGAAGGTCTTCTTGCTGGTACCCGCCTGCAGACCCCACTTCGAGCCAAGCTCTGCCTCGCTGCCCGCGTTGTTGTAGCAAATCTCGTAGTCCATAGAGTCAGTAGCCTTCACATCAACGCTGATGCGATAGGTCTTGCCAGCCGCCAGCTTGGCATAGGTCTCTGCAAAGAGCTTGACCTTCCAAGGCTCACGGCCTTCCGCGGGAGCCTTCGTGATGGCGATGCTAGCGGAGTCCTTGGTGTTCGACAGCTTCGCAGCATAGTCCTCATGCGCCCAGAAGTTGATGGGCGGATGGGCCGCGGAGCCTGCACCGACGATCTCCTCGACCTTGACGCCGCTGATCGTCACCTTGTTCTTGGCCGCGCTCCTGCCGAGCATCAGCTGGATGTTCAGCACGGCATCCTTGCCGGGAGACACGATGTGCTGGACGGTCTGCGCAGAGCCGGCCTTCAGGTCGTAGAACTCGCCAACGGCCTTCTCCTCAGCGCCGTTGTTGTAGAACACGTTGTAGTCGAAGGACTTGTCTGCCTTGATGTTGTAGGTGATGCGGTAGCTCTTGCCAGCCTTGAGCTCAGCGCCGGTCTCCACAAACAGCTTGGTCTGCCAGTCGGCGCGATCGCTGGGCACGGACACGAACGACAGGGTCGCGGAAGAGCTGTTGTTGGTGATGGTAGTCTTGTACCCGTGATCCGCCCAGTGATGGACCGGAGCCCATGAAGACAGGGCGTCCGTCATGATGTTCTTGCCGGTCTTCTCCTTCAGCTCCTCGACCTTGACGTTGCTCACCGTCACGACGGTGTCCTTCTTGGCGTTTCCAAGGGAGAACTGGATGATCAGCTCCTTCTCGGCATCAGGCGTCACGTCAAAGGTCTCGGTCTGGACGACCTTCTTGGCAGTAAGGTCATACAGAGCGCCAAGGTCCTTCTCCACCGCGCCGTTGTTGTAGCAGATCTCGTAGGTAAACTCATCCGAAGCTTTCACGTCGGCGCTGATACGGTAGCTCTTGCCAGCTTCCAGCTTGTATCCGGTCTCGAAGAAGAGCTTCGTCTTCCAGGCCTCCCTGCCTTCAGCAGGCGCTTTGACCATCGTCAGCTGTGCAGACGTCTCATTGTTTGTAAGGGTAGCCCGGTAGTCATCATGTGCCCAGAAGTTAACTGGTGCCCAAGCGCGCAGTGCGGCGGTCATCAGGTTCTCGCCCGGCTCTTCGTCCAGCTTCTCAATCTTGAGGTTGCTCGCGGTGACCGCGGTGCCCTCGGCCACCTTGCCGACCTCCAGCACGACCTCGAGCTCGCCGGCATTCTCGTCGGTGGGGTTGATGGCCCACTCGACCTTGCCGCCGGAGACGGTCGTCCAGCCGAAGCCCTCCTCGCCCTCGACGGCCAGGCTCTTGAAGCAGGCCTTGCAGCCGTCCGCGTTGGCGACGTCCATGGTGACCTTGTAGCTCTCGCCGGCCTCGAGCGTCAGGCCCGGCCAGCGCGGCCCCGGCGTTCTCGTGGACATACAGGTCGAAGGAGTTGTAGTCGGTTCCGCCGGGGGTGAAGGTCGGATACGCGAAGCCCTCAGGCGTCACGTCCTGATCGACAGGCATGTTCTTCTCAACATCAATATTGCTCACGGTGACCGCGGTGTCAGCGTCAACGCCGCCGAGCTCCAGCACGACCTCGAGCTCGCCGGCATTCTCGCCGTCGGGGTTGATGGCCCACTCGACCTTGCCGCCGGAGACGGTCGTCGAGCCGAAGCCCTCCTCGCCGTCGACGGCCAGGCTCTTGAAGCAGGCCTTGCAGCCGTCCGCGTTGGCGACGTCCCTGCCGCGGCGTTCTCGTTGACATACAGGTCGAAGGAGTTGTTCTCGGTGCTAGCTGGCGTTGTCTCCTCGTGCGCAGGCACAACCTTTACAACAGAGACATCGCTCACGGTAATCGTGTTATCTGCAGGGCTGTTGCCAATCTGGAAACGCATGAACAGCTCGTTGTACTGGGCGAGGTCTTCTGGAGCAGTGAACTCCTTGTAGACACTGTAGGTTCCATCAGCTCCTACGCTGAGTTGATAGTCACCGTCGTTATAGCCCTTGCCCCAATGGTTGAAGTCGTCATTCTCCGCAACACCGTTGGAGTACAAGACCTCGAACTCGTCGATAGGCTGCACTGAATGGAGGTTAGCGCTTACTCGATACGTTTCACCCGCAACGGGGGTCACTCCAGTACCGACAAAGAAGCGCGCGCTCCACAGACCGCCGCCGCTGCGTGCGGTATTGACCGTAAGGGTTGCAGTACCGCCAGAGGCAGACGCTGCTCCCTCGAACCCATCATAGGGATCGAGGCTCGCGCTTACGTTGACAACCTTTGCTTCAGTCTGCTCAGGAACCGTCGTTGAGGATCCCGGAGTGGTTACAGGGTACGCGAATCCGCTTGGCATAATCGAGGAATAGTCAACCACAGACTTCGTGATCTTGAGGTTGCTCACGGTGACCGCGGTGTCAGCGTCAACGCCGCCGATCTCCAGCACGACCTCGAGCTCGCCGGCATTCTCGCCGTCGGGGTTGATGGCCCACTCCACCTTGCCGCCGGAGACGGTCGTCGAGCCGAAGCCCTCCTCGCCGTCGACGGCCAGGCTCTTGAAGCAGGCCTTGCAGCCGTCCGCGTTGGCGACGTCCGCCGTCGCCGGGCTTGGTGACGGTGGCCGTGGCGCTGTTGCCGTCGCCGGACAGCTCGGCCTCGGCGCCCTCGCCAGTCCACAGGTCGAAGGAGTTCTTCTGAAGACCAGGCTCAGTAGTCACCGGATAGGCGAAGTCCTTAAGCGGCACCTCAACCATCGTCTCTCCGCCGAGCTCGCAGACCTGGATGTCGCTGACCGTGATCGTGTTATCCGCGGGGGTGTTGCCCAGCTGGAAAAGCAGGACCATATCGCCGCAGGTATCGGGAGCGGTGAAGTCCATGGTGACAGTCTCATGGTCCTCAGCAGCAACCGTCAGTTCATACGCGCCAGCATAGTTGTCAGAGGCAGCGCTATTCTGAGCAAGTACCTCGAAGCCATTGATTGCCTTCTCGGAAGCGACGTCAGCAATGACGCGATAGCGCTTGCCGGCCGCGGGTGTGACGCCCGTGTCGACTAACAGGCAAGAGCTCCAGACACCACCGTCGGTACGAGCCTGTGTGACCTTCAGCTCAACGGTGTCGTCGGTCGTGGTTACCGATTGCTCGACACCGTCACCATGAGTCTCCCGGACGTTTACGCCGTCGGTGTAGTCGATATCTCCCATGCTCGTCGGGGTAGACGTCACGGGCTTGATCTGAATGTTGCTCACCTTGATGGTGTTGCCGGAGGCGTCGTCGGTCTTGCCAAGCTGGAACCTCAGCACCAGCGGGCCATTGTTCTTCTTCGACGTGAAGCTGTGGCTGATCGTCTGCTTCTTGCCACCCGTGAGGGCCTTGTCAAGCAGTTTGCCATACGCTTCCCCAGCGTCGCCGTCGTAGCAGACCTCATATGTCTCCTGGTCCTTCTTGCCCTCGATGTCGAAGGTGACGACGTACTTCTGTCCAACCTTCGGCGTGATGCCAGTGTTGATGAAGAGCTTGGAGTTCCAGACGTCACGTACGTCCTTCGGGGCTTCGGTGATGGTCAGCGTCGCGCTCTTGCCATCATCCGAGACGCTCTGGGTGTAACCGTTGTCATGTTCCTCGGACACGTTCTTGTTGGTGTCATACGTGAAGCTCTTAGGGAGCACGCTGACGTACTTATCGCTGGGATCGACGGACGCCGTACGGTAGGCGAACCCGTCGGGAAGGACGTTCGTGTACTCGAGGTCGACAGCCTCCAGGCTGAAGTTCCTCAGCGTGACGGTGTTGCCCGAAGCGGTGTCCGTCTTGCCGAGCTGGAAGCGAACCGTCAGCGGACCGTCGCTCTTCTCGGGGTTGAGGATCATGTCGACGTGGTCCGTGCCACCAGCCGTCAGGCTGCGGCCGTACAGTGCGCCGTAGGCGTTCTCGACGTTGCCGTCGAAGCAGATCTCGTAGTCCGCCTGGTTGCCTTCGGAATCGAGGTCGAACTGGAGTCGATAGTCTGTGCCAGGATTGAGCGTCACGCCGGTAGCGGCATAGAGCTTGGCCTTCCACACGCCGCGGTCGTCCGGGTTGGACGGCGCCTGCGTGATGGCCATGGTCGCGCTGCTCGAGCCTTCCTTAAGGTCAACGATGTAGCCATCGTCATGCTGCTCGTACACTGCTTCCACACCGCTGTAGAAGGAGGGAGACAGCGGGATGTTCTCATAAGCCACGGGGACGGGCTCATCGATGATCGCGCCGGTCACCACGGACTGATCCAGCGCGAAGCCTTCGGGCAGCACGTTGGTGTACTGGTCAATGATCTTGTCCACGTGGACGTTGCCCACGATGATCAAAGATCCGCCGCGGGCTTCGCCGAGCGAGAACTGGAGGATGAGCTCGTCGCCGTTGCCATTGCCAGTGATCACTGCCTCGCAGGTCTTCACCTCACCAGGAACCAGCTGCTGGCCATAGAGAGCGCCATAGCCCTTCTCGATGTCGCCGTCGTTGAGAAGGAGCTCGAACGGAATGTTGCGCTCGTAGCGGTCAACCATCACATCAGCGGTGACGCGATAGTGGGTGCCCTGCTCGGGGACCAGGCCGGTCCTCACGTAGAGCTTGGACTTCCAAACACCGAGGTCGAGTGGGATGGCCTCGTAGTTGATGTTGATCGCGTTGTCTCCGCGCACGAGAACCGTCTCGTAGCCCGTATCATGACGCTCGTAGACGCGAGACTCCCTCTGGAAGTTCACCGGCGCGGGCAGGGCGTTCTCATACGTGACCTCGTCCGCGTACTCCTTCACCTGGATATCGGTGAAGTCGATGGTGAAGGCGGGCAGCATACCAAGCTGCAGATCGAGATAACTCGTGCTGTCCTTGGCGGTGAAGGTGCCCGTGACGCTGTTCTCGCCTTCCTGGATCTGGAACTCCTGGAAGTCGCCGAACTTGACCGTACCGGCCACGTCGGAGGTGAAGTTGTAGGTCACGGCGTAATCACGGCCCGAGATGGTGGGGTAGTTTGCCTCGAGCTTGACATGCCAAGACTCTCCGTCGGTCTCCGTGGCAATGAAATGGAACTTGCCGCCGACGGCTCCGCCGCTGCCCGAGACCGTGTCGCCCTCGAACTTGGCCTTGAACAGGTCGGTCTGCACCTTGGTCTGCGTCACCTGCCCACCTGCAGCCTGCTGCTGAGGAGCCTTTGCTGGGAAGTCCTGGAACGGATACGGATCCGCCAGCTGAGCCTGAGCCTCCTCCTCTGGAACTGCCTCCTCCTCTGCGGCCATGGCCAAGGCACAGCCACTAACCAGGAGTGCAGCCAGAAGCATGACTGCAATCATGACTCTCGTGCGTTTCATTACTACTCCTCCTCGCGTGAGGCCAACCGTCTTGCCAGACATGGGACGTTGGTTAGCACGTCAATCCCGATGTTTGAGTTTGACAACCATAATGTGCAAAATGTAAATGTTTCAGAGGCATTCCTACACATTATCGCCATCTTGTCTAATGATGAATTTCATCTTTTCTTGTGTCAATATGGTTTTTGGTGCATTTGCAAGCGGGTGTTTGACCGTTTCACCCTATTATCTAGGTGACATGTACACATCTAGGAATTCTGGAGGTTTACGTTCTGTAAATCTCCTATGGAAACGATTGGGCAGCACGTTGGCGCGTGTCTTTGGCGAAGGGTACTTATGGCGCTGAAACGAGTAACCATGCAGGATATTGCGGATGCCTGCGGGTTGTCGCGGAATACGGTGTCCAAGGTCTTCAATGGACGGGGTTCTGTGCCAGAGTCCACCAAAAGCCTCGTTATCAACAAGGCTCGCGAGCTCGGCTATTACCAGTACTCCATCGATGGGGTAGTCGGGAAGAAGCAGAACGGCAACATAGCCCTCTTGACGCAGCACAAGCTCTTGAGCCACAGCTTTGGCGCTTACTTTTTGTCGAGCTTTACTGATCAGATATCCCGCCTTGGCTACACGATGCAAATGTACGAGGTATCGCCTGAGGACCTCCTGAATAGGAAGCTCCCCGCCCTGCTTGACCTAGAGCATGTCGTTGGAATCGTGGGGATCGAGTTGTTTGACCGCGAATACATCGAGATGGTCTGTTCGCTCGGAAAGCCAACCGTCTTTGTGGACTCCTATCCTCACGTGGTAGAGGAACTGATACAGTGTGACTTCGTTTCGATGGAGAACGTCACGAGCGAAGCGTCCCTGGTCGGCCACATGATCTCTGGTGGAGCGAAGCACTTTGGCTTCGTGGGGGACATTGAGCACTGCAATAGCTTCTATGAGCGTTGGATTGGCTTTTGCGAGGCGCTTAACGCCGCGGGGCTGCCGCTTAACCGTGACGTTTGCATTCTGGCAGAAGACGGCGACCTATACGGGGATGTTGATTGGCTGGTTGAGCAGCTTGATGCCCTTCCGTATATGCCCGACGCCTTCGTCTGCGCCAACGACTTCCTAGCCATTCGAATCATGACCGCCCTGAAGCGCAAGGGGCTCTCCATCCCCTCAGACGTCATGGTGACTGGCTTCGGAGGTTTACCAGAGTCCACTGTCGTCGAGCCGTCGCTCACCACCGCAAAGATTCCGAGCAGCGAAATCGGACGGTTTACGGCAACGCTTATCACAAAGCGAGTCCAACAGCCAGACTTCCCCTACCACTGGACCTACGTGAAGACGACCCCCATCTGGGGTAACAGCACCCGCTAACCTCACCCTGGGACACCTGGCCCGGAGGTTTCTCCCACTTGGTGGGACAGAAACCTCCGGGCTGGGTGTCCCAGGGGGCACAAAAGGAGGCAGCCCCTCGGCACCTTTCGATGCCGAGGGGCTGCCTGTCTGTATCTAGGTTGGTCTTAGAACTGGACCGAGGGGGCCTGACGGTTGGCCTCGTCGGCAACCACGAAGCCCTGACGCCTGGGGAAGCGAGAGCCGGCAACAAGGCTGCCCGGGAACGTGGTGACGGCGTTGTTGTACTCAAGCACGCAGTCGTTGAAGCTCATGCGGGCGTAGCTGATCTTGTTCTCGGTGTCGGTGAGGTCAGCCTGGAGCTGCTGGAAGTTGGTGTTGGCCTTCAGCTCGGGATAGGCCTCGGCGACCGCGAACAGGTGAGTCAGCGCCTGGGAAAGCTCTCCAGAGGCTTCCATCTTGGCCTCGGGGGTAGCAGCGTTAGCAACCGCAGCGCGAGCGTTGGTCACCATGGCGAAGGTCTCGGACTCGTGCTTTGCGTAGCCCTGAACCGTGCTCACCAGGTTGGGGATAAGGTCATTACGGCGCTGCAGCTGGGCATCGATGGTCTCCCATGCGTTGTCGCAGCGGTTGCTCTTGGTGACGATTCCGTTATAGATGGTCACGTAACCAACCGCGACCAGAGCTGCTAGGGCCACCAAAACGATCAGAATGGGCATCGCAACCTCCTCTAATAGTAAAACTGGCGGAGAGGGCGGGATTCGAACCCGCGAGACCTTTCGGCCCGGCGGTTTTCAAGACCGCTGCATTCAACCACTCTGCCACCTCTCCCGGTGCGTCTACATGATACCCCAAGGACGAGAATCCTTGCGCGTGACTCGCCGCAACTTAGTTTGTTATCAGCGACTTGGACTTCGGCAAGGCCACGCCGCCAGCGCTCTGCACCGGAACGAGCTTGCCAAAGATGATGTAGCGGGCATCGTCAAACACATATGCGCAGGTAGTAAGCATCACGTAGTTGCGGTCAGCGTTGAACGTGGCCTCTTCCACCGGCACAAAGTCAGACTCGGACATAATCTCGGTGACGAAGTGCTCGAAGTTGGCATCGTGCTCGTGGTAGATCTCGTAGAGGTCTGAGTGTGCGCTGACGTGGTGGGCGCTCAGAAGCACGATCTGATAGTCCTGCTCGGGCGTCAGCAGCCACATGTAGGGGTGCTCGTCGTAGTACTCCTGGCTCGACCAGTCCTCGAGCATGGCGAACATCGTGCCCGAGCTCATGTGGTGGCCATAGACGATGGTGTTGGCGTCCGTGAAGCCCGGGTTGTTGTCGGCATCAATGAAGATGGAGCCACGCACGTTGTAGTCACCGCGATAGTCGTGACGAAGGTAGGTGTCGTTGGTCTCGCCCTGCAGCACCGGGTAGTTGATGTCGGTTCCTTCGCAGTAGATCCAGCCCTGGATGTCGGGATTTACCTCAAGGAGCTCCTTGAAGTCAATCTCGATGGGGGCGATAACGCCAGCCTTTGCGGCCGCCTCGTCCTTGGTGCCCTTCACATAGGAGGACTTAGCGGCGTCATAGGTCTCGTCGCTGAGGTGATATTGCCAGTTCACGAAGGCGACAACGCCGCCCGAGCCCAGGAACACCAGCGCGAGCACCGCCATGACTACGGTGCGCACCCACCTGCCACCATGTGACGCCCTGCGCTCTTCGCGTTCTGCAGCAGCAACCGTGCTCGCATCAACCTGCGCGCCATCCGCAAGCTGACGCTCGATATCCCTGCGCAGCCGACGGCTGCGGTTGCGCCGCAAGCGATCTGCCAGGATGTTGAGCATCACGCCACACGCCAGCGTCAGCATGAGGTAGACCTTGCCCACATCGCTCGCGTAGATCGCCATTGCACGACCCACATAGGGCACGTGCAGGGCAACCACGCCAATGAGCGCATCGTAGGGGATGGGGAAGAGGTCCTCGGTGTTGTTGGCGTCGCCCTTGGTCACGAACTCGCCAAGCGACGTGCGGTTTGCCACCACGCGGTGCGCCACCACAGAGCCCTCGTCGTAGAACGCAATGATCTCGTCTACCTGCACTTCAGAGGCATCAGCCTCGCGCACGTAGATGACGCTGCCCACCGGGATGGCGGGCTCCATACTTCCGCTGATAACAGAAAAGACCTGATATCCCATCAGCCGCGGGATGGTAAGGGGAAGCGTCAGGGCAAACACCGCGACGATGAACAGTGTGCCCAGCATGTTGCACAGGATGGGTGCAGCGCCCCCGCCCTTGCGACTCTTGCCCGTAGTATGCGTCGTTGTTGCCGTTTTACTCGCGCTCCTCGATGCTTGGCGGGCGCACGTGGCGACCAATAAACCAAAGGTACAAGGCGAGTATACACTTGCGATACGTTCTTGTACGCGATTGTTATGTCGCAATCAAACGATATACGACTTCGTTCAGCCGCCGTGCCGACATGAGAAGGTCCGCATCCCCTGCGGAGATGCGGACCCAGCTTGGCACTGATGTGTCCCGCGCTACTCTTCAGGCGTCAGGCGGTGCGAGATCGCGTCGCATATCAGCGCGCCAACCACCGTCTTCGCGTCCTCCACCCTGCCGTCAAGCACCGCATCGATGAGCTCGGAGAGCTCCACGAGGTCGACGTTGATGAACTCGTCAGCGTCTGGGCTGGACTCGGCAAAGTGTAGGCCCGTCGCCATGTAAATGTGGATGAGCTCGTCGCAGAAGCCCACAGCCGTCGCGATGGTGGTGAGAAACGCCATACGCTCGACCTGCATGCCGGTCTCTTCTTGCAGTTCGCGCATGGCGCAGTCGAGTGGGTCCTCGCCTGGGTCAAGCTTGCCAGCGGGAATCTCCACCGTCACGCGCCCGAGCGCCGCGCGGTACTGGCGCACCAGGCAGATGCGGCCGTCGTCGGTCAGAGCCACGATGGCGACGGCGCCCGGATGGCGCACGATGTCGCGCTGCGAGGAGCGGCCGTCAGGCAGCGCCACCTGCAGGCGGTCAACATCGATGAAGTGGCCGCGCCAGAGGACCTCCTCGCCCACAACGCGCTCGCGCAGGGCAACGTCACGAGGGTCGTCCTCCCCTGCGACGAACGTGCGAGTCATGGGTTCGCCGGAGTGGTGACCCTCCACCTCGCGGTCTCCATCGTAGACGAAGGCCGCTGTGCTGTCCTTCATGCTGTCAAGCGCCTCGTCGAGCACCGTTGGCAGGTCAACGACCTCATCGTCGTCGGCCCTGATCTCGGGCGTCACATCTACGATTTCGCGCGTTTCGTCATCCATGAGCGGTCTTCCCTAGAGGTTTTCGCGTCCCAAGATGGCCTTGAGGCCGATGTCAGTGCGGAACGTCTTGCCCTCAAAGTCAATCTTGTCGCATGCGGCATATGCCTGGGCGCGCGCAGCCTCGAACGTGGGCGCCACTGCCGTCACGTCAAGCACGCGGCCGCCAGCGGTGAGCACGTTGCCCTCGGCGTCCAGCGCGGTGCCGGCATGGTAGACGGTCACGCCCTCCATGGCCTCCGCGTCCGCGATGCCCGTGATGACCTTGCCCTTCTCATAGCTGCCGGGGTACCCCGCGCTGGTCAGCACCACACTGACGGCCCAGTCGTCGCCCCACGCGATGTCGACATCGGCAAGCGTGCCGTTGTCGCACGCGAGGAAGGCCTCGACCAGGTCTGCCTTCATGCGCGGCAGCACCACCTGGGTCTCCGGGTCGCCAAAGCGAGCGTTGAACTCCAGCACCTTCGGGCCATCCTTGGTAAGCATGAAGCCGCCGTACAGGCAGCCCGAGTAGGTGATGCCGTCGGCGCGCAGCTGGTCAACCACGCGCTGCATCACGGCACTCATCTGCTCCAGCTCGCCGTCGAGGAGGATAGGCACCGGGCTGTAGACGCCCATGCCACCGGTGTTGGGGCCGAGGTCTCCGTCGAGGGCGCGCTTGTGGTCCTGCGAGGTGGCCAGCGGCACCACGGTGGTGCCGTCCGTGAGGGCAAGGAGGCTGCACTCGGGGCCTTCGAGCATCTCCTCGACCACGACGAGGTTGCCAGCGTCGCCAAACGCGCCGGTGAAGCACTCATGCAGGCCGGCGAGCGCCTCTTCGGTGTTCGCGGCAACGATAACGCCCTTGCCCGCAGCCAGGCCATCGGCCTTGACCACGCAGGGCCCGCCCAGCTGACGGACGTAGTCTGCCGCTGCGGCCTCGTCGGTGAAGCTTTGGTAGGAAGCCGTCGGCACGTTCGCGCGGGCCATGACCTCCTTGGCAAACTTCTTCGAGCCTTCCATCTGGGCGGCGTTTCCGTTGGGGCCAAAGCACGGGATGCCAGCGGCGCGCACGGCGTCACCAACGCCTGCCACCAGTGGGGCCTCAGGCCCGATGGCCACCAGGCCGATGCCGTTGGCGGCAGCCCACGCGGCAACCCCTGCGGCGTCCTCCTGGTTGACCGGCGCGACGTCGGCCAGCTGCAGCATGCCGCCGTTGCCCGGCGCAACCCACAGCTTTCCCGCGCGCGGCGACTCGGAAAGCTTCTTCAACAGAGCGTGCTCGCGGCCGCCCGCACCAAGAAGCAGGATGTCGATCTTCTCAATAGCCATGTGAACCCCCTCGTGCGTTCTGTTGCTTAGTGCCAGTAGCGGTCGATGGTCTGCTCGCGGTCAGGGCCGACGGTGATGATGCTCACGCGGACGCCCGCAAGCTGCTCGAGGAAGTCGATGTAGTCCTTTGCCTCGCGAGGAAGCTGGTAGAAGTTGCGTACGCCGGAGATGTCGCACTTCCAGCCAGGCAGGGTCTCATAGACAGGCTTCGCGTGATAGAACACGCTCTGATGCTCGGGCACCGTCTTGTAAATCTTGCCGTCGCACTCGTAGGCGGTGCAGACCTTGATCTCGTCCAGGCATCCCAACACGTCAAGCTTGGTGATGGCGAGGTCGGTCAGGCCGTTCACGCGGGCAGCATAGTTGACGACGACGGCGTCATACCAGCCGCAGCGACGCTTGCGGCCTGTGGTCACACCGTACTCGTGGCCAACCTCACCCAGCTTGTCGCCAATCTCGTCAAAGAGCTCGGTGGGGAACGGGCCAGAGCCGACACGCGTCAGATAGGCCTTCGCGATGCCGAGGACGCGCTTGATGTGAACGGGACCCACACCAGAGCCGGTCACAGCACCGCCAGCGGTGCAGTTGGAGCTCGTCACGAAGGGATAGGTGCCGTGGTCGATGTCCAGCATCGTGGCCTGTGCGCCCTCAAAGAGGATGTTCTTGCCCGCCTCGAGCTGCTCGTTCAGGAAGAGTGAGCTCTCGCAAATGTAGGGGCGGATGCGCTCGGCCATGGGCAGGTAGGTCTCGCAGATCTGCTCAACCGTGTAGGTGGGCAGCTCGTAGACCTTCTCCAGGATGGGGTTGGTGTATGCCAGCGCGCTCTCGAGCTTCTCACGGAAGATCTTCTCGTCCAGCATGTCCTGGATGCGCAGGCCGGTGCGGTTCATCTTGTCCATGTAGGTGGGGCCGACGCCGCGCTTGGTGGTGCCGATGAGATTCTTGCCGAGCTTCTTCTCGTGAGCGCCGTCCAGGTCCTTGTGGTACGGCATCACGATGTGGGCGTTGCCCGAGATCTTCAGTGCATCGCAGGAGATGCCCTGTGCCTCAAGCATGTCAATCTCGCCGAGAAGAATCTCGGGGTCGACGATGCAGCCATTGCCGATGATGGGCGTGGTGCCCTCATACATGACGCCAGAGGGAACCTGGTGAAGCGCCAGCTTCTTGCCGTTGGCGATGACCGTATGACCAGCGTTCGCTCCGCCTGCATAGCGGCAAACGACATCAAAATCTCCTGAGATGAGGTCAGTGACCTTACCCTTGCCCTCGTCTCCCCACTGGGTTCCCACGAGCACGGAAGCTGACATGGCAGCCCCTTTCCACGTTGTTTTATGAGCAGAAAGAGTATACGGCACCTGCTTGGATACCCGATATTCTCGATGTGCCGTACATGGATTCGTTACGCGGCAGCCTCCCCGTGGACAAAGGGGTAGCCCCTTTTGTCCACGGGACACCGATCAGAAGCCATCACTCCAGCGGCTGTGGGTGCTTCCAGATCTGCACCAGCTCATCCACGACCTGCTGGTTTTGTCCCAGCGCAACCGCATACACCAGGAAGTCGTCCCACAGCATGAGTGCGCGGCGATCAGCATCGGAGAGTGTCGTGAAGTCGCGCACGTAGTTGCGAATACCGTAGACGCACTCGGCCTCGCGTTCGCCCAGCGGCGTACGTTTGAGGTAGCGAGACGCATCGCCGTTCTCAATCAGGCCGCGCACGGTGTCAATCAGCGGAAAGAGAAATGCCACCATAAAGAAGGCAAACAAGACCAGCATGATAAGCATCGCCACCACGAGCATTGGATTAGCGACCATTGCATGGATTATGTCCATGTCGTTCTCCGCTGATTCGCTTAGTTCCAGAAGTCCGTTCCCGATGGTGAGGAAGAATAGTCCGCCAAGGATGCCGGTCGCCACGTACAGGAGGCATCCTGTACGGCAGCCATAGAAAAGCCCGAGGCAGCCTGCCTCTCTGAACTCTTTTGGTTTGCCAATCCGCTGCAAGTGGACTCCGTCGATGGCCTCCTGCTCTGCAAGCTCGGCCCACTGCGGGTACGTCGTTGGGCCAAGGATGCCCTCGGTAGCCAGCTCCACAAGTAAGAGCTCACTTCGCGTCAGGGCCTCCAGCTGATCGCCTTCCGCCACACGTACGCGCTCTCCCTCGGTGCTCAAGACACCGCGGCGCTCAAGTGACAAGAGGGTGGCCGCAGCGTCTTCGCGCGGCTCGATCCGCAGGTCGGCAAGCAGGCTCACCTGCGCGGCGGAGAGCCCTTTGAGTGTGTCGCGGTAGTACGTCAGGTCAGAGGTTGGCTCGAACGTCGCCTCACGCCTAGAGCGCGACATAAAGAACGTGCACACACACCACCACAAAACGAAGGGTATGAAGCTGTAAATGAACACTATCATCACCGCTGCGCACACTACCGCGACCAGACCAATCAGGTGCGTCGGGGCGTTTGCGATATCCTCGACAAAGTACGTGTGGAACTCCATCCATACTCGTACGAGGGCGAACGCTGGCACCAGCCAAGCCAGTCGCCGCAGGCGCAGCCAGCGGTCGTAACGCCCTGTTCGCGTGAACCGATTCTTTTGCCTCATGCTCGAAACCTCACTGAGCTCAAGATTCAACTAGACACCCTTAACCTGTGGACAAAAGGGGTAGCCCCCTTTGTCCACGGATGGGTGGCTACTCCTCATGGTGCATGTCCACCTCGACGAACTTCGTCGAGCCGGGCAGGAACATGAGCTTCACTGTGTCAAGCGGGCCGGAACGGTTCTTGGCGATGATGAACTCGGTGACGTTCTCGTCGGGGCGGTCTTGGCGCTCGGCCTCCTCGGGCGTCATCGAGCGGTCAAGCAATATGACGATGTCGGCATCCTGCTCGATGGAGCCAGATTCGCGCAGGTCAGAGAGCTGTGGGCGCTTGCCGGTGCGGCTCTCGACCTGACGGGACAGCTGCGAGAGCGCGATGACGGGCACACCGAGGTCCTTTGCCATGATCTTGATGCCACGGCTCATCTCGGAGACCTCCGTGGCACGGCTGTCAGAGCGACGCTGACCCGACGGCGGCGAGACGAGCTGCAGGTAGTCGAGGATGACGAGGCCGTTCTCCTTGCCGTGGAGCATGCGGCGCGCCTTGGCGCGGACCTCCGTCACCGTGGTGCCGGGGGTGTCGTCGATCATGATGTCGAGCAGCGACAGGTCGTTGGTTGCCTCAAGCAGCGTGGGCCACTGGTTGTCCTGGATCTTCGCGCCACGGATGGCCGAGAGCGGGATGCGTGCCTGCGCGGAGAGCAGGCGCTGGGCGATTTCGGTCTTTGACATCTCAAGCGAGAAGAACGCGACCGACGCTCCCTTGGCCGCCGCATTGATGGCAAGGTTAAGGGCAAAGGAGGTCTTACCGACGCCAGGACGGGCACCGATGACCACCATCTGGCCCGGACGCAGGCCCTGCAGGCGCATGTCGATCCCGCTAAAGCCTGTCAGTACGCCAAGCTGCCCGGGGTTTAGTGCCTGGGCCGCCAGTTCCTCGTAGAGCTCGCCCATGACCTGCTCAAGGGTCGAGTAGTTGGAACGGATGTCGCGGTCCGTCACCGAGAGAATCATGCGTTCCGCAGAGTCGACGACCTCCTTGGTGTCTTCTGGCGCATCGAAGGCCAGGGCCGTGATGCGCGCGGAAGCCGCGATGATCTCGCGCAGCGTCGCGTCACGACGCAGCATCTCGGCATGATGGCGCCAGTTAGCAAGCGACAGCGTGTTGTTGTTGAGTTCGAGCAGGTAGGACATGCCGCCGACGCGCTCAAGCTCTCCCGCGCTGCGCAGATAGTCCGCAAGCGAAACGGGGTCGACGGGCAGCGACTTGTCAAACATGTCGTGCATCGCCGAGTAGATGGCGCGGTTGGCATGCAGGTAGAAGTCACGCTCGTTGAGCTCGATGAGCGATTCCTGCAGCACGTCCTGAGAGAGCAGCATGGCTGACAGCACCGAGCGTTCGGCCGCGAGGTCTTGCGGCATGGCCGCCTCGCCCGGCACGATCACACGCTGCTGCTGGTCGCGGTCACGATCGCGGTAGCTATCCGGCATCTCTTCACCTAACTTCTGGCTTGTTCGATTTGGCGCATCAGCTGCGTTGTATGAGAATGGTTGCGCTGGCATGGTACCTTATCGTGGCTCGCTTGAAATGAGCGTTTTGTGCACACGACCTCATTCAACACGCCATTGTTGAAAGCAAATCACTCTGACCGCGCCGTTTATCGCTTTTCGCAGTTTTCAACATCTTTTGAAAGTTTTCCATGAACGGTTTTCAACACACATAAAGCCTTCAATTCTGCGGAGTGAAATGCCTGCGCCAGCTCTGCAAATTAGCAGTCTGCTACAACGTTTACAAATCTATAACCGCAGGTAGATGGCTTTTTTTGTTTTTCATACCGCACGGCACGAACAGTGCGCGAACACTACCGAACGCCGTCTGACCTGCGTTTCAGAACAGGCGTACGCCTCTATAAAACACCCCAATTACCTGCGGTGATTGTTGAAATCCCCAGCTAGTTGCCTTGTGTTTTCAAGGCACAAAAAACGCCGCCGGAAACGATTCCGACGGCGTTTGTTCGCTTTGTAAGCCCTGCCTACTCGGCAGCGGCCTCCTCGGCAGCCTCGGCCTCGGCGGCCTCAGGCTCGGCCTCGGGCGCGGGGGCCTCGACGCCCACGAGCACGAGCACTTTGGCGTTGATGTCACGATAGAGGTTGACCTCGACCTCATGCGTGCCGACCTGCTTGATGTTGACGCGGCCGATACGCTTACGGTCGACGTTCACGCCAAGCTGGGTCTCGATGGCGTCGGCGACCTGAGCGGCGGTGACGGAGCCAAAGAGCTGGCCCTCCTCGCCAATCTTGGCGTCGACGACGACGGGCTTGCCGTCAAGCTGAGCGCGGATAGCCTCGGCATCAGCCACGCGCTTCTCCTCGCGCTTGGCGATGTTGTGGCGACGCTCCTCAAGCTGCCTAATGTTGCCAGGGGTCGCGGGCTGGGCGATCTTGTTGGGGAACAGATAGTTCTCAGCAAAGCCCTGAGCGACGTCGATGACGTCGCCTTCGCCGCCCTTGCCCCTCAGCTCGGTCAGGAGGATGACTTTCATGTGGGTCTCCTTCGAGTTTGGGTCTTAGCCGCGAGAACGGCTACCGCGGCTGGACACCACGGGGACGGTATACGGCAGAAGCGCGATCTCACGCGCGCGCTTGATTGCCAGCGCGATGTCATGCTGATGCTGCGTGCAGGCGCCAGTGACGCGACGGGGCTTGATCTTGCCACGGTCGGTCATGTACTTACGGAGAAGCTGAGTGTCCTTGTAGTCGATGTACTCAACGTTCTCCTTGCAGAACTGGCAATACTTGCGACGCGGCTGGCGCTGGTCTTCCTGGATTCTCCTAGCCATGTCTTAATGCCTTTCGTTGGGCGGCTTTCGCCGTCGCTGATGTTCCTAGAAGGGGATGTCCTCGTCGTAGACCTCTGCCGAAGGCGGAGCCTGGACGGGGGCAACGGGCTGCGGTGCGGGTGCTGCATAGCCCTGCTGAGGAGCATAGCCCTGATTCTGCGGGGCGTAGCTCGGTGCAGGTGCCGGAGCGGCGTACGTCGGGGCATCCATCTGGCCATACTGGCCATACTGCTGGCCACCCATGCTCTGGCCACCCTGCTGACGCGGCGAGAGGAACTCGACCTCGTCCACGATGACCTCAAGCTTGGAACGGCGCTGGCCCTCGCGCTCCCACGAGCTGTAGCGGAGCTTTCCCTCGATGGCCACCTTGGAGCCCTTCGAGAGGAAACGGCTGAGCGGTTCAGCACGTGCACCAAAAACGACGCAGTCGACAAAGTTGGGAACATCTTCCCACTCGCCGGTCTGCGGGTTGCGACGACGGTCGTTGACGGCAACACCAAAGGTCAGCACGCTCGTGCCGCCCGTGGTGGTCTTCAGCTCCGGGTCGCGGGTCAGGTTGCCGGAAATGTTCACCCTGTTGATGCTCATACTGCTCACAGCCCTTCTTTGGCAGGCACGCATGCCTGCCCTTCCATGCGGACCTTAGTCCTTCTTCTCGTAACGGCGAGCGATCATGTGACGCTTGACGGTGTCGTTGATGCGCAGGACGCGGTCAAGCTCCTTGATCTGGTCAGGATCAGCCTGGAAGTTGATGAGGGTGTAGTCACCCTCGCTGATGTGGTCAATCTCGTAGGCGAGCTTGCGCTTGCCCCAGTCCACGACCTCCTCGATAGCGCCACCACCATCGGTGATAGCAACCTCGATACGCTTCATTGCGCCGGCGCGGGCCTCTTCAGTTGACGCGGGATCGACAAAGAACAGCAGTTCATAAGCCTTCATGTGGTCACCTCCTCTGGGCTAAACGGCCCCGGATAGTGAAGGTGCCTCCGGGGCAGGAAAGGTTCGACCTAGCATCGTAGCACATGGGACCTCTTGCGCAAGCCCTACGACCTGCTCTTTCTTGAGTTCACCCACACTCTTGACACAACTTCGCCCTGACCTTGAGGCCGTAGCCTATCTTCAGCACCTTGCAGTACGCTTGCACACATCTGCACGACTCTTGCAGGTAGCTGCATAAGTGCAGGTCAGATGCCGTGTTGATGGGTTGATGTTAGAAATCTGGGCATTTGAGAATACACACGCGCCACACAAAACGGCGGGGCAGCCTTCTGACTGCCCCGCCGCCATTGTTGCATCAGGATTGGCTGACGTGCTACTCGCTTTGCTCCTGCGACTCCTCAGGATCAACTGTGGGGTCAACCGTGGGCTCGTCGACAGGTAGGTCGATCGGTTCAGGAATCACCAGTAGCTCGTCCGTCGACGCAGGCTCGGATTGAGTCTCTGCCTCGAACTCGGGCGTGGTATCTGCGTCAAGCGCAGGTTCAGATTCGGTCACTGCCTCAGGCTCAGGCTCTGCAGGCGCCGGCTCGGGTTCGTCGAGCGAGATGGGAGTCACTTGGACTGACTCGATGCTCTCAGGCGCTTGCTCCGATTGAACCGGTTCAATGGCGTCATCCGTAAGCGGTTGTGCAGGCTCCTCAGCCACGGGGCCCGTGAGGTTGATCACCTCAATCACGTCGCGGCCATACCCTGGGGTAACACCAGCGTTGGCAGGTTCTCCATTCTGCGCAGGCTCCAGGGAATCCAAGGGCATGGGAATGGGAACCACAGCGGGCTGGTCTTGCTGCGCATGATACTGGTCATACGACTGCTCGGACCAGGGCCGCTCGTCAAACGTCTGAGGCTGCGCGTAGGCCTGCTGGTCATACGGTTGCTGGCCATAATCGACGGGCTGGCCATACCCTGCAGGCTGACCGTAGCCAACTGCAGGAAGGCCATTCATCACAGGCAGCGGATCTTCGCTCGCGCCCCACGCGGGCACATTGAAGTTGCGCAACCAAAGGCCGGTGGCCGTAAAGGTGATGAGCGTGTTGAACGTGCCACCAATACTCGCAAGGAACACCAGGACGGCAATCCACGGAGCGGCAGACGCAAGGGAGTCGATGAAGCCAAACAGCAGGTAGCGCATGGTGGCGGAGTCGCTGTAGTCAAAGCTCGTGGGAAGGCTTGTTCCCTCAACCATGAAAGCCCACTTCAGGATGGTGGGTATAACGATGAGCATGCCCAGGAGGCTGGTCACGATGCCCACCACCAGCGTGATGGCAACGTTGATGAGCAGCACCTTCGACAGGCCCTCGAAGTCTCTGCTGAAGAGCTCCCACATGCGGTCGAAGCGATAACCAGCGGTGTAGTCCTGGTAGATGGTGGCGCGAAGGGCGGCGACCGTGTAGGCGATGGACCCAACAAGGGACACGGCAATGCTCAGGATGCTCGTCACCACGTTGTCACCGAACAGGGCTGACAGCGTACCGTTGATGAAACCGGCCACGAGCACGTAGCCTGCCCCTGCCACAAAGCCGCGCCAACCGCTCTTGATGCACTCCCCTACGCGCACGTCCTTCTGCTTCGGGGCGGAATCAACACCCCATGCGGTCAGACGTGCCCATTCAAGCGCATAGCCCTGCACGCCCAACAGGCCAACGATGGGCACGAGCGATGCGGCGGCAAGCACCAGCAGCGGCTTCATCCAACCCTTATCCTTGCGCAAAAGTGCCATGGAACGCGAGAAGTACGCGCTGTTCTGATCTGGCATCTCTTCTCCTATCGACGGAGGGAATCTCCCCAAGTTGTACCCAATCACTATACCGCTCACGGCTGAAAGAAGACGGAAAGCACGGGAGCACGACGAATCATGTCCTCATCATTCTGCAGCAAGCTGGCACTTAGCTATCCTTACGCTTGAAGAAGCGCTTGACCTTTGGGGCAAGGTTGACGTCTGATGGCGTGTAGACGTTGTTGATGAGCGACCATCTTCTGAGGCCCACCGTAACCACAACGCAGATCACCACGGCCCATGTCTTGGCGATCCCTGCACTCACGCTTGCCCAATACGCTGCAGATCCCGCGATTGCGCAGACGGCATAGAAGTTTGAGCTTTGGAAGATATGCGGTACCTCTCCCAAGAAGACGTCCCTCATCATGCCGCCGCCCACGCCCGTCATCGTGCCCATCAACAGCACCTGCGCGAGGCCGAGGTCGTACATGATGGCCTTGTCGGTACCTGCGGCCGCAAAGAGCGAGACGGCAAGGATGTCCACCCACTCAAGCAGGTGAGGAAAGTGCGTCATGAGGCCGGGAAAGAAGAATCCGGCACACGCCGTGACCACGCACAGCCAGATGGCCCACGGCGAGTTGAGCATGTAGACATCGCCCACCTGCATGATGGTGTCCCTGATGAGGCCGCCACCAAGCCCGCAGATGATGGCAAGGCCAATGTGCCCTACCAGATCGAGGCTCCGCTTCTGCGCATACAGCAAGCCCGAGAACGACCCGACCACCACCGAGGCAAGGTCAAGCCAGAGCGGAATGGCGACGGCAAGCTCATCTGGGCTCAACGTTGAGATGAACGGTGGAAACATGGGTCCTCGGCTACGTTTGGGGCTTGTACGGTGCTGCTCCATCGTACCCTATGGCGAATGTGTGCGCTGGAAGATGTACGTTTGTCGCATGAAGAAAGTCAGGTGCTTTTTTTGACAAAGTTAGGTATACTAGCCGTTGCATTTCACGGAGAGTTGTCCGAGTGGCCGAAGGAGCACGATTGGAAATCGTGTAGGCGCCGAAAGCGTCTCCAGGGTTCAAATCCCTGACTCTCCGCCAGAACGTGGCGCCTACGGGCGCCACGTCACCCTTACGGAGGGGTGGCAGAGTGGTTGAATGCGGCGGTCTCGAAAACCGTTTGGCCCTTTCGGGTCACGAGGGTTCGAATCCCTCCTCCTCCGCCAGATTTCACGGGACGCTTCCAGCTGGGAGCGTCTTTTTTTGTAAGTGGCCATCTCAGGGATTCGAACCCGCAAAAGCCCCCATTGCTGATGTTGACAGGAATCAACCTCACAACGTCAACACTCGCAATATGAGAAACCCGCCCTCATCGGGCGGGTTCCAAACGTGCAAACTGTTACTACCTTTGCTATTCAGTGAAGATGAATGCCAAGGCGAGAATGACCGCCAAGATGGTCACAACGGCCCCGAGCACAAGCAAGACGACTGTCAGCGCCTTAAACTTGCCATCCTGGATCCGCTTCCGCAGCGCGGCCGAGGCAGCCCACAGCATGGGAATCCCCAGCAGCGGGAAGAAGTTGTAGACGATGTTATTTGTTGACAGGCTAATCGTGGTGAAGTTAATGAACACACTCACGACAAGGCTCACGATGCAAAGAAGATACGTGAGGAACGCGATGCGCATCTTCTCGCTGACCGTCTTGAGCCTCTCGCCATCGGCACGATATCGCAGTACATAGATGCCCGTGGCGAACACGATGCAGGATGCCAAGACCTTGAAGCACTCGTACACAAAGCTTCCGGGCATGACGTTGGCTAGGGCTTCGATGCTCATCCTCATCCTGAAGTCCGAGTAGACGCCGAACCTAAGCCCCAAGAATGCGCTTGCGGCACCGCCCGCCGTCATCAGGACACCCATGATGGTGGCGATGATCTTCTCCTGCTTCGGCAGCTCGGCTGCAGGCGCCTGATCGACAGCGGCCTTCGCAATCGCCTCGTCATCGATGAAGCAGCGGCTCTTAATCTTCTGCTGCGTCACGCCCCAGGTACTGGTGATGGCGCCCTTGGGACAGGCTTTGATGCAGTCACCGCAGCGGATGCAGTCAATGCTGTTGGGCGTCTCGAAGGTGGCGATGTCCATGCCGCAGGCGCGCTGGCAGGCGTGGCACTTGATGCACTTGTTGGGGTCGATCTCCAGGCGGTAGGTCGACACCGGGTTGAACAGGCCATAGATGGCACCGAGCGGGCAGAGGTACTTGCAGAAAGGACGGAAGTACCAGATGGAGCCCAGGCAGCACGCCACCAGGATGAACATCTTCCAGAAGAAGCGGAAGCCGATGATCTCGCGGAAACTCTCGTTGAGCAGCGTCAACGGGATGCCACCAAGAAGCGTGCCACTGGGGCAGATCCATTCGCAGAACCAAGGCTGGCCAACGCCGTTCTCGCTTATCACCAGTGCCGGAAGCGCGATGACCATGACGACAAGCACCACAAAGCGCAGGTAGCGCAGGTACTTGTGGCCCGGCAGGTTCTTCTTCTTGCCACCGACCTTGATCTTGTAGAACAGGTCCTGGACCAGACCGAACGGGCACATCCAGCCACAGACCAGACGGCCGAACAGCACGCCAAACATGCTCAGCAGGCCAAACACGTACAGTGATACCTTGTACGCCGAGCTATTGAGCACTGCCTGCAGCGAGCCGATGGGGCATGCCGCCAGAGCACCTGGGCATGAATAGCAGTTGAGACCGGGCACGCACAGGATTTTGGTGTTGCCCGTGAAGATCTTGCCGCTGGTATAGCCTCGGGCGTACCCGTTGGTAAGAGCGAACCATGCAGCTTGGAACCAGTTTCTTATGCGCGTATGCTTAGCCTGCGCCTCGGCTCTCTCGTTAGCCAATTCCGATACACTCCATGCAGACGTTGATTGCCTTGTTAAGAACGGTCTCGGGCTCGCCAAGAATGGTGCCAGTCACGATGAGGACCAGCGAGACCACAAACAGCGCAAACGTGATCAAGTTTCGTTTTCTTGGTGTCATGGACAACCCCCTCGTATGGGCAGGATTTCAGTCAGTTGTCTACTGGGAAAGCTTCGCGAGCTCTTCGTCGGTATAGGCCTTCCAGTTGTTGTACGTGTTGCCACCCGTCACGGTGCGAACGACTTCGCCATCACTGTTGACGAAGAAGGTGGTCGGCGTACCGACAATGTTGGTGGTCACGAATGCGTACGTAGCTTGGTCAAGGATGAGCGTTGGGTAAGTCGCGCCGCTATCCGCCATGTACTTCCGCGCATCATCAAGGTGCGCTGGCACGACCGTGCCGCTTGCATCGACAGAGTCGCTGAGTAGACCTACGACCTGAATCTCTCCAGGTGCATACGTATCATTGAGCTCCTGCAGATAGGGGAGCTCACGAATGCAGGGTGGGCAGTTGGTACCCCAGACATTGAAGATTGTGATGCGGGCATCCTTGAGGTTCTCTGACGTAAAGTGGGTTCCGTCGAGCGTCTCGAGGTCCATCGTCTTGAAGGCGTCGGTCGATGACAGAGCGGCAAGCTGGTCCATACGCTCGCCCCATGCCTTCGTAAGGGTGAACGTGAACAGAAACGCCAGGAGCGTCATCGCGACAAGCATGATGTACAGTGTGGAGACGTGCAGGCGCCTGTCAGGCTTCTTCTTGGTAGCCGTCACGTCAAACGTTCGGTCAAGTACTGCTTCCATATCTCTCACCTCTCTCTTGTAAATAACTATCATACCACAGCATACAAGTTAGTATTCTACCTGCCGCATTGTGGTGGGTGAGGGACAGTTGCACCTCTTGCCGCTACTTGTTCACCAGGCCGTGGCGCACGTTCCACTTGCGGCGCTCCACCTCGGTGAGCAGGCGCTTGCGCATGCGGATGTTCTTGGGCGTGATCTCCACCAGCTCGTCGTCCATGATGTACTCAAGTGCCTCCTCAAGCGTGAAGGTACGCGGAGGAGTCAGCTGCACGGCGATGTCGGCCGTGGACGAGCGCTGGTTGCCCAGGTTCTTGGTCTTGGCGATGTTGACCACCATGTCGCCCGGCTGGGGACGCTCTCCCACCAGCATGCCCTCATAGCAGTCGTCTCCTGGAGCCACAAAGAGCGCGCCGCGCTCCTGCAGGGTTCCCAGAGCGTAGGCAACGGCCTTCTCGGTGGTCATGCTGATCATGGCACCGTTCTGACGGCCGCCGATGTCACCGGCAAACGGACCATACTCAAGGAACGTGTGATAGAAGACGGCCTCGCCGTGCGTGACGTTGAGGATGCGATTCTTCAGACCCATGATGCCGCGGGTAGGAATCTTGAACTCAAGGTGAGTCTGCGTGACGCCAGCGGCCATGTCGACCATGGTGCCACCCGCGTTGCCAAAGACCTCGATAACCTTGCCGGAATAGTCGTTGGGGCATTCCACCACGGCCTGTTCGATCGGCTCGAGCATCACGCCGCCCTCACCCTTCTTGAAGAGCACGCGCGGACGGCCTACCTGGAACTCGTAGCCCTCGCGACGCATCTGCTCCATAAGCACCGAGAGGTGCAGGATGCCGCGGCCTGCGACTTCCACGCCTGTCTTGTCCTCAAGCTCCTCGATGCGCATGGTCACGTTGTTCTCGCGCTCTTGGTCAAGGCGCTCCTTGAGCTGACGACCACCAACGATATCGCCGTCGCGGCCCACAAGCGGGCTGGTGGAAGCCTCGAAGACGACCGCCAGCGTGGGCGGGTCAATCTCGATGGGGTCAAGCTCGACGGGGTTCTCAGGGTCAGTGTAGACATCGCCGATGTCGGTGCCATCGATGCCCACCACGGCCGCGATGTCGCCGGCCTGGACCTCGCTGCACTCCTTGCGACCGAGATAGTCAAAGGTGAAGAGCTGCTTTACCTGGCCCATGGACTTGGTGCCGTCGTTCTTCACAACCAAGATCTTGGTGCCCTGACGGATGGTGCCCGACCATACGCGGCCGATACCGATGCGGCCGACATAGCTGGAGTGGTCAACGGTGACGCATTGCATGGCGAGGGGACCATCGGCGTCCACCTCGGGCGCGGGGATGCCTTCGATGATCATGTCGAGGAGCGGCAGCATGTCATCGCCGTCCTCGTCGGGGTCAAGGCGCGCGAAGCCCTGGACAGCCGACGAGTACACCACGTGCTCCATGGCGAACTCGAGCTGGTCATCGGTGGCTCCGAGATCCATCATGAGGTCAAGCGAGGCGTTGAGCGCCTGCTCGGGGTTGGCGCCCTCGCGGTCGATCTTGTTGATGACCACCATAATCTTGAGGCCCGCTGCGATAGCATGCTTCAGCACGAAGCGCGTCTGAGGCATGGGACCCTCGGCGGCATCGACGAGCAAGAGGGCGCCGTCTGCCATGCGCAGCACGCGCTCCACCTCGCCGCCAAAGTCGGCGTGCCCCGGGGTGTCGATGACGTTGATCTTCACGCCGTGGTACTCGATGGAGATGTTCTTGGCCAGGATGGTGATACCGCGCTCGCGCTCCTGGTCATTGGAGTCGAGAACGCGCTCCTCGACCTGCTGGTTCTCACGGAAGGCGCCGGCGGCACGCAGAAGCTTGTCGACAAGTGTGGTCTTGCCGTGGTCTACGTGAGCGATGATGGCGATGTTACGGATGTTCTCCTGGAGCATGCTTCTCCCCTGTTGTTTTGGGTCAAATTCAAATTTGCCTTGCACACTGTAGCACTACGGCACAATTTCTTTTAAAAAAGTTCTTGACCTACGCCGCATCGACATGTAATATCAATTCCTGCGTTGGGCCTGTAGCTCAGTTGGTCAGAGCGTCCGGCTGATAACCGGGAGGTCACAAGTTCGAGCCTTGTCAGGCCCACCACCCTTCGCGAATAGCCGCCCCAGTGTAGCCGAGTCGCCGCTGGGGCGGTTATTGTAAGCGGAGGCTTGACATATGGGGATGTAGCTCAGCTGGGAGAGCGCGGGCTTTGCAAGCCTGAGGC
Source organism: uncultured Actinomycetes bacterium (assembly GCA_900314645.1). Classification (GTDB taxonomy): domain Bacteria; phylum Actinomycetota; class Coriobacteriia; order Coriobacteriales; family Atopobiaceae; genus UBA1367. Next base: position 34,734 of record OMWB01000016.1, read on the forward strand.
CGAGGGTTCGAGCCCCTTCATCTCCACCAGATCCTACGGGACGCTTCCAGCCGGGAGCGTCTTTTTTTGTGCGTTGCGAGAAAAGTGTACGTACGTTTTCGTTCGCTCGAAGCAATCCTGCGCTTTTGTTCAGTGCGATACGAGTTTGTGGAAACGTACGTACACTTTTCGTTGGCGTCGCTGACCGAAGGGGCTACCCCAACGGTCACTTGGCTTACAGCAGTGGCTCGATCTCGCCGGCGGGGGCTGGATCCGTCCACATGAAGCCGTCCCCAGCGCCTTTGCCCTCATAGAACGAGAAGGCCGAGTACGCGTTGTAGCCGCGCTCGCCAAACTCTAGGATGAGCGCATCCTGATAAACGCCCTCGTCATCGGCCACCATGCCCTCATAGACGAGCGCATACCTGATGGGCTTGCCCAGGCCCTCAGCTGAGTCTCCCTGTGATTTCGCAAGTGCCGTGACGCGGTCGCGCGCCGCAAGCAGAATCGCCTCAGGGCCGTCGTCGGCAAACTCATAGCTCGCGACATTGCCTTCCTGATCCTGCACCACAAGAAGCACGTTGACATCCTCACCATCTGCCAGGAGGTCAAGCGCGTCACCAACGAGCGTGCTCGAGAGCTCGTCCAGCTCTACCGACACGCCATCTTTTCTCTTCGTCATGAAAGCCCCCTCACCTGACAGATGCCTGCAGCCATTATGCCACTCAGCGCGTTTCACAGAGTTTTACTTGCACGGCCACGATATCTGGGTACCATAACGCATCGTCCACATCGCAAACCAAGACGGAGGTAGCGTGGTGCTGGTACGCATGGACATACACACCATTGCTGTCGGAGGTGGCCCCATTCCCTCCGTCATCGTGCTGCAATCGCGTGTGCCAGAAGGCAGCGCGCCCATACAGCTCCCCATCCGCATCGGTCCGGTGGAGGCATTGGCCATCTCCATGGGCCTTGACCCAGAGGCTCGCGAGCGTCCCATGACGCATGACCTGCTGTCTCACATCATCAAGGCGCTTGGTGCCACGGTTACTGGTGTCGCAATCGTGGATGTGCATGGCACCACCTTCTATGCCGAGGTCATGCTGACCACCGACATGGGCCGCTTTGTCAAGGTGGACAGTCGCCCGTCAGACGCCATTGCACTTGCCGTGCGCGTTGGCGCACCTATCTATGCTGATGATCACGTGCTCGATGCCGCAACCATGCCGGACTTCAAGGGCGTTGAGAAGGCCGAGAAGGAGCAGGAGCTCGAGCGATTCCATGACTTTGTAGAGTCTCTCTCCCCTTCCGACTTCGCTCAGGAAGAGTAGCTCAACCGCACATGCATCGATTCACTATTCGGTGTCTGACTCGTTCATGACCTCGGACTGACCAGTTGCGGGCAGCAGATAACGAGAGACGATTCGATCACGCTGCCACGGGAAGTGGAAGCCTTCCAGTGCGCGGCTCATTGCGAGGTCATCGCGCATCTTGTCCTTTTCTCTCTGCATGATCTCAAGCTGCGCGTTGAGGTGGTCAATCTGGTCCGACAGCACCGCCACCGTCGACTCGTGCTGTGACTGCATCACTTCAAGGACCGTGTTGAGCTGATTGATTTGGTTCCTCAGCAAATCATTGGTACGTGAGAGAGAACGAATCTGCTCCTTATACATCTCAACCACACCTTCAAGGATCGGCGAAGGCTGACCAATATGATGCGGTTGAACTGCAGGTTCGTCATCTTCATCCAAGGCTGCTGGTATCGGTGCAACATCACGCGGAAGATCGATGACCTCAGGAACGAGCTCGTCAGGCACCTCGGGCACACGCACCTTGATGAGCGCATGGGCAAGCGCCGAGGCCGCCTCGGGCCCAAGATATACCGTTCCCTTGCCGCCACGCGTAATGACCGGAAGGTCAAGCTCCTTGAATTTACGAACAGCCGTGGACTTAGACACGCCACACTGGTCTGCGATCTGCTTGATGGTGACTTCGTTCTGCTCCATTTGAACCACGCTTTCATCGAATCAAAGTGAATCGATTCTACCCCAAAGAATCGATTGAGTCGATTCTCTTACGAGGTGCTGCCGCAAAGCGGCAGCACACCAATTTCAATGATTCACCCATGGCCCCTGACACGCTAGCTGCCGAGGAGTAGCGCTGCAGCGTTAACAGAAGGCCACCCCCACCTTTCCTACTGAGCGACTGTCTCTTTTTGGAGCGAAGTAGGAAAGGTGGGGGTGGCCTGGTCGAGTAAGGTTTCTGCGCTACTCCTCGTCATCCAGCAGCGCGTCAGACATGGTCTCCTCACCACCGATATCGATGGGATCGTCCTCGCTCTGCTCACCGGCCGAGGCAAGGTCAAGCGCGCCCTGCATCGGGTCGACGCGCGCTGCCTTCTTCTTGCGCACCACCATGCGCGCGACAGCGCTGACTCGGTCTGACTCGGCCATGTTCATGACCTTGACGCCCTGCGTGGAGCGGCCAAGACGCGAGATGTCGGTGGCCTTGACGCGAATCACCACACCAGACTCAGACACGATCATCAGCTCATGCTGCGGACCAACCACACGACAAGCGACGAGGTTACCCTTACGCTGCGTCATCGCGATGGTGTAGACACCCTGGCCACCACGCTTGTGCTCGGGATACTCACTGACGGGCGTACGCTTGCCGTAGCCCTTCTCCGTCAGCACGAGCAGGTCGCCGTTGCCGTTGGAGATCTCCATGCCCAGCATGTAGGCATCGCCCTTGAGCGTGATGCCACGCACGCCGGAGGTGTCGCGGCCGGTAGGCCTGACTTCGGACTCGTCAAAGACGATCGCCTTGCCGTCAGACGTGCAGAGAATGATCTTCTCGCCCTGCTTGACGCGGCTCACGTTGACCAGCTCGTCATCCTTCTTCAGGTTGATGGCAATGAGTCCGTCGCGGCGGCTGTTGTCGTAGGCACTCATGGCCGTCTTCTTGACCATGCCACTCTTCGTGGCAAAGATCAGATATTCGTCCTCAGGGAAGTCACGAGCCGTGATGACTGCCGTGGGATGCTCACCCTCGGACAGCGCAAGCACGTTGACCAATGCCGAGCCACGTGCCTGACGCGAACCAATGGGCAGCTCATGCACCTTGACGCGGTAGACCTTGCCCTTGTTGGTGAAGAACAACACATAGTCATGCGTCGAAGCGACAAACAGGTCCTCGACAAAGTCATTGTCCTTGAGCGAAAGGCCCTGAACGCCCTTGCCGCCACGCTTCTGGGAACGATACGTCGCCACCGGCAGACGCTTCACGTAGCCTGCGTGCGTGCAGGTGACAACCATATCCTCCTCAGCAATGAGGTCCTCGACGTTGAGGTCCTGAGCCTCCACGCCGCTGATCTGCGTGCGACGCTTGTTGGAAAAGCGTGCGGAGATCTGGCGCAGCTCGTCCTTGATGACGCCCAGGATCTTCTCACGATGCTCGAGAAGGTCGATGTAGTAGGCGATGCGCGTGCGCAGGTCCTCGATCTGCGCGACGAGTTCGTCACGGGCAAGTCCGGTCAGGCGGCGCAGACGCATCTGCAGGATTGCCTCGCCCTGGATGTCGTCCAGGCCAAAGCGCTCGTTCATGCGACGCTTCGACTCGGCGTCGTCGCGCGAGGTACGGATGATGTGAACGATCTCGTCGATGTTGTCCACGGCGATGAGCAGGCCCTCACGGATGTGGAGGTCCTTCTGGGCCTTGTCCAGGTCATACTGCGTGCGGCGGGTCACCACGTCGATCTGGTGGTCGATGTAGTGGGAGAGCATCTCGCGCAGGGTCAGCGTGCGCGGCACGCCATCTACGAGCGCGATGTCAATGACGCCAAAGTTGGCCTGCAGCTGCGTGCGCTTGTACAGGTTGTTGAGCACCACCTGCGGCACGGCGCCGTTCTTGAGGTCGATGACGATGCGCATGCCCTTGCGGTTGGACTCGTCGCGCATGTCAGAGATGCCCTCAATATGCTTCTCATTGACCTGCTGCGCGATGCGCTCCTGCAAAAGGCCCTTGTTGACCTGGTAAGGGATCTCGGTCACCACGAGACGCTGGCGGCCACCCTTGCCAATGTTTTCGACATGCACCTTGGCGCGCACCGTGATGGTGCCGCGACCGGTCTCGTAGGCCTCGCGGATGCCCTCGGTGCCCATGATGATGCCACCAGTCGGGAAGTCCGGGCCGGGAAGCACCTTCATCAAGTCGTCTGTGGTGACGTCGGGGTTGTCAATCATCATGCAGACGGCTTCGGTGACCTCACCCAGGTTGTGGGGAGGCACGTTGGTGGCCATGCCCACGGCAATGCCCGACGAGCCGTTGACCAGCAGGTTGGGGAATCGCGAAGGCAGCACGGCCGGCTCGGAGAGCGACTCGTCGTAGTTGGGCTGCAGGTCGACGGTCTCCTTGTCGAGGTCGCGCAGCATCTCCATGGCGGCATAGGTCAGGCGGCTCTCCGTGTAGCGCATGGCTGCCGGGGGGTCACCGTCGATGGAGCCAAAGTTGCCGTGGCCGTCAACGAGCGGCAGGCGCATGGAGAAGTCCTGCGCCATACGCACCATCGAGTCATAGATGGCCGCGTCACCATGCGGGTGATACTTACCCATGACTTCGCCGACCGTCCACGCCGACTTCTTGTGCGGGCGGCTCGGAACGATGTGTGCCTCGTTCATGGCGTAGAGGATGCGGCGGTGCACCGGCTTGAGGCCGTCGCGCACGTCAGGCAGCGCGCGGGCCACGATGACGGACATGGAGTACTCCAGGAAGGAGGTCTTCATCTCCTGTGCCATCTCGATAGGTTTGAGCGCTCCGCCGTGGATGTCCTTCAGGTCCAGACGCGTGCCCGCTTCGTCAGAGATGGTGTGAGAGAGCGTAGCCCCAGCTAGCGAGCCAAGACCAGACTCCTCGTCATATTCCTCGTCGTCCTCGAGCCCAAGGTCCTCATCCAGATCATCCTTCTCCGGATCAGTCTCCATATCATGCAAAGCCCGAGAGACAAGATCATCCAGAGCGTCACCCTCCCGCTCGTCAAACTCATCCCGATTATCGTTGTCAGCCATATAACCCTCTCAAACATGGTTGATTTCCAACTAAAACATGATTCCTGAAGCGTCAAGGAGTTATCCCACGCCAAGGCCGTGCGCTGCGACACGTAAGTTCCCACTTTCATGCCTTGCCTTCCGTGCTTCCGGCGAGCGACTGTCTCAGCCCTTGGAGCGAGCGGAAGCACGGAAGGCAAGGCCCGAAGCGACTACTTAGATGTCGAGGAAGCGCACGTCCTTAGCGTGCGTTTGGATAAAGTCCTTGCGCTTCTCCACCTGATTGCCCATGAGGTCGCTTACGGCTCGATCGGCAGCCATCGCGTCATCGATGGTGACGCGAAGCATGATGCGGTTCTTAGGCTCCATAGTGGTCGCCCACAGCTGCTCGGGGTCCATCTCGCCCAGGCCCTTGTAGCGCTGAACGGTGTAGCGGCTGGAATCCTCGTACTTGCTCGCCTCCAGCGCAAGCTCCTCGTCGGTGTAGAGGTACTTGCCACCCTTCTTGCCCTTGGGCTTCAGCTGGTAGAGCGGCGGCTGGGCAACGTAGATGTAGCCAGCGTCGATCATCGGCTTCATGTAGCGATAGAAGAACGTCAACAGCAGGATGCGGATGTGCGCGCCGTCGACGTCAGCATCGGTCATGATGACGATCTTGTGGTAGCGGGCCTTGGAGATGTCAAACTCCGGACCCACGCCCGTGCCGATGGCCGTGATGAGCGAGGTGATGGTGTCGGACGAGAGGGCGCGATGCTCCTGCACGCGCTCGACGTTCAGAATCTTGCCGCGCAGGGGAAGCACTGCCTGGATGGAGCGGTCACGCGCCATCTTGGCGGAGCCACCTGCGGAGTCACCCTCCACGATGAAGAGTTCGGTCATCTCGGCGTCACGAACCGAGCAGTCGGCGAGCTTGCCAGGCAGGCTCGCGCTCTCCAGCAGGCCCTTGCGGCGCGTGGCTTGGCGGGCCTTCTGGGCGGCAAGGCGGCCCTTGGCAGCCTGGCTCGCCTTCTTGAAGATCTCCTTGGCCTGGTTGGGATGCTCCTCGAGGTACTCGGCAAGACCCTGGCTCACGATCTTGTTGGTCAGCGTGCGCATGTAGGAGCTGCCCAGCTTGGCCTTGGTCTGGCCCTCAAACTGCGGGTCAGGCAGCTTGACCGAGATGACCGCCGTCAGGCCCTCGCGGATGTCATCGCCCGTGAGGTTGGGGTCCTTCTCCTTCAGGAGCTTGTGGCTCTTCGCGTAGTCGTTCACAACCTTGGTGAGCGCCGTGCGGAAGCCCTCGAGGTGCATGCCGCCCTCGTCGGTGAAGATGTCGTTCGCAAAGGAGAGCGTGTGCTCCGAGAAGCCGGTGTTCCACTGCATCGCGACCTCGACCTCGCCGCGCTTGTCCTCGTCGGCGTCATCGGCGCTCTTGCCCTCGATGTAGATGGGACGCGCAAGGCCGGGAAGAATCGTCTTGTCCTCGTTGAGGAACTTGACGAAGTCCACGATGCCGCCTGCGTAGCAGAACTCGTCCACGCGCGGGGTGAGCTCGCGCTCGTCAACCAGCGTGATCTTGAGGTTCTTGTTCAGGAAGGCCGTCTCCTGGAGGCGGTCATGCAGGGTGTCATAGTCATAGACCGTGGTCTCGAAAATGAGCTCGTCGGGCCAGAAGGTGATGGTGGTACCGGTGGCCTTCGACTTGCCAACCTGCTCCATCTTCCTGACGGTCTTGCCACGGCTGAACTCCATCTCCCAGATGCCGCCGTCGCGCTTCACCTGCGCGATAAGCTTCTTGGAGAGAGCATTAACCACCGAGATGCCCACGCCGTGGAGTCCGCCGGAGACCTTGTAGGCGTTGTTATCAAACTTGCCGCCGGCGTGCAGGATGGTGAGTACCACCTCGAGGGTGGACATGTTGCGCTTTTGCGGGTGCTTCTCAACAGGGATGCCGCGGCCGTTGTCCTCGACCGTGATGGAGTTGTCGGGATGCACGGTCACCTTGATGCGGCTGCAGTAGCCCGCCATTGCCTCGTCGACCGAATTGTCCACAATCTCCCACACCAGGTGGTGCAGGCCTGAGATACTTGTTGTTCCGATATACATACCAGGACGCTTGCGGACGGCCTCGAGGCCCTCAAGGATCTTAATCTCCTTGCCGCCGTAGTTGTTCGATTCTTTCTTCGTTGCCACGCCTGTTCCTCTCTGTTCAAACGCACAGACTTATATAGTTTACGCCATTGCCTATGAATTGGTCGTGGCCAAGGCAAAAATGACGGTCCCTACAAAGTCTTAAATCGCGTCTAAGACGTTCTGAGGGCTAAATTTGACGGGTTTGTGTTCAGAACCTATTTTTCGCTCTCAGCGAGAAATGACGCCGCAATCGCCTTAGAAACGCTTTCCTTGAGCGAGTCTGGCACTTTGCTGGCAAGTTCCTGCACCTGGCGCTGCTGTTCTGCATTGAGATGGGCAGATGAAGACTGCTGCTGACGAGCTTCTTGCTTCGCGCCGCGTGTGCGCGTGCGGTGGGCGTCGCGGTCCACGCCAAACTCGATGCCCGAGACAAAGAAGCCCCAATTGGCCAACCGCGCGAGGTAGAGGTCCCTATTGGCAGAGAGGTCCGTCAAAAACGAATGGTTGTCGACATACACGCAGATGATGGGATCCGCCCCGTCGAGACGTGACTTCTTGAGAAACACGCGCGTGGTATGCGCTCGCTCACGGTCACCGTTCGCCGCATGCCAGGCAATCGCGGCACGTTGGTTGTCAGTGAGGCTATCCGAAAGGCCACTTCCCATCACGCGGTCAAGGAGTGCCCCAACACGCTCCGCGCGGTCGGGTTCGGGCATCGCTTCACTGTGCATCGATTCATAACGCGGTTGGACCGATTCATTCACCGAAGCTCACCACCTTGGCTCGATCAAGGAGCTCATCAGGGAAATATCCCAGGTTAGTGGTGGTAACCACCGTCTGGATGCCACCTTGCACAAACCGCGTGACCGCGTCACGACGCACCTCATCGAGCTCGCTCATCACATCATCAAGAAGTAGTAGTGGCTTGTCCCCCACCACTTCCTCGCAGAGCTCGACCTCAGCCATCTTCCACGCAAGCACGATGGAGCGCTGCTGCCCCTGGCTGCCAAAGGCACGCGCGTCGCGGCCGTCGATGGCGAAAGTGACATCATCACGTTGAGGTCCCACCAAGGTCTGTTGGCGTCGTAGCTCGTCTTTGCGCAGCTCCAGAAGCCGCGCTGCAAAGCGGTTCGCCAGCTCGTCGCGCGTCAGCTCGCCGACGCCCTCTCCTAACGAGCACTCATACGAGCAGCTGAGGGTCTCTCCCTGCGAAATCTCGAGATAGATGCGCTCCATATGGGCACGAAGCCGCTCAAAGAGTCGCAACCTCGACTGCAAAAGCGTGGCTCCGCCGAGGGCAACCGAGGCATCCCACGCCGAAAGCAGCGCCTGATCGGGCCATTCCTCCTTCAGAAGGCGATTTCGCTGCTCAACGGCACGCTGATAGGCAGAGAGCACCTTCGCGTAACCCCGGTTAGCCTGCCGCCCAAAGCCGTCGAGCTCGTCTCTGCGATACGACGCACCACGCTTCACAAACGAGAGGTCATCAGGGTTGAAGAGCACGCTCATGAGGCTTTCAGGCACATCACCAGCATGGATGTGCTTTCCGTTGCGCACAAACGAGCGCCGTGTGGGCTCAATCACGCACGAGAGGTCTATCACGCGGCCGTCGCCCTCAAGACGCGCAGAGATCTTGGCACTCTCGGCGCCATCCCTGATCTGCTGCATCGGCTTGGGCTTCCTGAACGACTGCCCAGCCGTCAGCATCTGCAGCGCCTCGACGGTATTGGTCTTGCCCACGGCATTCCTGCCATGAAACACCGTCATGCCGCCAAAGGCTATGTCGCGGGACCCGAAGCTGCGCCAATCGCGCAGCTCAAGGCTAGTGACCTGCAGTCCCACAGGCTACATCCGCACCGGCATCAGCAGATAGAGGTAGTTGATCTTGCCATACGACTTGAAGATGCCTGGCTGCATGGTGCTCTGCAGCTCAAGTGTCAGCTCATCGCGTCCCGAGACCGCGTTGACGCAGTCAAAGACGTAGTGATAGTTCATCGCGATGGACATGCTTGGACCCTCGACCTCAACAGACAGCAGCTCGGTGGACTCGCCCTGGTCAGGCGAGGAGGCAGACAGGCGCATCAGCTTTCCGTCGGCGTCGATGTCAAAACGAACCGAGGGGTTGGAGAGCGAGATGACTGAGACGCGCTTGAGCGCGGCGGCGAAGTCGGCCGTGCCGATGGTGACCGCGGTGTTGTAGGTCGCTGGGAGCAGCTGGCGATAGTTGGGGAAGTTGCCCTCGATCTTACGCGAGATATAGGTGGTGTTGCCAAACGAGAAGACCACCTGGCTGGCCGTGGTGCCCACCATGATCGTCTCGGTCATGGACGGCAGGGCAAGGACGTCATGGAACGTGCCGCCCGGGACGATGGTGCGGAACGCCTCATCAGAGCTGGATGTCTCCACGTAGGAGTCGCAGACGGCCAGGCGGTAGGAATCAGTGGCGACAAGGCGGATGACGTTCTCCTCAACGGAGAGCAGAACACCACTGAGGATGGGGCGCGAGGTGTCCTTGGAAGTCACCTTGTACACCTTGTCAACCATCTCGGAGAGCAGTGCGCTCGGCAGCTCGATCGAGCGCTCGAGGGAGACCTGCGGGAACTCGGGGAAGTCGCGCGGGTCAAGCGTGTTCAGACGGAAGTGCGACTTGTCGCAGGTAATGGCGACGATGCGATCAAGCCCCTCAAAGGTGACCGCGGAATCAGGAAGGGTCTTGACGATGTTGGTGAGGATCTTGCCCGAGACCACCGTCTCGCCCTCGTCCTCGACGTTTGCGGCAATCTTATGACGGATAGAGATCGTCAGGTTGGTTGCCTGGAACTCGAGCATGCCGTCGGCAGCCTTGATGTAGACGCCCGAAAGGATGGGCAACGTCGAGTTGGTCGCCATGCCCTTGGTCACGACGAGCAAGGCCTTGGCGAGTGCGGACTGGCTTACGGTGAACTTCATGGGGTGCCCTCCTTGGTGCGTTCCTTCTTATCTCTTTATATAGGTATTAATAGGAGTAGTAGTAATAGAGGCTTGTTGATATGTCGACAACCGAGCTTTTCGCTGTTGTGCGCCCTGAGGCAGCCGTGAAGAGACCATGGAGATAGCGAACAGTTTCGACATGTCTGATGCTTGTAGATAACTTTTCATCGCTCGCTCCCCTCTTTTCTTCTTGCTTCAACACGGCTTCGACAGAGTTTGAGACGTTACTGCGCGGCATCGGTGATGTTGTCATGCAGCAGGTCAAGACGGTCGTGGAACACGCGGTTCTGCTTCTTGAGGTCATCCACCCACGCGATGGAGTGCTTGACGGTTGCGTGGCTGCGCCCACCAAACTTCTTGCCGATGTCTGCGAGGGTGTTGTCGGTCAGCTCGCGCGTCAGCCAGATTGCCACATGGCGTGGCTCCATGAGCTCCTTGTTGCGCTTTGAGCCGATGAGCGCGGTGTGGCTGATGTCGTAGTAGGTCTCGACAGCCTTCTGGATCTGCTCGATGGTGATGATGCGCTGCCCGGTAGGCCACTTCTGCGCGGCCGTGCGCAGGATGTCCTCGCGGCTGATGACGGTTCCCTGACGCTCGCGCTGGGTGGCGAGCATGAGGCACGACTGCACGAAGCCCTCGATGATGCGGATGTTGGTGCCCGAGCGCTCGGCCATGAGCTTGCGGCTCTCCTCGCTGATGGTACCCTCCATGCCCACGATGTGCTCGGCCTCTGCGTCGGCCTTCATGCGCTCGTAGAAGGCGTTGACGAGGTTGAGTTTGAGCTCGTAGTCAGGTACCTGGATGCTGACGGTGACACCTGAGTCCATGCGGCTGGTGTCACGCTCGTCAAAGAGGCTATCACCCATTCCGAGCTGCGACGGAGCGCGGTCAGCTGCGAGCACGACCTGCTTGCCGTGCGAGGTGAGGTAGTTGAACGTCTCGAAGAAGAAGCGGATGGAGCCCAGCGCCGTGGACATGTTCTGGATGTCGTCGATGATGAGCACGTCGACGTCCTGGTAGTGGCGCGTGAGTGCGTGACGCGGCAGGGCTGCCTTCTCGTCGCGCATCGCGTTGACGTACTCGTCCACGAAGTCGCCGGCCGTGCGGTAGATGCACAGACGGGATGGGTCGTTGCTGGTGATGTAGTTTTGGATGGCACGCAAAAGGTGTGTCTTGCCCAGGCCGCTCTTGCCGTAGATGAAGAGTGGGTTGTAGCTCTTGTTCTCGCCGTTGGCCACCTGCTTTGCCGCGTCAAGAGCGAGCATGTTCTCCTCACCAGCTACGAAGCGGTCGAAGGTGAGCTTTGAGCCTCCCTCGGGAACCTCCTCAAACAAGGGGTTTGACCTGCGTCTTCCTTCTGGTGAGACGGGCTCTGCCGGTGCTGGTGCGGGCGCTTCCTGGACGACGGTGGACCGTCCGCCCGAGATGGAGGTGTCCATGGCGCCGAGTTCGGCCGCAGTGATGGTCGACCCTGTCTCGATGGGCTTTGGCTCTCGACCCTTGATGAGCTCGACCACTACGGACAGCGGCTCGAAGGCTGCCTCGGCAAGGGCCTCCTCGATGATCTCTGACTGCTGGGCGATTCTGCGTTGCGCAAAGCCCATGCTGGTACCGATATGTAGGGCCTCGTCATCAAGAGAGAGCGCCTGGCAACTTCTGAACATGGCCAGCGTCGCGGCGGGGAGACCTCTACCCTCGAGCAGGGCAAGCACGTCGTCCCAGAGGATCGCGGCATCTGAGTCGTTCTCTTGGTACATTTCGTTCCGTCCAAGCTGAGAATTGTTGAAAAGTCAACCTATTATAGTGTTGAAAACCACGCGATATGTTGACAAATTCGAGGAATGTTCACGCGTGTGGTGTTGTGTAAAAGGGTCATCGCCCTTTGGACGCCACTTTTGCTGAAATCGCAGGTCGTTTTGTAAGAAAGGCGTCCAAAGGGCGATTGGTTTTATAGCAACGTCTGTCCCATGGGGGTGAGGAAGCGCTTCTGGCCTCGCTTGGTGACGATTCCCGCCTGTTCAAGCGTCTGTAGCTCGCGCGTCCAGGTGGATTGGGAGCTGCCAAACGCCTCCACGAGGTCCTTGGGCCCCACCGACTCGTGCTCCGAGAGGTACGAGATGACCTGCTCTCCCCTACCAGAGAGGTTGACCTGCGGTTTTATGACTACCGGTGTGCTTTGTGCAACGGCTTGCCGCGGAGACGCCGCGCTCTCCCCTACCATCGATATGGTCACGATGGTGCCGCCAGAGATGTTGTCCTCAATCCGCAAGGTACCGCCGTGGTCATGGAGGTACTGCTGCGCGTAGGGCAGGCCAGACCCAACACCGCGGATGTAGAGCTTCATCTCCTCGGTTGCCGAGGTGGTGCCGTACTCGAGCGCGCGCTCCTTCTCCTTGATTCCGGGACCTTGGTCGGCAAAGCGGATGGTGTCCCCGTTATCAAGGATGGAGATGGCTGGCTCGATGAAATAGGCATGGATGAGGTTCTCAACAACCTCGCGAATGACCATGAAGGGGATGTGGCCGCCCTGCTCGCGTGCGAGTCGCGCCACCTCAGAGGTGATTTCCTCAAGATAGCTACGCACATCTGTGGGATCGATGACCACCACGCGCGGCGCGGCAGCCGCGTCGTCGTAAACGGCGATACGGGCTGCATAACGAGCCGAAACCTTCTTTTCCTGACCCTCCTCGACGAAGGGGTAGAACGCGCGGGACACCGTGCACCTCCTGTAAGATTCGACACGATTTCACCAGTTGATGAAAACTTGCAAATCTTTCTTTCAGTGAATGAAAGATTGCAACAATTGGTGAATGACTGTTGATAACTGCGTGTTTATCGGTCGAATAGCTGGAAAATCATAGCATCTGGAAAGAATGATTGCATAGGATTTCAGCTCATGGTGCAAGTTTCTTTGCTGGATGAAAGATTTCCTGCTTTGAGCTGTCCTTCATGGAACATCCCAAAAGCGACAAGCCCAAAAGGGGCGCCAAGAGCACAGGTACAGTTTTTATGCATCTTACCTGCAAAAACTGTTGACATTCTCCGTACGTCACCTCTACAATCTTAAGGCTCTGATGCTACCAGTTCGAAACAAGGGCCCACTCAGGTGGTCCCCAGGAGGATCCAACAATGAAGCGTACCTATCAGCCCAACAAGCTTAAGCGCGCCAAGACCCACGGCTTCCGCGCTCGTATGGCCACCAAGGGCGGCCGTGCCGTTCTCGCTCGTCGTCGCGCCAAGGGTCGCAAGCAGCTTACCGTCTAGGACACGCATGGAGACCATCAAATCCAGAAGGGAATTTGAGACGGTCTTCTCCGGTGGGAAGCGGGCCAATCACAGGCTCGTGCGCATTACGGTGCTCAAGAATGACGAAGGCGGCCCGGGTAAGGTCGCCTTCGTCGCGCCTAAAAGGCTTGGAAATGCCGTCTACCGGAACCGGTGCAAGAGAGTCCTGCGCGAGGCAGCTCGCCAATGCGAAATGCCACGTGAGGGACAAAAGGTCATTCTCTTCGCTACCCGGCTGACGCATGACAGCAACCCGACGGAAGTCGCTACGGCGCTTTCCGGCCTGCTGCAGAGGTTTGGTGCGTGATTGATGAAAGATGACGTCACACAGGCAACGTCGACATTCGCGCGATGGTGTCTGCGTGCCGTGAGGTGGTACCAAAGGGTCATCTCTCCCCTGCTGGGAAGCCATTGCATCTATACACCTACCTGCTCTGAGTACACGTTCCAGGCAATCGAGCGCTATGGCGCACTCAAGGGCATTTGGCTTGGGATCAAGCGTATTGCCCGCTGCCACCCGTTCCATGCGGGGGGATACGACCCCGTTCCGTAAGAAGTAAAGGCACGGAGGCACCATGTGGGATTGGTTTGTTAACTTTCTGACGCAGGTCCTGGCCTTCCTCGCAAATAACTGCGGGGACTGGGGCATCGCAGTCATCATTCTGACCGTCATCGTCCGACTGCTCATCATGCCGCTGATGACCAAGTCGACGGCAAGCACCGCGCGCATGCAGGCACTTCAGCCGCTACTGCAGGAGATCCAGGACAAGTACCAGGACGATCCGGTACGCATGAACGAGGAGATGCGCAAGTTCCAGGCGGAGCATAACTTCAACCCGCTTGGTGGCTGCCTCCCCATGTTCCTGCAGATGCCGATCTTCTTCGCGCTCTTCACGGTGGCGCGCAACGTTCCTGAGAACGCCAGCTTCCTGAACATCATCCCGCATCTCTCCCAGTCGGTCACTGGTGCCATCGCCACGTCCGGTTGGCGCGGCGCGGCCGTCTACATCTTCTTTGACGTGCTCTTTGGCGTCATGACGTTCGTGCCGATGATCATGAACCTTCGCACGATGACGGACGATGCCCAGCGTCAGCAGTCCCTCCTCATGGGTCTCATGATGGGCGGCATGATGATCTGGTTTGGTATCCAGGTGCCCGCCGCGGTTCTTCTGTACTACGATACCTCGGCCATCTGGCAGGTCATCCAGCAGCAGCTGGTCACCAACCGCGTGATGGAGAAGGTTAAGGCTGAGGAGGCCGAGCGGTTGCAGAACCAGCCCGTCAAGGTCGATGTGGTGCGCAAGGAGCGCAAGCCGCGTCCCAAGAAGAAGGGCTAGGACACAAACTGCCTAGAGGCGCACGGTCTTTGGCCGTGCGCTGTTTCATATATCTATGGAGGTCATTATGGACGACGAGCAGGGCATCGTGCAGGATGCCGTCGAAGAGACGGCTCAGGCAGACCTTGGCGCCCAGGACGAGTTCGCCGAGCTTCGTGAGCACTATGAGGCTGGCACGCTCTCCGATGAGGAGCTGGACACCATCGCTGACACTGCCATCACCTACATCCGAGAGATGCTTGCCTTCTTTGGCGAGAATAAGGTGACGGTTGATGAGTATGAGGGCGATGAGGGCGAGCTCATTCTTGACATCAGTGGCGGCGACCTCGCGGTATTGATTGGCCGTCATGGTCGTACCTTGGATGCATTCCAGATGATTCTTTCATCTTTGATGTCTAATCATCTGCACTTCCACTACCCGGTGGTCGTGGATGTCGAGGGTTACAAGAGCCGCCGCAAGGAGAAGCTCGAGACGCTTGCTCGCAACGCCGCCTCTCGCGCTCGTCGTCAGCATGGTTCGGTGAAGCTTGCCCCGATGAACGCCTTCGAGCGTCGTATCGTGCATCTCGCGCTGCTTGACAGCCTTGATGTGACGACGCACTCTGAGGGTGTCGATCCCGAGCGTCGTGTTGTGGTGACATACGTTCGTAGCTAGCCTAACCAAAACAAGGTGTGCTTAGAGGGGAGGCGCTCGTCGTCTCCCCTCTTTATGTGACAATACTTCTTGGTTCGTGGATTCTTGTCAGGAGCAGCAATGGATACCATGCTTGATACTTCGTCGTTGGCAGCGCAGCTGTGTGAGGAAGCCCAGACGGTTGGTGTGCAGGTCTCAGACGATCAGGCTGCTCTGATGGTGAAGCATCTGGGTCTGGTCATTGAGAAGAACAAGGTGCTCAATCTCACGCGCATCGTGGATGAACACGATGCAGTGACTAAGCATCTGGTTGACTCGTTGCTCTTTGTGAAGGCCTATGGGCACGTCGCATGCCCCCAGGGACGGTTTCTTGACCTTGGCACCGGTGCGGGCTTTCCTGGGATTCCCTTTGGCATCATGACTGGCCGTGAGGGTACGTTGCTCGACTCAGTTGGCAAGAAGGTGCAGGCTGTCCAGGAGTTTGTTGATGCGCTTGGTCTTGGTGAACGCCTTGAGACGGTCACGATGCGTGTCGAGGAGCTTGCTGCCAAGCGTAAAGGGCAATACGCCTGCGTGACTGCACGCGCTGTCGCGGAGCTCAATGTGCTGCTTGAGTACGCCGCGCCGTTGCTGCGCAAGGATGGTCTTCTGGTGGTCTCCAAGGGTCGGTTGAGTGACGAAGAGCTCAAGAATGGAACCTATGCCGCAAAGGTCTGTGGCTTTGAGATCGTTTCACGTGAAACATCTGAACTGCCGCATGAAGCTGGTCACAGAGAGATGCTCATATATCGCAAGGTGCGTAAGTCTGAGATTAAGCTCCCACGAAATGTGGGAATGGCTAAGCACAAGCCACTTATGAACTCATAGTTGTCTACAATTCGTTGGTCTGTGCAAGGCTCATGTTTCACGTGAAACATGAGCTATCATTGGTGTGCCAACGAATGAGTCTTAAATGCAACAGGTTGGAGGAATCGTGGGGTTTCACGACGTCAAGCGTCACTTTCCCGAGAAGGATACGAAGGTCATCGCCATCATCAACCAAAAAGGTGGCGTTGGTAAGTCCACAACAGCGGTAAATCTGGCTGCGGCATTGGGTGAGGACAAAAAGAAGGTTCTGCTGGTCGACTTTGACCCACAGGGAAACACGACAAGCGGTTATGGCATCAACAAGGAAGGCCTCGAGCACGATGTCTATGACGCCGTCATGAATGACTATCCCATAGAGGATCTGGTTCAGTCCACCTGCATTCCCCACGTGTTCCTGGTGCCTTCAACCATCCAGCTTGCCGGTGCGGAGATTGAGCTCGTCTCGGTCATGGCGCGTGAGAGCATCCTCAAGGCTTTGCTCGAGGACATCAAGGACGAGTTTGACTACGTCTTCATCGACTGTCCGCCGTCGTTGGGATTGCTGACCATCAATGCGCTCGTCGCGGCTGACTCGCTCCTCATTCCAATCCAGTGCGAGTACTATGCGTTGGAGGGTGTTACCAAGATTCTTGAGTCCATGAAGATGGTCAAGAGTAGGCTCAATCGTAAGCTTGACCTATTTGGTGTCGTGATGACCATGTACGATTCCCGTACGTCGCTTTCCCGCGATGTGGTTGATGAGGTCAGCAAGTACTTCGGCAACAAGATGTTCAAGACGGTGATTCCGCGCAACGTCAAGATCGCCGAGGCACCGAGCCATGGACTGCCCATCATCAAGTACGCGCGGGTGAGCAAGGGTTCGTTGGCTTATATGAAGCTCGCAAAGGAAGTGGTGCGTCGTGGCTAGAAAGAGCACGTTGGGAAAGGGTCTCGAATCCCTTATGGGCGAGATGAATGCCGAAGTCGCGGCAATTGCCCCAGACTCAACGCTGCCGCTTTCTAAGATTAAGCCCAACAAGGCCCAACCTCGCAAAACCTTTGACGAGGAGGCACTTCAGGAACTTGCCGACTCAATCAAGCAGAACGGCATCCTGCAGCCCATCCTGGTACGGGCTAAGGGTTCTGGCTACGAGATTGTGGCAGGCGAACGCCGCTATCAGGCCGCCAAGCTTGCAGGTCTTCGCGAGGTGCCGGTTCTGGTACGTGAGGTCAGCGATGACGAGATCTTCCAGCTGGCACTCATCGAGAACCTACAGCGTTCGGATTTGAGTCCCATCGAGGAAGCACAGGGATATAAGACGCTTCTTGAGAGCAAGGGCTTGACGCAGGACGAGCTGGGTAAGGTCCTGTCCAAGTCACGCTCGGCTATCGCGAATACCATCAGGCTGCTCGACTTGCCCGAAGCGGTCCAGCAGCTCATGGTGGAGGGGAAGCTGACGGCTGGCCATGCGCGCGCCATTCTGGCGGTGCCGTCAGAGCAGGGGAGACTGAACCTTGCTCAGAAGGTGGTCGACGAGCATCTGACGGTGCGTCAGACAGAAAACCTTGCTCCGTTGTTTTCTGGCACGGAAGCCGCCAAAACGCCACGCCAGCCGACTCCACAAAGCTTCAAGCGCGCCGCGCGTCAGCTTCGCGTAGCATTGAACACGAACGTGAAGGTAAAGCGCGTCAGGAACAAGAACAAGATTGAGATCGAGTTCGCAGATGAGGATGACCTCGCTCGTTTGGTCCAAGAACTGAGCAAGATTGCCATGGAAGGCGGTGACCAGCATGTCGATGCTGAAGAAGCTTAGGAATCGCGTCATTGGAATCACGATTCTCGCCGGAATGGGTGCGGCTTTCTATTATGTGGTCCTGACGCCAGAGGCACGCCAGAGTCTGCATGAGGCGCGCCTTGCGGTGACGGACTCATACCACAAGATGTCGAACACCATTGAGGGGATGCGCGGCATTGTGATGGAAGAGGACCATGCATACCTGCCCAACCGTGAGGCGATTATCGAGCAGTGGAAGTCGATGGGCTTCTAGAACACCTCACATAGAATTTACTATTTGGCCCCTTGTTTCTGAAAGCGAGAAACGAGGGGCCAAAGAAACTAATAGTAAGAGGTAAAGAATATCAATAAATGAATGAAAGTATCAGGATGGATAAGAATAAAGGCCTGTTCAACGCATTTCTTGCGTACTATAAACCGCATGTTAAGCTGTTTGTTGCTGACACTATATGCGCCCTCGGTCTCGCGGCGGTTGACTTGGCCTTTCCTCAGATACTGCGTAGGCTCACCACGGGAGTCTTTACCCAGGGACCTGACGCCATCCACGCCGCGATGCCCTACATTGCCGTAGGTCTAATTGGCATCTACGCGTTTCGGTACTTCTGCCGTTGGTTTGTCACTTCGTGGGGCCACATCATGGGCGTGCGCATGGAGACGCAGATGCGCCAAGACCTGTTTGACGCCTATGAGCGGTTCAGCTTCTCGTACTTTGACCATCACAACACGGGAGACCTGCTCAGCCGCGTGACCAACGACCTCTTTGACATCGCGGAGTGCGCCCATCATGGGCCAGAGTGGATCATCATCTGCAGTATCGAGATCATCGGCAGCTTTGTGATCCTAGCGAGCATCAGCTGGCGGCTGTCTGCGGCGCTTGCGGTGGCCACGCTGGTGCTCTTCATCTACGGCCTGTGGGCAAATGGCCGTCTGACGGAGCTCTTCAGGGACAACCGCAGAAAGATTGCGCAGGTCAACGCCCAGCTTGAGGACTCGCTCGCCGGCGCGCGCGTGGTGAAGAGCTTTGCGAACGAAGAGGTAGAAAGCACCAAGTTTGCCCGCTCCAACGAGGCCTATCAGGCGTCAAAGGTGCGCAACTACCTCGGCATGGGCCGTTTCAACGCGAGCGTCTCTGGCTTCACAGGCGTGCTCTACGCCATCATTGTGATCTATGGCGGGCTTCTGGTGGCAGATGGCCAGCTTCAGGCGATCGACCTCGCCACCTATGCGCTCTACATCTCTATGTTCTTGTCGCCCATCATGACGATTCTTGACTTCACGGAGATGTTCCAGAAGGCAAAGGCAGGTTTCGAGCGCTTCTACGAGGTATTGCAGACGCCGCCCGACGTGGCAGACCGCCCCGACGCACAGGACATCCAGGTGGGGGAGGGCCACGTGCGCTTTGACAACGTGCACTTTGCCTACGAAGGGGAGGCTGAGGTCATCAACGGCCTTAACCTTGACGTGCCAGCGGGAAAGACCATCGCCCTTGTGGGACCTTCGGGTGGCGGTAAGTCAACTACCTGCGCTTTATTGCCGAGATTCTACGATGTGACAAGCGGATGCATCACCATCGACGGACAAGACGTGCGCGATGTGACCCAGAAGTCGCTCCGTCGCGCGATTGGCGTGGTGCAGCAGGATGTGTATCTCTTCGACGGGACCGTGAGAGAGAACATCGCGTACGGAAAGCCCGGTGCCACGTTGGACGAGATTCGCGCCGCGGCGCGGGCAGCCAATATCGCGGAGTTCATCGAGACGCTGCCTGATGGCTATGACACGCAGGTAGGGGAGCGCGGCGCACGACTTTCTGGTGGTCAGAAGCAGCGCATCGCCATCGCGCGGGTGTTCCTGAAGAATCCGCCGCTGCTCATCTTGGACGAGGCGACGAGCGCACTCGACAACGAGAGCGAGCTTGCGGTACAGGAATCGCTGGGCAAGCTTGCGTCAGGCAGAACGACGCTGGTCATCGCACATAGGCTCTCGACGATCCGTGACGCTGACGAGATTGTGACGATGGAAGCTGGTCGTGCCGTTGAGCGGGGCACGCACGAGGAGCTGCTCGCCCGCGGTGGTACCTACGCCCGCTACTATCGCATGCAGTTCGAGGGGCACCGCGGACAAAGGGGGTAGCCCCCTTTGTCCGCGAGTAGGCTAGGCGAGCAGTGAGGCGACCTTGCCGAGGCAGGGCTCGAAGCTCACGCCGCGCACCTCGTAGTCGGGCTGAGCCTGCGTGACGCGCATCGCGTCAACAACCAGCTGGCATGCGAAATCGACGCTGTCATACAGGGACTTGCCCGCCATGATGGCGGAAAGCAGCGCCGAGGCATACAGGTCGCCGGTGCCATGGAGCATGTAGGGAAGCAGCTCGCCCGACACCTCGGCAAGCTCGGTGTCCGTGCCGGCCACGTAGTTGCGGATGAGGCCGTCGCCGCGCACCACGCCCTTGAGCACCACGGTCTTGGCGCCCTTGGACAGAAGGGTGTCAATCATCGTGCGTACATAGGCGTCGTCAACGTCTTGCCCTTGGTACTCGATGCCCGTGATGATCGAGGCCTCAGTGAGGTTGGGCGTCAGCACGTCGGCACCGTCGACGAGGTCAACCATGGCGTTGCAGAGCTCGTCGGTATAGGTGGCATACTTCACGCCACCATCGCCCATGACCGGGTCAACGATGCGCAGCGCGGCAGGGTGCTCGCGATACAGACGCTGGATGGCGCCGACCTGCTCAGGAGCGCCAAGGAAGCCGGAATAGACGGCATCAAGCTCAATGCCTTCCTCGACCCAGGCGTCAAGGTAATCGCTTAGCATATCGGTGGTGTCATGCATATACCACTTGGGAAAGCGCGTGTGGGCGCTAAAAAGCGAGGTAGGAACGGGGCAGACGTCGCAGCCAGCGGCAGACAGCACGGGGATGGCCACGCCCAACGAGCACTTTCCGTAGCCGCACAGGTCATGGACGGCGGCGATACGGGGGATATAGGCCCCATTTCGTTGGTAGAGATACAGATCTTTGGCGTTGTTCATGGTGGTTTCCTTTCACGCGGACTGATGGACCAACGCTTAGGTCAATAAGTCTATAACTCAACTGGGAGATAGCAAGCATCGTCATGAGAAGGCAACAAATACCTGCACATTTGTGGAGCAGCCGAGTGGATACGCCACATTTGGGGCGGTACAATAGCAAAGTCTCTGTATGTTGCACATGCTGGCGAAGGGCTGCTCAAGCGTGAGGAAGAGCGACAACATAACCCGTCTGGCACGCGTTATCCTTGCGGCGTTCCTTACGCTGGTGCTTTGCTCCTGTATCGAGCCCACGGCCGAGGCCACCACCACTGACACAGGGGCAACGGACGCCGCGGCAACGGTGTCTGACGGTGCGGCAGCCATTGAGGGGCTGTTCGGAGGCCCCAGCAAGGGCAAGACGAGCGGTCCTAGCTACACCCCGCCCAAGGATGTGTGGCTCTCTACCGCAGCTATCAGCCAGGATGATGCCAGTGAGTGGGGAACCATCGACACCTCGACGCTTGGTTGGGGCTATGTGACGGTTGCCGTCGTGAATTCCGAGCGTATCAAGTTCCAGGTTCTCTGCGGCGACATGAGCTACAACTACGACGTGCCTGGTGATGGCACGCCCGTCACGTGCCCACTCAACATGGGAGATGGCTACTACACCTTCCGCGTGATGCAGAACACGAGCGGCAACAACTACGTCGAGCTCAACGCAGAGGTCGCAGACGTGACCATAGAGAACGAGTTCTATCCCTTCCTCATGCCCAACACCATCTGCAACTACGATGCCCAGAGCAAGTGCGTGAAGAAGGCACAGGAGCTGGTAAAAGACGCGAAGAACCAGGGTGACGCGCTGGCGGCAATCTGCAACTGGGTGATTGCCAACGTGACCTATGACAACGACAAGGCAGCGAAGGTGGTCAATGCCACTGGTTACATTCCCAACCCAGATGAGACTTTCTCGACAGGTAAGGGCATCTGCTTCGACTTTGCGTCGTTGGGTGCCGCCATGCTTCGGAGCCAACGTATTCCCGCGCGCGTTATGACGGGGTATGTCTCGCCAGACGAGGTGTATCACTCATGGATTTGCGTGTACATCGACGGTACCTGGCAAAACGTGCAGTTTGACGTGAAGAGCAAGACATGGAGCCGCGTAGACCTGACGTTCGCGACGGGTGTCAACCCGGGGCTCGTTGGCGACGGCAAGGAATACACGGACCGCTACATCTACTGAGGCACCGGCCGACGTGCCGGGAAAGACGACAGACGCACAGCGTCAAAGGAGGCGAGGGACATGGCTGAGGGCTTGCTTGAGAGCAGCGCGCTCTCCGCGTTCTGTGGGAGCGTGTCTACCATGCTGGGTGCCGGCATCCAGACCGACGAGGCCGTGCACATGCTGGCCGAGAATCGTTCTGACTCGCGCTTCAAGCAGGTATGCTCGCATGTGTATACGCAGCTCATCCGCGGTAACAGCCTTGCCGAGTCCATGGAGTCAAGCGGTGCCTTCCCGCGCTATGCCATCGACATGGTCACGGCAGGGGAGCGCTCGGGCCGTCTTGAGCCGGCGCTGCACAACCTCGACCACTACTACGACGAGGAGAATCGCCTCTTTGCGAAGCTGCGCACCTCGGTGAGCTACCCGGCGATGCTCCTGTGCATCATGGCGGTGATCCTGGCGTTTACCGTGGCCTTCATCCTGCCGGTCTTCATCAACGTGTATGAGAACATGACAGGGTCTCTGACCAGCGGTTCCTTTGGGTATGTGGGCCTCTCCATCACCATTGGCCGCATCGCTTTGGCCATTACGCTGATAGCTACGGTGCTGGTGCTGAGCGCAATGTTCATCTCGCGCAACGAGGTGGGTCGGGAGAAGCTGATGGGCATCCTGGAGAAGCTGCCCTTCACGCGTAAGGCTATGTACCAGGTCGCTCTCTCGCGCTTCACGGCGACCATCGCCACGTACGTGTCCTCGGGCATCACGGCCGAGCGAGCGATGACTGAGGCCCTCAAGACCGTGACGCATACCGAGCTGCGTGACAAGCTGCAGACTGCCTACAACGCGATGATCGACCCGCAGAATCCGCGCAGCTTGGTGCAGGCATTTACCGAGTCTGACATCTACGAGCCGGTGTATGCCCGCATGCTCGCCGTGGGAAACCGTGCCGGCAGCTTGGACAACGTGCTCGAGCACCTTTCCGACGTGTACTTTGACGATGCCATCACCCAGGTTGACCTACTCATTGCCAAGGTCGAGCCGGTGCTGGCAGGGTTCTTGACCATAACGGTAGGCGGCACGCTGGTTGCCGTCATGCTGCCCCTGGTGGGCATCATGCGCTCCATCGGGTAGGTGCCTATGTATCACGAAATGACGATCGCGGAGCTCAAGCAGCGCAGACGACGGCGCATAGTGCTTGCCGTCGTGTTCGTGCTGCTCTGTGCGCTGTTTGCGGGCGTGCTGGATCGCATGCGCGAAGCCCAGCGCGAACAGGGAGCGGCCGCGCTTCGCTCCTCCATCCTCGCGGCAGCCACGCGCTGCTGCGCGGTCGAGGGCTCGTATCCGCAGAGCCTGGAGTACCTGGAGGACCATTACGGCCTCCGCGTGAATAGCCGTGACTATGTGGTGCACTACGAGGCCTTTGCGAGCAACGTGGTGCCTAACGTAGTGGTGGTGCCACGATGAGCCGCGCAGACGGACAGCTGCCGCTCTCGGTCTTTGGTGCCCGAGCTGACGCCGCGGCGAGCGAGCGCAAGAACCTTGACGGGTTCTTCTCGGTGGCACTCTTCATGGTGTTCATCGTGGTGGTGCTCGTCGCGCTGATGGTGGGCACGCGCATCTATAGCAGGCTCAACGCGCAGCAGAACGCTATCGACAGCTCGCGTCTGAGCATGAACCTGCTGGTAAACAACGTGCGCGCCAATGACGCGCTTGACGCGATTGAGGTTGGCCAAGGTCCTGAGGGCGACGCGCTCGTGCTGGTCGAGCGGCTGCGCAGCGGTACGTACGAGACGCGCATCTATCTTTACCAGGGACACGTGGTAGAGGAATACGCGGTGGCCGCGAAGCCCTATGCACCAGAGAAGGCGACGCCCATCGTGCCCTCGGAAGCCTTCTCGTTCTCCTTCGAGGACGGCCTGCTCACCATCACCACTGATGCGGGATCAGCTGAAGTGGCACTTCGGAGCGTGAGGGGAGGGGCATGAGTATGGCTACGAACACGACTGACTTTGGCAGCAAGCGTGATGCCCATAGCGCACACCAGAGTGCCTACCTCATCGAAGCGCTGCTTCTGCTAACGATTCTTGCGGCGGCCATCGCAATCTTCACGAGCCTCTTCGCCCTTGCCATGCGGCGTGGTAACGAGAGCGTCGAGCTTGACCGCGCCACGCATCTCGCCACCAACGTCGCGGAGCGATTTGTGGCTGATCCAGTTGGCGTGCTGGAGGAGTACGAGGAGGATGGGTATCGAATCACGTGTGACGTAATACCCGAAAGAACCGATTCAGGCGTCTTCTATCGTGCTGCGATCACCGTTTGGACCGATGCAAACGAGTCACTCTACACCATAGAGACGGCTCGATACGTAAGCGAGGTGAGCTGATGGACGATCTGCGCCCGGGCATCAGCATTGGCCCCATCTCGCTTTTCACGCTCGTCGCGTCGTTGGGCATGGCGGTGCTTGCCGTGCTCGCGATCTCGACCTCAAACGCCATGTATGCGCTCTCGCATCGCTCTGCGACCATGACCACAGAGATCTATCTTGCCGATGTCTGTGGCCAGCGGATGGTGGCAGAGCTTGACGAGGTTCTGGCAGACGCCCGCACGTCCGGTGGGGACGTCCGTCTGGCCGTCGAGTCAGCACTGCCCCAACTGGTCGCCGCCGCGCAGGCTGAGGCAGACCCCTTGGGACTTGCGGACGAGAGCGTAGAGGTACAGGCACGCATGGACGGCAGCGATGTGGTGGCCAGCGTGGTTACGCCAGCATTCCGCCGTATCGACATGCGTGTGGCCGTGAATGACGACGGCACGTATCAAATCATGGAATGGAAGGCAACGTCAGAAGCAGACAGCACAGTGGCCGAAGAGACGCTGTGGTCGCCCGTAGGGTAAGGAGCTGGAGTAACCATGGAACTGAAGGAACTTCTGAAGCAGATGGTCGACGCCAAGGCGTCCGACGTGTTCGTGGTGGCAGGCCTGCCCCTGAGCTACAAGCAGGGCGGCGTCCAGGTGCGCACCGATTCAGCCCCGCTGAAGCCGAGCGACACTGATCAGTTCATCCGCGGCCTGTACGAGCTGGCGCATCGTGACTTCGACTTCTTCATGAGGAACGAGAACCACGATGACGACTTCTCGTTTGCCGTTGCGGGCATCGGTCGTTTCCGCGCCAACGTACTGCGTCAGCGCGGTTCGCTTGGTGCGGTCATCCGCATCATTCCCTTTGGTCTGCCTGACCCGGTCGAGAACCACATTCCTGAGGAGGTCATGCGCCTGGCTAACCTCAAGAACGGCCTTGTGCTGGTCACCGGCCCGGCAGGCTCGGGCAAGTCCACCACGCTTGCGTGCATCATTGACCGACTCAACCACAGCAGATCGGGTCACATCATCACGATGGAAGACCCCATCGAGTATGTGCATCGCCATGGTGACTGCATCGTGACGCAGCGCGAGGTTCCCACCGACGTGGCAACCTACGCCGAGGCCCTGCGCTCCGCAATGCGCGAGAGCCCTGATGTCATCCTCTTGGGCGAGATGCGCGACTACGAGACCATTGGCACCGCAGTCACGGCGGCCGAGATGGCACAGCTCATCTTCTCGACGCTTCATACTTCGAGCGCCGCTGGCACGGTTGACCGAATCATTGACGCGTTCCCTGCGGCGCAGCAGCGTCAGATGCGCATCCAGCTGTCCATCGTGCTGCAGGCCGTAGTCTCACAGCAGTTGGTGCCCACCGTTGACGGTGGCGTGGTTCCCGCGTTCGAGATCATGGTGACCAACACGGCCATCCGTAACCTGATCCGCGAGGAGAAGAGCTACCAGATCGACTCGGTCATCGCCGCTTCGGGCAAGCAGGGCATGCGCACCATGGACCAGAGCTTGTTCGATCTGGTTGCATCAGGAACCGTGTCAAAGGAGATGGCGCTGCAGCACAGCGTGCATCAGGAGGCGCTCGAGCATCGCTTCAAGGCCGAGGGTCTGTAGGCTCTTCGGTATGTGATACGTCACTGGTCTTTCGAAAGGAGACACACATGGATGAGCAACCGCTTGTGGGTATCATCATGGGTTCAAAGTCCGATCTTCCCGTCATGGAGTCATGCACTCAGCAGCTTTGGGCGCTTGGTGTGCCGTATGAGGTCGTCATCGCGTCAGCTCATCGCAACCCGGAAAAGGTGCACGAGTGGGCGAGCACCGCTGCAGACCGCGGGCTGAAGGTGATCATTGCGGCCGCTGGCAAGGCTGCGCATCTCGGCGGTGTGGTTGCGGCCTACACGCCGCTGCCCATCGTGGGCGTTCCCATGAAGACGAGTGACCTTGGCGGCATGGATTCGTTGCTCTCCATGGTGCAGATGCCCTCAGGCGTGCCTGTGGCGTGCGTTGCCATCAACGGGGCAAAGAATGCGGCTATCTATGCGACGCAGATTCTCGGGGCCACCATGCCTGAGTATCGGCAGAAGATGGTTGACTTCAAAAAGGCGATGGCTGAGGGGTAGCGAGGATTATGTCAGCCAGGCATTTGCGCGAAAGCGGCTCGTCCGTGTCTGAGGATCGAAAGGAACAATCGGTTCAACCGATTCAGACCATTGAACCGATGCAACCGGTGCAACCGCGTCAACCTAAGAGAAAGAGCGCGCTGAGGATATTCTCTAGCTTGCTTATTGCTGCTGGTGTCGTCATGCTCCTTGCTGCCGGCGGTATGTGGGGTTTCTCGCGGTATCGCTACTGGCGCCAAGACCAAATGAACAAGCAGCTTGCCACGCATGTAACGATCAACGAGGTGCCCAAGACGGAAGAAGTGCCCGAGAAGAAGGAAGCTCCCATCGACGTTGACTGGGAAGCCCTCAAGGCGGTCAATGACGACATCATTGGTTGGATCTACGTCCCGGGCACCGTGATCAACTATCCCGTCTATCAGGGAGAAAGTAACGATTCCTACCTGCGTACCAACGCACTGGGGGAGTACAGCGTTGGTGGACAGGTGTTCCTCGACTACGAGAACACCGCACCTGGCATGGTTGACCGTCAATCGATCATCTACGGTCACCATCTGTGGGACGGCACGATGTTCCAACCGCTTTCACTGCTCGACGATCAGGAGGTCTTCGACGCCACCGACACCATCTGGTACGTGACGGAGAAAGAGGCCTTCGAGCTGCAGCCGCTCTTCATGTACTATGCGGCGCCTGAGGACGAGAGCGTGCGCCAGTTCCAGTTTGCAACTGACGACCACTTCCATGCGTACCTGTATCAGCAGTTCGGCAGGGCCGTGACCAAGCGTGCCGATGCCGAGCAGTTGGTGCTCAGTGCCAGGCGCGTACTCACGATGTCTACGTGCAACTACTATGACGGCTACGGCCGCTCGATCCTGGTGGCCA
This sequence comes from uncultured Actinomycetes bacterium, assembly GCA_900314645.1. Classification (GTDB taxonomy): domain Bacteria; phylum Actinomycetota; class Coriobacteriia; order Coriobacteriales; family Atopobiaceae; genus UBA1367. The sequence goes on from OMWB01000016.1 coordinate 62,335, forward strand.
TTGAGAAGCAGCAATAGAGGGTTGCCAGGATCACCTGTAACTCGTGTGGGTCGGGTTGGCTGAAAGGCCAGCTCGGCCCACTGCCGTGTATGATGGGATGCGGAAATGGGCCTGACGGCTACCATCTGGAGGAAACGCTATGACTGAAGTAACCAAGCATGTGACCTACGCTGATGCCGGCGTGGATGTTGACGAGGGTGCTCGTGCGGTTGATGCCATCAAGGCTGCGGTGGCCGCCACGAACCGGCCAGAGGTCATCGGTGGACTGGGCGGCTTTGGGTCACTCTTCTCCGCTGCAGCTCTCAAGGACATGGAAGAGCCGGTGTTGGTCAGCGGCACCGACGGCGTAGGTACCAAACTTGCCATCGCGCAGCTGCTTGACCGCCACGACACGGTGGGCGAGGACCTGGTGGCCATGTGCGTGGATGACATCGTGGTCTCCGGTGCCGAGCCACTGTTCTTCCTTGACTATGTCGCCATCGGCAAGCTGCGCGCCGAGCATGTGGCGCAGATTGTTGCGGGTATCGCCGAAGGATGCCGCAAGAGCGGCTGCGCCCTTGTGGGTGGTGAGATGGCCGAGCACCCGGGCGTGATGGATCCTGATGACTACGACCTCGCTGGCTTTGTGGTGGGCGTGGCTGACCGTCCCAAGATGATCGGTCCGCATCTGGTGCAGGAGGGCGACGTGGTGCTGGGCATCCCCAGCTCGGGCATCCACTCTAACGGGTACTCGCTGGTGCGCAAGGTGGCCATCGAGGGGAAGACGGTAGAGGAGCTGACGCGCCCGCTTGACGAGCTTGGCGGCGAGAGCCTGGGTGATGCGGTGCTGCGCCCCACGACCATCTACGCTGGCGCGCTGATTCGGTCACTGCGTGCTGGTGCACCGATTCACGCCATGGCGCACATTACGGGTGGCGGCATCACTGAGAACCTCAATCGCGCCCTGCCCGAGAACCTCGACGCGATTGTCGACCGTGGTGGTGAGGACGGCCCGGCGTGGAGCATTCCGCCCGTTATCACCTATATGGTCAAAGCAGCAGGCCTTACCCTTGATGAGGCATACAAGACCTTCAACATGGGCGTGGGCATGAGCGTGATTTGCGCGGCTGAGGATGCTGCACGCGTGCAAGAGCTCCTGGCGGCCGAGGGCTTGGAGTCCTTCCCCATGGGCGAGATCGTGCCTGGCACCGGAACGGTTCAGTACCGTTAAGGGTAATTGAGTCAACCGAGTCATGATTCAGTCAACTCGGTAATGTCGGGCAGAAGGGGCAGTCCCTTTTGCCCGACACCTGCGAAAGGAACAGACATGAGCATCAAACTGGGAGTGCTTCTCTCTGGTAGTGGGACCAATCTGCAGGCCATCATCGACCGCATCAACGAGGGCACGCTCGACGCCACGATCGAGTTGGTGGTTTCGTCACGGCCGAGCGCCTATGGCCTCAAGCGCGCCGAGGCTGCGGGTCTACAGACCATGACGCTCTCCAAGGAGATCTACGCTGACCCAATCCTGGCTGACGAGGTCATCGCAACAGAGCTGAAGATGCATGACGTGGACTACGTCATCATGGCAGGATACATGCGCATGGTGCATACGCCGCTTCTGGCAACGTTTCCCAACCGCGTGGTCAACCTGCATCCGGCGCTGCTGCCCAGCTTTAAGGGTGCCCACGCGATTCAGGACGCGTACGACTACGGTGTGAAGGTCACGGGCGTGACCGTTCACTTTGCTGATGACAAGTACGACTGCGGCCCCATCATTGCTCAGCAGGCGCTGGCTATCGAGGAGGGCTGGACCGTGGAGGAGCTCGAGGAACATATCCACGAGATCGAGCATCAGCTGTATCCCGATACCATCCAGCTTCTGGCCGAGGGTCGCGTAAGCGTTCGCGAAGACGGAACCGTGGAGGTCCGCCCCGCGTAGCCGGTTTTTGACACTCACGACGCGAATGTTGACATCGCTGGGCCTGTTTCTGACACCTGAGAAGCAAATGTTGACGCAGCGAGGCCGGTTTCTGACAACATCAGCTGGGCGGCACAGAAGTGTCCGCCCAGCTGATGTTGTCAGAAACCGGCCTCGCTGCGTCAACATTTGCAACGGTCCTGCGGTAAGTTTCTGGGCATTGCGGTCTTGTACAGGCATTTCGTGGCCCTCTGCTATCATGTCTTCCCAGAAAAAAGGGCCAACCGGCCGCATCAACCCTAGGAGGTCGCGCTCCCGCGCATGGACATAGCCATCAGTATCATCGTCACGTTCCTGCTTACCCTCGCCAACGGCTTCTTTTCTGCATCAGAAATGGCCGTGGTCAACGCCAAGCGCGCCATTCTGGAGCCTGAGGCTGACGAGGGCGACCGTAAGGCGCGCCTCGCGCTCAACCTCGCGACGGACTCAAGCGAGTTCCTCGCGACTATTCAAGTAGCAATCACGCTGGTTGGCTTCGCTGCCTCGGCATTTGCAGCCACAAGCCTCTCGGGGCCCTTTGGAGCATGGCTTGCCGGTCTAGGCATTCCCGCAAACATCGCCGGTATCGCTGCCACCGTGCTCATCACGCTCATCGTCTCGTACTTCTCCATCGTCATCGGAGAGCTGGTGCCCAAGCGCATCGCCCTCGCCGACGCCGAAGGTGTGGCAAAGGCAGTCGCAGGCCCGGTCGGCGCGTTCATGACCGTGGCAAAACCGCTGGTATGGCTCACGTCAAAGTCCGCAGAGGCGCTTTCGGCACTGATGGGCGTGGCCGACCCGGACGATCGTCAGGGCGCCTCCGAAGAAGAGATCAAGTATCTGGTCACCGACGCCGAAGACCTCACTGATGAAGAGAAGTCCATGATTCACGACGTCATCGACCTCGGAGACACCATCGCGCGTGAGGTCATGATCCCGCGCGTGGACATGACGGCCGTGGAGGACGACAGCTCGCTCTACGAGGTCCTCGACGTCATGCGCAAGACGGGCTACTCGCGCCTGCCCGTCTACCATGACACCGTCGACAAGGTGGTGGGCATCGCGCACATCAAGGACCTCCTGCAGCCCATCCTCGACCAGCGCGCAGAGACCGACAAGGTCAGCCGCTACATGCGCCAGGCAACCTACGTGCCCGACACCAAGGACATCATCCCGCTGCTCTCCGAGATGCAGAACGGCCACGAGCAAATGGTCATCGTAGTTGACGAGTATGGCGGCACGGCCGGCGTCATCACCATCGAGGACATCGTCGAGGAGGTCGTGGGCGAGATCGAGGACGAGTTTGACCCCGACAACAAGTACCTGACCCAGCTCTCCGACCGCGAATGGATGGTTGACGGGCGCTTCTCCATCGATGACGCCATCGAGCTCGGCTGGCCCATCGAGGACTCCGACGAGTTTGAGACCGTCGCGGGCTTCGTGCTGGAGCTGGCAGACAAGCTCCCGCGTCCCGGCGACACCTTCGAGCGTGAAGGCTATCAGTTCACCGTGCAGAGCATGCGCGGCCGCCGCGTTTCGCTGCTGCGCGTGACCGCGCCTGAGCCAGAGCCGGAAGAGGACGCGGATCAGCCCAAGGATCGCAAGTCGAAGAGCGTGCTCGGCAAGGGAAAGGCCTCGTCTGACACCGAATAGCCTTTAGGGTGTCCATACCGCTACGCAACAGCAGATATTCGCTCGTATCAACTACAATATGGGGTTAGGCAATCGACACCGAATGGGGTGGTTGGCATGGCACATGTCATTGACATCAAGCGGGTTGAGGTAGGGCCCAAGTACCTAACCGCGCGCGTCAGCATCGATGCGTCGGCTCCGCTGATGACCAGCGAGGATCTTGAAGGCACCACACGCGTATATCGCCTGCTTCCGCGCATCATCGACCACGTGTGTCTGGGAGACCATGGCGAGACCTTCAAGGACGTCATGGGCGACACTGAGCTTGCCCACCTGCTGGAGCATGTGACGGTCGAGATTCTGGCCCAGACCGACATCGCGGGTGACGTCACCTACGGTCGCACCTATGCGGTTGAGGATGACCCGCGCTCATTTGACGTGGAGTTCCCCTGCCCAGATGACGCACTGGTCATCGGTGCGCTTTCGAGTGCGGCGTGGATTCTGCAGTGGGCCTACACCGGTGGCGGCGAGCCCGAGCCGGATGTCGCGGCGACGGTCCACGGCCTGGTCAACCTGATTGAGAGCTTGCCCGAACCCCCACGACCCCTGCCCTCCGTGCGTGAATACGTAGTGGAGGGCGAAGAGGCACGGGCGATCCTCGAGGAGCTTGGCCTCCTCGATGAGCCTGAGCAGGACGAGGAAGTTGCCGAAGTAGAGCCGGTTGATGACGAGGATGAGCCGTTCGTTCCGGTTCCGTCGTGGCTTGCAGGCTCTGTGCAGGCGCCCGAGGAGCAGCAGGACCTCGAGCCCTACGATGAGCCCTACGACGAGCCGTACGATGACGATGCCGAACTCGAGGCGTTTGACGAGTAGCCGAAGGCCGTTCGCGCTGGCAAATGCACCACTCCGTTAAGATTTGATGCATCTGCACAACTCGTCGATACAAGTAGGTCAACAGGTGGGTACCGTAGAGGTATCCGCAAGTAGGATCAAAATGGTGCCCCGAAGGGCATGAATCAGGAGGTTCATTATGAGCATCAAGAGCAAGCTTGCCATCGCCCTCGGCGGCCTCATCGGCACGGTTGTCGGTGTGGGCATCGGCACCCTCATCGCCCCGCGTTCCGGCGCTGAGAGCCGCGCCATGGCGGCCGACGCCATGAACGACGCATGGGATTCCGCCGTTGATACCTACGAGCACGGCGCCAGCAAGGTGAGCGAGAAGATCGGCTCCGTCCGTCCTTCCGTTGACGCCACCACCGACGACCTTCGCGCCAAGGTTGACCTTGCCCGCGAGCGCATGGACCAGCTGCGCGAGTCCCTGTCTGACGCGGTTGCCACCACCTCCGCTCAGGTCAGCGACGCCGTGAGCGCCGTCACCGACAAGGTCGTCTCCGTCGAGGAGGCCGCTGCTGACGCTGCCACCACCGAGGCCGAGGGCGTTCAGGTTGAGGTCGTCGAGGAGGCCGCCGCTGAGGAGGCTCCCGCCGAGGACGCCGAGTAAGAAGCACGCGAGCACGATGCATGAGCTGCGGGGCGTCACCTGTGGGTGGCGTCCCGCTTTTTCTAGAGGTAGGGAAGGACCGACATGCGTAAGCTGAGCGAGTACAACGGTAAGCCGGTATATGCGCCGAAGCGCGGTAAGACTGGCGCGTTCGAGCGCCTGGGAAAGGCGCACATGGCGGTCTTCTCGCCTAAGGGAACGCAGGTAGTGGGCTTTTTGGTCAAGCGGCCTGACATCGCCGGCATGGTGAAGCGACCGGACACCTTTGTGGCACTGGACGCGCTGGGCAAGGTCGACGGTGGGTTCCGCGTGACGCTGGGCGATGAAAGCTATGACGAGAAGGCGCGCAGGCGGCTGGGCATTGACTGGGACCGCTGCATCATGTGGGCCGGAATGGACGCCAAGACCACCAAGGGGAAGGTCCTTGGCTACGTGGGTGACGCCATCTTTGACGAGAACACGGGAGCGGTGCAGGACTTTTTGATTGGTGACGGCGGGATGGCCGAGTCGCTCGTGGGCTATGTGCGGGTGCCAGCATCGATGCTGGTGGGCTACGAGAAGGGCTGCATGATCGTGACGCCCGAGGCTGCGAACCAGGGGCTGACCGGTGGGCTCGCTGGCAAGGCTGGCGAGGCGACGGCTCGCGCCAAGGCCGAGGGAGCCAAGGCTGCGGAGAAGGCTGGAAAGGCCGTGGACAAGGGTTCGCGCGCGCTCGGCAAGCAACTAGGCCGTACCAAAGGCATGTTTGGCGCGTTTGTCGAGGAGTTCAAGAAGGCCTCCGAGTAGGAGAGGGAGGGCCGGGCATCGCCCCGTCGCTCCGCAAGCTCTGCTTGCCGCTTCGCGAGTCGCGACGAAGCGATGCGCGGCCCTCCCTCTCCTACTCGGAGGCTTAAGGGCTCCTCGGAAGCGCTTGAGTCTCTCTATATATATGTGTGTGTGGGGTGGTGCGCCCTTGGCGCGCCACCCACTCTTTGCTTGACGCAGAACAACATGTGAAGCGCGCCGTTCGATAGTTGCCCCCATCAGATCAACGTGCGCTCTTCTAGTGGCCGGCCACGAGGTAAGCAACAAAACCGTCTCAACAGAGAGTTATGAAGATTTAATGGAGCATCAGAATCCATTTGTAAGTACTTGTATACAGAATGGCATCAAAACAACAATCAAAAAAGTCAAATCTACTACGATTTAAAAGACGTTCAATACCTGATTTAATATCTTCTATCTCGTTGTTGTGGATAGATATCAGCAGGTAAACAATACCGACAAAAGAATATCGTCACTCAAACACCGACATTAGCGAACAGTATGTGTGACAGAAATCATGTTGCACTAGTGTGCGGTTCAGTCCTTAAACTCAGTTTCGCAAGGCTCAATACAGCTCTAACGAACCACGGCTTAAAGGACCAAGAACAAGATGCTCTCCTTCCGTCACATAGGAAAAAGCGCAGGTAAACGCGCCAATGACTCTGGCAAAGAGCTACAGAAGCTCACGAGGCAGGACTTGTTGTCGCTACTCCTCGACCAGACGCGCGAGGTAGATCGTCTTCGCGACGAACTCATTCTTGCCCAGAACGCAAACAATGAGCTCAACGCTTTCGCAGAGCGTCTCAAGGCCAAGCTGGATGACAAGGATGCTCAGATTGATCACCTGAAGGCTCGTCTTGATGACAAGGATGTGGCCCTGCAGCAGCTCTTCGAGCTCACGCGCGAGATGGCTGAGGCTTCCGGGCGGAAAGAGCGCTTGGAGCTTCTCCTTAAGGCCGAGGACGTTCTGGCCGACCGCTACCTCCATCAGATGGATAGCGAAGTACCTGCTGAGGTAGACGATCAGGCTGAGGAAGCGTCTGAAGACACAGAGGGCGTCACGAGCGAAGACCTTGGAAGCGACCTGCCTAACGAGGAAATTCCCTCCGAGGATGCCTCGGCTTCGAGCGATCACATCGATTACCTCTATGCCGACCTTGAGGTCCCTGTCGTGGCAGAGGAGGTGCGCTAATGGCTGAGGAAACCCGCACCGCTCCCGCCGCCATTGACGAGTCCCTTCTCGAGCAGGAACTCACACGCGTCAAGCACCAGAACCGCTTTATGGCGGTCCTGCGTTCTACGGTTTCCAGCCTCATCGTGGTGGCCGCCGCGGCCGTCATCCTGGCCATGCTCGTCCTGCCGGTACTGCAAATCACCGGCACCAGCATGACGGAGACCCTCAACGACGGCGACATCGTCGTGGCCCTGCGTGGTTCGGGCTACAAAACCGGCGACGTTGTCGCCTTCTACTACAACAACAACATCCTGATCAAGCGCGTCATCGCGCGCACGGGCCAGTGGGTGAACATCGACGAGGACGGCACGGTCTACGTGGACAACGTCAAGCTCGACGAGCCCTACGTCTCCGAGAAGGCCCTGGGAGACTGCGACATCACCCTCCCGTACCAGGTGCCCGACGGCCGGATCTTCGTGATGGGCGACCATCGCAGCACCTCGCTCGACTCCCGGTCGACATCGCTTGGGTGCATATCCGACGACATGGTGGTAGGCAAGCTTCTCGTCAGGGTGTGGCCCCTCGGTGGTATAGGGCCAATTCAGTAACGGCAACTAACGGAAACGTTCGACATAGCAAAGCTCTCGTCGGTGGAGAGGAAGGAGGCAGCAATGGCAGATAGGTTCCAGAGGAGGATCGCTGATCTGATGCTGTCGCATAGGAGGCGCGCGAGGTACGTGGCCGTTCTGGTCTGCTCGGCGCTGGTGGTCGTCATGGGTGTGGCGGTTGCTCTCAGCCAGCCCGGCCAGGCGAAGACGCACGAGGAGACAGTGCTGGACTGCCAGTACAGCGGCAACGGGGCGCACACCCACGATGCCAGCTGCTACGACGCGGACGGCAACCTGGTGTGCCCGCTGGAGGAGCGCGAGTATCATGTGCATGACGACTCGTGCTACGCGTCCGAGACCTACCTGGTCTGCGGGCTCGAGGAGGGCGCCGGTGCGCACGCTCACGACGAGTCCTGCTACGACGAGGAGGGCAACCTCGTCTGCGGCCTGGAGGAGTCCGAGGGCCACGTCCACACGGACGAGTGCTGGCAGACCGACACCTGGCTCGACTGCGGCAAGGACGAGGTGACGGAGACCCACGTCCACGGTGACGGCTGCTTCAGGACCGTCGTGGTGGACGACGGCGAGGACGAGCCCGCCGCCGAGCCCGAGGTCGGTGCCGAGGCCGACTCCGAGGAGGGTACCGAGTCTGAGGCGACCGGCGACGCCGAGCAGGTCGCTGCCGAGCCTGCCAAGGCCACCGGCGAGGCCGTCAAGGCTTCCGATGGCAAAGACGCTAATGCCATGCCTGCCCAGACGTTCAAGGCCGAGCTCAAGGAGATCGACGAGAACGGCAACGAGAAGGTCGTTCTTACGGTCAACGTCAAGGCTCCGGAAGGTGCGTTCCCGGAGGGGACGTACATGGTGGTCAAGTCCATCAGCCCGACCGACGTTGAGAAGCCGGTTGAGGACGCGCTTGCTGCAAAGACCGACGCCAAGGTCACCGAGATCCAGTCCGTCGACATCGCGTTCTTCAATCGTGCTGGCGATGAGATTGAGCCCGCAAAGCAGATTCTCGTGACCCTCGCCTCTCCCCTCATTGCAGATAACGATGACGCGTACATCGTGCACGTTGATGACAAGGGCGATGCCGACGTCGTCGACACGCTCAGCGACAAGGAGCTGAGGAAGCGCAACGAGGCCGCCAAGGACAACGAGATCAAGTTTGAGTCCGACGAGTTCTCTACCTACAGCATCGTCGTGACCAGCATCAGCCAGACGCTAGAGGCCGGGGACGGACACAGCTACACGGTTACCGTTGACGCGCCCGCGTCAGCAGGAATCCCCCAGGGTGCTTCGCTGCAGGTGAGCGAGGTCATGGAGGGCACGCTGAGCTACTACCGCTGCCTCGACCAGGTCGAGGAGAACCTTGGCCAGGGGACAAGCTACGCGCGTTTCTTTGATATCACCATCATCGACAAGGACGGCTTCGAGGTCCAGCCCTCCGACACCGTCAACGTGACGATTACCCCAAACGACGCCGACCGCGTGACTGATGAGGTGCAGGCAGTGCACTTCGCGAAGGACGGCATGGAGGTCCTCGGCGCGGACTTCAGTGGCGACGCAGTGTCGTTCGAGGCTGATGGCTTCTCCATCTATGGCGTCATCGTACTTGATCGCGAGTCTAATCCTGCATCAGTGCAGGGCGTTGTCCCGGCAAAGCGCATGCGCGATGGCTCCATCAAGAAGCTCAGTGACGACACCGACGAGATCACCATCACCTCTATGCTTGCCGCAGGTGACAAGGTCAGCATTAACTCTCCGGAGCTGAGCAGCCCCAACCTTGAGGGCAATCTCTACTATGCCACACAGGGACCTGATGCAGATGGTTTCTACGACAAAGACTATCTCACCATGGTCGACTACTTCATGTGCGAGGCTTCTGGTGACGACCTGGTGTTGGTTCCCTATGACGCGGCTGAAAACAAGCTTACCGGCGGGACCCTTGTGTGCGTCGTGAGCCAGGAGGATCCGGTACCGGTAGAGGTGCTGCTTACGGGTGTGCAGACGACAACCAACTATAAGCTTGACTCGTCTCGTGTAGCTACGCTCGTGGGCATGAAATATAAGACGGATAAGGACGCAATCCAGAAGACGATTTATGGTGTCCCTGGCGACATTGTTAACCTCGCCGAAGTAGCCGTGGCAGAGCACTTCTACTACGAGGTCAATACTTCTGGTTCCACCGCAGGGTATGAGGTGCCCGTCAGCGACATCGTTCCGTGCACCCACGCCAAGATTGTCGAGGTTGGGTCGAGCTTGGTGCTCCAGCCGCTCGATTCGAACGACAACCCGGTCGCAGACGCGAGCATCTATGCAGTGCAAGAGAAGCTCTTCCAGTTTGATGTCAAGGTCAACGAAGTCGTGAATGAGCATAGCGAGGACGATGGAAACGCATACTTCTGGGTTGGCGATAAGTTCCAGACTCAGAGAACAAGCGCCAATCAGACTGCAACGCATCCGGTGAATTGGGGCGAAAGCAACATCTATACGCGCAACGCTTCTGCAGACACAGCTCCCGTAACGAAAACATATACCGTTACCGGTAGGGTGGGAGACCAGTTCATCCCCGCTGAGCTTGGCTTGGAGACAGTTCTCTTTGGCGGCATCTCAGGGAAGACCGTTCCAGTTCCTGCGAACAGTGTTGAGGAGTGGGAGCTCAATAATGAAGCTGGCATCGAAGAGCTCCAGCAGAACGTCTGGTATGACAAATGGGTCGACGTAAAGTTGCTCAAATCGGACATTGATATACCGGCTGATCCAAGTAGCTCACAGGCTGTTTGGGGGGTTAGAGACTTCAACCACTACCGCATCGCTGGATACACCGCTCTGAACATCTATAACGATAAGGTCTACTACTTCGAGATCGGTGAAGATGCCAACGGACCAGTCCTCAAGGCGCGTCATGCAGACGGTAGCCTCCTGACACTGAGCGGAAACGAGACAACGCGCACGCTTACCTATGAATCAGGTGGCGAGTCAACGGGCGGTGTGCCAGAAGGTCGTACCATTATCAGCTACGCGAATGCCGAAGGTGAGGGCAAGGATCTTGAGATGTTCTGCACTCGAGGCTCAGTGGCAGCGACCAGCAGTTACGTTGCAGCAGGCAGCGCAGCTTCGTTCAAGAGCAATCACATTCAGCTCAGAATGTCGACCACGATTGAGGTGCAGATTGAAGGAAAGACGTACACGGGCGACTTTAGATTTGTAAGCTATAACGACAATCCAGTAACTGGCGTAAAGAACACCACCGTTGCAAAGCTCTGGGGTTACTACCGGAGGATTGACGGAACATATCGGCCCTTCACAAATAGTTCTGGTACAGCGTTTGACGGTGATGGCTATGGTATTAAGGCCAGCCCTGATACTGATCAAGAGTCCGAATATGTCGCGATCTACCCCTCGAGTATTAGGCCCAATGGTGAAGCGCACATATTCGACCCCGAATGGTATCCGTTCACAATCGAGTACTACCTTACCGGCACCCTTACTAACGTTGACGACCCGACTGATGTAATCACGTATGCGAACAATGCTACTGATTGCTTCAAGTATAAGGTTACGCTCACCTCGTCTCAGATGAGGGAAGCCTACTACGCCTGTCCGAACCAGGGTGGATATGACGTCGTCCTCAACATTGCTGAGGGAATCAAGAATACGCTCGACACCAAGGACAAGGTCACCGTGGTGAAGCTCTGGGGCGACGCCAACAACGAGTACGACACCAGGCCCGAATCCATCACCTACACGCTCGAGAGGTACAAGCAGGGCGAAAACACTCCAGATCCGAATTGGACGAAGGAGGTTACCCTGACGGGCAATTCGACCGCGATGATGTGGCAGGCAACGGTCTATGGCCTCGACTACTACGAGCAGGACGGAACGCAGCATTCCTACATCTATAAGGTCAAGAACGAGGTGATGAACTATCCTGCAGGCGCCACTGACTACTCCGACTCTTATGAAGCGACGTATGAGGGAACCACGGTGACCAATACGTTCACGCTTGACACAACAACGTACGACGGTGTCAAAGAGTGGAGAGACGCCGACGGCAGCCCGCTTGACAACGAGAAGATACCGGACTCCATCACCATCGGCCTGTATCAGCTACATGAAGGCCAGGAAGCTACGGAGGAAGACCCTGGCAAGCTCTACGCCACAAAGGAAGTCAAGAAGAGCGAAGACTGGGCGTACAGCTTCGAGGACCTGCCTGCCTTCTACTTCGAGAATGGGCAGCTCCAGGACTACGACTACGAAGTCGTGGAGTACGAGTGGGATGGCATTGATGACTTTGACGTTACCTATGAGGGCAACAACATCATCAACACCTACAAGTACACGCCTGAGCTCGCAATCATGAAGATCGCTGACAGGGAGGAAGGTTCTCCCATCACACCGCTGGCAGGAGCGAAGTTCGAGCTGAAGGCCGGTACCGAGACCTACTATCTCGTCTCCAATGCCGAAGGTTACCTCGTGCCCGACAGTGATGTGTACAGCGGCGGGACTACGTTCGACATCAGCTACGATCCGACGACTCACAAGTATGTACTCGACAACAACACGACGTACGAGCTCACCGAGAAGGATGCACCCACTGGGTACAACATGCTGACGGAGAAGGTCGTCTTCAAGTGGGATAAGACCGCCAAGGCTTGGACCATCACCCAGGGAACCGATGTCGCGCTCCTCGATGCTTCGACCGTTGGCCTCATGTACGTCAAGAACACCGCCGGTACCGTGCTTCCGCACACGGGCGGTCCTGGAACCACCCTCTTCACGATCATCGGTTCGGCCATGTGTGTGGCCGCGGCCGTGACATACGGCTTCTCCCTGAGGCGCAGGCCGAGAAGGGAGGTTGCGTAGGAGAGCCTCCGACTTGGCACGGTCCACGCCAAGTGAGAAGTCGAACAGAAGTACAGGTAAGTAAGGCACCAATAGTTAGCAAGACTAACGAAAGAAAGGAAGAGAGATGAAGCAACTTAGGCACCTGATAGCGGCAGCCCTGACTATGATCATGGCTCTCGCCATCGCGACTCCGGCGCTTGCCGGCACCATCAAGATCACTCGAGATGGCTCCTACGACCCAGGTGATGGTTCTGTTAACCGTACCTACACCGCTTACAAGGTATTCGATGCAGATACCTCCCTTTCGGGCGATGACAAGGGCACCAACACCCAGGCCGACCCGAAGACCATCACCTACGGCTCTGACGGCCCCATCGCCTACACCATGGCAACCGATAGCCCGTGGAAGACCGCGATGCTGGACTCTGCTCAGACGTGGTTTGACGTCGAGCTGGCTGCAGACCAGAGTAAGTACGTAGTCACGCTGAAGGATACCGTTGCTGATACCGCCGAGACTGCGCAGGCAATTGCTGCTTACCTCAAAGCTAACTTGCCCACAAGCGGTGTGACCACGTATCAGATCAATCCTGGCACAGAAGTAACCGTTGCTGATGGCTACTACCTCATCCTTGCCTCCGACGGCGCCACCAATCTGACGCTTGTAACGGACGATGTGGTCATCATTGAGAAGAACGAGTACATCGGCACGACCAAGACCACTGCTGAGACCAGCTATAACATCGGCGACACCGTCACCTATACCGCTACGGTCTACATCCCCACCAGCACCAGCCTCACCGACCCCGTTATCCTCCATGACGAGATGGATGATGTCCTTGCCTTCAACGAGGATGTTACGGCAACGATCGACGGCGCAGCATTCACTGGTTTCACGACCTCTTACGACGACGGCGCGGCGGCAATCACTGACAACTGCACCTTTGAGCTTTACATCCCCGTGAACTCCAGCGTTCTCGGTAAGACCATCACCTTCACCTATACTGCTGAGGTCACCGCTGCCGCAGCGACTGACACGGGTCTTGTCAACACCCTTTGGGGCGAGAAGAACGGGTACACCACCAAGCCGAACAGTCCTAAGGTCTACACCTTCGACTTTAATATTGACAAGCAGTTCATGGCCCCGACGCTTCAGGACGACGAGAATCTGACCGCGACTTTCAACCTCTACACTGCTGATGAGTACGCCAAGCTGACCGACGATGACGCCAGCACGACCGCTGCTCCCATTAACTTCACGAATGCTTCAGGCTCCCACAAGTACATCGTGGCTAAGACCGGCGGAAGCCCCACCATTACGGTGAATGGCAAGGTTGGCGTCACCGAGAACATCCTTGGTCTCAAGGCTGGTACTTACTATCTGGTTGAGAAGACCACCAGCACCGGCTACAACCTGCTCGACGACGCCGTGATGGTCACCATCACTGACACCACCAACAAGCAACAGGCTAACTGGACGCCCAGCCATACCGTCACTTACAAGCTCAGCAAGGACACTGGTGAGGCTGCGACCGGTACCGTCACCATCCAGAACCAGGCAGGCACCGTGCTGCCGAGCACCGGTGGCATCGGCACCACGATCTTCTACGTGATTGGTGGCGCCATGGTCATCACCGCTGGTGTCCTGCTGGTCACCAAGCGCCGCATGTCCAAGATCGAGGACTAACGTCTCAACCCCGCTAGCTGCATGGCTAGCCTCTAGGACCAACGCCTGGGACGGGATACGTCCCGTCCCAGGCGCCTCTCAACACTGCAGGCTCACAAGAGCGTAAGAACGTTCCCGCGAGCTTACAGGTGCAAAAGACACACCAAGGAGTGACATGAAGCTGTTCGGCAACAGAGCGCAAGGCAAGGAGAGGGTCAGCACTGGCCCGTCTCTCCCTGCCGTACGTCGGCCGGACATTGGTACCATCATTCTGCTTGCGGTGTTCGCGCTCGGCGTTGGCATCATCGCTTATCCAAGCTTCTCCGACTGGTGGAACAGCTATCACCAGACGAGAGCGATTGCTTCATACGTGCAGAACGTGGAGAAGGCTGACCCCAAGATCCTGGAGCACCTACGGAACGAGGCGCGTGCATACAACATGCGTCTGGCAAGAACCGGTGGTCTCGCTGCCGTGGATGATGACGAGCTTGACGAATACAAGGATATGCTGAACGTTGATGGCAGCGGCGTCATGGGCTATATCCAGATGAATTCCCTTGGAATCAACTACCCCATTTACCATGGAGTAGAAGAGAGCGTGCTGCAGGTAGCGATTGGTCACATTGCGGGGACCTCGCTTCCGGTGGGCGGTCCTTCGACGCATGCTGTCGTCACGGGGCATCGCGGTCTTCCGCGAGCAAAGCTCTTTACTAATTTGGACCAGGCCACGGAGGGCGACACCTTCACCATCAGCGTCCTCGGAGAGACCCTGACCTACGAAGTTGATCAGATTCGCATCGTATTGCCAGATGACATCACGGAGCTAAGGATTGCCGAGGGCGAGGACTACGTCACACTCGTTACTTGCACGCCGTACGGCGTTAACTCCCATCGGCTGTTAGTGCGTGGTCACCGCATAGACAACGCTGCGGGAATTCGTGCCATACCGGCAGAGGCCGTGCAGATACCCAACTACATTGCCGTTCCTGGCGTAGGAATCCCCATGCTCTTCGCCTACCTCGTCGGAACCCTGATTCGAGAGCACCTGAGAGCAAAGAAGGGCTCTTTCGATCCAGACGCGGTGCTGGAACAGCTGAGGGGCGGTGGTGTCGATGATGGCAAGGAGGCCTAGACCAGATGCGAGGGGAAAGCCCCCTCTGTTCGGTAAGGAATGTGTATTGGGTAACGACGGTGTTCACACCGACAAGAATGAAGGAGGGAGAGACCATGCATAGGATGAGGGCCAGGCTCAGCACGCTCACTATCGCGTTCTGCGCGATGCTCGTGTTCGGCCTGCTCGGCGTGGTGGCCCGCGCCGACGAGAGCTACGAGTTCAATCTGACGGTCAATGCGACCGCCAGTACGGACGAGTCGTTCGTCAAGGAGGTCAAACGCGCGGAAGTGCAGGTGGACGTCTATAAAATCGCTGACGCGACCAAGGACGACACCTACGACACCTACAACTACAGCAATTGGGCAGAAGGCTTCGAGGAGGTCGCAAGCGATTTCGAAGCCATCCAGCTTGCATCTGCGGTGCCGGTTGACCAGCGTCCAGCGACTGAGTGGGCCGAGCTTTACCAGAAGGCCGCGAAGGTCGTGGAGGACGGTAAGACCACGGTTAAGCCAGAAACGAAAACCATGGTGGATGGCACGGCCTCCTTCGATCTTTCCGACAAGGGCATCTACTTGGTGATTGCCCATGGAGTAGGTGAGAAGGCTGGTACGTCGAAGGCATACTCTGATCGATACGTTTTCGATTTCCCGCCCACCATGGTCAGCGCACCTACCAAATGGGCTGATGAATCCGGTGATATGGCGTCTGCCATCTACACGGATTTCTCCTACGGTGAGTGGCACGATTCAGCGACCATCAATCTCAAGTCCTCCTGGGAGCCGCTCTTCGGTCGCCTGATCATTGACAAGGCCGTCGAGAATTATGGCGGTGAAGAGACCACCTTCGTGTTCCGCGTGCGCAACGTGGCGACGGATACGGTGGGCCTAGGCGAGCTCTACGACGAGTACGCGTCCATCACGCTCAACGGCAGCTCCACCGGCTCCACCGAGCTCACGCACATCCCCGCGCAGCTGCGCGTGCAAATCGAGGAGACCTACGCAGGCGGCCGCTATCAGTACGTGAGTACGGAATGGATCACGGACAACGTAATCCTGTCTGACCACGACGTGGAGACCGGCAAGGGCTACGAGACCGAGGCGCAGTACGCCGAGGTCCTCGTCAACAACAAGCGCGGCGGCGACAACCCCGGTGGCGGCCACGGCGTTGAGAACCACTTCTCCTACGAGGACGCGTCGGGCAACTGGCCCATCGCCATGCGTCCTGAGAAGCCCCACACCGCGACGACTGAGTAAAGGAGGCTGAGAGACATGACACACAGCAGCATCCGCGCGACGCTCGCAGCTGGCGTAGCAGCGCTCCTCATCGGCGGCATGACCGTGTCCCCCGCGTGGGCGTACTTCACCGACTCGCACGGCACGGAGGGCGGCGTGCGCATCTTCGTCGAGCCGCGCACCGACATCGAGGAGGAGTTCGACGAGAAGGGCAAGCACGCCTACATCAGGAACACCTCCACGGACGTGCCCGTGTACGTGCGCGCGAAGGTCTACACAAACGCTGCCGAGTACCTTGGGCCCATCAGCGGCGCCAACTGGACGTCCGAGCCCGACGCCGAAGGCTGGTACTACTACAACCTGGTCCTCGATCCGTACGACCCCGAGGATCCTCCGGCGGACCCGTCCAAGTGCATCACCGAGCCGCTGAACGTGGTGGTGAACTTCAAGACCAAGGAGACCACCAGGATCATCAACGCCGACGGCACCGTGAGCGAGCACACCAACATCGTGCACACCGGCGAGAACTTCAACGTGATCGTGGTGTACGAGGCGGTGCCCATCCAGTACGACGACAACGACAACCTGCTCGACCCGCAGGCGTGCGACTGGAAGCTCGCCTTCAGTGACACAGGGGAAGGGGAGTGACAGCCATGAAGAGGATCATCACCTCGCCGGTCGTGACGGCGCTGCTGTTCGTGCTCGCCGCTGGCCTCATCGGCTTCGGCGGCGTCAACACGGCGCAGGCGGCTCTCACCATCAACTCCCGCGACTTCGGCGCACAGGTGCAGCTCGCCAGCATCAATACGTCGCTCGTCGAGACCAACGCTGGCGGCTCGCGCGTGGTCGCGGCCGAGGGCGTCGAGGTGCCACTGGTGGAGGGCACGCTCGTGCCTGACGGCGAGAAGTTCCAGATCGGCAAGAAGTACCAGGAAGAGCTCACCGTCTCCAACGACGGCGCCATCGACGAGTTCGTGCGCGTGACCGTCTACAAGTACTGGGTGGACGCCGAGGGCAACCCCATCAAGAAGACCGACCTCGACCCCAAGCTCATCGAGCTCGAGTTCGACACCTCCAAGTGGACGATCGACACGGAGGCCTCCACCGAGGAGCGCACGGTCCTGTACTACCAGGGCACGCTTGCCGCAGGCGACGAGACCGCCCCGCTGACCAAGTCCATCAAGATCTCGCCCGTCACCCTGGGCAAGGTCGCAACGGGCAAGTATTCCTATGAGGGCGTCGAGTTCCAGCTCAAGGCCGTGGTCGACGCCGTGCAGACCCACAACGGCAACGACGCCATGGTTGGCGCCTGGGGCCAGACCTACAGCCAGGTTGGCTAGGAAGGAGGAGAGCGACATGAGAAAGATCATCAGCGCGGTCATGGCCGCGGCGCTCGCCTTCGCCGTGCTGCCTGTTGCCGCGATGGCGGAGAGCATCCCGCACCCGGGCAACTGGCGCGTGACCTACACCTCGGACGGCAAGATGACGGACAACTACTCCGCCTCGGAGTACGTGGACGCCGTCAGCGGCCTGCAGCCGGGCGACGACATCACCTTCACGGTGACAATGTCGCACGAGAACGACTCTAAGGCGGACTGGTACATCGCCAACGACGTCGTGAAGACGCTCGAGGAGAACTCCGGTGCCTCTGGCTCCGCGTACGAGTACCGACTCACCTACACGAACCCGTCCGGCCAGGTCAGCACGCTGTACGACAGCGAGGTCGTCGGCGGCGACGAGGGCAACGGCCTGGCTGACGCCACCAACGCCCTTGAGGACTACATCGGCCTGGGGCAGCTCAGCAAGGGCCAGACCGCCAAGGTCGAGCTCCGCGTGGCGCTCGACGGCGAGACCGAGGGCAATGCGTACTTCGACACGCTGGCCCGCCTGAAGCTCAAGTTCGCGGTGGAGCCCGAGCCCGAGCCCACGAGGCGTACCGAGAGGCGGACCGTGCAGACGGGTGACGAGACGCGCACCAGGCTGCTTCCGCTCTACGTGATCATGGCGGTCTCGGGCGTGGCGCTTGCCGGCCTGGCGACCTACGGCGTCATCGAGCGTCGCAAGGAGAAGAGGGAGGGCGTGCGATGAGAGCACTTAAGCGTATGCTTCTCGCGCTGTGCGCCGTGGTCCTGGCGCTCGCCTTCGTGGCGGCACCGGCCTACGCGGACGGCTACGAGTACGATGTCCGCATCTTCGCGGGCAACCACGGGACCTTCGGTGGCGACGACGTCGTGACGCTCGGCACCTACGCCGAGGGCACCGAGATCACCGTGACCCGCCAGCAGGTCGAGGACATGCTGAGCATGGAGGACGGCACCAAGTACTACGTGAAGGGCTTCCGCGTCAGCGGCCAGGACACTCTGTACAGCTCCTACACCTTCGACGTGAACGAGGACAAGGACTTCATCGTCGCCTACGGCGTCGAGGGCGAGATGGTCTCCTACACCATCCACTTCGTGGTGGATGCTACCGGACAGGAGCTGGGCTCCGCGACCTTCACCGGCAAGGTGGGCGACAAGCCCGTCGAGTCCTATGAGTACTTCGAGGGCTACCGCCCGCTGTACCGCAACATCACCGGCACCCTGAGGGAGGGTTCGAACGACTGGACGCTGCCGTACGTCGCCGTCGAGGCGCCGACGGAGACCACCACGGTCGAGACCACGACGACCACGACCACGACCGCAGGCGCCGCTGCCGCTGCTGCCGCGCCTGCAGCTGAAGGCGCTGCCGCTACTGAAGGTGCTGCCGCTGCGACTCCTGGTGCCACCGCACCCGCCGCGACTCCTGAGGCCACCGCTCCTGCCACCGAAGAGATTCTCGACGTCGACACCCCGTTGGCTGGTCCTGGCGGTACCGGCACGAACGGCACCGGCACGAACGGCACCGGCACGAACGGAACCGGCACCTCTGGCTCCGAGCCCATCTCTGGCGACGGCACGCCGCTCGCAAACGCTGCGAGTGCGGTGGGCAGCAACGGCTTCGTCATCCTCGCCGTGGTAGCGCTTGCCCTGCTGGCCTTCCTTCTGCTGCGTAACCGTGGCGGCGACGAGGGCAACGAGTAACGACAGTTGACGACGCGGGGAGGGGCGTCGATGGGACACAATCTTTCGCTTGAGTCCCGTATTCGCCAGAGCCAGCTAAGCCGCGCATGCTATGTACCTAAGGATCGCCTCGATCATCCTCTCTTGGAGGGGATGGTCGAGGCGGGTCTCCTTTTGGCACCCATGCCGCGGATGTACGCTCGTACGAATTACTGGGAAGGTTTGACCGAGGCTGAGCGCGCGCTTCATTGCATGCGCTCGTTGCAGCGGATGCATCAGCATTGGGTGTTTGCAAGCGTCTCTGCAGCGCTCGCCTGGGGGCTTGATGTGCCCGAGGAATGGGTTTGGCCTATTCGTTTGGCAACGACACGCGGAAACAGTGGTCACGGCACAGAGACGCTGCTGAGGCAGATGGTTGAGAACGACACACCCTGCGTAGTGAACCATCTGCGCGCGACATCGCTGGGACGTACGGCCCTCGATTGTCTGCGCGAGCTTGACTTTGAGGACGCCTTGGTTTTGGCCGACTCGGTTCTTGAGGTTGGAGCGATGACGGCTGAAGAGCTGATGGCGCAGTTAGATAGCTGCCGAAACACCTCTCGTAACAGCTTCCGTGCAATGGAGATCGCTGGCTACGCGAAGAACGTGGGCAGGCAGCTCGCTCCGGTGCACGCGCGTATGGTTTCCCTCGGATACGAGGTGCCAGAGCAGCTGGACGAGGCTTGGATTGGGCTGGAAAAGGAGGAGCTCGAAGCTGTGCTGGACGCTGCTGGCGTTCCGCGCGTTCCAGGTGGCTTTGCGCTGAAGTGTCCCGATCCATGGCGCCCCAGCACGCTCAACCGCTAATTAGGTGTTCCAACAGCGCATGTTGACCAGGGGAGGCCCCCGTCCGTCAACATTGGCAAGCTCCAAATGCCAATGTTGACGTGCGGGGGCCTCCCTAGGTCAACACGCGCTGTTCTTCTAGAACTTCGCAACCAGCTCGTCGGCCAGCGCGTCGATCTGCGCACGCGAGTCGTCGTTCAGTGCGCCCTTGATGGTCACGTTGTGCTCGGTGTACTCGATGGCTTCCAGCTTGTCGGTCAGGGCCTTCATGCCCTTCATGGCCGTGGGCATCCACGAGCCGTTCTCCACAAACGCAATGGTGCGCTTCTGGTAGGCGTGGTCGAGCAGGTGATGGATGAACTGCTCCATTGCGGGGAACACGCCGCCGCAGTAGGTGGTCGTCGCCAGCACGAGGATGTTGTGACGGAACGCATCCTCAACGGCCTCGGCCTGGTCATCACGAGCGAGGTCGGTCACCACTACGCGCGGGCAGCCCTTTTCCTCAAGGGTCTTGGCCAGAAGCTCAACGGCGGCCTTGGTGTGGCCGTACACGCTGGAGTAGGCAATGACGACGCCCTGCGTCTCGACATCATAGGCAGACCACGTCTGGTACTGGCCGATGTAGTGCTCGAGGTTCTCAGAGAGCACGGGGCCATGCAGCGGGCAGATCACCTGCACGTCCAGCTTGGCGACCTTCTTCAGCACGGCCTGGACGTTCTTGCCAAACTTGCCCACGATGCCGAAGTAGTAGCGGCGAGCCTCGCAGTCCCAGTCCTCGTCCACGTCGAGCGCGCCAAACTTGCCAAACGCGTCGGCCGAGAACAGCACCTTGGCGGTGGCGTCATAGGTAAAGATGACCTCCGGCCAGTGCACGTTGGGAGCGGCAATAAACTGCAGCTCATGCGTGCCGAGCGAGAGCGTCTGGCCCTCCTTCACCACTAGGCTGCGGCCAGCGAACTTGGTGCCAAAGTAGTTCTGCATCATGTTGAAGGCGCCCATGCTGCCCACCACCACGGCCTCGGGGTAGCGCTCGGTGAAGCTCATGAGGTTGGCGCTGTGGTCCGGCTCCATGTGCTGGACGATGAGGTAGTCAGGCGTGCGACCGTCGAGCACGGCGTCAAGCTTGCCCAGCCACTCCTCGTCGAACTCACCGCCCACGCTGTCCATCACGGCAATCTTCTCGTCCATGATGACGTAGGAGTTGTAGGCCATGCCATTGGGAACGATGTACTGGCCCTCAAAGAGGTCGAGTTCGTGGTCATTCACACCAATGTAGAAAATGCCGTCAGCAATCTGCATGATGCCTGCCTTTCCGCGGGTTTCCGCCTTATTCGGTCTATGCAAGCATACCGCTTTGTGCGGCTGTACGATGCCTGTGCGCAGATAATGCGAATGTTGACCGAAACAGCGGCCCTGAGGTCAACATTCGCTGTCGGGGACGGGCAGCTCGCGCGCCCCTTATGAGCTCCCCTTTATGGGGATTGCGGGCATGAGGAAGTAATCCTTGCACAAGATGACGCCCTTGGCGATGCCAGCCTCGATGTCGGCCTGGTCAACGTCCGCACGGTAGCACACCCGTGAGCCGTCATCGCGGGTGAGCAACTTGTCGTAGCGGTAGATCCACTTGCGACCAGAGAGAACGGCATAGCGCCGGTACTCGCAAAGTAAGAAGTCTGCATTCGCGTAGTCGCCTATCCTCGCAACGCCCCACGGATGCTCTTCAATGGTGGGAATGTCGAGGTCATCGGGCGAGACCTCCTTGACGGACTTCACGCGCTTGACGTCGGGGTACATGTAGTAGCCCGCAATTCCGCCCGACAGATAGTCGACATCGGCAACAACGTGGTAGAAGTGGCCGCTTTGGGCCTCTTCGTCCAGATTGCAGTTAAGCCGCTCACCGCTGGGGATGAGGATCGCTATGTCGTCATACACGACTACGTCGAGCTCTTCGTCAGTCACGGAGGTGGTGTATAGCATGTCGGGTGGGTCTGCGTCGATGATTTCGGGCTCAACGTCATCCGTGTCGTCGTCGGCCGGTGTGGGGCTATCGACGGTTGTGCCGTTGTCATCAGGCGCGGGGCCTAGCTCTGCCGTGCTGGCGCAAGCGCCACACACGCACAGCACGAGCGCGAGAATTACCGCGAGCGCCAGGTCAAGCACCTGCCTGTGCGTGAAGCGTCTCTGACCCATGCACATCACGTCCCTTCAAACGTCTGGCCTGATGAGAGGGCAAAACGCAGCCTCTTGGCACTCATGATACGCCGATGTATGCGCTTGTAGTACAGGTGCGTGCACTGGCGTATCATACAAGGCGACACAACACCCGCTCGAGAGGACCTTCCATGACCGAACCGCAACACTACTCAGCAGAGACCCCCAAAGACAACAGCACCGTCAAATGCGTACTGGGCATACTCGGCGCTGTCGTGGCCTTTCTGTCCACCAAACTCTGCGCACCCCTCATCGTCAGCTCGGGCGTCGACCCCATTATGGCGACCGTGGTTCTGCGCTCTGTGCTCGCCGTCCTGTTCATCGTTCTTTTGGGCGGAGGCAGCTGGTTGCGCTTCAGCCCACAGACCGTTCGGAATGCATGGAAGTACAGCTGGTTCATGATTGTGATCAACATCGCGCTCAGCCTTCTTATTACGCTCAATCTGGCAATGCAGTTCCTCCAGGGCGAACTTGACACCTCAAGCGCCGTGTATTGGGTCGCCTACTCCACGGTGCTCTGCATCCTTATCGGCGTCAACGAGGAGGGCATGTTCAGGGGCCTTCTGCTGGGCGGCATGCTTGCCAAGCTGGGCAACAAAAAGAACGGTCCGCTCATCGCGGCGATTGTCTCATCCCTTGTCTTCGGCGCCGTTCACGTCATCTTTGATATGGACTTCAGCAACGCGCTTGTCATCGCAATGGGTCTTCTGAAGACCTTGGAGACAAGCATGTTTGCCCTCGTCCTCTGTGCGCCTGTCATGCAGGACAAGAACCTGTGTGGTGCCATGACGGTGCACGCGTTCTTTGACTGGGTAATCTTGTGCGGCAGCACCGTGGCCGAAGGGGGAATGAGGGCCCCCACTTACGTCAGCGCTGATCCCCAAGTGGCCATACCGACCATGATTGTGTTTGGGGTCCTCGTGTTGCTCTATCTTCCCAAGACCATCCGCGCCATCAAGGATCTGCGCGACATGGAGCTGCCGCAATACGGGCCGTTCATCAAGGGATAGCGGCTGCGGGTAAAAGACCAAACACCCAATTGAGGGGCCTCCGTACTTGCTAACTGGGCAAACGTACAGAGGCCCCTCAATTGGGCGTTTTGTCTTTTACACTGCCTTGAAGTTGTAGATGGGACGCAGCTCTTCCACGATGTCCACGGCCTCTGCGATCGGTCCGATGATGTCCTCGCGCGCCTTGTAGGCGCCAGGAGCCTCGTCGAGCGTGGCCTCGCACACGCACGTGGTGTAGATGCCCGCCTCTGCCATCTGCTGGCGGTACTCCTCCAGCGAAAGCTCGCGGTGCGCCGCCGCACGCGACATAAGGCGTCCCGCTCCATGCGGCGCCGAGAAGTTCCAGTCAGCGTTGCCGCGCCCGCGCGCCAGCACGCTGCCGTCGCGCATGTTCAGCGGGATGAGCACAAGCTCGCCCTCGTGTGCCGCGATGGCTCCCTTGCGCAGGATCATCTCGTCCATGTCGATGTAGTTGTGGATGGTGTGGAACGAGCTGCCTCCGCTCAGGCCCGTGCGCTCGAGGATGACCTCCGCCATCGTCTCGCGATTGAGACGAGCAAATTGCTGGCAGATCGCCACGTCTGCGAGATAGGCCTCCATGTACGAGCCCTCAAGCCAGCAGAGGTCGGCCGGCACGTCAAGCACCTTGCGCTCGCGGCGCAGCTGCTTGAGCGCGGACTGAATCTCGCGGCGACGGCCCTCCGCCTTGAACCGGGCGATCAGCTGGTCGCGCCTCTCGAAGAACTCCGCGGCACCGCTGTGCAGGTCAATGGCAAGGTGCTGGTAGTAGTTGGCCACCTGGTTTCCCAGGTTGCGGCTGCCGGAATGAATCACCAGGTAGTTCGTGCCGTCCGGTGCCCGGTCAACCTCGATGAAGTGGTTACCGCCGCCCAGCGTGCCGATGCTGCGCACCAGGCGCTTGGTGTCCTTCAGGTTGCGGAAGCACTCCAGCTGCGTGAGGTCAAACTGGCGCTGGCGTCCGGGCCAAACGCTAAACCCGCTCGGCACGTAGTGGCAGGCCTCGTCCAGCAGCTGAAGGTCGATCTCGTCCTTGCCAAGCTCCACGACAAACATGCCGCAGCCGATGTCTACGCCCACCACGTTGGGCACCACCTTGTCACGGATGGTCATGGTGGTACCAATGGTGCAGCCCTTGCCAGAATGCATGTCCGGCATGATGCGCACTTGGCAGCCCTCGGTGAAGGGGGTGCTGCACATGGTGCGAATCTGGTCGATAGCTTGCTCCTCGGCGTTCGTGGCGAAGCACTTGGCGGTGGCGTAGGTTCCCTTGATCTCAAACATAGCCGTTCCTTTCTCTGGCTAGCTTGCACTATACAGGGGACGACACGTGCGGCATACTGGTGTGATGTGACGAGCACCTCAAGATTTGAAGGTGGTAGGGGAGACGCTTTCGCGAAAGGAGCCCGCATGGCGCTTTCAAAGACCGAAGCCCATGAGCTGGCTGAGTTGCTGCCTGCCGATCTGCGCTGCGACGATGCGAGGCAGCGGTTGCTTTGTGTGGTGGCTCTCCTTCGCGAGCTTACCGACGCCGACCACGTGCTCTCTAACGCTGACCTGCGGGCGATTCTCGCGGCGCGCTTTGGCGAGGAGTGCGCCCCGGCAGAGAACACCCTCGCCGCTGACCTGCGCGCCATTGCGGCAAGCGGCGCGCTTGACCTGCGGCTGCATGTGACTCCGTCCGGCTACTGGTGCGAGCGCTCCCGCCTGACCCCGGTCAAGGCGCGCCTGATGCTCAACGCCGTGCAGTCATCGCGCTTCCTCACGGTGAGGCAGAGCGCAGAGCTGCAGGAAGACCTCTTTGGCCTGGTCAGCCGCTACCAAGAGGACGACCTTGCCGGTCAGGTGCATGTGGATCAGCGCGTGCTGAAGAGCTACCAGGAGGTGTTCTCGGCGCTTGAGGCGGTGACGCGCGCGCTGAACACGGGCAAGAAGGTGGAGTTCCGCTATACCTACGCAGACTTCGCGGGCCATCCGCAGGCCCTTCCTGGCGACAACGGCAGCACGCTGCGCGTGGAGACGCCAATCGCGCTCTACTTCTCGGAGAACAACTACTACGTGGAGACCTACACCTCCACCCCGTGGCGTCACGACCTTGAGGTGGTGATAAGCCGAGTTGACCGCATGGCCGACGTCCGCGTGTCAGAGCAGGACGCCGACGCGGGTCGACAGGTCTCTGAGCTGCGGCGCAGTGCCCAGCGTCGCATGTCGCGGAGCTTTGACATGATCTCGGGTCCGGTGCGCACCGTCTTTGTGCGCGTGCGTTCGGACCGCACTAACGTGCTCTTTGACCGCTTTGGCTTTGGCATGCGGTTCGGTCAGTTTGAGGGCACGCTTGGCGAGCCCGACTGCACGGGCCTTACGCTCATGCACCTACCCCAGACGTTTACGTTCTACCGGTGGCTGTCGGCCGCAGGCGATGGCATCGTTATTGAGGAGCCACCCGAGGAGCTCGTCTTGCGCTCAGGTCCGTGGGCACCGGCGCTGAAGGACGTGCCGCGCGAGGCGCTCATGGCTGACTACCAGGCGTTGGTTGCGGGCTATCTGGCCTACCTGGATCGCGCCCGCGCGCCGTATGCGCAGGTTACGTAACGAGGGCCGGTTTCTAGCTCCATGAATCTACATCGAGCTGCTCATCGTAGTGCGCCTCGTCATCACGCAGCATGCATAGGTCCGCCGTGTCGGTGGCCACGTGGTTGAGGGCGGAGAGGAAGCGCGCGCTGAGCTCGGGCCGCACCTCGCTGGCAAACACGCGGTCAGCTGCTTGCACGATGTCCTGCTCGCTTACGTTATGGAAGTGGGTCTTGTTGACCTCGTTGCTCACGCTGGCAAGACGTTTCTGCGAGGCAGCGAGGCCAACGGCCGCCTCGGCCGAGGAGTGGTAGACGCCGACGCTCGACTCGCTCGTCTGCTGGATCTCCTCCTGCTGGCGCCGCCGCTCGTCTTGGATGGTGACGGGAAGCACCGGTATGCCGCCGAGCATCGCGGGGCTTGTGAGCGCAATGATGGCCAGCCCGGCAGCTATCTGCTGGGCTGTAGGGAGTTCCAGCGCGAAGGGGGTCCGCGTTTCTAGGGCGTCGAGATTCTCGTCCATGTTTTCCCTGCTCCTGAGCGTGGCTACTCTCAGGGTACTACTCTTTTGCCGCGGCGAGCTGGTGAGTTGCCGCTGGTAGGGCCACGTCTCTGGCCTGTGGGTGCCGTGGTGGCGCCTTGGCAGGCAGATAACATACATTCGATTCTGCTGCGGATAGTTCGAATCTGTATATGCGCAGGTAGACGCCTTGATTCGAATATTGATTTCAGTCCAATGTATGTTATTTGTCGGTAAGAAGGCGCGGCAACGAAAAAAGGTCGCCGGCGTACTGCCAGCGACCTCCTCGTGAGCCTGGTCGGGACGACTGGATTCGAACCAGCGGCCTCACGGTCCCGAAAAAGTTCCAGCGGCTCAAAGATAGGCTTTACCGTTCTGGCCGTCAAGTCACTTTTCGGTATTTGACCTGCAGTTTTGTCAGCATCGGCCGTTTCCGTCGAGTATTGTCCCTTCCATCACTGGACGGGCGTTTGTGGCCAGTTTGTGGCCAATTCTGCACCCGTCTTGTGGCCAACGCGAAAGCCTCGTCCGGAAGGAGGTATCCCATGAACTACTCGAATCCATCGGTGAGGGAGCACAGCGATGGCCGCTGGCAGATTAGGTTCCGCTACAAGGACGGCGACAAGTGGAAGACCCTCTCCCGGAACGTCGAGGCCACGCCGAGGAGAGACGCGACAAATAAGGCCACTCAGCTCCACAGGAGTCTCGAGGAGGAGTCCCTAGTGGAGTAATTCTTTGAGAGGTTCATCTTCAGCATCGAGCGCTCGGGCCAGACTGAAAGGACAACCGCAGCGGCGACCGCTCGTACTGGGAGGGACACGACCTTGAACTACGCGCGCTCGCCGCCGCCGAGGGCCTGCCCCACGTGTGCAACGAAGACACGCTCAGACGCCCCCTCGACGCGTCGTGTGTGATGATCAGCTTTTATACCACGAGCAGATCAAGAGGTTCGCGAAGGCGAAGAGGGGCTAGGAAGCTGTCAGGTGTCTCAGGATCGCTAAAGAGCAGCAAGAAGTGCGGTCACCATGCTTCCGAGTCACAAGCGTAAGCGCCAGAGCTGCGGGCATCAGTTCCAACCGCCGTCTCGCTTTGGGCAGAGACGTCTCTAAGCTCTAAGCCCTTGCCTTGTTGTTCCACCGCTCGACGTCGTCGCGTTGAACTTCGTCAAACCAGTGGAGCTTCTTATCGACAAAGACAATGAACAGGAAGAACAGCAGCTTGAAGAAGATAGAGAAGGCGGCGCTGGCTACGGTCATATCTGACGAGATCACACCAAAGCCAAACCCGGTCATCCAGATCTCCATCATGTTGTTGATGGTGTGCAGCGCCGTGGGTGCCTCAAGCCCCTTGCTGGTAAGGCAGCACAACATGTACAGGAGGGCTGCAGCGATGATTTCTACAACGCCAACGATATTGTAGGGATGAACCATCGCGAAGGCGATGGTCTGCACTGCTATGCCTGCCAGCGGCAACATAAACCAGCTGCTGACGGTCTGCGTGATGTAGCTGCGGTACGTCAGCTCCTCGCCGAGAGCCTGGAACGGTACGAAGAGCGTCAGCAGGACAAAGCCGCCCAGCGTGAAGCGCACGTCAGAGGTCTTTCCCTTCAGGAAAAACGAGACGATGATGGGAATGCCAAGGATGACGAAGGCTGCGGCGAGCGTCTTTAGGAACACCTTCCATCTCCAGCCACCCATGGACGAGAAGTACGAGGAGATGGGGCGGTCGCGCACGATGAGCGCCGCAAGGAGCAGGCACGGAACTGCGGCTGCCGCGGCGGCCCCGTTCTCGAAGGCGCCGGCTGCGGTGTAGAAGTCCATGCCATCATAGCCCGCGGTAGCTTCAGAGGTTGCGCCAAAGAGGAGCTTCGTCAAGAGGGTAACCGCGAGCATGGAGACAAGGGAAAGCACGGCAAAGATCAGGCCAACCAGCAACGGCTTGAACCATGCGTAGCTGTTGAACCTTCTGGGATAGGTGGTGTATTCGTGCTCGGAAAGGGCCTTCATGGCGGACGCCTGCGCGTGCTTTGGCTGCACGGCGCTGCTGTGCGAAGCGAGACTAACCCCAGCCTGTGCGGCGAACGCCTGCCCCGTCGAGCCCTTCTCGGCCGCGAGCTGCGTCACAGGCACGTCCAGCGTCTTGTTCTTCTGCCAGCGCATGAGTATGACCACG
This sequence comes from uncultured Actinomycetes bacterium, assembly GCA_900314645.1. Classification (GTDB taxonomy): domain Bacteria; phylum Actinomycetota; class Coriobacteriia; order Coriobacteriales; family Atopobiaceae; genus UBA1367. Next base: position 91,218 of record OMWB01000016.1, read on the forward strand.
GTCGCAACCGCTGCCACACCGTGGCAGATGAGGGTGGGGACGCTCGTGGCCGGAAGCGAGACGGTGACGTTGGTGACCGTGTGATAGACGATGGGAATCACCAGCGAAAGCCAGACGTATTTCTTCTCTTTGGTGACAAGGTACTTTCCAAAGAAGTAGCCCATGATGACACCAAAGATAAAGTGTGCGGGGACAAGGGCCCGGATGATTGCGGTCTGAAGGTCAGACCCAGCGCCAAAGACAACGTTCTCCAGGAGCTCGAAGGTGAGCCCGACGACCGCAAAGGACACCACGGAGTCCATCCAAGTGCGGATCATCCCCTCCTTCTTGGTGGCGACGCGCGCCGTCACGAACTTGAGACCCTCTTCAAGTAGTCCGGCACCAAAGAACATGTTGGCTACGTGCCAGGCGAGCTCCACTGCATCACTGCCGGTGCTGTTTTCCAGGGCTTCTTTGAATGAGCCGGGGTCGGCCTGAATGGTCTGGAGCCATCCAGCGGGGTCGGTGATGGCACCAGTGCGGACAAGCGCCATGACGGCCGAGATAGGCAAGGTGAGCAGGGTTGAAGCAGCCACGCTGACGGCGCCGGCAATCAGCAGGCGGAGCAAGCCTCCCTTGGGAAACGGTGCGTCCTTCTTGGGGCGGAGCACCACCCAATACAGAAAGAGAGAGACTGGAAGACCAACGAGGCCCGTAAAGTATCCCATGGCTAAACCCACCTTCTCCTCATCCGGCCTTGGGTGCGCCCAAACACCCAGCTCTAGGCTTTGTCTTGATCCATGTAACCCATTCAGTATGGCAAGCCCCGTCCATCAGATGTCCACCAGAGAAAGCCGTTAAGCGCTGCTTCCTCGTGGCGGATGATTGGCAGTGCACAGCACGGGCAGGCCTGTGGGTGGTACCCTCAAAGATTAGGGGACGAGCATCCTTTGAGAAGAAGGCGCTCGTTCGTATCAAGTCAGACTACATGAAAAGGACAGCCCGATGAGAGTCCTATGCGTCGATGACGCGTTGCCAATCATGGAAGACACTGTGAGGATGTGTCGTCAGTTTTCGAAGATTGACGAGGTGGTGGGCTTTACTCGTCCCAAAGAGGCCGTGGCATGGCTCACGGACAATGCGGTTGACCTTGCGCTGCTCGATATTGACATGCCAGAGATCAATGGCCTCATGCTTGCCGAGCGACTCAAGCGAATCCACCCAAACGCGGCCGTCATTTTTCTGACGGCCTTTCCTGAGTACGCGGTCGATGCGTTCAAGCTGCATGCCACAGGGTATCTGCTTAAGCCGGTCTCTGCGGACGATCTGCGGCGAGAGGTTGAGTATGCCTTCTCGCGTACGTACGTCCCGCCGACGAGCCACATTGTCGTGCAGACGTTTGGCGGGTTTGAGGTGTTTGTGGATGGCTCCACGCTCGACTTCGCGCGCGCAAAGAGCAAGGAGCTTCTTACCTATCTGGTTGACCAGAACGGCACGGGAGTAACAAGGCCAACCATCTTTGCGGCGCTGTGGGAGGACGAGCTGTACAGCCGTTCGAGGCAAAAGTATCTGGACGTGGTCATTCGGTCGCTCAAGGACACCCTGAAGAAGGGTGGAATAGAGGATATCCTCGAGATAAAGGGCGGTTTTTTACGCATCCGTCCTGAGCTGATTGACTGTGATCTGTATCGGTTTCTCAAAGGTGACCCGGAAGCGGTCAATGCCTACCGCGGGGAGTACATGCGCGACTACCCGTGGGCGGTCCTCGATGCTCGGCTTGCCTAGTGCAGGAAAGTGATCCCTTTGCAGATGGACATGATGCAAACAGGCAGGACAGCACAACCGTAGCCAAAGGTAGTACCATGTGGCCTGGCATGGCCGCAGCTGTAGCACAGCCTGCCACAAGGCAAGTTGGCATGCAAATCCATCAAAGAGAGGCGGACGTCATCGACGCGTCAATCTACACATTCGTCCAGTCTCACTACGTTGAGCTTCTCTGTGTTGCGCCCAGCGTTCTGCTGCTGTGTGGGGTGACGGCAGCCATAGGGATAGACCCCTATTTGCAAAAGCGACAAAAGCGAACCATGCTTACCATCTGCCTTCTCGTCTATAGCCTGATCGCGCAGAACTACCTGGACAACGTGCTTTCAACGGGCACCCCCGCTATAGGGCTGCGTATAGTGAACTCGATTTATGGATACAGTGTTCGCCCTGTCGTGCTGATCCTTTTTTGTACGTTACGTGTCCCGAGCGGCGCTACGGGTTGGAGTGGGTCTTGGTTGGCGTCAACGCGGTGGTCTACCTCACCGCGTTGTTCTCTGACATCTGCTTCACGATCGATGCCGACAATTCGTGGCAGGGTGGCTATCCCCTGCTCAGGTCATGCTGCCTCATTACAAGTATCGCGTTGCTCGCCGAGCTGGTCTTCCTAACCATTCGCGAGCGACGTTCTGCCACGAGGAATCGGGTCTGGATACCCCTGTATGTTACGTTCATCATCCTTTTGGCATTGCTGGCTGACGGCCATGTGGGAGACGTGCCCCAACCCGTGAGCTTTTTGACTATTGCCGTCGTCGTTGGCTGCGCGCTGTACTACTTTTGGCTGCATCTTCAGTTTGTGCGTGAACACGAGCAGGCCCTGGCAGCTGAGCAGCGCATCCAAATCATGATGACGCAGATACAGCCCCACTTCCTGTACAACACGCTGGCCACCATCCGAAGCCTTTGCCTTAAGTCGCCTGAGACCGCCGCGTTGACCATCGAGCAGTTCAGCAGGTACCTGCGGCAAAACTTGGAGACGCTCGATCAGCCTGGCCTGATTGCGTTTACAAGGGAGCTTGAGCACGCAAGAATCTACTCCGAGATTGAGATGCTGATGTTCCCGTACATCCATGTGAAGTACGACATCGAAGACGATGACTTCATGCTTCCCGCGCTTACGGTGCAGCCGCTGGTGGAAAATGCCATTCGCCATGGCGTCCGCGCGAGGGAGGACGGGCTGGTTTGCATCCGCTCAACCAAAGTGCCTGGCGGCCACAGCGTGGTCATCTCCGACAATGGCCTGGGTTTTGACCCGGACGCCGTGGCCGCATCGCAAGGAACGCACATAGGGATAGATAATGTGCGGGAGCGCATCGAGAGGCAGTGTGGGGGTACGCTCACGGTCAAAAGCAAGCCGGGAGAAGGAACGACAGCAACAATCCTCATCCCAAATGCCGTCGAAAGCCCTCGCTCCTGACTGTAAAGACCCATAAGCTAGAGACAGGTCGCTCGCCCTCAGGGCGATGGCCGAGTTCGCTCGTCTCGTCGGAGGCGAGCATCTCGAACTGGGGGGTTACCTAGGCAAAGAAAAAGGTCGCCAGATACTGCTGACGACCTCCTCGTGAGCCTGGTCGGGACGACTGGATTCGAACCAGCGGCCTCACGGTCCCGAAAGAGTTCCAGCGCTCAAAGATAGGTTTTACCGTTCTGGCCGTCAAGGCACTTTTCGGTGTTTGACCTGCGGTTTTGTCAGCCCCGAGCGATTCCGTCGAGTATTGTCCCTTCCGTCACTGGACGGGCATTTGTGGCCAGTTTGTGGCCAGTCGAAGCCGCGTTTTGTGGCCACTCCCAAACGCCCAAATCGATGGAAGGACGCAGCCTATGAAGCCCATGAAGCACTCGAACCCCTCCGTAAGGCAGCCCGCGCTCGCACAAGTTCATGGAGCGCGGCAACTACCGTTATGGCAAGCTGTCAGACTTTACAGGCCTCGTCACGGATAACCACAACGAGAGTTGGCGTAGGCGGGCGGCGGAGCTTGGTATCGAGGTGCTGTAAGCGATAGCCTCCATGAGAAAGCTCCGCCGGCGCCCAGGCCTTCCTCATCTTTCCCTAGAACAACTCGTTGCTACGGTCGTAGCGCTTGCCTCCCCAGTACACGCGACTTGCTTGCTCGCACTTGGGTCCCAGCTCCACGCCCTCAAGCGCCCACTTCACAAACTCGTCGAAGCCGGTGCGGTCCACGATGTAGCCGATGTGTTCCTTGCCGCCCGGCGCTCCCGGATCGATGTACTCATCGATGTACGCGTAGGTGTTCTGTACGATCTTGATGATGGAGTCCTCGTCCACCCACTTGAGCCAGTCCTCCGCCAGGCGCGGGTTCTGCTTGCCGGTGCGACCCATGATCTTGAGGCGGAAGTAGTGCTCCGGGCTGCGCGTCCATGCGCGTGTGGGGCAGTAGTTGACACACACGCCACAGCCGATGCACAGGTCCTCGTCGCGTACTATCTTGCCGTTAACCACGCTGAGCGCACCAACCGAGCGACGCTTGCACCAGTTCACGCACTGCTCGCAGCCAATGCAGCGCGCAGGATCGTACTGCGGCTCGGTCATGCCAATGATGCCAAAGTCGTTGAGCGCCACATGCGCGCAGTCATTGGAGCAGCCCGTGAAGGCAATCTTCACGTGGCGGTTGTTGGGAAAGACCGCCTTGTCCATGCGCCGCGCAAGTGCCGTGGTGTCGTAGCAGCCAAACGGGCACAGCCGCGACCCCGGACAGCCGACTACGTTGCGGGTTCCCGCAGCGGGATAGCCCTTGCCGCGCTCCTCTTGGTTGACGCCCGAGTCATCGATGATGGCCTGCAGCCGCTCGTTGACCTCGGGGACCTTCTCCAGCGGGATACCGGGTATCTCCATGCCTTGGCGATTGGTGAGAAATATCGTGCCGTTGCCAAACTCCTCGGCTATCTCAACCACGCGTGCCATGCTCTGAGCATTTATGACGCCGCCCGGAACGCGAACGCGTGAGGCGGTCTCGCCACGTACCTTGGACTGACGATAGGCGTTCTTCATCAGTGCCTTGACGTTGACGTCAAGCGTCATGGTAACCACCTCCTCGTTAGTCGATCATGTCCTTGGACAAGTCGTATCTGAACACCGGGCCATCAAGGCACACGTACTTATCGCCGATGCGGCAGTGGCCGCACTTGCCCAGGCCGCAGCACATGCGCCGCTCCTGGCTCACCCAGATGTGGTCCTCGGTAAGGCCGCGTTCAAGAAGGCCCATCACCGAGAAGCGCATCATGGCCGGCGGTCCCACCACCACGGCGGTAGTGGCTGCCGGATCGCGCAGCTCCAGCGTGGGGATGTACTTGGTGACCAGGCCCACGTTACCGACGTAGCCCTCGGGTGCGCCGTCCACCGTGACCGTAAGGTCGAGCGCCTGCGCCCAGCGCTCGAGGTCCGCGCGGAAGAGCATGTCCTCGGGACTGCGGAAGCCCACAATGACATGCTTGTCGGCGGCGTCTGCGGCGTGTGCCAGATGCTCGATCACGCCACGCACCGGGCTCACGCCCGTGCCACCGGCCACCACCACGCACTCGCCGTTCTCGTAGAGCGAGACATCAAAGCCATTGCCGTACGGCCCGCGCAGAAGCACCGTCGAGCCCACGCCAAAGCTAGCAAACAGCTCGCCGGTCACGCGGCCCACGTTGCGGATGGTGAGGTCCACGCTCACGCCGGGCTCGATGCCGCTGACCGAGATGGGCGCCTCGCCGTACTTGGGGATGGAGACCTCAAAGAACTGACCGGGCTTGACCTTGCCAGTAAAGGCCATGCGGAAGGTGTGCTCGCGGTTGGTGTGCGAGACGATCTCCAGAATCTGCGAAGCAAAGGGGATGTAGGGGTTGGCGTTGTGGCTACTCATCTGCGCTCACCTCCTGTGCTGCCAGGGCATCAACCGCGTCTGCCAGCTTGTTGACGCAGGCGGCAAACGAGATGTACTCCGGGCAGATGTCGTCGCAGCGCCCGCAGCCCACGCACATGTCGTAGCCAAAGCGCTTGCGGAAGTCGTGCACCTTGTGCAGCACCTTGAAGCGCATGCGCTCGCCGGCGGTACGGCGATACTGCCCACCGCCAGCCACGTTGGTGTAGCCGTCGATCATGCAGCTTGCACCCACGCGCCTGCGCTCACCCACGCGGCCGTTGTCGGTGTAGAACACGTCTTGCATGGTGTAGCAGGTGCAGGTGGGACAAGAGATGGTGCAGCGGCCGCACTTGATGCAGCGTGCGGTGTACTCGTCCCACATCGGATGCTGGTAGATGGCAACGGGAACGCTTTCGGGCACCCGCACCACCGTATCGTTGGCGCTCACGTGAGCCGGCTCAAAGGCGGCCTCACCCACAGCCTGAGCGGCAAACACCTCGGTCAGCTGCTCGTCTGCCACCACGCAGCGGTACCCATCGTCGGTCTGCTCCAGCGAGAAGAGCCATCCCTCTGGTGCCACGTTGGTGTCCATGCTGCAGCAGAAGCAGTTGTCAAAGCTTTCCGGGCAGCCAATGAGGGCAAACGCCACGCGATCGCGGACGCGACGGTAGAACCAGTCCTCCTCTGGACCGTTGGCCAGGTACATCTGGTCGAGCCGCTTGACGGCATGCAGGTCGCACGCACGCAGGAAGACGATGACCTTGCGCGACTCGGCGTCGGCCACCTTGCACTCGTTCTCCGTGAAGAAGAACAGCGTCTCGGAGAGCGGTGTGAGCAGCTCCTTGAACGCATAGTCCGACTTGTGGGCCAGCTCGATCTGCTCCACCGAGCTCACATAGTCGTAGCGGACCACGTCAGTGTCGGTGAAGCGTCCCTCGCCCACCTTTAGAACCGGGGCATACAGCAGATAGCTCTCGCCAAGCTCGGTCAAGACTCGGTCGAGCCCCTCTCTGCTCAACTCGAAGCCCATGGCATCCCTCCTTTGCTCGTCACAGATTGCATTCCTAGCTGAGGTGGAGCCCTATGGCAAGAAGGCAGACGTCAGCCATCGGAGCTGCGTCATCAATAGCTCAGCGCGTAGGGATGGACCAGGTCTTCTCCCTCGACCCTCCGTACGCACACGCCCATGGCATCCCGAAGCAACGCCTCTTCTGCCGCAATGCTATCCACCGTTCCCTGCGCCACTATTGTCTCATGATTGACGATGCAGATGTCGTCGCATCCCGAGAATGCCTCTGGCAGGTCGTGAGAGGTCACCACTACGCCGCGCCCCTCGTCTGCAAGCTGGCGCATGATGCGCGCCGCCTCCAAACGATGGGACACGTCCAGATGCGCCCCTGGTTCGTCGAGCAAAAGCATCGGCGTGTCTTGCGCGATGGCCATAGCAAGATAGGCGCGCTGCCGCTCGCCTCCCGAAAGGTCGCGCACCAGGGCGTGTCGTAGCTCCCAGACGTCGGTGAGCTCCATTGCCTGCTGGATGGCGCTGCGGTCCGCTCTCGAGAGCGACTGCAGGGGGCCCAGACGGGCAAAGCGCCCGTGCCCCACCAGCGTGTGCACGCTCATGGAGGGCGTCGAAAGCGTCTGGGGCAGGTACGCCACACGGCGCGCACGCTCACGGTGAGAGAGCGAGCGCAGCTCATCGCCGTCCAGCCGGATGCTGCCCCCATAGGGCAGCACGCCCACCAACGCGCGCAGAAGCGTCGACTTTCCGCAGCCGTTGCGTCCGATTACCGCAGTTATCCTGCCTCGGGGCAGCGTGAGTTCGTCCACCCGCAACAGGACCCGTTCGCCATATCCCAGCGTCACCTCGCGCAGCTCGATCATCGCGGTCGCCTCCTGCGCATGAGCAGCATGATGAAGAACGGCGCACCCAGGAGTGAGAGCAGGAGGCCGGCGGGCAGTTCGTAGGGGAAGAAGAGCACGCGAGCGAGCAGGTCACACGTTACCAACAGCACCGCGCCCCAAATCGCGCAGAGGGGCAGGCCCCACCTAAGTCCGCATCCCACCGCCATGCGCACGAGATTGGGCACCATGAGGCCCACAAAGCCGAGCATCCCGCACACGCTGACCGCTGCCGCCGCAAGGGTCGCCGCGCATACGATGGCCGCCACGCGATGGCGCCGCACGTCAAGACCAAGGCCGATAGCCGTCTCATCGCCAAGCGCCAGCAGGTCAAGGCCCGGAGCAAGAAGGAGAGCTGCCCCAAGGCCCGCCACCATGAACGGAGCAGAGAGGGTCAGCTGTGACACCGTGGCACCCGTGAGACCTCCCAGGCTGAAGGCCAGCTTGTCCACCACCGTCTTGGGCCAGATGGTCACGATGGCGTTCGAGCCAGCGCTCATGAGGCTCGACACCGCGACGCCCGCCAGCACGAGCGTCGTGCGTGCCGCCCCGGCACGACGCGCCACCAGATACACCATGAGCGTCGAAACGAGCGCACCGACAAGCGCCATGAGCTGCCGCGCGACCCCACTAAACGGAAAGAGCAGCGTCCCAGCCAACGCAAAGAAGCCAGCGCCCGCATTGATCCCCATCACCTGGGGCGAGGCAAGATCGTTGTCGAGGGCGGCCTGCAGCAGTGCTCCCGACACGGCCAGCGAGACTCCGCAGGCACAGGCGGCCAACACTCGCGGAAGGCGCACGCCCCACACGATGAGGTGCGCCGAGGACGAGGTTGCCGCGCCGGTGAGAGCGTGCCACGCCTCTGCCGTGGAGAGCGCACCTGTCCTGGCGAGAAGAGACGCCGCCATTGCCAGCGCAAGGCAGAGCCCACCCGCTACGAGCGCCAACACCGCGCGTCGGCTTGCGTCGGCGGCCACGTCGTCCTTATCGCCCCTGTCGCCCTGAGCTCGCAAGCTATGCCCACGATCCGTACAGCACCTGCGAGAGATATGCGTAGGCCTCGCCCCACTTGGCGTTGGGCTTGTACTGGAAGAGCTCCTTGGACAGCACGACCACATGGCCGTTCTTGGTGGCCGAGAGCTCGCTCCACACCGGATTCTGCGAGAAGGCTTCCTCGTAAGCCTTCTGCGCCTCGGCCTCGTCGCCTTGGTACACGACAAAGATCCAGTCGGGATCCACGTCGGCGATTGCCTCAAGCGAAAGGTCGTCAAGCGTCGAGGTGTCGTCGGCCACATTGGAAAGGCCGAGGTCATCCAGCATGTCGCACGTAAAGTTGTCGCTCTTGAGCACCTTGTTCTTTGTCGCGGAGGTCCTGAGCGCCAGATAGGTGCCACCCGCCTCATGCGTGGCGTTGGCAATGACGCTCTCTATCTGCGTGCGCACGTCTGCCACGTTCTGCTGATACAGGTCATCGCGCCCCGTCGCCGCAGTGAGCTGCTGCATGACAGTGTCGTAGTCGTCGAACGAGTCGATGTTTACCACCAGCACGGGAATGCCCGCCTCGTCCAAGCTCTGGTGCAACTCCTTGTGGACGGAGAGGTCCTCGGTCAGCATGACCAGGTCGGGCTCACAGGCTACAACCTGCTCCAGGCTCGGCTTTGACAGAGTGCCAATGCTTACGCAGTCCCCGGCGAGGGAGGGAAGGTCGAGCGCGTCATCGGTCGTGCCCACCAGCTGGCCTCCCGCAAGCAGCCACATCTCGCCTACGGAACGCGAGAGTGCCACCACGCGCGAGGAAGAAGTGATGCTGGCGAGGGGATCTAGGCTGGTATCGGCGGGGGCGTCATTCTTGGTGGAGGCAGCCTGCTCAGTCTGTCCGGGCTTGGTGTTATCCTCGGAGGACGTCGGCTTAGTCTGCTGCGCACAGCCCGCGGCAAAGAGCAGGCACATTCCAAGCGTCAGCACCACCAGCAACCTTTTTGCATGCATGTCATCCTCCGCCCATGGGTAGCTTGCGTGGGTTTTAGCATACACCCTTTAGGTGGATCCCCATCCGTCGTGGGAGGCACAGGAAGCATGGTTGAGGAACAGGGCGCGGATGGGTGCATGCTCGAGGAGACCGCGCCGCTCGCAGCGAGCCTCCAGGCCCGCAGCGCACAGACGGCTGACCCAGCTCGCCTCTTGGGCGCCCGCGAGCTCGCACGACACATGGCTCCCCGCCGTGAGCAGAAGGGGGACGAGCGTCACTGTGTGGGTATTGGAAGGCAGGCGGTGCAAAAGCCCTTCTACGCCATCGGAGTGGTGGAGCGTGGTGACCAGCGCATCTGAGCGCCCCTCGTCCGCAAGTGCTGCCGCCACGAGCGCAAAGGCTTGCTCGGTACGCGCGCCAGACCCGTGTCCGACACAGACCATAGCCCCGCCCTCCATCGGCGCATGGCACACGCAGAGCTCGTGGGCTACGACAGCCGCATCCTCCGCCGACGCGATTAGCGGCGCCCCAACACAAACGCGGGCAAAGCCGTCTGTCTGCAGCTGTACCTCCTCCAACAAAGCGTCGAGGGCCTTGCCCTCCGCCACAAGGCAGGGCTGCACCAAGAGGTCTTCGCGCCCTTCGGCACGCAGTTGTCGCAACGCCTCAGCGGGACCAGGCATTCCCTCACCACGAGCTTGCAGCACGCGGCGTACCTTGGGGCTCATGTAGGCCTCCATCACCCGACGCCGGGGAAACGCGGCTGCAGCCTCGCTTGCCAACGCCCCTGTTCCTCGCGCACGGGCCTCGGCGTGGGTCGTGCCATAGCTCGCCAACAGCAGCGCCTGCTTGACCGTCATCGGCTTACCTCTGCATCTGAACACACTCCCAAAAAACGTTGTCTAGGGCAATGTGTTCGGTACCATCGTCACGTGCTCACGTCGGTTTCGATCGACTGCCACCAAGTGTAGAGCATCGAGCCGGTCATGATGCACGCGACCGCGAACAGCAGAAACGCCACCAGGCAGAGGATTGTAGGCCGTACGAACTCCTTGAGGTGCATCTCGCGGAGCGTCTTGTCGCGCACGTGGCCCCAGAGGATGCGGATGACATCTATCAGTGCGATGCCGCTTACCACCAGCGAGGCAAGAAACACCGGAAACGCGGGGCTCGTCACAAACTCCACCGTGGCGGCGAACGCGACGGTTAGAAGCATTCCTACCAGCATGAACGGCCAGAGGACAAGCATCAGCAGGATGATGGAGAACCCAGCCATCACACGGCTCCCTTCGAGACGATTCCTCCGCTAAGGCATCTTGGTGCACGTGAATGATCCACCATGGTCTCCCTTTGCTCAATAATCGAGATGACTGGATTCGAAGCAGTAATCTCATTTGGGAGAATGGCACAGATTAGCGGGTCGTTTGTGGCATTTGCAAAAAGGTCGCCGGCGTACTGCCAGCGATCCCCTCGTGAGCCTGGTCGGGACGACTGGATTCGAACCAGCGGCCTCACGGTCCCGAAAAGTTCCAGCGGTCACAGATAAGCTTTCCCGCTCTGGCCGTCAAGACACTTTTCGGTATTTGACCTGCGGTTTTGTCAGCAACGAACGATTCCGTCGAGTATTGTCTCTTCCATCACCGGAAGGGCGTTTGCGGCTAGTTTGTGGCCAATCGTGGCCGTGTTTTGTGGCCACTCCCAAACGCACAGTCGACGGAAGGACGCAGCCCATAAAGCCCATGAAGTACTCGAACCCCTCGGTGAGGGACCGCGGAGGCGGACACTGGCAGGCCCGCTTCCGGTACAAGGAGGGGGACAAGTGGAGGACCCTCTCCAGGTACTTCGAGGCGACGTCGAAGAGGGACGCCAACAAGAAGGCGGCGCAGCTCCACAGGCAGCTCGAGGAGGAGGCGGAGCTGGCGAAGTTTCGCGTGCTGCTCGTCATGGACGAGGACGAGGCCGTCCTGGAGCGCTTCCTCGAGAAGTACATCTCCGGGATAGAGGGCTCGGGTGGCGTGACGTCGACTTCAGGAGGACCTCATTGTGCCTTGCGAGTCATCAGCTCGGAATTGCCCGCGAACGATGCAGCCAAGGTTTTATCGATGGTCTTGGATCGCGTTGTCGCGCAACCGCAACTCATTCAATCTTTGATGGCCGTTCAGCCCTTACTCGTCAGCCGCCCAGCTATATTCCACTCGATTAGCCAGCGGTGCCCATGGGGTCCCATCCACACCCTCTCAAGCGCGTCACTTTGGACCGGGGTGCCGGTCTTGCAGACTGGCCCATCTATCGACTCAAGACCTCTTGGAGGGCGCCGGCGTCAAGAATCCTGACGAAGCCGGACGAATAGCTGACGATTCCCTCCCCCTCCAGCTTCTTCAGCTCCCTGTGGAGGGAGGGCCTCGACACGTTCATCGTCATCGCCCACTTGGAGACTGACCCCGGTATCCTGACCTCGGCCTTGCTCGTCTGCCTTGCCTGCGTCAGCAGCCAGAAGGCCGCCTTCTGCGCTATGCCGCTGTAGGACAGCAGCTCCAGCCGCTGCTGAAGCATGTAGGTGGCGGAGGCGATCTCCGTCATCAGGTTCTCCAGGATGCGGACATCCCTCTGCATGAGGTCGAGCAGGTCGGTGCGCCGAAACATCATCACGGTGGAAGGCTCCACGGCAACCACGTCGCAGGGATAGGTCTTGTGCGCAGAGAAGACGGCGGCAGGCCCGACCAGCTCCCCGGGCCCTCGCAGCGAGACGTTCACCTGGCTCCCATTGGGGAAGGTCTTCTGCGCCTGCACGTGGCCTTCCAGCACGACGCCGACGCGCGAGGCCTCCTCCATCAGGAAGAAGACCGTCTCGCCCTTGTCGTAGCACTGGATGTGGTGGGGCGTCCTCTCCAGGTCCTCCCGCAGCTCCCGTGCGGGAATCCCCCTGAAGAGCGTACTGGCCTCAAGTACGGAATAGTCCATGGCACGATCTCCTCCTCGCGAATGCTGCCATCTATCATACGCCAAAAATCTTTTCTAGCTGTATCTCCAGATACAGATTCTTTGCTATTTCCCGTCTACACTATCGTCGTACCCTAGAGGAGAGAGGCAACCATGATCCGCAAGATCATCCACATCGACGAAGAGAAGTGCACCGGCTGCGGGCTGTGCGCCAGCGCCTGCCACGAGGGCGCGATCGACATGGTCGACGGCAAGGCAAAGCTGGTCAGGGAGAGCTTCTGCGACGGCTTTGGCGACTGCCTGCCCGGCTGCCCGACGGGCGCCATCACCTTCGAGGAGCGCGAGGCCCCGGCATACGACGAGCAAGCTGTCAAACAGGCACAGGAGGCACAGAGGATGGAATCGACGAACCATGCACACCACCAGGGCGGCTGCCCCGGGTCCCGGATGATGCAGTTTGCGCACGCCGAGGAGGCGACGGCCCCTGCCACGTACGGCAGGCCCGTCTCCCGCCTGGCGCAGTGGCCCTGCCAGATCAAGCTTGTGCCCACCCAGGCTCCCTTCTTCGACGGCGCAAAGCTGCTCATTGCGGCGGACTGCACCGCCTACGCCTACGCCAACATGCACGAGGAGTTCATGCGGGGCAAGGTCACCATCATCGGCTGCCCCAAGCTCGACGACGTGGACTACGCCGACAAGCTGACGGCCATCATCCGGGACAACGACATCCAGAGCGTGACCATCGTGCGGATGGAGGTGCCCTGCTGCGGCGGCCTGCAGCAGGCGGCGCAGAACGCCCTGCAAGCCAGCGGAAAGTTCATCCCCTGGCAGGTCGTGACCATCTCCCGAGACGGCAGGATTCTGGACTAGCACAGGACGTAACACAAGGTTGGAGGAAACGACATGAGCTATGCGGATTGGAAGGACCAGGTCTTCGGCTTCAAGACCATCGACGTGCGCGGCATCCAGGGCAACTTCTTTCAGGGACTGAGGAAGCAGGCCATGGCGCTGCCCGTGGGCGGCGGGCTGGAGATCATCCAGAGCTTCGACCCCATCCCGCTGTACGAGGTCATGGAGGGCCTGGGCTTCGAACATCACACCGAGCAGGTGGCAGACGCGGAGTTCCACGCCTGGTTCTATCGCACAGAGGCAAAGCAGGAGGAGAAGGACATCCCCATGCGTCCGGCCGCACTGACCAACATGCCACTGATCGACGAGGGCCTCGGCAAGGTCGCGGTGGAATTCTGGGACCTGACATGGAACGACGAGCGCCGCCACCTGCCCTACGAGATCCGCCTGCTGCTCTCCCTGACCAACGCGGTGGGAGCCGGGCGGATGCGCCAGGCCACACGAGAGCTCGTGAAGGCCTACATCCACGGCCTGGACAGCGCGGCGTTGGACGACGTGTTCGAGCTGCTGGCGTGGAACCAGGGCATCGGGTACTTCAGCTCTGAGATTGGCCCGTCCACCCTCTTTGCCGCCTACAAGACCATCAAGAGCATGGAGAGGCGGGGCGCAGACCGCAGCGAGATCTGCGAGACGCTGAAGGAGCGGTTCGGCGAGAAGAACCCAGATGTGAAGGTGATGGGATGAACGAGAAGGTAGGAGAGGTGTTTGCCATCGCAGCAGACAACGCGCCGGTCCCCGGCTGCACGATCTCTAAGGCTGTCCACGGCGGGGCAAACGACGTCATCTACTTCTCCCTGGCGAGGGACACGGACATCAGCGCGGAGATCTTCCCGTACCACAAGCTGCTCATCGTCGCGGGCGGCAGCGTGGAGGTCTACGGAAAGGACGGCTTCGTGCGGAGGCTCGACGCAGGCGAGTGCATCGTCACCCCAACGGACACGCCTGTGGGCATGCGCACGTCGGAATCGGCAGTCTATACGGAAATCACGATAAGGAGGAACGACACCATGAACGAGGCAATCAAGGCAGGCGAGGTGTTCGAGCTGGCGGGGCTCGTGCCCTACGCGGACGGCAAGATCGTCAACATGGACGTGGCACACAACGACAAGATGAAGTTCGTCGTCATGGCCTTCGACGAGGGCACCGCCCTCTCCGAGCACGCCGCCCCCGGCGAGGCACTGATTTTTGCCCTGGACGGAGAGGGCGTCATCGGGTACGAGGGTGAGGACCACCCCATCAAGGCCGGAGAGAACTTCCACTTCGCCAAGGCGGGCCTGCATTCCGTGAGAGCCACCAAGAGGTTCAAGATGGCCCTGCTGCTCACGCTTGAGTGAGCAGCCATACCGCACGCATCAAACTCTTAAGGAGAGTGGCACAGATGATCCAGGTCGCCTTCTATGACACGAAGGAATATGACAAGCCTTCCTTCGAACAGTATGGCAGCCAGCATGGCGTGCAGTTCCGCTTCCTGGAGACCAAGCTGAACGAGGACACGGTGGAGCTGGCCAGGGGCTGCGACGCGGTGTGCGTGTTCGTGAACGACACGGTCAACGCCGCCGTGATCGAGAGGCTGCACGAATACGGCGTCAAGCTGATCGCCCTGCGCTCCGCCGGCTACAACAACGTGGACGTGCGGGCGGCCTTCGGCAAGGTCCACGTCGTCCACGTGCCCGCCTACTCGCCCTATGCCGTGGCGGAGCACGCCATCGCGCTGCTGCTCACCTCCGTGCGCCGCACCCACAAGGCATACAACCGCACGCGGGACTTCAACTTCTCCCTGAGCGGCCTTACGGGGTTCGACCTCCACGGGAAGACCGTGGGCGTCATCGGCACGGGCAAGATCGGGCGAATCTTCATCGACATCTGCCGCGGGTTCGGGATGCACGTCATAGCCTACGACCGCTTCCCCGCCCAGGACGGCGGCATCGAGTACGTCTCCCTGGACGAGCTGTTCGCCCGCAGCGACATCATCTCCCTGCACTGCCCCCTGACGGAGGAGACCAGGCACATGATCGATGCGGACGCCATAGGCAAGATGAAGAGGGGCGTCGTGATCGTCAACACGTCTAGAGGTGGGCTCGTCGACGCGGAGGCGCTCCTCGAGGGCATCAAGGCGCGCAGGGTCGGCGCGGCCTGCCTGGACGTGTACGAGGAGGAGGCTGACGTCTTCTTCGAGGACCGCTCCGGCCACATCCTAAACGACGACCTGCTGTCGCGCCTGATCTCCATGCCCAACGTGATCGTCACCTCCCATCAGGCGTTCCTGACGGCAGAGGCGCTGGACAACATCGCGGAGACGACGGTGGGCAACATCCTGTCGTACTTCGAGCGCGACGGCATCTGCGACAACGAGCTGTGCTACCGCTGCGGCAACATCGAGCGGTGCCGCAAGGACCGAAAGGAGAGGTGCTTCTGAGGGGGCTTGACCATGAAAGCTCATCGCAAACGAAGCTTT
>OMWB01000023.1 GCA_900314645.1 uncultured Actinomycetes bacterium
CCGGCTCGGGCTCGGGCTCGGGCTCCGGCTCCGGCTCGGGTGCGGGCTCCGGCTCGGGCTCGGGCTCCGGCTCGGGCTCAGCCTTGACCTCGGGCTCCGGCTCGGGAGCAACCACGGGCTCAGCCTTGACCTCGGGCTCCGGCTCGGGAGCAACCACGGGCTCCGGCTCGGGCTTGACCTCGGCCTTGACCTCAGGCTCGGCCTCGACCTTGGCCTCCTCGACGACCTCGGGCTCGACCTTGGGCGCGGCGGCCTTCTTGGTCGTCCTCCTGCGCGTGGTTTTGGCGGTAGTGGACTTAGCGGTGGTGGACTTGGTAGTTGTCTTCCTAGTTGCCATACTGCACCCCCATGGGTTGGTTGTTACGGACTCCGCTAAAAGAGTGCCCCATTTTAGCCATCTCGACCGCCTCGCATCGGTGAGGACGGTAGATATGTGGCATCAGCGTGGAATGCCCAGCTTCTAGCTGCAGCTTATTTCATGTTACGAAACGGAGGTAAGCACTCCAAGCAGCCTTGGCACGTTTGTGCGCCGTGGTATTATGCCCCGATGTAATTGCGGGTGCCGCGCCTCAAACGGCATCCGCGCGAGACGAGAGAGGAGCTGCCATGACCACGATTCCAGAAGGCTACGAGTCGCAGCTGTCGCTCTACGACACCCAGCGTGCCATCGAGCGAATCAAGCACGTCTTCCTAGCCAAGCTCTGCGCGGCGCTCCACCTCGTGCGCGTTACCGCGCCGTTGGTGGTTGATCCCGCGACGGGCATCAACGACAACCTTAACGGCGTCGAGCGCCCCGTAGGCTTTGACGTGCCCGCCGTTGGCTCTGATGCCGAGGTCGTGCAGTCGCTGGCCAAGTGGAAGCGCTATGCGCTCAAGCGTTACGACTTCAACGTGGGCAAGGGCGTCGTGTGCGACATGAACGCCATCCGCCGCGACGAGGAGCTCGATAACCTGCACTCCATTTACGTGGATCAGTGGGACTGGGAGAAGGTCATCACGCTGGACCAGCGCACGCCCGAGTACCTGCATGAGGTGGTGGGGCGCATCGTCACGGCCATCTGCGGCACGCTGGACGAGCTCAAGTGGTACTACCCCCAGCTTGAGACCGAGCTTGAGCGCAACATCACGTTCATCACCGCGCAGGAGCTTGAGGACCTGTATCCCGACCTTGACCCCAAGGAGCGCGAGAACCGCTTTGTGGCCGAGCATCACACCGTGTTTATCCAGGGCATTGGTGGCGCGCTGCGCTCGGGCAAGCCGCATGACGGCCGCTCTCCTGACTACGACGACTGGG
The DNA here is from genome assembly GCA_900314645.1 of uncultured Actinomycetes bacterium. Lineage (GTDB taxonomy): Bacteria > Actinomycetota > Coriobacteriia > Coriobacteriales > Atopobiaceae > UBA1367. The sequence continues at coordinate 1,295 of OMWB01000023.1, forward strand.
ACCTGAACGGCGACCTGCTCTTCTGGAACGACGTGCTGGGATGCGCCTTTGAGGCCAGCAGCATGGGCATCCGCGTGAGCCCCGAGTCGCTTGACCGACAGCTGACCATCGCCGGCTGCGACAACCGTCGCGAGCTGCCGTTCCACAAGATGCTGCTTGCGGGCGAGCTGCCCTACACCATCGGCGGCGGCATTGGCCAAAGCCGCCTGTGCATGCTGCTTTTGGGCAAGGCTCACGTGGGTGAAGTCCAGGCCAGCGTGTGGGATCCCGAGACCGTAGCTGCCTGCGAAGCTGCCGGCATCCAGCTGCTGTAACCTCAGAAGCGAATGTTGACGCGGGAGGGTCCCCTGAGGTCAACATCAGCTTAGATTACTTGCTGATGTTGACCTCAGGGGACCCTCCCGCGTCAACATTCGCTGGGGGATGGCATCCTAGTCCATGAGGACCTTGATGCAGATCTTCTTGAGTAGGGCGGGCTCGGAAGGCGGGCAGGCGGGCTTGTGCGCATCGGCCGGCGGCGTCATGCAGAGCTCGCCCTCCTTGAGGTACACCCACGTGACGCGTGCTGCGTCCGCTGGGTCTCCGTAGAGGGCATAGTCATCGGCCTCGTTGTAGGCCTGCAGCTCGGGGCACTCCCCCACCGGCGCCACGCCGATGAGCTCCTCGCCCTCGATCACATAGTGAATGTCGAGGTAGCGGTGGTGCGCCTCAAACGACTTGCTCGCCGGCAGGCTCGTGGTGACCGTCATGCAATTGACGAAGAGCGCGTCGCCGTCGATGTCGTGACGACCGGGCTCCAGCGCGTGCAGATCGGTGGAGGCCACCCACGCGAGCGCCTTGGCGATACGCGCCGCGCATGCCTCCCCAAACTGGGCATTCTCAAGCTTTGCAGCAATCATGACAACTCTCCTTTCTCAACTGGACAACAGGAACTGTCCTGTTGTCCAGGCCTGTTATAGAACGTCAAGCAGCTCGCCGATAAAGACGGTATGTGCGTCGGTGGCGTAGAAGCCGCCCGTGCGGGCCAGGAAGTCTGGCGGGGCCAGCGTGGGGTCAAGCCTCTGTGTGTAGATCTTCTTGCAGACGAAGGTGTCAGCAGCCTCCTCGAAGGTCACGCCGTGCTCGATGGCTCGCGGCGTAAGTGAGGTCAGCGCCACCTTGTCGCCGTCGCGGCCCGACTTGCTGCCAAGAATCCCCAGGTCACGCTTGTACTCGTCGCCAAACAGCTGGATGGTGAAGTAGTCGTTGTCCAGCATGAAGCCGTGCGTGTACCGCCACGGATGCACGTACACCGTCATGATGGGGCGGCTCCACAGCACACCGGCCGAGCCCCAGCCAATGGTCATGGTGTTCCAGCCGGTCTCCATGGTGCCGGCGGTGACCAGCGCCCAGCCATCGCCGATGCGGTCGACGAACCTCATCTGCGCGGCACGAACCTCATCGGAAAGCTGTGCGGGCATGCGCTTCTCCTCATGTGGTCGGCATTTGTGGACGGACGGCAATACGGCGCAGGTACCGTACCCCGTCTGGGAGCTTGGTGCGTATCATTATAGAAGCCCAGGCCACCCCGCATGCCACGACTCGCGAAGGAGCCTCATGTCTCGTCCCAGCGTCAAGCTCGTCCTCAGCGACATCGACGGAACCATCCTTCCGCACGGCCAGCGCGTGGTGTCCGAACGCTTGCGCGCAGCCATGCACGCCGCGATGGACGCCGGAATTCGCGTGGGCCCCGCGAGCGGCCGCGGCATTGCCCACGTGGTCCCCACCTTTGGCGGCGACGATGCCTGCATGGCCACGGCACTCGCCACCAACGGCATGCAGGTGTACCTCGACGGCGCGCTCGTCCACGAGGAATACCTCCCGCGTGAGGCCCTTGAGCACGTGTGCTCCGTCATCCATGGCATGCCGCACGTGGTGGGCATCGTCTTTGACCACGAGCAGGTGTATGTGGTGGAGGGCCCCTATGAGCTTCTGGCCGAGCACTTTCCGTTCTATGCCAACGGTGCCCAGATGGCTGACGACGTCCCGCATTTCCCCATCGTGAAGATGAACATCGTGGTGGTAGGTGACGAGCAGGCAACGCGCGACGCGCGCGATCTTCTGGCCCGCGAGGTGCCTGAGCTGGGCTTCAACATTCCCATACCTGGGCTCCTCAACCTCACGCCCGCCGGCTACAGCAAGGCCACGGGCATTGACCTCTTGTGCGAGGCCATGGGCATCGGGCTTGACCAGGTGGTGGTCTTTGGAGACTCGGGCAACGACCTCGAGATGCTTGCGCACGTTCCCAACTCCGTGGCCGTGGCCAACGCCACGCCCAAGGCGGCCGCAGCCGCCCGCTGGCATATCGGCTCATGCGATGACGAGGCCGTGGCCGACGTGCTATACGCACTCGCCCGCGGCGAGTGGCCGTTCGTCCAATAGGCGCATGTTGACATCCCGGGGCCAGTCTTGGTCAACATTGGCAAGAGAAGAAGCCAATGTTGACCAAGACTGGCCCCGGGATGTCAACATGCGCAACGGTTACGCGAGACGTCCTGTTACGGTAAGCTAGCTAGTACCACGCATCCGCGAACCACGAGGAAAGGCACGCTCATGGCAACCCCCACCTGGTTCAACAGGCTCTCCGCGACGCAGAAGAAGGCCGTGCTTGCCGTGCAGTCTTCCAACGAGCTGCTCACGTACCTCAAGGGCCAGGGCATCAGCCTTGCCGCCGCCGAGCGCGCCGAGCTCGCAGCCGGCGTCAACGTGGGCCGCAGCTTTGGCGTGTGGCTCAAGCACATGCTTGAGCAGGACCGCGACGACGCGACTCGCTCCGCGGACACCGCCCGCTAGACAGCCCGCGGACGCACCCAGACGCACCTTGGCCCGCACCGAGACCTACATGCCCAAGCACCTCTCAGCCGCCCCCACCACCGAGGGCGGCACTCGTCCTGAGCCGCTCGGCCTCGGGCTGCGCATCATCTCGGGCATTTTCCTCGTAAACATGTGCCTGACGCTGGCCATCCTTGTGCTGAGCTCCCGCCATCTGGTGGACTACAACTCCGTCAACCTCATCGACTGGCTCAACCTCGTGTTTGAGGCCATCGCCCTGTGGATGCTGTGGCGGCGCCTGCGTGTGAGCCGCACCTTCGTGATGTGCTACACGGCATTCAACATTGTGGTGGGCACGCTGGCAGAGGTCGCCGCAGGCACGTTCGACCCCTTTGTGCAGGCATTCTCCGTCGCGTTCGACGTGTTTCTGTTCCTCTACTTTGCCTTCTCGCCGACGGTGAGGCGCGCCTGCACGCAGCCGTTTTCCACCGAGCTTGTGCCCGACGGGCCTGACCACTTCCGACCCAGCCGCCTGATCTGGCCGTTTATCCGCAACACCATCATCTACTTCTGCGTGTTCTCCTACATCGGACACTGGATGGAAATGCTCTTCGTCACGGCCATCCGGTTGGGGCTCGTCGCCGGCGAGTACGACCCGTCCAACACCATCCTCTGGCGCGACTGGTTCTATCCCTATCTGATGGAAGGCACCGCCGTGGTGCTTATCGCGCTGGTGCTCTATCCGCTCTACCGCTGGCTGCTCGAGCACGTGCCGTCACTGGGTGCGTACGTCATCTCGTTTGTGATAAACGGCGTGCTCTGCACCGGCATCGAGCTGATTGGCGGCCTCGCAATCAACTCTCACTATGAGTTTTGGAACTATTCGGCCATGCCCTGCAACTTCATGGGGCAGATCTGCCTGCAGAACGGCATCGGCTTCGCGTTTGTGTCGAGCCTCATAACGTGGGTGGTATATCCCCTGCTTGAACGGCTCATTGCGAAGGTGCCGAGCAACGTGATGTCGGTGGTGTTCGTAGCCGTAGCGATGGCGTTTATGGTCACGCTCACGCTGTACCACATCGAGCCGCCCTACGACTACCGGGCGCGCATCGAGCACGAGCTGACCCGCGAAGACCTTGACCCCGCCCGCCGCAAGGAGCTTGAGGAAGACCTCGCTTACCTGCAGGAGCTCGACGCCTTCCGCGCGGAGACCGCCGAGCGTCTCAACCGCGAACGTTCGGGCCAAAGGTAGCAGTGCATCCTGGGGTAGCCCCCTAGACGCACTTACGCGAGGAGTCCTTGCAGCTCGTCGGGCGTGAGGTAGTGGCGCTTGCCGCAGAAGTGGCAGTAGACCTCGGCGGTCTCGCCCTTGGCGATCATGTCGCGCAGCTCAACCTCGCCCAGCGCCGCCACCGCACGTGCCGCGCGCACGTCATCGCAGCCGCAGTGGAACTCCGCCGGCATGACCTCCAGCTCTTCGTAGTCCATGTCGCGCAGGATGTGGTTGAGCATATCGTTGGGGCTCATGCCAGCCTCGAGCATATCGGTCACCGACGTGACGCTGGCCAGGTTCTCTTCCAGCTGATCGATAACGAAGTCCAGGTATCCGGGCATAACCTGCACGGTGAAGCCGCCCGCCTGACGGATGCTCGTGTCGGTGTCCACCAGCACGCCCACGCCCACCGAGGTGGGAATCTGGTCGCTCACCGCGAAGTAGTACGTCAGGTCCTCGCCAATCTCGCCAGATTGCAGCTCAACCTGGCTGGAATACGGAACGGTCCCCGGCTGGTCGACCACCACCGAGAGCGAACCCGCGCCCACGGCTTGGCCCACGTCCAGATGGCGGTCCGGCTTCAGCGGCAGCCACACGTGCGGGTGGTTGGCAAAGCCCTTGACCTGCCCTTTGTTGTTGGCCGTCACCGTCAGGCCACCAATGGGGCCGTCGCCCGTCACCGTCAGGGTGATGAGCTCGTCATCGCCCTTGTACATTTGGCCCATCATGAGGCCGCCCATCATCAGGCGGCCGAGCGCCGCGCTGACCAGCGGGCTCGTGCCGTGGTTCTCGTGCGCGGTCTGGACGGTCTGGCGCGCGGTGATGGCAAACGCGCGAATCATGCCGTTGGCCGCGGTGCCGCGAACGATGTGGTCGCCCAAACGGATGCGCGCGTCCTCAAAATCGATGATGTGCTCGTCCATGCGTGCTCCTCCTTGCGGCCCGCGTTGCGGATGTTGACGCCACAGGGCTACTTTTGGTCAACAATAGCTGGGGAGGTAACGTAAACGCCCCCCGGATGCGAATGTTGACATAAACGGGCCCTCCGCTGTCAACATTCGCAGGAAAGGGACACCGGCTGCATGCCCCATCATGCGAATGTTGACAGCGGAGGGCCCGTTTATGTCAACATTCGCCTTAGTGTTAGATCTCGTAGCACCAGACTGGTTCGGGAGCGCCAAACTGGCGAACGACGACCTCCTGGTCCTTCACGCTCACGCGGCCGTCCTCGGGAATGGACTCCGTCACAAAGGCGCTGCCGCCAATGACCGACCCAGAACCGATGACCACGTCGCCGCCCAGCACGCTCGCATTGGAGTACACGGTGACGTAGTCGCCCAGCGTCGGGTGGCGCTTGGTACCCGAGAGCGCCTGACCCTTGCGCGTGGAGGTAGCGCCCAGCGTCACGCCCTGGTAGATCTTGGCGTGGGAGCCTATCTCGGTGGTCTCGCCGATAACCACACCTGTACCGTGGTCGATGAAGAAGTACTCGCCAATGGTGGCGCCGGGGTGAATGTCAATACCCGTCGCGCTGTGGGCCTGCTCGCTCATGAGCCGCGGGATGAGGGGAACGTTGCGCAGGTAGAGCTCGTGGGCGATGCGATGGACCAGAATCGCGTGCATGCCAGGGTAGCAGAGGATGACTTCCTCGCGGCTCTGCGCGGCTGGGTCACCCTCAAACGCCGCCTCGGCATCCTTGAGGAGGAGCGCCTGCAGACGGGGCAGCTCGTCGACAAACTCATCCGCGATCTGCTCGGCCTGAGCGCGGGCATCCTCTTCAGACAGCGACTCATCGTTGTAGAGAAACGCGCGGCGAACCTGCTCCGAAAGGATGCGCTGGATGCGCATGAGCCGCTCTCCTACCAGCGCCTCGTTGCTTTCGCCGGCGAGGGTCTCGTCGTCAAAGTACCCGGGAAACATGAGCGCGCGAACTTCATCCACCAGGCTATACACAACGGATCGGCGCGGGAAGATGCGGCAGTGACGCTTGAAGAAGTCCTCCTCGGCGTCATAGCCGTCCATGATCGCGTTGATGAGAAGCTCGGTCTTTCCGGAGGTCATTTTAATCCCTCTTTGCTACTAGGAATTAGTCTTCGCAAGAGACGATAGCACAGGGGTGGCTTTTTCGCGACTCCTCAAAGGGGAATGGAGCAACTTGGTAACAGTACGGAAAGCAGGTCTGCCTTTAGCCAAAGTGTTACCATGAGCTAACTATCAGAAAGGACGCTCATGGATAAGATCGCTGTTGACAAAGGCTCGGTGCGGGAAACGCTCGTCATCCCCTTATACGCCCGTCACGTTCTGGCCCAACGCTGGCCCGAGCTCTATGACGGCGTGGACACGGGCTCCATCGTCAGCCGCGTGGATTACGACTTCTCTGACCAGGCGCGCCTCATGGATTCTGCCTTTGGCAAGTTTGGCGCGCTTGAGGTGGCCCAGCGCGAGTACGACCTGTGCGAGGAGGCTCGCTCCTATCTTGCCGTGCACCCCAATGCTGCCGTGGTCAACCTTGGCGCAGGCCTGCTTGACGTGTTCTCGCGCGTGGACAACGGAAGCGCACATGGCTACAACCTGGACTTTCCCGACGTCATCGCCGTCCGCGACCAGCTGCTGCCCGCAGCGACGCGCGAACAGAACATCCCCTGCGACCTCAATGACTTCGCGTGGTTTGACCAGATCGACGCCACGGACGGCGCGGTCTTCGTGGCCGCCGGCGTCTTCTACTACTTCACCACCGAGCAGCTGAAGACCCTGCTCACGGCCATGGCCCAACGCTTCCCCGGCGGAGTTGTCGCCTTTGACGCGGTCAACAGCATCGGCCTCAAGCTGATGGCAAAAACCGTCCTGCAAGAGACTGGCATGGACGATATTGGTGCATACTTCTCGGTGTCAGATGCCCCGCGCGAGCTCGCACCCTGGAGCGACCACTTTGCCAGCGTGACGGCAAAGAGCTACATGAATGGCTATCGTCCGCTGGGACTACGCTATGGCCTGCTCAACGCATTGCTTGCTTGGCTCTCGGACCATCTGGTGCACATGTCCATCGTGCGCGTAGCGTTCACCTAGCAACGCAAGGAGCAACAAATGCCAGCTCAGGCCCTTATTGGATTGCTCGTCCCCTTCCTGGGCACGGCACTTGGCGCCGCATGCGTCTTTTTCATGCGCGAAACGCTCGACCCCCTCGTGGAGCGGATGCTTGCGGGATTTGCCGCCGGCGTCATGGTGGCGGCCTCCATCTGGAGCCTGCTTCAGCCCGCGATGGACGAGGCCGCGCAGCTTGGACGCCTCGCCTGGCTTCCCGCGGTGGTGGGCTTTTGGATCGGCACGTTCTTCTTGCTGCTGCTTGACCACGTCATCCCCCACCTCCATGTGGGCGAGGACGAGGCCGAGGGCCCCCGCACCAAGCTCGCACGTACCACGCTCATGGTGCTGGCCGTCACACTGCACAACATCCCCGAGGGCATGGCAGTTGGCGTGGTCTTTGCCGGCTGGATCTCGGGCGACGCGGCCATCACGTTGGCCGGCGCAACCGCCCTCGCGCTCGGCATCGCCATCCAGAACTTCCCGGAAGGCGCCATCATCTCGCTGCCGCTGCGCGCTGAGGGAGCGAGCAAAGCACGCGCTTTCGTGGGCGGCGTCGCATCGGGCCTGGTAGAACCGGTCGGATCGCTGCTGACCATCATCTTCGCTCGCCAGCTGGTACCGTGGATGCCCTACCTGCTGAGCTTTGCCGCTGGCGCCATGATGTACGTCGTCGTGGAGGAGCTGGTACCCCAGATGACCGAAGGCGAGCACTCGCACCTGCCGGTGCTGCTCTTCTCGCTGGGCTTCACCGTCATGATGGCGCTCGACGTCGCACTCGGATAGAGGTGGCTGCGATTGTTGACGCGCGGGGCCCCTCCTCGGTCAACAATCGCTTCGGTCACATTACAGGTACTTGCGCCAATCGTCCTCGTCCTCGTCGTCCTCCTCGACGACCTTCTCCTCAACCTTGGGGCGATCGGCCAGCTTGACGTAGGCCTCGGGGTTCGCCTCCGGGAAGCACGCAAACGCGTGCTCGAAGATGGGAAGGTTCTCGTTGAAGCGCTCGGACGGCACGGCAAAGAAGACCTGCTTGGCCGCATGCTTGCCGCTTGCCAGCTCCTCAAGGAACAGGCGAGCCACCACCTGCGGATCCCAGCCAAACGTGCCACAACCATAGGCGCCAAGCAGCAGCTTCTCGTGGCCAAGGTCGTCAGCGATGGCCAGCACGAAGCGGATACGGCTGCGCATGTAGGAAAGCAGTGTGTCCTCGGCAATGTGGTAGTCGTTGCGCGCACGACGAGCGTCCGGCGCGGCCACCACAATCACGTCGCCGTAGCCATGGAACTTGCCGCGGTCAAAACGCACCTTGGGCACCACCAGGCCGCGGTTGCGGTACAGCTCGCAATTGATGTTGCGGCGACGGTTCTCGCCGTACCAAGCCTTCTGCTCGCGCAGCACGTTGAAGAGCGTGGACTCCGCGCAAAGCGCCTGCTCCTGGGCCCACGTGCCGCGGTCATAGCCGCCGCCGGGGTTGGTGAACGAGGCAAAGTCGAGCACCGCGAGGTCGCAATAGTTGGCCACGCCGCGGCCGTACTCGATGACGACGGCCACGGTGTCCTGGTCAAGCACCTTGACCTCGGGGACGCAGCCCTCAACGGTCACCTTGGGCATCGCGTCGTAGGTCTTGAGCTCGGCCAGCGAGCGCTCGACCTCCTTTGACAGGCGAGCGTCAACGTCCGCAATATGACGAGCCGCATCACGTGTGCGCTCGGCTCGACGGTCGTTGTTCCTCATCTGACGCTCAGCAGGTGCCATGGCAATCATCCCCTTGTGTCTTGGCCATGCGTGTAAAGTACGTCTCAGAATGATAGCCCAGTGTCTCTACGTGCAAAGTGCAGGTACGAAAAAATGAGCAAACGGAAAACCGATACGGCCTTCTTTCTCTTCACCTGCTTGGTGACGCTGTACACCGTCGTCAGCCTGTTCTTCCCGCGGGCAGGCGCCAAGGCGTCCACCCCGGCGCCCACGGAGGAGCCTGCGCCCTCAGCCACCGCCGAACCCGAGGCAGCACCAGAGGACGACGCACGTGAGCTGTACGTCTCCACATGGGCAGAGCGCATCGACGCCTTCAACGCGGGGTACCCGCTTGAGGGTTACGGCCGCACCTTTGCCGAGGCCGCCTACGACTACGGCATTGACCCGCGCCTGCCGCCCGCCATTGCCCGCGTAGAGAGCGGCTCAGGCGAGGCCTGCTTCAATCCCTACAATGCCTGGGGCTGGGGTGACGCGAGCTGGAGCGACTGGGACAGCGCCATTCGCGGGTTCACCGCGAGCTTTGCCGAGGGCTACGGATACACCCTGAGCTACGAGATGGCTGAGGTATACAACCAGGCAAACGTGGACGAGTGGTATAGCTGGGTGGCCTCCTGCATGACCGAGATCTGGGAGAGCGACAGCCTGTAACCCCCCAAGCGAATGTTGACATGGGGAGGCCCCTCCGCGTCAACATCAGCAGAAACTCTTGCTGATGTTGACGCGGAGGGGCCTCCCCATGTCAACACTCGCTTGGCGAGAGCAGCGCTTAGCGCTCCTCGCGGAAGTACGGCAAGCCGAGGCTTTCCGGAGGTTGGTTCTCACGCTGGTTGCGCAGCGACGAGAGCACCAGCACGATGATGGTCACCACGTACGGCAGCATCTTGTAGAGCTCCTTGACCGCCGGGCCCGACGGAATGAAGACGTACAGGATGTACAGGCCACCGAAGAGGACCGACGCCACGGCGCTCACCTTGGGACGCCAGATGGTGAAGATGACGAGCGCGAGCGCGAGCCAGCCGCGGTCGCCGAACGCGTCGTTGGACCACACGCCGTTGGCGTAGTCCATGACGTAATACAGGCCGCCCAGGCCAGCGATCATGCAACCGAGGCACGTGGCGATGTACTTGTAGCGCGTGATGTTGATGCCCGCGGCATCAGCGGTGGCGGGATCCTCGCCCACGGCACGCAGCTGCAGGCCCACGCGCGTGTGCTCGAGCACGTATGACGCAACCAGGGCCACCGCAAACGCGATGTAGGCCAAGAAGCCGTAGCTCAGGAACACCTTGCCAAACCAGCCCAGCTTGGCCGCGAAGGGCAGCGATTTCCTGAAGAGGTTGCTCGTGGCGGACAGCGCGATGGACGGCACCTGGGCGCCAGTCAGCTTGATGAGCGAGCCGCCGAAGAAGTTGCCGAAGCCCACGCCGAAGGTGGTCATGGCCAGGCCTGTCACGTTCTGGTTGGCGCGCAGCGTGACGGTAAGGAAGCAATACAGAAGGCCCATGAGGAGCGAGCCGATAAGGCAGCACAGCATGGGGATGAGCAAGCCGAGCGCCGCGTTGATCTGTGCGCCGTCCAGGCTGCGCTCGTAGAGGAACGACCCGATGACGCCGCAGATGGCGCCCACGTACATAACGCCGGGGATGCCCAGGTTGAGGTTGCCGGACTTCTCGGTGATGATCTCACCGGTGCTGCCATAGAGCAGAGGCACGCCCTGGGCCACGGCCCTCGGGACGAACGAGACCACATCAAGCATCGTGTCCGCCCTCCTTCTTGTCGAAGTGCACTTGGTACGCGATGAAGAACTCGCAACCGATGATGAAGAACAGGATGATGCCGGTGAGGATGTCACCGAAGCTGTGGTTGAGGCCATACGCCGTGGAGATCTCGCCCGCGCCAGAGTCCATGAACACCAGCAGGAAGCTGGACGCGATCATCACGATCGGATTGAACTTGGCGAGCCATGCCACCATGACGGCCGTGAAGCCGCGACCGCCCGCGATGGTGGTGGTCAGCGTGTGGTTGGTGCCCGCCACCAGCAAGAAGCCCGCGAAACCGCAGACCGCACCGGAGAGCAGCAGCGTGCGCACGATGACGCGGTCAACCTTGATGCCCACGTAGCGGGCGGTGTTGGTGCTCTCGCCCACGACGGAGATCTCGTAGCCGTGCTTGCTATAGGAGAGGTAGAGGTGCATCGCAACCGTGAGCACGGCCACGAGCAGGATGTTGAGCAGGTACTTGAAGCCCGCGATCTGCGGGAGCCAACCCGCCTCGGTGGCCTGGTTGATGATGCCAATGTTGCCCGAGCCCTTAGGAACCTCCCACACGATGACGAAGTAGGCCACCAGCTGCGTGGCAACGTAGTTCATCATCAGGGTGAAGAGCGTCTCGTTGGTGTTCCAGCGCGCCTTGGCGACGGCGGGAATGCCGGCCCACACAGCGCCGGCGGCCAGCGAGCACACGAACATGAGCGGGATGAGCAGCGCGTTGGGAAGCTTGTCGCCCAGGCAGATCATGCAGGCGGCAGACGCGAGACTGCCCGCCAGGATTTGTCCCTCGCCGCCGAGGTTCCAGAACTTCATGCGGAAGGCTGGCGTCAGCGCGAGCGCCACGCACAACAGGATGGCAATCTCCTGCAGGAGAATCCAAATCTTGCGCGACGTGCCAAAGGCACCCTTGAACATAGTGGCATACACGCTGATGGGGTTCAGGCCCGTGGTGATGGTGGTAATGAAGCCGCAGACCACGATGGCCAGAAGGATTGCGCCCAGTCGCACCGAAAGCGACTGCCAAAGTGGCATCTCCTTACGTTTCGTGATGTGAATCACTTATGCCTCGCCTCCTCCCAGCTTGGTCATCATGAGGCCGACCTCGTTCTTGTTGGTGGTGCGGCCGTCAACGATGCCGCTGACCTTGCCGCCGCACAGCACGAGGATGCGGTCGCAGAGCTCGAGCAGCACGTCGAGATCCTCGCCCACGTACACCACGGCCACGCCGTTGCCCTTCTGGCGGTTGAGCAGGTCGTAGATGAGGTACGAGGAGTTGACGTCCAGGCCGCGCACCGCGTAGGCGGAAAGCAGCACCGTGGGCGCCGCCGCGATCTCGCGGCCGACGAGCACCTTCTGCACATTGCCACCGGAGAGTCGACGCACCGGCGTGGAGACACCCGGGGTGTTGACCTCGAGCTCGTCAACCACGAGCTCGGCGAGGTGCCGCGGCGCCTTGCGGTCCGTGAAGGGCGAGGCGCCGTCGCGGAACGAGCGCAGCATCATGTTGTCGGTGAGGTCCATGCTGGCCACGAGGCCCATGCCCAGACGGTCCTCGGGCACGAAGGAGAGCACGACGCCCATCTGCGCAATCTTGATGGGGTCCATGCCGATGAGCTGCTCGACCTCCTCGACCTCGCCCGTGGCGTCGACCACGTACTCGATCGAGCCGCTCTCGACTGGCTGAAGGCCGGCGATGGCCTCGAGAAGCTCCTTCTGGCCGCTGCCAGAGATGCCCGCGATGCCCAGAATCTCGCCCGTATAGGCCGTGAACGAGACGTTGTCGAGCTTGGTAATGCCCTCGTGGTTCTTCACCGTGAGGTTCTTCACGCGGATGCGCTCCATGCGGTAGTCCATCTCGACGGGCGGACGATCGATGTTGAGCGACACCTGACGGCCAACCATCATGTTGGTCATCTCTTGCGTGGTGGTCTCGGCCGTGATCATCTCACCCACATACTCGCCCTTGCGCAGCACCGCCACGCGGTCGGAGATGTCCTGCACCTCGTGCAGCTTGTGGGTGATGATGATGATCGCTTTGCCGTCGTCGCGCATGTTGCGCAGCACCGCGAAGAGCTTGTCGGTCTCCTGCGGGGTAAGGACGGCGGTGGGCTCGTCAAGAATGAGGATGTCAGCGCCGCGATACAGCAGCTTGACGATCTCGACCGTCTGCTTCTGCGAGACGGACATGTCGTAGACCTTCTGGCTGGGGTCCACGTCAAAGCCGTATGCATCGCAAATCTGACGGATGCGCTCGGAGGCCGCGGCAAGGTCGAACTTGCCCTCCTCCTTCAGGCCCAGCACGATGTTCTCGGCCGCCGTGAAGACATTGACCAGCTTGAAGTGCTGGTGAATCATGCCGATGCCATGGTCAAAGGCGTCCTTGGGCGAGGCGATGGTGACCTTCTTGCCGTCAATCTCAATCGTGCCGCTGTCGGGGAAGTAGATGCCCGACAGCATGTTCATGAGGGTGGTCTTGCCGCTGCCGTTCTCACCAAGCAGGGCCAGCACCTCCCCGCGGTAGATGTCAAGGTCGACGTCCTTGTTGGCCACGACCTTGCCAGCAAACTCCTTGGTGATACCGCGCATGCGCACGGCTAGCTGTCTCTCAGCCATGGAACCCTTTCCACCAATGCTCAAATTGCGATTCCGGTGCGTCCAGGGGGTAGCCCCCGTGGCGCACTTTGTGCGTCCCGGGGGCTACCCCCTGGACGCACCGGAACACCGGGCTCGTAAAGAGAAAAGGACGGCCCTCGTTGCCAAGGGCCGTCCCCACATCAATCAAAGATCTTAGAAAGCGGTGTCGAGCAGGTTGATGCCGTCGATCTGGAGGTCGAAGTACGGAGCAGAACGGAACTCGGACTCGTGGAAGTAACCGTCAGCGATGACCTCGGTGTCGCCCTCGTAGGCGGCGTCGGTGTCGACGTCAGCCATGTAGCTGTCGACTGCCTTGCCACCGACGGTGAAGTTGGCGGTGTCGAAGACGTGGATGGAGCCGTCCTCGAGGCCAGCCTTGACCTCTTCGATCTTCTCGGCGGTGCCAGCGGCGGCGACAGCCTCGTTGATGGCGGTCAGCTGGACGGAATCGGTAGCGAGGGTGCCAGTCCAGTCAGCATCGATGGCCTCGCCAGCGATGGCGGCGTTGATCGCGTACTCATAGTACGGAGCCCAGTTGATGCGGGAGGACACGATGAAGGTGTTGGGGCAGGCGTCGATGGTGGAGCCGTTGTAGGAGACGTCGGGGATGCCAGCGTTCTCGCAAGCGGTGGGGGCGCCCATGGAGTCGGCGTGCTGGGAGATGAGGTCGGCGCCAGCGTTGATCAGCTTGGTCGCGCCCTCCTTCTCAGCGGTCTCGTCGTACCAAGAACCGGTGAAGGTGACGTCCATGGTGACGTCGGGCACGATGGACTTGGCGCCCAGGTAGAACGAGGTGTAGCCAGAGACGACCTCGGCGTAGGTGAAGGCACCCACGTAGCCCATCTTGGGGGCAGCGCCCTTGAGCTGGCCGGCGTTGGCGAGCTCCTGGAGCTTCATGCCAGCGGCGACGCCAGCGAGGAAGCGACCCTCGTAGATGGAAGCGAAGGCGTTGTGGTAGTTGGCCAGGCCCTCAGTGTGAGCCTTGGTGCCGGTGGCGTGGCAGAACTGGACCTCGGGGAACTCCTTGGCAGCCTGGATCATGTAGTCCTCGTGACCGAAGGAGTCGGCGAAGATGACCTTGCAGCCAGCATCAGCGAACTCGGCCGCGGCGTCATAGCACTCCTGGCCCTCGGGGATGTTGGTCTTGATCATGTAGGAATCCTCGCCAATGCCCAAGTTGGCCATAGCCTCCTTGAAGCCATTGATGAAGTTGAGGTCATAGGTGGAGTTCTCGTCGTGCAGGCAGATGAGGCCGACCTTGATGGCGGCGGCGTCGCCCTCAGCGGGGGCAGCGCTCTCCTTGGAGCCACCGCAAGCAGCCAGAGCGAGCGCGGCAGCGCTGCCCAGGCCCAGCGAAAGTGCCTGACGACGGTTCATCATCATCTTGTTCATATCCGTTACTCTCCCTTTCGTTGTGAAATACATCACAGTTGCAATTTGCTTGCATGCTTTATAACCACACAGATTACGAGCGGAAAATGACCTCGTTCTCTGTCATGGACTCAATGAGTGCGAGCGACTCCACGTGCATGCCCTGGGCACGCAGGCGGTCGCCGGCGCCGGAGAAGCACTTCTCGATGGCGATGGCGATGCCCCCGACCTCGGCACCCGCCTGGCGGCAGAGCTCCATGAGGCCATTGAGCGCCTGGCCGTTGGCCAGGAAGTCGTCAACCAGAAGCACGCGGTCGGCGCTGGTGAGGTAGTCGCTGCTGACGACCACGTTGTAGTCCTCGTTGTGCGTGAAGGAGTGCACCACGGCGGAGTACGTGTTGCCGTCAACGTTGCTCGTACGGTGCTTCTTGGCAAAGAGCACGGGCACGCCCATCTCCATGCCGACGGCAGCCGCGATGGCGATGCCACTCGCCTCGATGGTCAGCACCTTGTTGATGCCGTCGTCTGCAAACAGACGAGCAAACTCCTTGGCCATCTGGCCAAGGAACTCGGTATCAATATTTTGATTGAGGAAGCTACCAACTTTCAGAATGTCACCGGGCAAAACCTGCCCCTCGCGGAGGATCTTTTCTTCCATCTGCTTCATGCAAGAGACTCCCAAACACCTCTGACCGAAGAAATCATACCGTACGCGAACTCTTGTCAAAGAATAGCGCAGGAGATGCGGCTGTGGCGCAGGTGGATACCTACTCACAACAATTCCCCTTAACGTGCACAGAGCACGATTCTTGCGCCGGCGCTCCTCCCTCTTTGCGCTGGTCATCTCATATCACTAGTTTATCTTGTAATAACTACTAATAAAGACAGTCGATTCTCAGTAATTGCTGCAATTGAAGGTGGTAGACTGTTAGTAGAGATTATTTCGGAATTGTTTCCGATGTGGTTGAAGGGTGGTCATCATGGGATTCGTAGCATTTGTCATCAGTCTGGTTGTTTGTGGCGCCATCGCCTCGCTGCTTGACGTGGACTCCACCACCTCGCAGCGCAACACACCTGACTATCACCTCGTCCCCTATGCGGGCGACGCATTTGGCGCATAAGACCGGGCACACAAAGCCCACGCAAGCTGGCCACGGGGCCGGGAAGGAGCATCTTCCCGGCCCCGTGGCCAGCTTGCGTCAAAGGGGCGTTAATGCGTCGTATATGATGCCGTGGTGCATGCTAGGCTGGAATTCAGAACACTGATGCGGTGCGTCCTGGGGGTAGCCCCTAGGACGCACCGAGCAACCAAGATACTGGAGGCAGACAATGGCTGACAAGAGCACGGCAGGCATGATGTCCCAGGAGAACGACCGCAAGGCGCAGATCGTCCGCGTAAGCATCATCGGCATCATCGCCAACGTGGCGCTCGCCGCCTTCAAGGCAGCCGTAGGCCTGCTCAGCAACTCGATCGCCATCGTGCTCGACGCCGTCAACAACCTCTCGGACGCCGCAAGCTCCATCATCACCATCGTGGGCACGCGCCTCGCCGGCAAGCAGCCCGACAAGAAGCACCCGTACGGCTACGGCCGCATCGAGTACCTCACCACCATGGTGGTCTCGGCCATCGTGCTTTGGGCGGGCATCACCTCGCTGAGTGAGTCCATCCAGGGCATCATCCACCCTGAGCAGGCTTCCTACGAGGCCGTCACGCTCGTCATCGTGGCGGCGGCCGTGGTGGTGAAGCTGGTTCTGGGCCGCTACGTGAAGGCCGAGGGCAAGCGGCTTGGCGCAGACGCC
The DNA here is from genome assembly GCA_900314645.1 of uncultured Actinomycetes bacterium. GTDB lineage: Bacteria > Actinomycetota > Coriobacteriia > Coriobacteriales > Atopobiaceae > UBA1367. The sequence continues at coordinate 17,789 of OMWB01000023.1, forward strand.
CTCGTCGCGTCTGGCGAGGACGCCACCATGGACTCCATCATCTCCGCGTCCACCCTCGTCGCCGCCTTCATCTTCCTCTTCACGGGCGTCAGCCTTGAAGCGTGGCTCGGCGCGGTCATCTCGGTGGTCATCATCAAGAGCGGCATCGAGATGCTGGGCGAGGCGCTTGACAAGGTGCTCGGCGAGCGCGTAGACGCCGACATCACCACCGCGGTGAGGGATGCTGCCACGTCGGTTGACCACGTGCGTGGCGCCTATGACCTCATCCTCAACGACTACGGCCCGCAGCGCCTGCAGGGTTCCATCCACGTTGAGGTAGACGAGCAGCTCACCGCACGCGATATCGACCGCGTGACTAGGGAGATTCAGGCGACCGTGTACCGCGAGACGGGCGTGATCCTCCACACCGTGGGCATCTACTCCACCAACACCACCGACGGCTCCGACACCGCGCGCATCAGGGCGGCGCTGCAGCAGATCGTCGACGAGAACGAGGACGTGCTGCAGTTCCACGGCCTGTATGTGGACGAGAACATCAAGGGAGCCAACTTTGACCTAGTGGTTAGCTTTGGCCCCAAGAACCGCCAGGCGGTGGTTGACCAGGCACTCGAGACGATGCAGACGCAGTTCCCTGAGTACGGCTTCTCCGCCGTCCTCGATTCCGACATCGCCGACTAGCCGTTGCGCTTGTTGACATTGCCGGGCCCCTTTGGGTCAACATCAGCAGGGCCTCCCGATTGCTCGGGAGGCCCTGCTGATGTTGACCCAAAGGGGCCCGGCAATGTCAACAAGCGCATATCGTGATTGGTGTTATCCCCCGGGGGCAACCCTGTCAACAAGCGCAGGTCGTGGCGTTTACCTCATGCGGTGGCCAAAGGTGGGGACGTCCACCGGAATGCCTAGGAGCGAGCGCATGAGTAGCAGGAAGAACACCAGCACCAGGATGGGAATCACGCACGACGTGACGATCATCATGGCCAGGGCCTCGATATAGCCGTTGAAGGCGTCCTGCGCTTCCTGCCCAAGGGTGGTCACGCCGCTCGTCACCGTGGTGGCAGCCGTTGAGAAGAGGTTCTCGAAGAACTCGACCGCCGTGGCTTGGGCGTCAGGCGTCGTGCTCGAGGTCGTGGCGGAGGTCGCCGTCGCATCTGTCGCTTCAGCAACAGCGTCAGCGGCCTCGGTCGACTTGTCGGCAAGCTCTGATACGGTCAGCCCTTCGTTCATGCTCACCTCGTAGGTGTTTTCTATCTTGCTTGACACCCAGACGCTGGTCGGTACCACAATCACCAAGCACAGGCCAAAGAGCAGGAGCTTTGCCCCCAGACGCCCCAGAATCGTGCGGTAGCGGCTGTTCCAGCAGATGACGGCGCCCGCGAAGAGCACCATCGCGAGCGGCACCAGCACCCTGGTGGACGCGGCGCCCAAGATGGTAAGCAGGTACTTCTCAAGCCAGATGGCCGCAATCACGATGAGGAAGTCGGTGGAGAGGTCGGCAAGTTTCTCTGCGATAGGCGTTCCCGCGTCTCCGGGCAGTACCGACATGGCGGCCGACGCTGCCGTGGAGCCCGTCACCAGGCCCAAGACCACCTTGCGCTTCTCGTCGAGCGCCTCAATCGTGGCCGCATACGTGTCAACGTTCGAGAGCAGGGGCCCCAAAAGGAAGAATGAAGCCACGCCTAACGCGATGATTACCACCACCATCGCGATTCGAACCGTTTTGGATGGTTGCCAAAGGCCAAAAAGCCCACCATTATCTGCGTTTTGGTCAAACCTCGTCATGCTCTCATCCATGTCAGCCTCCTTTGTCGCGAGCATGCACAGCTTATACCCACGACGTGGCATAACTCGTTTCGAGAACGCTACCGAAATTCCCAACGGGCGCGAAACGCCTATCATCGTAGGGACGCACAAATTGCAGGAGGCACCATGCGCAGCACCTACATCACCAAGACGCCGGACCAAGCCGGCGCGTTCCTCATCTCCGCTAAGGCCATCGCCGAGAACGGCGGCAACATCGTTCGCGTGAACTACAACAAGGCCGTTGACGAGAACGCCCTGTTCATCGAGGTAGAGGCAACCGAGGAGCAGCAGGAGCGCATCGCCGCGCGCCTCAAGGAGGTCCAGTACCTTGCGGATGACCCAGGCATGCGCCAGATCATCCTCATCGAGCTCAAGCTTCCTGACCGCCCTGGCACGCTGCTCCCCACCCTTGAGGTCATCAAGGACCACGACGTCAACATTTCCTACATCAACTCACAGGAAAACGGCACGCCGTATCAAAACTTCAAGATGGGCCTCGTGGTGGAAGACTCCACCGAGATCAAGGAGCTCATCGACGACATCTCCAAGATCTGCGAGGTGCGCGTCCTTGACTACGATGGCTCTGACCACCTGCTTGACAGCACGGTCTTCTACGTGACCTTTGCCAACGAGATGCGCGAGCTGCTCGACCTCTCGCAGAACGAGACCAACGCGGTGCTCACCTACGCCGCCCAGGTCATGCAGACCCTCGACGAACGCGAGGAGTCTCCGGAGGAGGCGTTTGCCAACATCAAGCGCTTCGCCCGCTTCATCACCGAGCACACAGGCGAGAACTTCGACGCCGTCGTCACCACGCGCCGCCTGGCCGACCACCTCATGCTCTACGCCATCGAGCCGCCCTGCGGCAGCAACATGTACGTGCTCGAGTACTACGAGTCGCTGCTGTTTGTTGACTGCGGCTTTGGCTACTATGAGCCCGAGTTCGAGGACCTTTTGGAGGGGCTCTTCAAGGGCTTCGCCACGCGCCGCAAGAGCGTCGTCGTCACCAATCCCGACATCGATAACTGTGGCTTGCTGCGCCTGTTCGACACCGTCTACGTGGCACGCAACAGCTACCACAACTTTGAGCTTGAGACGGCTGGCCGCCCCAGCTACCGCGAGCGCAACGAGCTGGACGCCCCCTACATCGCGCTTTCCAAGATCATCTCGCGCTACGAGCCGCCCCATCTGGGCCGCTGCGCCGTCATTGGCCGGCGCACCACCGACGACCTACTCGAGCCCGTTGGCGCCATCCGCTTTGGCAACTGGATGTTCCAGGTCATCGAGGGAGCGGGAGGACACGTGCGCGGCGAGACCGTCATCGCCTGCCCCGAGCTGAAGCTGCTGTTTACCGGAGACCTCTTCATCAACACCGCCGGCCTGAGCGATAAGCAGCGCGCCTACGAGGACCTGCAGCCGTCGCTCATGGCCAACACCGACGCCAACCCGGGGCTAGCCGCACTCGCGCGCAACCAGCTCTTGACGGACTACCGCGGCTACACCATCTGCCCTGGTCGCGGCCCCATCATCGGGTAACTCAGCTTGCGATTGTTGACATTGGTCGGCCCCCTTGGGTCAACATGAGCTGGGGCGGGAAGAATCTCCCGCCCCAGCTCATGTTGACCCAAGGGGGCCGACCAATGTCAACAATCGCCTCGATGTGTTACCTTTGAGCCACATCTCGTTCAAGGGAGGTCCCTATGCCTCGGCGCCACCTCACCATCCTGCACTCCAATGACCTGCACGGAGACTTTCTTCCCCAGGAGGTCGAGGGCGTGCAGACGGGCGGCATCTCGCGGCTCTCGGGCTACGTGAAGCAGGCCCGCGCAGCAGCCAAGGGAGGCCTGATCTACGCGCTCGCCGGAGACATGTTCCGCGGCTCCATCATTGACTCCGAGTATCGTGGCCTCTCCACCATCGACCTCGTCAACGTGCTTGACCCCGACATTGCCACCGTGGGCAACCACGAGGTGGATTACGGCCTCGCGCACCTGCTCTTCCTCGAGCGTTGCGCCACGTTCCCCATCATCAACGCCAATCTCTTCATCACCATGAACAACACGCGCCTCTTCCAGCCGTACCTCACCTGCAAGGTGGGCGGCCTCAACGTGCTGTTCATTGGCATCCTCACCGACGAGGTCATCGCCAGCACCAAGCAGGAGAAGGTCATCGGTGCCTTTGTCGACATCGAGGAGGCCGCACGCGAGGTGGGCATCATCTGCGACAACTACCGCACCCGGCACACCGACCTCACGGTGCTGCTCACGCACATCGGCCTCGAGAAGGACCGCGAGCTTGCCGCCCTGCTTGACCCGGACTTTGGCGTGGACCTCATCATTGGCGGGCACTCCCACACGTTCATGGAGGAGCCCGAGGTGGTCAACGGCATCCCCATCGTGCAGGCAGGGTGCGGCACTGGCGTCATCGGTCGGCTGGAACTGACGGTAGGCACGCTCCTCTCCTCGAGCGGCATCTCCGAGCTGCACTGGTCACTCGATCCCATCAACGAGCAGACCGCCCCTGTTGACCCCGTGATGGACGACCTCATCGAGACCTATCGTGGCGAGACGGACCGCAAGTACAAGCGCGTGGTCACCAGGTGGGCCCGTACGCTCACCCACCCGTCGCGCACGCAGGAGACCGAGATGGGCAACCTCTACGCCGACCTCATGCAGGACGAGAGCTCCTTTGACGTGATGCTCTTTGGCTCGGGTTCGATCCGCAAGGAAGAGCTGGGACCCATCATCGAGGTTCAGGACATGATGGAGAACACGCCCTTTGACGGGCCCGTCTATATGTTGAAGGTGACGGGCGCGCAGTTCCGCCGGATGGTCACCTTCCTCATGCGCGACGAGGCCGGGGAGGGCCACACCGAGTTCTACCAGTTCTCGCGAGGCATGCGCATCGTATGGCGCAAGAGCACCCACACGCTTGAGGAGTTCAAGCTGAACGGGCAAGACATCACCGACGAGCAGGAGATCCTCATCGCCCTGCAGGACTACCACTACAACAGCTTTACGGAGTTCTTTGGCGTACCCGTCGAGGAGGTCGCCGCCAACATGAAGCCGCGCGTGGTGGCCGTCTCGCAGAACAACATCATCGAGGAGTATTTCTCGACTCACCAGGGCCTCGACGCCCACGTAGAGGGCCGCATCGTCGTCCTCGACTAGCTTCCGCGTCCAAAGGGGGTAGCCCCCTAAGGACGCGCGCCCTTAGGGGGCTACCCCCTTTGGACGCCATGCCATTAGAGCTCGGCGGACCAGCCAGCGGGGTGGTACTCCAGTGCGAGAATCGTGATGTCGTCCGACTGCTCGGCGCCTTCCGCCCAACGGGCCACATCGGCGCGCAGAGCCTCCACCAGCTCCTGCGGGCCCAGGTCGCTGTGCGCGTTGACAAAGGCCTCGAGCTGGTCGTTTCCGTACTCGACGCCGTCCACACTGAAGGCCTCGTTGACGCCATCGCTGTACACAAGCAGCTCGTCGCCCGGCTGCAGCGTCAGCTCGAAGCTCTTGTACTTGGCCAGCTCGAACGACCCCATGAACAGGCCGCTCTTCTCGCGCAGCCAGACCCACTTGCCCTCATGGCGCAAGAGCGGTGGGTTGTGCCCGGCATTGACATAGGTGACCACGCCTGTGTGGTAGTCCAGCTTTGCCACCCACGCAGTCACGAACATGTCGGCATCGTTGCCCTCGCACAGGCGCTCGTTTGATCGCTTCACGGCGTCGGCCACACTGATGCCCGTCATCAGGAAGTTATCCAGCTCCGCCTTAGAAGCCATCATGAAGAGCGCGCCTGGAATGCCCTTGCCCGCCACGTCTGCCACCAGGAACGCCACCGTGTTCTCGTCCGTGAGGAAGAAGTCGTAGAAGTCGCCACCCACCTCACGCGCCGGGTCCATGCTGGCATACAGGTCAAAGGTGTCAATCTCGGGGAACGGCGGGAAGCGTGACGGCAAAGCAGAGCTCTGAATGGCACGCGCCGTGGCAAGCTCCTGCTCGATGCGCTTCTTTGCCTCGGCGATCAACTCTTTCAGACGGTCCACCGTGGCGTTGATGCCCGTCGAGAGCCCCACGAACTCTGCGCTGCCGCGTGCATCCACCACCGTATCCAGCTTGCCGTCGCAGATGGCGTCGAGTTCCTCGCCCATGCGCGATATGGGTGCGACCACCACACGGTTCAGCAGGTTTGACACGAGCCCATACACGAGGGCCATCAGCACGAAGGTGGTTTGGGCCATCCAGCGCACCACGGTGCCACGATCACCGAAGACCATCTCCGCCGGGCGGATGATGACATAGATGTAGCCGGACGAATCGTCGACATAGTCGGTGTTTTGCGTGTCGTACGCAGGCTCCGATCGAACCGCCAACAGATAACCCAGGCGCGCCACCCTAAAGCTCTCCCCCGCCTCACTCGAAAGGTAGTCCAGGACGACATCCCGCAGGCGACCCGTCTCAAGCGACTTCTTGATGGCCTCGACGGTATCCACCTCGAGCTCCTGTTCGAGCGTGTTTCCCAGGACGACCTTCTGGTCGGTGGAGCACACAATCTCGGCCTCTGTGGTGCTTCCGCTTGCCACGATCACGACACCGTCAATCGCGGTCTCGTAGCCATCCAAGAGGCTCGCGGCGCTGAAGTAGCGTTGGAAAATCTCTCGCACGTTCTCAGGCACGTCCGTGGAGTTCATGGTCGACTGCGTGTAGAGAATCCCGCGCTGCTCCTGGGTCTTGCGCTGGATGTCGAGGTATTCAATTTCCTCACGCATGTCATCCGCAGCGAGGTGAAGCTCGCGGCCTGTGATGGACACGAAGCCGAAGGCGGTCACCACGAGGTAGCCCAGCAACACCGCAAGAAAGAGCCATGCGTTAAACGTGGTGTGGAGGGGCCGCGCGTCGCTCTCTATGCCGAGCCGTTTCAGCAGGCGTTCTGACATCCAGCAGACCGCGATCATTAAGGTCGCGTCCACGAGAATCTGTAGCTCGGGGTTTCCGTACGAGAGCATGCGCGAGAGGACGAAGGCGCCGTCGATGTTGCTTTCGGTGACTTTGCCACCCAGCTCCGCCTCAAGGACGAGGCCGTAGTCAATGATGATGTTTGTTGTCGAGACGATGAGAAAGACGATGCTGAACACCGTGGAGACAGCGAGGCAGATGAGCACGATGCGCGCAATGCGGCGCCAGCCGGTTGGGTTACGGCGAAGTGCCAACGCAAAGAGCAACCCAAGCAGCAGGCCCGTAATACCAAAGATGATTGCGGCGCTTTGCGGCGTGACGGCCACGAGCTCGATGTAGTCGAGCGGCTGAACCGCTGCGTGCAACGCCAGCGTCAATCCGCAAAAGATGCCGAACAGTGTGCTCGGGATTAGTCCGAGCACCATGGCAACGAGCGCCATGGGTGCCAGGACCGTGATGAGATAGGTCGAGTTGTTGTCAGGAAGCGCGATTCCCACAAAGCCAGCTTGCGAAAACACCAATGACGCGACAATCAGCAACTGAGAGGCCAACATCATAAGGCGTTGGCTGCGAGAGGCCTCGCCCAGGGTCCCGCGCCACTTCAACAACGGCAGCTTCTTCTTGTTATCGGTCATGCCACACATCTCTCTTCAGACAACGACACCCTTGTATTATCACACCCCACGCGACGCGGAGGGTGGACACAGGGTGAGTTGCCATTCGTGGGGAGTTAGTGCAGCGTCGAGGCGGGATTGGGGGTGAAGGGGCGTGGGTATACTGCGCTTGGAAATACCTGTGCACGAAGGAGGTGCCCCATGAACGAGCAGACGACACTTTCAAATCGCACCAAGGGCATCATCACGCTGATCATTGTTGCCCTGTATCTCATCCTCCCCACCGATGCCGTCCCTGACGCCATGATCGGACTCGGCCAGCTTGATGACCTCATCGTATTTGCGCTGGGCGTAGCCAACGTGGTTGGCAGGCTGCGCAAGCCCCAGGAGTAGCCGCGGCACCAGACGCTTCCGGCGCGTGCCATGGTGTACCATGCTGCATCAAACCTGATGCGAAAGGATGGACGCCATGGGCGAGGCTGCTGCGACGCTTGACCAAAACTGCCTGATTGACCTGCACCTGCATCTGGACGGGTCAATCTCCGTGCCGATGGCACGGCGACTTGCGGCACTTGACGGATGCGTGCTGAGCGAGGACGACGCGGCGTTGGGCAAGCGCCTCGGCGTCACCGCTGATTGCCGCGACCTCAACGAGTATCTGGCGAAGTTTGACTTCACGGCAGAGCTTCTGGAGACCCGCGAGCAGCTCAGCGAGTGCATGTACCTGCTACAGGAGGAGCTCGCGCAGCTGGGCTACCTCTATGCGGAGATTCGCTTTGCACCGCAGCGCCACGGGGCACGAGGGCTGACCCAGCGCGAGGCCGTAGAGGCCGTGCTTGAGGGGCTCGGACGTTCGTGCTTTGAGGCGGGCGTCATCCTGTGCTGCATGCGTGGTGACGACACGCTTGAGGCCAACCTTGAGACGGTGCGCCTTGCCGCCGAGTATCTGGGGCAGGGCGTGGTGGCGCTTGACCTCGCCGGCGCCGAGGCCCTCTTCCCCACCGCTGACTATGCCGACGTCTTTGCGCTGGCACGCGAGCTGGGCGTGCCGTTCACCATTCACGCGGGCGAGGCCGACGGGCCCGAGAGCGTGTATGCTGCGCTGGGGTTTGGCGCCCAGCGCATCGGCCACGGCATCCGTGCCATCGAGGACGACGCGCTGGTAGAGCGCTTGGCACGCGAGGGCATCGCGCTTGAGATGTGCCCCACGAGCGAGCTGCAGACCTCGGCCATCGACGACTACGCGAAGTTTCCCCTAATGAGCCTGCTTGAGCGTGGGGTCTGCGTGACGGTCAACTCGGACAACATGGGCGTGTCCGTCACCGACGTGCGACGCGAGCTCCTGCTGCTCGCCGGGATCTTTGGACTGACGAATGACGACATCCACCTGCTGCTCGTCAACGCCGCACGCTCGGCCTTCGCAAGCGACGCGCTGAAGGAAGAGCTCGTTCGCCGCATCGACGCGGAGTTCTGAGGTGCGTCCCGGGGGTAGCCCCCGGGACGCACCTCATGTGCAAAAAAGCGCGCCGCCCGCGGAAGGGTACGGGCGGCGCTCAAGGAAGGAAGGCGAATCTGTCGGGCGGTTTCATCCGCCGTCAATCATCTGATACCCATTCCACGCGCGCTTCCATCCTCCCCATTCAGCTCTCCACACAATCTTGAAAACGCTTTCGGAAAGCTCTCATTTAGAACCGTCTACAGGCAGGCATCCTCGATACGGCGGCGCAGCTCGTCAATGCCGAGGCCCGTCTCGGCCGAGATGACCACCATCTGGCTGCGCGGAACACCCAGCTGCTTTGAGAGCACGGCCACCTGGTGCTGCTGCTTGGGCTTGCTGAGCTTGTCGGCCTTGGTGAGCGCCACCACAAACGGCAGTTCCTCTTCCATTAGGAAGTTCAGCATCTCGCGGTCGATCTTTTGCGCCTCAAGGCGAATGTCCACCAGGGCCACCACGAGATTGAAGCTGCGCTCCTGCTCAAAGTAGCCGCCAATGAGGTCAGCCCAACGCTGGCGCTCGTTCTTCGACACCTTCGCGTAGCCATATCCGGGCAGGTCAACAAAGCTGACACCGTCCACGTCAAAGAAGTTCACGTTAGCCGTGCGTCCCGGCGTGCTCGAAACCTTGGCAAGTGCCTTGCGGCCCACCAAACGGTTGAGCAGCGACGACTTGCCCACATTGGACCGACCCACAAACGAGACTTCCGGCGTCGTCGGTTCCGGGAGCTTATCCGCCGACCCATACGATGCCTCGAACCGTGCGGTGTCATATCTCAGTGCCATGAAACCCTCCTGACGTAGCGTTCATCCATTGTACCTGCCATTTCTTGCTTTTCAAAAAGTGAATGCTGCTATCCTTCCACGTGGGGAGGCACATATGGACATCAATGAAATCGCTCGCCTTGCGGGCGTATCGCGCGCCACGGTTTCGCGCTATCTCAATAACGGCTACGTCAGCCAGGCAAAACGCGAGGAGATTGCCCGCGTTATCGAGGAGACTGGCTACGTTCCCTCGCGTCAGGCTCAGCAGCTGCGCACCGGTCGAACCAACCTCGTAGGCGTCATCATCCCCAAGATCAACTCGCAGTCGGTCAGCCGCATGGTGGCTGGCATCACTGAGGTGCTTACGCCCAAGGGCTACCAGATTCTCCTTGCAGACACCGACAATAACGAGCAGCGTGAGGTGGAGTACCTGCACACGTTTGCCGAGAAGAACCATGTGGATGGCATCATCCTCATCGCGACCATCGTGACCAAGATGCACGCGGAGGTGTTTTCGTCACTAGACGTGCCCATCGTCGTCCTGGGCCAGCACATCGAAGGGCAGGCCTGCGTCTACCATGATGACTACCATGCCTCCCTCGACGTGTCGCGCGCCACGCTGAAGGGCAGCCGCTGCCCCGCCTACATCGGCGTGATCGAAGAAGACGTGGCGGCCGGCCACATGCGCCACCAGGGATTTCTTGACGCCTGCGCCGAGGCGGGCATCGCGGCGCGCGAAGACCTGCACATGATCAGTGACTTCACGCCAGAATCCGGCTATCTCGCCTGCGAGACCATCATGGAACGCGCACCAGAGTGCGATGCCATTGTCTGCGCAACCGATACCATCGCTTTTGGAGCCCTCACCTGCTTGCGTGAGTACGGACATCGTGTTCCTGAAGACATACAGGTCTCGGGCCTCGGTGACTCCGAGTTCTCGCGCATTGTGTATCCTTCCCTCACCACGGCGCACCTGTTCTACAAGTCAAGCGGCTGCTCGGCCGCACAGATGCTGCTCAACTCTATCGAGGGCAAGAGCGTGCCCAGGTCTCGTGAGCTCAAGATGGGTTACGAGATTCACGTCCGCACCTCCACCCGCTGAGTTCTCCGGCGTGCGCAAGCGCTTTACGTCAGGTAAACTCAACCGAAGGCAAACGAAAGGCAGGGCGGGGACATGACCAACGGGGAAGTCGCGGAGCTCGCGGGCGTCTCCAGCGCGGCTGTGTCCCGCTATCTCAACGGAGGCTACCTCTCTGAGGAGAAGCGGCAGCGTATCGCCGCAGCCATCGAGGAGACCGGCTACGTTCCCTCGGCCAACGCGCGCATCCTGCGCACCAAGAAGTCTGACACGGTGGGCGTCATTCTCACCCGCGCGGACGAGAGCGCCATGAGCGGCGTGGTTTCTGGTATCGAGAAGTACTTCTTTGCCAGCGACTACGGCACGTCCATCGCCTATGTCGGCGACGACGTCAAAGAGCTTTCTAAGACCATGCGCTCACTGCTCGAGCGTCAGATTGACGGCATTATCCTGGTTAGCTCCGCGCCGATTCCCGGAGACATGGATCTGTACCTGCGCGCCCGCGTTCCGGTGATGGTCGTTGGACAGCATGTGCGAGACCTCTGCTCCGTGCGTTTTGACAACTCTGGCGCAGCCTACGACCTTGCCTCGGCATTGGGTTGCACACCTGAAAGCCGCGTTGCTTACATCGATGCGGCAGGTCGATACCGCTCGTTTGGCGCGGACCGGCGCAAGGGCTTCCTTGCGGGGCTCGAGCGCATCGGCCTCAATCAAGAGCACATCTCCGTGCGTACGGCAGGCTTTAGCGTTGATGATGGCTATCGCACCGTATCGGAGCTCCTGTCGAAACAGGCTGATTTCGATTTCATATCGTGCGCCACGGACACCATCGCAGCTGGCGCCATCAAGGCGATTCGTGAGCGCTTCGGCAGCAGCTTTGCCGCTCGTGCACCGCGCGTAAGCGGCTTTGGCAATGACCCTATCCTTCAGGCAACCGCCGGCCCCATCCCCACCGTGAGCTTCGATTACGAAGAGTGTGGCGTCAAAGCTGCTGAAATCATGGTTGACCAGCTCAAAGACCGAACCGTGAGCAGCGTGAGCCTCGTCTTGGGATATCGCATCGTGGGAGCGTAACCCACGCTCTCTTTCTAGCACGTCGCACCGCTTCTTCAAATCACGTACTCATTTGCACAATCCAACAGATTCTTATTGCCAAGAAATGTGGAATCGATTACAGTTTTTCATGGCTACGGTTCACAGTTTGTCCATGAAACTGACTGTGAAACGGTTTCACATTTCCTCAAGGAAAGGAAGAGTTCAATGGCACTTGATGCTGCTAGGGCTGCAAAGGAAATCCTTGCGGCCGTCGGCGGTCCCGAGAACGTGGTCTCGGCCGCCCACTGCGCCACTCGCCTGCGCCTCGTCATCGCAGACGACTCCAAGGTAGACAAGGACGCCGTCGAGGACGCCCTTGGCGCGAAGGGCAACTTCCAGGCCTCTGGCCAGCTGCAGATCATCTATGGCACCGGTACCGTCAACAAGGTGTACGAGGAGTTCTGCAAGCAGGGCAACATCTCAGCCGTCTCCAAGGACGAGCTGAAGACCGTCGCGGCACAGAACCAGAACAAGTTCATGGCCGCAATCAAGGTCCTTTCCGACGTGTTCGTGCCCATCATCCCCGCCATCGTGGCCTCCGGTATGCTCATGGGCATCATGGGCGCACTCGAGTTCATGGCCAACTCCGGAATGATCGCCATCGACACCAATGGCGTGTGGTGGCGCATCGCTGGCCTCATCAACGCCTGCGCCCTGGCCAACCTGCAGATTCTGCTGGGCTTCTCCTCCGCGACCGTCTTCGGCGGCAACCCCTACCTGGGCGCCTCCTTCGGCGCGCTGCTCATCTCCGGCAGCTTCATCAACGCCTGGAGCGCGGCTGACGCCATCGCCAACGGCACCATGATCACGCTGGACGTCATCCCGGGCCTCTACAGCATCGACTGGATCGGCTATCAGGGCCACGTCATCCCCGTTCTGGTGGGCACCTGGATCCTGTGCACCGTCGAAAAGAAGATGCACCAGATCGTTCCTGACATGTTCGACCTCTTCGTGACCCCGCTCGTGTCCGTCTCGGTCGCCGCCTACACCACCATCCTCTTCATCGGCCCGATCTTCGTCTGGCTCGAGAACGCCATCCTCGGCCTGCTCACGGCCCTGCTCTCCGTGCCCTTTGGTCTCGGCTACATCCTCATCGGCCTGATCTACTCTCCGTCGGTCGTCACCGGCCTGCACCAGATGTACACCACCATCGACGTCTCGATGCTTGGTCAGTACGGTGTCACCTACTGGCTGCCCATCGCCTCTGCCGCCAACATCGCTCAGGGCGGCGCCTGCTTGGCCGTGGCCCTCAAGACCAAGTCCGAGAAGACCAAGGCCCTGGCCATTCCTTCCGGCATCTCCTGCCTGCTCGGCATCACCGAGCCTGCCATCTTTGGTGTGAACCTGCCCAAGTTCAAGCCGTTCATCGCCGGCATGGCCGGTGCAGCCGTGGGCGCCTTCATCTGCTCGCTCACGCACCTCGGCGCTTCCGGCACCGGTGTTACCGGCATCTTCGGCATCCTCCTCTGCATCAACCAGCCCGTCGCGTACTGCGTGATGTTCGCCGCCGCCTTTGGCGTGGCCTTCGCTCTCACCTGGGTGCTCTACAGCGACGAGCCCGACAAGCAGCGCGCTCCTAAGGCCGACGCTCCCGCGACCCCCGCTCAGATCGACGCTGTCGCCGCTGCTGGCACCCTCGCCTCCCCGATGACCGGTGAGTCCAAGGCCATGGCCGACGCTCCCGACGCCGTCTTCGCTTCCGGCGCTATGGGCAACGGCGCGGTCGTCTTCCCGACCGACGGCGCGGTCTACTCCCCCGTCAACGGCACCGTGTCGATGCTCTTCGACACCAAGCATGCCATCGGCCTCGTCTCCAACGACGGCGTCGAGATCCTCATCCACATCGGCGTTGACACCGTCGAGCTGGGTGGCGCTCCGTTCACCGCTCATGTCGCCGGTGGCGACACCGTCAAGGCTGGCCAGCTCCTCATCGAGGCCGACCTCGACGCCATCGAGGCTGCTGGTAAGCCGACGGCCACCATGGTCATCGTTACCAACACCGACGACTACGCTTCCGTTGAGCCCACGATCGGCGCTGTCAAGGCCGGCGAGAAGCTCGTTGCGGTCAAGTAAGTAACCGGCATATAGCCACACTGCTTGTTGAGGGCGGCTGCTTCGGCAGCCGTCCTTTTTGTGTAGGCAGGCCGCCCCCTAAGCTGCACCAAGACACGTTGGGACGCAAGGGATACTCCCCTTTGTCCCAGGCACGGCGCCTGGGACAAAGGGGAGTATCCCTTGCGTCCCAACGAGGTGTCGTATACTGAGTTCACCAACTACATATCCTTTGGGGGAAGGACCGCTATGAACACCGTCACGCTTGGCTCCACCGGCATCACTGTTGTCCAGAACGCGTTCGGAGCACTTCCCATCCAGCGCACACCTGTTGACGAGGCCGTTCGCATCCTGCGTCGCGCGTACGAGGGCGGCATGCGCTACTTCGACACGGCCCGCGCCTACTCCGATAGCGAGGAGAAGCTGGGCCTCGCCTTTGGTGACGGCTGGCTCAAGCGCGAGGACATCTACCTCGCCACCAAGACGCAGGCCAAGACGCCCGAGAAGTTCCGCGAGGACCTCGATACCTCGCTTGCCAAGCTCAAGACTGACTACATCGACGTTTATCAGTTCCACATGGCGGGCCAGGTGTGGGCACCGGGCGACGGAACCGGTATGTACGAGGCCATGCTCGAGGCCAAGGAAGCCGGCAAGATTCGCCACATCAGCATCACGGCGCACAAGATCGGCGTGGCAGAGGATGCCGTGAAGAGCGGCCTGTATGAGACGCTCCAGTTCCCCTTCTCGTATCTAGCGGGCGAGCGCGACCTCAACCTCGTCAAGCTCTGCGAAGAGCACAACGTGGGCTTCATCTGCATGAAGGGGCTGGCAGGCGGCCTCATCAACAACTCGCGCGCCGCGATGGCCTTCATGACCGAGCATCCGTGGGCTCTTCCCATCTGGGGCATCCAGCGCATGAGCGAGCTCGAGGAGTGGCTCTCCTTCATGGACGACACGCCCGTCTACGACGACGAGCTCAAGGCGTTCGTCGAGCGCGAGCGCGCCGAGCTTATGGGTGAGTTCTGTCGTGGGTGCGGCTACTGCATGCCCTGTCCCGTGGGTATCCAGATCAACAACTGCGCACGCATGTCACTGATGCTGCGTCGTGCCCCGTCCGCCAGCTGGCTGAACGAGCACTGGCAGGCCGAGATGGCAAAGATTCCCGATTGCCTGCACTGCAACCAGTGCCATCGCAAGTGTCCCTACGAGCTTGACACACCCGCGCTTCTGGAGAAGAACTACGAGGACTACCAGCGCGTCCTCGCCGGAGAGATCTCCGTGGCGTAATGCCACGAGGGCCTGTCCGTCGTAATGCGGTCTACGGTCGGGGATACTTGTCCTTGTCGAAGAGCGGGGGCCATGTGGGCATGCCGTAGGGCTTTACCTGGCAGAACATGACGTTGCCCAGCGGGGGACGACGCAGTGCCGCCTTCAGGCCGTCCACGGCAGTCCAGTAGTTCTCGGCAGTGCAGTCAAACACGTAGGTATTGAAGCTCTCAGTTCCCACAAACGTATATACCGGATCCGCAATCTCGGACACGTACCGCAGCACGTACTCCTTGAACGCCGGGTTGACCGGCTGCACGACTACCTTCAAAAGCGCCCTCCCCCTTGCACTCATGCGTTGAGAAAGAGTATGACGTATGACGAACGAAGATGAGTTGGGATAGTATCACCTACCGCACCAGAGGGGCGGACCCTCTGGTCCCGCCACAAGTCTCGCTAACCGCAAATGGTATGGTGAAAGCTCTGAGAGGTAGGCCGCGGCGTAGCGGAGCTGCCTATAATACTGCGTCAGCGCGTTTTCGTAAGAAAGGATTGATATGGATAGCGAAAACAAACTCGTCCCAAGCTACTGGCGCATCGTCGCCATCGCAGCGCTCTGCTGCTGCGCGCTTCTTTGCGGATTGTACTTCTCCAAGCCTGCGACGCAGAACCTTGGTGTCGTGGCATCTGACGGAAGCGAGGCAACCGAAGAGGCAACGACTGAGGAAGGCACGACCGAAGGTGCCGGCCTCGAGCTCGTCACCGATGACGAGGATCCCCTGAGCCTCTGGACCGCAGACTCCGCCGCAAAGCAGGCGCTCATCGACTACGTCACCACCGTCACCGACGAGTCCTCCCCCGACTTCATCCCCGTCGAGGACCGCGTGGCCACCTTTGACATCGACGGCACGCTGCTCAACGAGACGGACCCCAACTACTTCGACTACACCCTGCTGGTGCACCGCGTGCTCGAGGATCCCAACTACATCGACCAGGCCTCTGACTTCGAGAAGTCCGTCGCCAACAAGATCGTGGACCAGAACGAGAACGGAACCAAGTACTCCGAGCTTCCCGTCGAGCACGGCCAGGCCGTCGCGAGCGCCTTCAAGGGCATGACCGTCGACGAGTTCTACGACTACGTGCACGAGTTTGCCAAGAGCGAGATGCCCAGCTACGAGAACATGCTGCGCGGCGAGTCTTTCTACGCTCCCATGGTGCAGGTGGTCCAGTATCTACAGGCCAACGATTTCGACGTCTACATGATGTCCGGCACCGACCGCCTCATCATGCGCGGTGTCTTCAGCTCTGAGCTGTGCCCCATCAACGTCCCGCTCAACCACATCCTGGGTTCCGACGAGTCCCTCGTGGGCTCCGCGCAGGGCGATTCCGACGGTCTTGACTACACCTTTGGCCAGGACGAGAAGCTCGTTCTCGGCGGTGACTTCCTCATGAAGACCCTCAAGGAGAACAAGGTCTACATCATCCAGCGCGAGATTGCCAAGCAGCCGGTGCTCTCCTTTGGCAACAGCTCGGGCGACTTCGCCATGGACAACTACGCGCTGAGCAACCCCACCTACAAGTCCGCGGCCTTCCAGCTCTGCTGCGACGACCTCGAGCGCGAGAACGGCAACATGTCCAAGGCCGATTCCATGTACGCTGACTGCGAGGCCAACGGCTACATCCCCGTCTCCATGAAGAACGACTGGACCACCATCTATCCTGAGGGTGTTGTCTACACGGGCGCCGCGGAGGCCGTTGCTGACGCTGCGTAAGCAGTGAAACACGCTCGAAGAGCCTCAACAGCGTTTGATTGAGGCCCCCTGCCGATACGGCTAGCCAGAAAACTGCCCCCTTCGCACTGAGATGCGAAGGGGGCAGTTTCCATACGTCAGACCTTAGAGATGGTAGGCCTCGCCACGCAGGGCCGCCTCCAGCCACTTGGCCACGCCGTCACCGGCGATGTCGTCAACGACGACGTCGGCGATGGCCTTCACCTCGTCGGAGGCGTTACCGACGGCCACGAAGGTGCCGACGTAGGGACGCATGGGCAGGTCGTTGCCCGAGTCGCCAAAGCACACCAGCTGGCTCTTGTCCAACCCGAGCTGGGTCATCACCCACTCGATGCCCGACCCCTTCTCGACGCCCAAGAGTGTGATCTCGATCTCTGTGGGAGTGACGACGGCAATCTGCAGGTCGCCACGGGCTTCGAGCTGGGCCACGCAGCGCTTGAGGTCGTCCTCGGTGTCAAAGCAGGCGCCCATCTTCTCCACGAAGTTGGTCTCGTCGTCCACGAACTCGAGGGCCGGGGTGATGTCGTCGACGATGAGCTTGTTCTTCTGGCTGGTGATCTCGAGGCTCAGGGCCTCGTCCGTCAGCCGGTCGCTGTTCTCCACGCGATGCACAGCCTGCGTCATGTACGACACGAGGCGGTTCTCGAAGTAGGCACTGATGGAGGTCAGGCAGTTGAGACCAGCACCCTCCTCGTGCAGCCATGACGCGAGCTCGAGGGCCGTCTTCTTGGGGATGGCCTTGGAGAGCAGATGGTTGCCCAAGGGGTCAATGATCTGGCCTCCGTTGACGGTGATGAAGAGGTCCATACTGCCGTACTTGAGGATGTCGGGCACGATGGGGAAGTTGCGGCCGGTGCAGACGACGTTTACGCATCCGGCGCGCGTCGCGCTCTCCATGGCTGCAATGGTGCGCGGCGAGATGTACTCGAGGTTGAGGATGGTGCCATCAAGGTCGTAAAACGCCGCACCGATGCCGTTTGGACACTGAGGGTTTGCTGGAAGCATCGCTTACTCCTTTACGAGCAGGTGATCTCGTAGGTGTGGTCCTTCAGGTTGGCGCTGAGCTGTGCCCACGCGTCGCCGGCGGTGCGGCGGACGCAGAAGGCGCCGTCCTCGCCGCAGGTAACCTCCATGTCACCCTCGACGTCGAAGGCGGGATGGCTGTTGCGGAACTCCATCAGGCGGACGAGCTCGGACACGACCGGACGCTTGACCTCGCCGGCAATCTCGTCCTTCGAGTAGTAGTGACGGTTGATGTTGCGGCCTTCCTTGGTCGCCTCAAGGAGCTCGAGGTCGTTCTTGCCGGCGAGCAGGCCCACGTAGTAGACCATGGGGATGCCACGGGCGAACATCTGGATGGCGCGGGCGAGGTCATAGGCCTGGTCGTCGTTGCCCAGCGCGCTGTAGTAGGTGGTGTTCACTTGGTAGATGTCCAGGTTGTTGTAGGCCTCGGTGTTGTAGATCTTCTTGACGTTGGCGCCCTCGGAGAACATCTTCTCCTTGACCCAATCGGTCTGATCGTCAGGCAGCAGGTCCTTCACGTCCACGATGCCCAAGCCGTCATGGGTGTCGAGTGTGGTGAACTGGTGTTTCGGGCTCATCTCCATCCAGCGCTTCAGATACTGGCCGTCGCCCGAGTACAGGGCGTGCAGGGTGAGCACGGGCAGCGCGAAGTCGTACACCCAGTAGCCCATCTCGGAGACCTTGAACTGCATGGTATAGTGCTCGTGGATCTCGGGCAGCACCATGATGTCGTCGCCCAGCACCTCCTGCATGGCGTCGAGCAGGTTAGACGTGTCGGGCTGCTCGAAGAAGCAGCTGCCGCCCGCGCGCTTGCAGGCGTAGGCGAAGGCGTCCAGGCGGATGATGGAGGCGCCGTTGGCGGCCATGTTCTCGAGCGTCTCGCGGAAGAAGCGCTGGGCGCGCTCGCTCTTCACGTTGATATCGATCTGCTCCTCGCCGAAGGTGCACCAGACCTTCTCGGTGGTGCCGTCGGCGAACTCGGCCTCGACGTACGGCGCGCGCGGCTTGCGCTTGTAGATGGCGTCGACCTGCTCGTCCGTGGGGAAGCCGCCCTCGGCTGCCCAGAAGTCCTTGTAGCGGATGAAGAAGTCGGCAAACTCGCTGTCGTCCTTCTTGGCCAGGAAGTCCTGGAAGTACGGGCTCTGGCGCGAGATGTGGTTGATCATGAAGTCGAACATGAGGTAGCGGTCGTCGCCAATCGCCTTGACGTCCTCCCAGCCACCGAAGTCGGGGTCGACGATGTCGTAACGCATGGGGGCGAACCCGCGGTCGGCCGAGCTCGGGAAGAACGGCAGGATGTGCACGCCGCCCACTGCCTTGTCGAAGTGGGTGTCGAGCACCTCCTTGAGGTCCGTTAGGTTCTCGCCCAGGCTGTCGGCATAGGTGATGATCATGCACTTGTTGGTAAGCTTCATGTGGACTCCTATCTTCGTCTCTTTCTTGCACTGCCTTAACCCGCTGAAGCTGGCGCGGGCGATGGCCACGCGCTGGCTCAGCGGGCTCTATACCTAATGAGAGATGGTCAGGTTCCAACCGGGCATCGTGAGGATGGGTGCCTGGCTCGCGGCCCGCTCATACATCTGGGCCATAGTGTTCTCCATGGGATAGGCAACGCCATGCGCGTCGAAGGTGCTGGCGACGGCGAGGTCAGCCTTCTCGGGCCCAAACCAGCGCGACGCAAAGGTCTCGGCCCCGTTATTGGCAAAGATCTCGATGGCTGAGCCGTCCACAAGTATCCGCAGGTCACTGAGGGTGTCCAGCGGAATGGAACGGTCCTTGCGCCCCGCTGCCGAGGCCTCGTCCAAGTAGCGGATGCCCAAGCGCCCCTTCTCAAAGAACACCTCGAAGCTTCCGTCAAAGGTGAGGGCGCCCTCGCCTCGGACGTCCGTCAGCACGATGTCTGCAAAGCGTCCTTCCATAGTGGCGAGGCCCTGCAGGACGTGCGCCTCGCCGCGCAGCGCCTCCAGCTCCCCTACGGGGTTTTGCAACAGGCGGCCGTCGCAGCGGCGGGTGACCACGCGCGGCACGGTCATGCAATGCCACCAGTCGAGGCCGTCGGGCACGCTGGTGTAGTTATCGTCAAAGGTGCCCATCCAGCCGACCAGAATAGTGCGGCCCGCGTCGTCGACGAAGACCTGAGGAGCGTAGAAGTCATGGCCAAAGTCCCACTGGACGAAGGTGCGCTCGTCGACGACGAGGGTGTCGAGGAGGCGCTGGCCTTCTGGCAGCTCGAAGTAGCCCGGTGTCCAGCGGTTGAACCAGCGGTCCTGCAGACGCGGGAGTCCCTGCGGTGAGATGGCGAGGTACTCGCGACCGTCCAGGCGCACGATGTTGGGGCACTCCCACACGAAGCCAAACGAGTACTCGGAGTCAATGAAGTGACAGAAGGTCCAGTTGATTCCGTCGTCGAGGTCCGACTCGTAGAGCAGGCACATGCCACGATTGTCGATGTGGCGACCACCCAGAAGCATCTGACGCTTGCCGTCCTGCTCCCAGACCTTGGGGTCGCGCACGTGGCAGGTGCACTCCTCAGGGTAGTCACTGTTATGCATCAGCACCTGACGCGGACCCATGCGCAAGGCTCCTTCAGGGCCCTCGGGGTCGGGCTCGGCGAGACAGGTGATGGTGTTCTGCTCACGCCCGGCGTAGACGTAGTCGAAGTCCTTGGGACTGTGGCCCTGCACGGGAGCGACCACGTTGCCCGTGTAGTAGATGCGCAGCTGGTCGCCACCATCAGGTGCGGCACCCTTTTCGACAAACGCGCTGCCCGAGAACACGCCGTGACGGTCTTCGGGGATCGAGGGCTGCAGGGGCACGCCGTCGTACGTCCAATGAAGCAGGTCAGGCGAGGAGAAGAGCCCCCACGCCTTTTGGTCGACGGTGGGCCAGTTGTGGTCGTACTGGTAGAAGAAGTAGTAACGACCGCGGAACTGGCAGAGACCGTTTGGGTCGTTGAGCCAGTTGCGCGGCGAGCGGAGGTGGAAGCCTAACTCCCAACTTTGGTTGGACATCGCGTCGCTCCTGTCGTGCCTGTGTGACTAGTCATTGTGAGCATAGGCCACAATTGAGCAGCGTGGTTGGTGCGAGAACGATTCCACCCCGTCTGCTCGGGGAGTGGTGTCTAGAGGCCTTCTGCCATGCGTTTCGGTGCGCCACCGGGCCGCGCTGTCGGGAGGATGGACTGTTAGTTTCTACAAGGAGTGATGGCCATGCAGTCCGTAGCGTTTGCGACATAAGGCATCGCCTTACGGGGAACCGCCAACCGAGGGGACGGTCGCAGATGCGGCCCTCCCCTCTCTTATGCACGAGCCCCGTGTCATACTGAGAACGTTCTCACCTTGTCGAGAGGAGCCCAACCATGCAGATGTTCGTCAACCTTGACTACCGCCAGCACAACTGGAGGCTCAACTTCCATCTCCAGACGCCGACCGGCTGGCTCTCTGATCCCAACGGCCTCTGCCAGTTCAATGGCGAGTATCACATCTTCCATCAGTACGCACCGCGCTGGCCGTGGGCCGGTCATGGTTGGGGCCATTGGACCACGCGCGACCTCATCCACTGGCAGTTCCACCGCGGCGCCATCATCCCCGAGATGGAGCTGGACAAGAACGGCAGCTACTCCGGCAGCGCCGTGGTTCGCGACGGACAGATGTGGTGCTACTACACCGGCAACGTGCTTGACCCCGGCCACCCCAACTATGACTACGAGGGCCGCAAGGCCAACGAGACGCTGGTCATCAGCGAGGACGGCCGCACCTTTAGCGACCGCATGCTGGTCCTAGGCAACGAGAGCTACCCCGCCTACTGCAGCTGCCACGTGCGCGACCCGAAGGTCTGGTGGCAGAACGACAAGTGGAACATGCTGCTGGGCGCCCGCACCATGGACGATCACCCCTGCATGCTCCTCTATCAGAGTGATGACGGCATTGCCGGCTGGACGCTCACCGGCACCTGCACCACCATCAGCGGAAAGCCCTTCGGCTACATGTGGGAGTGCCCCAACATCGTCACGCTGGGCGGCAAGGAGTTCTTCTTCGTGTGCCCGCAGGGCGTGCCCAGCCAGATGACCAAGTTCCAGAACAACTTCAACAGCGGTTACTTCCCCGTAGAGGGCACCGTCATCGATCTGCTCTCCGGCGACGAAGAGCTTATGGATGCCGAGGCCCCGTACGGATGCATCGACGAGGACACCTTCGTCGAGATTGACTACGGCTTTGACTTCTACGCGCCGCAGGTCTTCACCGACGAGAAGGGCCGCCAGATTCTCGTGGGTTGGATGGGTCTGCCCGACATCGAGGGCCAGTACCAGGTGCCCACCTACGAGTGGCTGCACACCCTGACCTGGCTGCGTGAGCTCTCTCTCAACGAGGCCGGCAACATCTGCCAGTGGCCGGTGGCTGAGTACAACGCCCTTCACGGCTCGCGCGTCGAGCTCTCCTACGTTGGCTCGCGCGACAACGTGGGCAAGCTGGGCTCCTCCAACTACGATGCGCACGACATCTCGGGCGCCATCGGTGCACGCTTCCCGAACGGCACCTGTGACCTCTTCCTCGAGGGCATCCAGGGCGAGGGCCGCATCCTGCTCAACGCAGACCTCGAGTTCGCCGTCATCGGCGACATGATCGAGCTCTCGTTCAAGGGCATCGCGGGCGGCTACCGTACCGTGCGTCGCCTCCCCGTCTCCGAGCTCTCCGCCGGCAAGCTCGTCGACCTGCGCATGGTGGTGGACACGAGCGCCGTCGAGATCTACATCAACGGCGGCGAGAAGACCATGTCCACGCGTTGGTGGCCGCAGGAGATCACCAACCTGCGCGTGAGCTCCACCTTCAAGGCCGAGTCTTCCTGCGCCTTTGAGATGGGCCGCTTTGACTTTGGCGACATCTGCTAGCTTGATTCGCGTCCTTAGGGGGTGACCCTTTTGGACGCCGCGTCCTTAGGGGGCTACCCCCTAAGGACGCGTGATTTGGGAGTGCGATATGCTTCAGCGCATCATATGCTTGGCCATTGGCTATATCTTTGGATCGTTTCTCACGGCCGATGTCGTGGCAAAGGCTGTAGCAGGTACCTCGATCTTCGAACTGGGTGACGGCAACCCCGGCATGGCCAACGTGGGGCATGAGCTGGGAACCAAGGCTGGCATCGCCTGCCTGGTCGGCGACATCCTCAAGACGGTGTTTGCCATTACGCTCGCGCATGCGCTCTTTCCGCCGCTGGGCACGCTTGCCGTTGGCTGGGCTGGCCTTGGCAGCACGCTGGGGCATGTCTTCCCGTTCTGGCACGGCTTCAAGGGCGGCAAGGGCGTGACCACCATCGCCACCGTCGTCATCCTGCTTGACCCACTCGTCGGTGCTTTGGCCGTCGTGGTCAGCCTGATAGCCATCGTCGTCTCGGGATACCTCAGCGTCGCCGCCCTTGTAGCCATGGCCTTTTGCGCGATTGCGATGATCGTGAGGGGCGAACCTGAGCTCTCGCTCATCTACGTCCTGTTCATGGCGCTGACCTGCTACTGCCACTGGTCGAAGCTCATGGGCATCAAGGACGGCACCACGCACCGCGCAAGCATCTCCACCAAGTTCTGGGCAATGTTCGGCAAGTAGCCCATATGCGAATGTTGACACTGCGGGGGCCCTTCCCGTCAACATCCGCTTGGGAAGCTGCAAGCGCAGCATTCACTCAAGCGGATGTTGACGGGAAGGGCCCCCGCAGTGTCAACATTCGCAATCGTAGTGTTTACAGGTCGCGGTAGTCGATCAGCTTGAGGTCGGGCTGCGCCCCGAGCCACGCACGCAGCTCGGGATTGATGAGCGCGTCGACCTCCTTGGTGCGGTTTACCGTGAGGCTGGAGTTGCCGAGGATGAAGGCGTCCAGGTAGCCGGGGTGGAAGACGAGCACGTAGGTCTCACCGTCGGCCATGTTTTCCACCGTGCGCTTGATGAAGGCCTCCGGGTCGTACTGCTCGGGCGGGAGCATGTCCTCGAGCGCCATGTGCACGTCGGTGCTGCCGCAGCGCACGATGGCGGTCGGGTCGAAGCTCGCAATCTGCTCCTTGAGCCCATACTTCTCAGCTACGTCGTGGATAGCCTGGTTGAGGTTCTTGCTCATGACGGCGTGGGCCTCGAAGTAGTCCGGGTCCTTGCCCACGATCTCGCGGAAGCGCGCGAGCTGAGCCTCGACCTCGATGACGAGCTCGTCGTACTCTGCGATCTCGCGGCCCTCCATATAAGCGGCGCGGTATGCGCGCGAGCTCTTGAGCTGCCCGTCCTCATCGAGGAGGCTCGGGATGAGAGCCGGGTCAGCGGCAGGCGTGCCCAGGCAGAGGTTGGTGTGCTGGCCGATGGCGATGCCAGAGTCCTTGACCCACTCCCAACCGCGCTGTGCCTCGGGCATGTTGGGCATGAGGCCAGCCGAACGCACGAGGCCCTCGTTGACGGCGCGGGCGATGCCCAGGTTGACGGCGTATGAGTAGCCAATGTCGTCGGCACGGATGAGCAGCTGCTTCATGATGAGGTCCTTTCACGGAGGAATTGCCACCAACTATTATGCAAAAAGGGGAGGCGACCAAGGGGCGCCGCCTCCCAAAAGGAAGGAATGGACTGCTTATGCGGCCTGCTCGGCAGCCTTTCTGTCCTCCTCAAGCTGCTCCTTGGTGAAGCCAAAGAAGTAGACAATGGCGGTAGAGGCTACGAAGGCCACGACGCACGAGAGCGTACCAAAGAGCAGGCTGTTGGGGTTATCGGGGCTTGCGAAGCCCATCACACAGAGGACATTGGTCGCCGCAAGCATGTAGTTGTGCACGCCGAAGATGCCCGCAAGCGCGCCACCAATGAAGCCGCCGCCAACCATGCCGGCAAGGCTGCGCGTGTACTTGAAGCCCGTGCCGTTAATCTCGGGCTCGGTCACACCACCAACGATGCCGGAGAGCGCAAAGCCCAGCTGTGCCATCTTCTCTTCCTTGTTCTTGAGACGGAGGAAGGCGCCAAAGGCGATGCCCCAGGTTGCCCACTGGGCGATCATGCCGCCAACGGTAACGCAGGGGTCACCGGCAGGGCTGGAAAGAAGCTGCGTGATGGCAAGCACGATGAGGACCTGGTGCATGCCCGTCATGACCAGGAAGCTCCACAGAGCGCCGATGACAGCCACGGCCAGGAATCCGCCAACCTCACCGAAGGCAAAGAGAACGGTACCAACGCCCTGGCCCAGCCAGCCGCCAAGCGGCGCGAGCGCGCAGTAGGCGATGGGGACCATGATCAGCATGGTGAGGAAGGGAACGAACACAGTGGAGAGCATGTCGGGCACGATTTTCTTCATGAGCTTCTCAACCTGCGCAAGTACGGGCATGCACAGGATGATGGGCAGGACCGTCTGCCCGTAGCTTGCAACGGGAGCAGGAATGCCCATGATACTCACGCTTGCAACCTCGCCAGCCTGCGCAAGCGCCACGAGGTCAGGGCAGATAAGGATGCCGCCCATGAACATGCCGAGCATCTCGCTGCACCCAAGCTGCTTGGAAGCGGAGTAGCCTAGATAGATGGGGATGAAGTAGAACGCCGCGTTGTACATCCAGGTGTTGAAGAGCTGGTAGACCTGCATGTCCTCGGTCCAAAGGCCCAGCAGCGACGGACCAAGTCAGAGTTGCGACCGTGCGGAAGAACGCACCGCCCATCATGATGGGAATCATGGCCACCATGGTCTTGGAGAGGTAGTTGAGGATGGCATTGCCCACGTTCTGAGGCGTCCACTCGAACTTCTTGACATCGCCCTCGTCGATGTCGATGGAGCCACCGCCGCCCACGCCGAGCTTGAGGCACTCTTCGTAGACCTTGGTCACGTTCTGGCCAATGATGACCTGGAACTGGCCGCCGCTCCACTGGGCACCGATGACGCCCGGGATCTTCTTAATCGCGTCGGCATCGGGGATGGACTCGTCCTTCAGGCTGAAGCGAAGGCGCGTGATGCAGTGAATGAGATTGGTGACGTTTTCCTTGCCGCCTACGGCTGCGAGGACGTCGGCAGCGGTCTTTGCGTTATCTGCCATGGTGTTTTCCCTTCCTAACAACGGTTTCCCTAGACTCGGCGTTGCGTCGTGGGGCTCTCCCGTGGGAAGGGTGATCAGGCCTTCGGCATGAAAAAAGCCCCCGAAACATAACGAACGAGACAGCCCTGTAGGCTGCCCGTCGGTAATGCCTCGCGGAGCAATCCGCCGAGTAACACCCGAACTGATGAGGATTCTAAACAGGCGCCCGCCGGCCTGTCAAGGACTTTTTTCACCAAGTTGAGGCTGTTGACACCCCTTCACCGAATCATGGGGTGCCATATGCCGTCTTTGCACTATCAAATCACCCCATGTCGTCTTACATGGTAATAGGTGGGTGGACAGGGCGTCCACCAAGAAGGGAGAGAACCATGGGAAGGACTAAGCTTACTCGTCGTGCGTTTTTGGGAACTGTGGGTGCCGCCGGCCTCACGCTCGCCGCTTGCGGCGGTGGCGGAAGCGGCGCTCCGGCCGCTGACACCGCAGCCGGAAGCGACGCCATCACCGGTACCTATGCGATGCACGTCCAGGGCTACGACTGGGGCGTGGGCGTCGACAAGGTCACCGTCACGCTGAGCGCTCCGCTCGATGCCGTGGCCGCCGAGAACTTCGCGGTAACCGAGCACAAGCAGGCCACCGACTGGACCGGCGAGGGCTTCCCCGTGATTGAGGCGGACTTCCCGCGCACGGTGACCAACGCCACCATCGACGGCACCACGCTCGAGCTCGAGCTTGCCTGCGATCCGGACAACGGCAGCCCGTTCCTCTACAGCATGGCCACGCAGCGCAACTCTTGGGCCAATCCGTATCAGCTCAACATCACGCTGGCCGAGGGCGCCGAGCTCACCTCGGGCGGCACGGCGGTGGCGAGCTTTGAGATCGACCCCAACGCGACCGGCAAGACCACCTCGGCTGACGCCTGGAAGCTCGACAGCTACACCGCCGCCGACGGCACCGTCTACCCGTACGCCGCGTGGGACCCCGAGGAGGAGTCCAAGACGCTCGTCATCTGGCTGCATGGCGCAGGCGAGGGCGGCAACACCGAGAACACCGACGCCACCATCCCCATCCTTGCCAACAAGGTCGTCGCCCTTTCCGAGGAGGGCTTCCAGCAGACCATCGGCGGCGCACACGTGGTTGCTCCGCAGAGTCCCACCATGTGGATGGACCAGGGCGCCGACGCCGACGGCAACCCCGTCTATATCGCCGATGACGCCACCGAGATCACGAGCATCTACACCGAGTCGCTCGAGGAGTTCATTGACGCCTACATCGCGCAGGTCGGCGCCGAGAAGGTCGTCGTGGCTGGCTGCTCCAACGGCGGCTTCATGACGCTGTGGATGGGCCTGCATCGTCCCGACAAGTACAACGCCATCATCCCCATCTGCGAGGCCATCCCCGACGGCGCCATCTCTGACGAGCTCATCGAGGGCGTCAAGGACCTTCCGATGTACTTCGTCTGGTCCGACGACGACACCACCGTCGACCCCGCCACGCACGAGATTCCCACCACCACGCGCCTGAAGGCCGCGGGTGCCAGCAACCTCCACATCTCCACGACCGAGCACGTGCTCGACACCTCGGGCCTCTACAAGGACGCCGAGGGCAACCCCTACATGTACGCCGGCCACTGGAGCTGGATCTACTTCGACAACAACGAGTGCGAGTGCGACGACGACGGCCTGAAGGCCTGGGAGTTCATCGCGGAGAGCATCGCATAGCGAGCGTTACCAGTTTTTGCGATTGTTGACGCCTGGGACGCCCGTTTGGTCAACATCCGCTTGAGGGGCAGCGCTGCC
>OMWB01000033.1 GCA_900314645.1 uncultured Actinomycetes bacterium
GTCACTGACGGAACAGCAACTACTAGGCTAGACCGCGACGTGGTCAGCATGTTCGCTATCGAAGTGTCGGAATCAGTCAGATCGAAGTGTCGACTTCTAGGTTATCGAATACACGTGCCGGAGGGCGTGCGCTCGGCGCTGCTCTCCACCCTCACCTGGGACCAGGGCTCGGAGCTCGCGCAGGCGGCCCGCTTCACGGAGGCCACCGGCTTCAGGGTCTACTTCTGCGACCCCAGGAGCCCCTGGCAGAGGGGGACCAACGAGAGCACCAACGGGCTGATCAGGCAGTACTTCCCGAAGGGCACGGACTTCTCGGCGGTCACCGACGAGGAGGTGAGGGCCGCGCAGGACCAGCTCAACGGCAGGCCCAGGGAGACGCTGGGCTGGAGGACGCCGGCGGAGGCGATAGCCGAGGAACTGGCGAAGGCAAATGGTGCAATGGTCGCCTGACTCCGCCCGGAGGTTTGTGTCCCACTTGGTGGGACACAAACCTCCGGGCTAGGTGTCCCAGCAAGTGGGACATTGGGGACACGGTGGGCTTGAGGCGGGAATGGGTTCTAGAGGGGTTAGCGCTGGGCTCCCCAGGCGGGGTCGCCGGCGGCGTAGGCGGCAAGGCCTGCGCGAATATGCTCTGTGACCTGGTCAAACGTGGAGGCGAAGAAGTCGGCGCCCAGCATTTGGTACGCGGGCTCGCCGTAGACATGCCGCTCGGCATTGTCACGGATGATGCCCTCCATGGCGCGGCGGGTTGCGTACACGTCCGCCTCGTCGACACGATACTGCGGGAACCGGGCGCACTGGCGCAACACCTCGTCAGTCACCTGCGGCGCGAGGCTGATGTCCAGCGTACGGCCAAAGAGGTCGAAGTCGCCCTGCTTCTTGATGCGAGTCTCCGTGCACGGCTGGATGTCGTGCGCCACGAAGAACAGGTTGGCATGCTGGTTGTAGTCGTGGTCCGCCACCAGATGGGCCCATGATCCCAAGACAAGATCGCTGACCAGGCCATCCTCGTCGGGCTGGGCGTAAAGCTCAAAGAACTCGCCATAGCGAGGCTCGGGAACAAAGTTGGGGTCCGCGAAGTGCGTGTCTTTGTATGGAATCTTGCGCGAGCAGTCCGGCACCATGTAGCCCACGTAGACGTCTGGCAGGAGGTTCCCCAGCAGAAACGCGTCAACGTCGCGAATGCCCAAAGCGGCGGCTCCGCTCTCGGCAAGGAGTCGCTCGGCGTGCGCGGTATGTATGTTCCAGCTCGGCATGATGGGGTTTATGGTAGCACGCCTCATGTGACAATTGGGGTCAAGTTGGGCGTAGGGGGCGGTTGAGGGCTACTATGAGTACGTTCCGCTACCGATAAGGAGACACCATGCCTACCTATCGCATAGAGCACGACTCCATGGGGGAGATGCGCGTTCCGTCCGACGCCCTGTGGGGCGCACAGACCCAGCGCAGTGTCGAGAACTTCCCCATAGGGGACGAAACCATGCCCGACGAGATCATCCACGCGTTCGGCATTCTCAAGAAGGCAGCCGCGCAGGCTAACGTGGAGCTGGGCGTGCTGGACGAGCACATTGGCACCCTCATCGCTGATGCCTGTGACGAGCTGCTGGCGGGCAAGCTTGCTGGCAACTTCCCGCTCAAGGTTTGGCAGACGGGCTCAGGCACGCAGTCGAACATGAACGTGAACGAGGTCATCGCCACGCGCGCAAACCAGCTCGCTGCCGAGCGCGGCCTCACGCTGCCCACGCCTGTCCACCCCAACGACCATGTCAACCGCTCCCAAAGCTCCAACGACACCTTCCCCACGGCCATGCACATCGCGGCCTTGCTTGCGCTTACCAACCGCGTCATTCCCGCCGCGAAAGCGCTCATTGTCGAGTTCGAGCGCTTGGAGCGCGAGAACGAGGGCATCGTGAAGAGCGGCCGTACGCACCTGCAGGACGCCGTGCCCATCGCGTTCTCCCAGGAGATCTCTGGCTGGCGCGGCCTGGTCGAGGCTGCCCAAGATGACATCCTCCTAGCGGCTGAGCCCCTGCGCCTGCTTGCGCTCGGCGGTACGGCGGTGGGTACGGGTCTCAACGCTCCGCCCGCCTTCGACGCCCTCGTGGCGTCCAACGTAGAGAAGCTCACAAACGAGTCCTTCCGGACCGACCCCAACAAGTTCCACGCGCTCACGGGCAAGGACGCAATGGCCTTCAGCCACGGGGCCCTCAAGGTGCTCGCGGCAAACCTCATGAAGGTGGCCAACGACGTGCGCTGGCTGTCGAGCGGTCCGCGCCTGGGCTTGGGCGAGATTCGCATTCCCGAGAACGAGCCTGGCAGCTCCATCATGCCCGGCAAGGTCAATCCCACGCAGTGCGAGGCCGTGACCATGGTTGCCGTGCAGGTGATGGGAAACGACGCCGCCATCGGCTTTGCGGCGAGCCAGGGCAACTTTGAGCTCAACGTGTTCATGCCGGTCATCGCCTACAACTGGCTGCAGAGCGCGCGGCTGCTTGCGGACTGCATGGACTCCTTCCGCGAGCGCTGCGTCTCGGGCATCGTGGCCAACCGGCAGCGCATGCACGATAACCTGCACAACTCGCTCATGCTGGTCACCTGTCTCAACCCCTACATTGGCTACGAGAACGCCGCACGCGTGGCGCACAAGGCCTTTGACGAGGGCATCAGCCTGCGCGAGGCCTGCGTGGGCCTGGGCTACCTCTCCGCGGAGCGCTTTGACGAGGTGTTCAAGCCCGAAGAGATGGTGTAGCCGCGCAAGCTCACCCTGCGTGCTCACCAACAATCCCGCGGCGGTCTGCGCCGCACGACACAAGGAGGAACTATGTCTTGGTACGAGGACTCTGTTGCATATCAGATCTATCCGCTTGGCCTGACTGGTGCGCCATACGAGAACGACGGCGTGCTTGAGCACCGCCTGCTGCAGCTGATCGACAACGGCTGGATTGACCACATGGCCAAGCTGGGCGTGGGATGCCTCATCCTCAACCCCGTCTTCCAGAGCGAGGCGCATGGCTACGACACCATCGACTACCGTCAGGTCGACTGTCGCCTGGGCACCCATGATGACCTGCGGCGCGTTGTCGATGCCTGCCACGCGAAGGGCATCCGCGTGCTGCTGGACGGCGTGTTCAACCACGTGGGTCGCAGCTTCTGGGCCTTTGCCGACGTGTTGAAGAATCGCCAGGAGTCACCGTATGCCGGCTGGTTCAACATCAACTGGAGCGGGAACAACGAGTACGGAGACGGCCTGTCCTACGAGACGTGGGCTGGCGTCCCGTATCTGGTGAAGCTCAACCATCACAGCTATGAGCTCAACGCCTACTGTGCCCACACGATTCGCACGTGGGAGCACGACTACGACATCGACGGCCTCCGCCTTGACGTTGCCTACTGCCTTGACCTGGGCTTCCTTGGATACCTCAGGCAGATTGCCGACGAGCTGACGGCCAAGCGCGGCGATAAGTTCCTGCTTCTGGGCGAGACCATGTTTGGTGACTACAATCGCTGGATGAGCGACACCATGTGCGACTCGGTCACCAATTACGAGGTCTACAAGGGCTTGTGGTCTTCCATGAACGCGGCCAACATGCACGAGGTCGCCTATGCGCTCGAGCGCCAGAGCGGCAGCCACCCCTGGGACCTCTACACGGGAAAGCATCTGCTCAACTTTGCGGACAACCACGACGTCCCGCGCATCGCCACCAAGCTTGAGGACAAGCACCAGCTGAAGCCGCTCTATGGCGTTCTGTTTGGCATGTGCGGCGTGCCCTGCATCTATTACGGCAGCGAGTGGGGGATCGAGGGCGAGCAGCACTTTGGCGACCACGAGCTGCGCCCGGCTCTCGATGCGCCTGAATGGAACGAGCTCACGGACTACATCTGCGCCCTTGCCAAGGCGAGGAACCAGAGCGAGGCCCTGCGCTGGGGCGACTACACGCAGCTGCAGGTGCAGCCCCAGCAGCTTGCCTTCCAGCGCAAGAGCGACCACGAGCGCGTAATCGTGCTCATCAACTCCTCGTCCGAGCCCGCCGTCCTCCACTTCGACGCCCAATGCGGCCGCGGCATAGACCTCATCACCGGCAAAGCCCACGACTTCGGCGCCGGCTCCGAGATGGCCCCTTATGAGGTGAAATTCATCCTGTGCGAGAGGTAGCGTTGCCGAGGCGGGCGGTTGCCCCCGGCGCGTCCTCGGCGCAAAGAGCGCGCCTGCGGAATGCGTCGGGAGCAACCACCCGCCCGCCCCCGCAGCCTGTACAAACTCGCCCAGTCTTTCACTCTAAGGGGGGCAGGAATCATTACCGCCCCCGGCTCTTCCAGCAAAGCAAGACTAACAAGCGTACACGCCAGTGCGGTTATGTGGACTCTTCAAAAAAGAGCCCAAATACCCCCACCAGCATGTACACATTGCCGTTCTGATCGAGCCACAACCAGCACGTGATTCCAAGCAGGTCGGTTTGAGTCGCTAAGCAGTTCGCGCCCCTTGGTCGCGACGCATTCCGCAGGCGCGCTCTTTGCGCCGAGGACCGCGTCGCGACCAAGGGGCGCGAACTGCGTACGTGGGAGAATCTAGTCGACCTGAGCCACCATCATCATGTTCGTGGAGCTGGTGTAGTGGTCATCGCGCGGCACGGTGCCACGGTCGCCGATGGTCAGCACCACGATGTCACCCTCCTTCACCACGCCGTTCTTCTTCACGACCTCGATGGCGTTGTGAATGGTAGGCATGAGTGACGGCTGCTCCTGCGAGAGGAACGCGTAACATCCCCAGTTGAAGCAGGTGCGCCGGATGGCGACCTCAGACGGCGACGTTGCCCAGAACGGCTGCCGCGGCTTGAACGTGGCGATGAGCCGTGCCGTGCGGCCGGAGTGGGTGGGGCAGAGGATGCACTGGGCGCCCACGTGCTCGGCGGTGGTGACGGCGGCATAGCCAATGGAGCTGTTCACGTTCTTCAAGCCGCCACGCTCGTGGTACTCATGGCGCTCGTCCAGATAGCGCTCCGTCTCCTTGCAGATGTCCGACATGGTCTTGACAGCCTCGACTGGCCACAGTCCTGCGGCCGTCTCACCAGACAGCATCACGCAGTCGGTGCCGTCGTAGATGGCGTTGGCCACGTCGGTTACCTCGGCGCGCGTCGGGCGCGGGTTGTGCGTCATGCTGTCGAGCATCTGGGTTGCCGTGATGACTGGCTTGTAGTTGTCGTTGCACTTGCGAATGATGGTCTTCTGGATGTGTGGGACCCGTGCGGCCGGGACCTCGACGCCCAGGTCGCCACGCGCCACCATGATGCCGTCGGATGCGGCGAGAATCTCGTCGAAGTTCTTTACGGCAATGGAGCTCTCGATCTTGGAGAAGATCATCGTGTCGGGTGCACCAGCATGGGCACAGATGCGGCGAATCTCCGCCACAGCCTCGGCGTTCCTGACGAACGAGGCGGCGATGGCGTCGATGCCCAGCTCGCATCCAAACATGATGTCGGCAATGTCCTGCTCGGTGACCGACGGAAGCTGGATGTCCACGTCAGGGACGTTCACGCCCTTCTTCTCGCGGAGGACGCCGCCATTCTGGATGGTGCAGAAGATGTCGTGGCCGTCAACGCTCTTGACGGTGAGGGCAATGAGGCCGTCGTCCACGAGAATGGTGGTGCCAGGCTTCACCTCATTGGGGAGGTTAAGGTAGTCAACCGAGAAGCACTCGCTTGTGCCGGGAACCACGCGTGTGGTTACCACGACCTGCTTACCGGCCTCAAGGGTGACCGGCTCGTGCTCAAGCGTCTCTCCCGTGCGGATCTCGGGGCCCTTGGTGTCCAAAAGGACGGCCACCGGGATGTTGAGGTCGACCGAGAGGGCACGCACACGTGCGATGTTTCTACGGTGATACTCGTGGCTTCCATGGCTGAAATTGAAGCGGGCAACGTTCATCCCCTCAAGGATGAGCTTGCGAAGCACCTTGTCGTCCTCGGTGGCAGGACCCATCGTGCAGACGATCTTGGTCTTCTTCTTGGTGAGCTTACGAATCTGGTTCATTGCGCTCCGATCCCGCGCGTTCTTTCGACTTACTGAACTCATCAAACCTTCAAACAATTGCGGTTGCGTCACCCGTCAAGCTTTGTTGTTTAACAGGTGGCAGTTTTTTGCCAACCAGCCATTTTAGCGATTTGAGAGAAAGGGGGGCCCTCATACGAGAGACCCCCTTAATGACCACGAATCTACGCGACGTTAGCAAACGATGCTGCGGAAGACGTACTCGTCGTCGGGCGCGCCCTTGGCATACGCGGTGGCGTTGGTAAGGGTGACGCGTGCGATCTCGCCGAGGGCTTCCTCGGTGAAGAAGGCCTGGTGGCTGGTGACGACCACGTTGGGGAAGGAGGTCAGGCGAGCGGTGATGGACTCATACACCTCGCCGGAGCGGTTCTTGTAGACGTTCTCGTTCTCCTCTTCGTAGACGTCGAGGCCAGCGGCGCCAATCTTGCCGGACAGGATGCCACGGATGAGAGCCTCGGTGTCAACCAGGCCGCCACGGCCGGTGTTGACGAAGATGACGCCGTCCTTCATCTTGGCGATGGTGTCATCGTTGATCATGTGATAGGACTCGGCGTTCAGGAACGCGTGCAGCGAGATGAAGTCAGCGCGCTCGTACAGGTAGTCGTAATCGACCAGACCGTCGTCGACGTCCACGAACTCGTCAACGCAACCCTCCTCGAGCAGGCCCTTGTTGGGGAAGAGGTCAGCGCCGATGACGTGCATGCCAAAGCCCTTGCAGATGCGGCAGAGGGCGGCGCCGATGCGGCCGGTGCCCACGATGCCGGCGGTGCGGCCCTTGAGGGTGACGCCGACGAGGTTGTTCAGGTCGTAGTTGTTCTCGCGAACGCGGTTATAGCCCTTGACGATGCGGCGGTTGGCGGCCAGGCCCAGAGCCATGGCGTGCTCGGCGATAGCCTCGGGGCTGTAGGCGGGCACGTTGCAGACGCGGATGCCAAGCTCCTTGGCCATGGGGATGTTGACGGCGTCGAAGCCGGCGCAGCGCATGAGGATGAGCTTGATGCCAAAGCCCGCGAGAATCTCGAGCGTCATAGCGTCGCGAATGTTGGCGTTGACGAAGGCGCAGACGGCGTCATAGCCCTTGGCGAGGACGGCGGTACGCCAGGTGAGGTTGGTCTTCGTGAACTCGATTTGGACCTCGGGATACTCGTCCATAACCTTGGAGAAGGAATCCCTGTCGTAGTCCCTGGTTCCGTAGAACAGAATCTTCATGCGCTAGCCCCTTTCCGATATGTCGGGTTTCTCATGCGTGTGCATGGACTAACTAAGTCTAGGCGCATAAAGGCGGAAAACGTTCAGCTTTTAGGCATACGCGCCAAGATGGCGGCTGACCGCCCTTATATCCCTCCAAAACTCCTCCCACGTCTGGCGAAGTAGCAAAATAGGAAACGGGATTGTCACGGACGGCCCTGCCATGGTGGGGCCGTCCGCCCATATGTTGCGCTATCATGTACCAACAGGTACAGGCGGTCTGACATGGCAGCCTTGGTGAGCCCTTGCCCCTCCTGGGGAATTATGATCGGGCATCAATCTGTCTGGCCGCGACGGTTTTAGAGACCCAGGAGGAATGCGATGAGGGAATACCTTGTCGAGGCAAGCGACGTGCTTGCCGAGGTCAAGACCGATGCCGTAACAGGCATCTCCGCCGCCGAGGCGGCATCGAGGCTGGAACAGTACGGCCCCAACAAGCTGAAGGAAGCCGAGAAGGACCCGCTGTGGAAGCGCTTCTTCTCCATGATGGCCGACCCGATGGTCATCATGCTCATCATCGCGGCCATCATCTCGGCCGTGACGGGCATGGCCCAGGGCGAGGCTGACTTCGCTGACGTGTTTATCATCATGTTCGTCGTCGTGCTCAACTCTGTGCTCGGCGTGGTGCAGGAGTACCAGGCCGAGAACGCGCTGGCCGCCCTGCAGGAGATGAGCGCAGCCCAGTCCAAGGTCATCCGCGACGGCCGTCAGATCACGGTTCCGTCCGCCGAGCTCGTTCCCGGCGACATCGTGGTGCTCGAGGCGGGCGACGCGGTGCCGGCCGACTGCCGCATCATCGAGAGCGCCTCGATGAAGATCGAGGAGAGCGCTCTGACGGGCGAGTCGGTCCCTGCAGACAAGATCGCCAAGATTCTCGGCCTTCCCGCGGGCAACGACGACGTGCCCCTGGGCGACCGCAAGAACATGTGCTACATGGGCTCCACCGTGGTCTATGGCCGCGGCCAGGCCGTCGTGGTCGCCACCGGCATGCAGACCGAGATGGGCAAGATCGCCGACGCCATCGCCCAGGCTGAGGACGAACTCACCCCGCTGCAGATCAAGCTCAACGAGCTCTCCGGCGTGTTGACCAAGCTCGTGGTGGGCATCTGCGGCATCGTGTTCCTCGTGGGCATGTTCCAGAACGGCGGCCTCGCCTTCTTCAATGACATGAACCTGGTGCTCAACACCTTCATGGTGGCCGTCTCGCTCGCCGTTGCCGCCATTCCCGAGGGCCTCGTGGCTGTGGTCACCATCGCGCTTTCCATCGGCGTTACCAAGATGAGCAAGCGCAACGCTATCGTGCGCAAGATGAACGCCGTCGAGACGCTCGGCTGCACGCAGGTCATCTGCTCCGACAAGACCGGTACGCTCACCCAGAACAAGATGACCGTGGTTCGTCACTACTCCGAGGACATCGACCGCCTGGTGCGCTGCATGGCCCTGTGCTCCGACGCCAAGTGGGATCCCGTCGCACAGGATGCCGTCGGCGAGCCCACCGAGGCCGCCCTGGTTGCCGATGCCGCTAAGCTGGGCTTTGCTTCTGGTGACCTTGACGCCGCCAACCCGCGCGTGGGTGAGGCCCCGTTTGACTCCGGCCGTAAGATGATGTCCGTCGTCAACGTCTCGCCCGTGGGTGACTACATCCAGCACACCAAGGGTGGTCCGGACGTCGTGCTTTCTCGCTGCACCAAGTTCCACACGTCTGAGGGTGACGTGCCCATGACTGACGAGCTGCGTGCCAAGATCATGCAGCAGAACAAGGCCATGGCTGATGACGCCCTGCGCGTCATGGCTGCCGCCCGCACCAACTTTGGCAAGACGGCTCCCGAAAGCTACGAGGCCGCTGACCTCGAGCAGGACATGACCTTCCTCGGCCTCTGCGGCATGATCGACCCGGTCCGTCCCGAGGTCAAGGATGCCATCATGGAGGCCCATGGCGCCGGCATGCGCGTCGTCATGATCACGGGCGACCACATCGACACCGCTGTCGCCATCGCCAAGGAGCTGGGCATCGTCCGCAGCGCCGATCAGGCCATCACGGGCACCGAGCTTGACCGCATCTCCGACGATGAGTTCACCTCCCGTATCGAGGAGATTGGCGTCTACGCTCGCGTTCAGCCTGAGCACAAGACCCGCATCGTCGACACCTGGAAGAAGAAGGGCATGGTCGTTGCCATGACCGGCGACGGCGTGAACGACGCTCCTTCCATCAAGAAGGCCGACATCGGCATTGGCATGGGCATCACGGGCACCGACGTCACCAAGGGCGTTGCTGACATGGTCCTTGCTGACGACAACTTCGCCACCATCATCGGCGCCGTCGAGGAAGGCCGTCGTATCTACGACAACATCCGCAAGGCCATCCAGTTCCTGCTTTCGTCTAACCTTGCTGAGGTCATCTCGGTCTTCGTTGCGTCGCTCATCGGCTTCACCATCCTCGAGCCTACGCACCTGCTGTGGATCAACCTCATCACCGACTCGCTGCCGGCGCTTGCCATGTGCATGGAGGCCGCAGAGCCCGACATCATGCAGCGCAAGCCGCGTAACTCCAAGGACGGCATCTTCGCCAACGGCATGGGCGCCGACACCCTCTTCCAGGGCATTGTCATCGCCGCGCTGACGTTGATCGCGTACTTCATCGGTGTCCGTCACGCTGGCGTGGGTCTCGCTGAGGCCGTTGCCAACGACCAAGCTGGCCTTGAGGGCATGACGATGGCGTTCCTCACGCTGTCCATGGTCGAGATGTTCCACTCGCTCAACATGCGCAGCCGCCGCGCTTCCGTGTTCAAGCTTCCGACGCAAAACGTCTGGGCATGGGGTGCCTTCGCGCTCTCGCTGGTGCTGACCTACATCGTCATCGAGACGCCG
This sequence comes from uncultured Actinomycetes bacterium, assembly GCA_900314645.1. GTDB lineage: Bacteria > Actinomycetota > Coriobacteriia > Coriobacteriales > Atopobiaceae > UBA1367. The sequence continues at coordinate 10,159 of OMWB01000033.1, forward strand.
CTCTCCACCCTCTTCAACTTCGCCGAGCTTGACATGGTCCACTACGGCATCTCTATGGCGCTTGCCGCCTCCATCATCCCCATCGTGGAGATCTACAAGGCCATCATGCGCTCCGTGGAGAAGGACAAGTAACGCCATATGGCAAAGCGTTCTACAAAAAGACGCATCAGTCGCGCCGACAGGGTCGAGCAGGCCCTGCCGGCGCTCTCCTCTTTGACGGACCTGCCTGCGTTTGGGGACCTGCGTTTCAGTGAGGCCCAGCGCGAGGCGTTTGCCGCCGCTTGTACGCGGCTGGAGGCGCAGGAGGCGGTGCCTGGCGAAGAGCTGGCATTGGGGTGTGTGGTGCGCCTTGACCGCGGCTTTCCGGCCGTCATGTGCGAGCAGGGCGTAGTGCGTGCCGAGTTTGCCACGCAGCTCACCAAGGGGGACTTCTCGCGCGTCGCGGTGGGGGACTGGGTCTGCCTTCGCGTGCCCGAGGGCCACGAGATGGCCTTGATCCAGCAGATTCTTCCGCGAGAGAGCGACATCGCCCGTTGGAAGGGTGGTGCGCGCGGGGAGCGGCAGACGCTTGCCGCCAACGTGGACGTTGTGCTGGTGGTGCAGGCGCTGGGCCCCGAGGTCATTTCGTGCGAGCGCATCGCCCGCTCTGCGGTGATTGCGCGCGACTGCGGAGCTCATATCGCCGTAGTGCTCACCAAGGCAGACCGTGCCACGCCTGAGGTGCTGGCTGAGGATTTGCGGCTGCTGCAGGAGATTCTGGGGGAGGACGTGCCACTTGCGGTGACGGCCTCGCGCGGGGATGCGTCTGCGGATGCGCTGGCCGAGGTCGCCCATGCGGCTGGAGCGCAGTGGGGAAATGCGGGCGTGCGCCAGATTGTGCCTGCGGGAACCATCGCCATCATGCTGGGGGAGTCCGGTGCGGGCAAGTCCACGCTGCTGAATGCGCTTTTGGGGCGTGAGGCGCTGGAGACCGGCGCCGTGCGTGCGCGCGACGACGCGGGCAGGCACACCACCGTGGCGCGCCGCATGGTGAAGTTGCCCGAGGCGGGTGTGATCGTGGACGAGCCAGGCCTGCGGAGCCTTCCCATGGTGGGCCACGAGCGGGGGTTGGCACAGGTGTTTCCTGAGATTGCCAGCGCTGCCCGTGGGTGCCGATTCAGAGACTGCACGCACACCCACGAACCCGGGTGCGAGGTCTTGGCCCAGTACGAGGAGGGCGAGTTCTCTCAGGTGCGCCTTGAGACGTATCTGGCGCTTGCGCGTGAGATGCGGGAGAGTGCGACTACGCTCGACCCCGACGTGGTGATCTAAGGAAACATAATCGATGGGAAAGGCGCCTTCGGGCGCCTTTTTCGTGCGGGCGCGCTCAGGCGACGAGCTGCGGTGCCCGCACTTTGCGACGTTAAGGGGCCGAAACCGCCCCGCTAACGTCGCGAACTGCGTGCATCGCCCGACCGGCACCGCGCTCCAGAAAGGCGTTTCTACAACGCGTGCCTGCGGATTGTTGAAAACCGTGCAGCTAGATGCCAGCGTGCTGCCCAAATCCTCTCAGTCGAATTTAAAAAATCGCAGGTAAACAACCTTGTCTGTTCCAGAATGCACTACACGAGGTTTCGGTGGCTTCTAGGTGAGGGCAGGTGCTCAATGTCGGTGCGATTCAGGGTGCTCTTCTCCACGGCGTGTGCCGTGCTAGCGGTAATGGTGTGCCTCAACTATGCGCAGCATGTCCAGGCAGAGGCGGACCGCGCGCGGTCTGAGGTCCTTGCCCGCTATGGCGGCGAGGTGGTGACCTTGGTGGTCTCCTCCGCTGCGCTTGAGCCCGGAGACATCGCCACACAATCCAACGTCACGACTCGCGAATGGTTGGTCGACCTTGCGCCCGAGGGCGCGCTCACCAGCTTGGATGAGGTCCTGGGCAAGGAGGTGGGCAACGCCGCCCCCAAGGGTGTGCCTCTGACGGATGTGACGTTTCGTGATGCCTCCACCATGGCGGAAGTGCCTGCCGGGCGCGTTGCCGTGACGGTTCCGGTGACCGATCGCCTGGGTGTGCCGCGCGACATCTCGCAGGGCGCCACGCTTGCCGCGTACGAGGTGAGCGGAGAGGGAACGAGCCTCATCTGCGCCTCCATGAGCGTGCTTGCGGCCCCAGCCCAGACCAGCCTCGGTGCCACGCCACAGCTCACGCTTGCAGTGCTTCCTGAGGACGTCCCGGCCATTCTCGCGGCGAGTGCCTCCAGTGACCTGCGGCTGGTCATGCCTGGGACGAGCGTCGCCCAAGACGAGGAAGGCATGGCGGACCCCGCCGCACCAGAGGAAGTAAAGGCAGACGAGAGCGAAGAGAGGAGCTCCGCATCATGACGAGCCAGTGGATCGGCTTCACCTCGGACGGGTGCCGCGAGGAGTTGGAACGCGCGCTGCACCAGGTGAGCCCACAAGGACATCTCACCTTTGCCGAGAGCCCTTCTGACATCCGGTGCCGCTTCCGTGACGAGGAGCCGGGAACGGTGGGCGCCATCGTGGGGCTGAGCTCGCTCGGCGTGTCGGACGTCAATCTGGCCGCAGCGCTCGCCTCGGACCGCCGCGCGAGCGAGGTGGTGCTCGTGGCGCGCTTTGTGACGGGTTCCCTGCGGTCGCGTGCGGCCCAGGCAGGCATCTCGCAGGTCATTGACATCGATGACGTGCTGTTCGATGACCTTGCGCTCAGCGCTTCCGCAGCGGACGAAGCGCTCTTAGGGAAGACCTCTGAGGTTGGCGCCGGTATGCAGCGGGCTCCCATCATCGTGTTCGCGTCAGGCAGGGGAGGCGTGGGGAAGACGGCGCTCTGCGCGCTTTCCGCGGTGATCGCGGGCCATTGGGGTATGCGCGTGGCCGTCTGCGATCTGGATCTTGCTTGTGGCAACCTCCCCTCGTACCTCGGCGTGGGCTCGTGGCGCGACTTCTCCACCTATACCGATGAGAGCGGCTTTGATCGCGACGCGGCCTTGTCGGCGGGCGTCGCGGCAGGCCAAGGCGTGACGCTGTGGGGCCCGTGCGAGCGGCCCGAGCTGGCCGAGCGTGCCATGACGCACGTGGGGGCGCTTCTGAACGCGCTGGCTGACAGCGCGGACTTGGTGCTGGTGGACACTTCCTCAACCTGTACGGACGCGGTGGCGCAGGCCATGCAGATGGCCCAGCGGCTCGTACTCGTTCACGGTGTGGGCCCAGCCTCGATCACGTATCTGGCACGCACCAGCTCCTTGGCCGTGCGCCTGGGCGTGGCTCGCGCCCGGATCGCGCGGGTCGAGAACGGCTGCGCGCCGCGGCGGGTGGGGACGCCCTTCACGCCGCTTGCCGAGATGGGCCTGGAGACGGCGCGCGCCTTTCGCGTGCCTGACGGGGGCGACGAGGTGCGCGACCTGCTATGCGCGGGCCATGCCGACGAGCTTCGCGAGCTGGGCGGCGACTTCGTGCGTGGGGTTGCGCATCTCCTGGCGCCCCTCCTGAGCGAGCTCGGTTGCCTTCCTGACAACGACGAAGCGCGCAAGGCGGCCGAGCTGCCACGTGGACGCAAGGGTCTCTCACTCTTCAATCGTCGCCGGGAGGTGGCCTGATGTCAGTTCTTGAACGTGTGCAGCAACAGGATGGGTGGGGAGCCGCCGAGGATGCGCCCATGGCGCCGGTTGAGGTCAGCGCACTGCGTGAGAAGCTCAAGCGTGACCTGGTCGATCGTCTGGGATTGGCGACGGTCGCCGCCTTGGTGGGCTCGGGCGACGTCTCATTTGCCCGCCGGGAGCTTGAGGCCGCCTGTCAGGCCATCGTCAACACCAAGGCGTTCGAGCTCCTGGGTGACGAGGAGCGCAGGCTTCTCATTGCGCAGGTGCTCGACGAGGTCTGCGGGCTAGGGCCCATCCAATCGCTCCTCGACGACGAGACCATCACCGAGATTATGATCAACGGCCCCTCGGCGCTGCTCTATGAGCGTGGCGGCATCATCTATCCTGCGCCATCTGCCTTCGAGACGGCCGAGCAGATCTTCATGGTGCTTGATCGAATATTGGCGCCGCTCGGCCGAAGGCTCGACAAGGCGAGCCCCATCGTCAACGCTCGCCTGGCCAACGGAGACCGCGTCAACGCGGTGGCTCCGCCCACGGCCATTAACGGCCCGGCGGTCACCATCCGGAAGTTCTCAAACCGCATCAACACCCTGGGTGGCCTCATGGAGCGCGGCGCACTTCCCTCGTGGTATGCCACGCTTCTCTCGTGGGCGGTCAGGCTGCGCAAGGACATCGCGGTGGTGGGCGGTACAGGCTCGGGTAAGACCACGCTGCTCAACGCCCTTTCGGTGGAGATTCCGCATTCCGAACGCATCGTGACCATCGAGGACTCCGCGGAACTTCGCTTCGACACCCATCCCAATGTCGTGCGGCTCGAGGCGCGCGAGGCCTCCATCGAGGGCACCGGAGAGATCACCATCCGCGACTTGGTAAAGAACGCGCTGCGCATGCGGCCCGATCGCATCGTGGTGGGCGAGGTGCGCGGGGCCGAGGCCATCGATATGCTGCAGGCCATGAACACCGGCCACGACGGAAGCCTGACAACGTTATGTAACGAACGGTAATAGAAAAACAGGCATTGACCTGCGGAAATGTGAAATCGACCAGTTGAGAGAGGATGAAGAGATGTCGAAATCAGGGCGAAAAATGACAGTGGTGGACTATCTGGACGAGCTCGTCGACGCGACGCTGCGCCTGCATGCCATGGGAGATTGCTTGATGGCCCTGGGCGCATGTGCAGGCGGATTCGACGACGGCACGGTTGTCGAGGTTGGCGAGATCGTGTGCGAGGAGGCCGACCGTCTCGAGACGACCATCGCTCGCCTTGGCGACGATATGCGCGTAGCTGTCGTGTGACGCGGTGGGTCAGGGACGGTGCCATTCTCGCGGCATGTCCCTGTCCCTCGTCGCGTGTCCTGCGCGGCGAGTAACGCGTCCTCGCCAGATGCGCAAAATAAGAAACACGAGGTAGAAGGCGTGTGTGCCTGGGCGATTGTGTGCAAAGTGTGGAGATGAGCGGCGTGTGATTGCGAGGTTGACATTATTAATTGTGACTTCTATAGTCTGAATTCAGAGAATCGCTACTGAGGAGGACTGGCGACCTCCGCTGTCTATGTTTTTGTTGGTACGGGCAGTGGAGGTCTTTTCTTATGTCGAGTCCCAGTGGCAAGAAGCGCATCACGTTGCATCAGGCTGTCGCGCTTGGCTACGCCGCCTATCCCACACTGTTCAAGGCTGTCAAGCAGGGTGTCATCCCATCAGAGAAGGTCCCTAACGAGGTCAATACGCGTGGCTGTGGATGGCACTACATGATCAGCATGGATGATCTGGATGCGCTCTATGGAGAGCCGAAGAATGTCGTCATGCTTCGAGAGGCGCTTGCCTGCGTCGATTCCGCAAGCATGACGCTTGCCAATGCGATCCGTCTCGGCCTGATTCCTGCAAAGCAGGTCAAGGCAAAGGACGGTGAGCCTTTCGGCTCACTTCGCTATGAGGTCAAGGCTTCTGATCTTGACAAGGTTTATGTCAATCTCGACGCCATCACGCAGCCGTCTGATGCGGACGTTCCGATGGGCGTCAAGCGCATGCTTCGCCGCATGAGTGCCGACGAGCTTGACGCTGTGGCTGAGTGCCTGGAAGAGGTTCGTGGTGCCAAGCGTGGTGCCATGAGTGAAAAGAAGAAGTCCCTGTAAATATGGAAAGACCCGCCGGTAAAAGCGGGTCAATCCTAATATCACTAACTGAGGTGATTTCATTATGATATCTCCCTCCAAGGAAATCAAGCAGGAAAATGGGACGAATACCGTTTCCACACCTTGCACACAATCGCACGCCCCGAGGCTGACGAGCAGCGCCCCATCGTTCGAGACCCGCAAGGCGGCCTGGAACGGCGACAGTAGCTCGCCCGAGTTCCATGGCATGTTCGGGTCCAAGTGGCTGAGGAACCTCGATGGCGACCTGAGCACGAACAGGCATCGTCTCAACGCGGCGGTCGACCCGTCCCCGTACATGGACCCCGACTTCCCAGAGGAATGGAGACATTTCTCATACACGCAGAGCGATGAGTATCGCGCCGATTTCGTCAACGCGGCGCTCGCTGCGCGGAGCTGCCCTGAGGGTGGCGAGTTTGACTTCGACCCCGTGGCGCAATGTGTTTTGTTCTGCCCCCAGTACGTGCAGCCTCTTGCAGACGATGCGGGCAACTCCACGAAGACCTATATCAACGAGATTGCCCGCACGTGGCAGCACTCGGGCGATCTCGAGGAATACGAGATCAAGGACAAGAAGCATGCGTATGCCTACGCCGTGCCGGGAAAGGTCGTCAATGCCGTGCGCTCTCAGCTGAGCCCGGCTGCTGCCAAGTACTTGGCCCAGGCGTGGCAGATCATCACGTTCAGCGACAACCCGGACAACGCACACGACGCCACAGCCATCCGTTACAAGTGGTTCGACGAGGTCGAGGGCCGCTATGTTGACGTCACCAACGACGACATCGAGAAGATAATCCCTCGTCTTCGTCCTGGCATCACGTCCAAGCATGCGCTTCGCAGCGTAAGCACGCTCATCCTCTCATGCGCGCGTGTCGTCACGCAGGTGCGCGATGGCAACTTGATCTACTGCGCAGGTGGTGACCAGGTCCTCGACCTCGCCGCCTACGGTAGCGACGCGTTTGCGAGCACGCCTGACCCTGGCAAGATCGCGGTCAACGTCTTGCCGTGGCGCTATGACCCGTCTGTGTACAGCGCAGACGGCGACCGCTTCCTGGACTCGCTCGCAAACCATGACCCCGAGATCAGACGTACCTTGGAGGAGGTCGGCGGCACCTGCATGAGTTCGGGAGAGGCTCCTCTTGTCTTTCTCGTCGGCGACCTCCTGGCAGGGGATGGGCGCGAGAAGGCCAACGGCAAGACGACGTTTGCCGATACCATCCGTACGGTGGTGGGTCATGCCAACGCGACCGAGTTCAAGATTCGCGACTATGCCAGCCGCTTCGGCAAGGTTGTCCTGCGTGACAAGTTGGTTGTCACGGACTCCGACATGTCGAGCGAGATGGTCACAGCAGACACCATCTCCGAGCTCAAGGTCGCATCTGGTGGGCGTGACCTCATTACCTCTGACGTGAAGAACGAGAAGCCCATCACGTTTCCGGCGACGCACACACAGCTCGTGGCGTCCAACACGCTGCCGACGCTTCCGGCCCGTGACCTCGCCAACGGGGCCATGGACCGTAGGTGGAACTTCGTGCCGTTCCTCAACTACTTCGACAGGCTCCCGAACGGCGAGATGAGCCCCGAGCGCGACTCTGAGCTCGTCGAGCGCATTCTGGGCACGGTCGACGGTGCCGTCAAGCCCGATCCCGAGGCCATGAGCTACATCTTCACGTGCTTCATCGATGGTTTGATGCGCTATCGCGCTCAGGGGCGCAAGTTCACCGAGAGCGACTACTCCCGTCGTGTGCGCCGCCAGATCCAGCTCAACAACAACTCCATCCTGAACTGGGTGTATTCCAGTGACACGCCGTTCACGATGAAGATGTTCCTGGACCTCGAGGCGAACCCTGAGGTTAACGAGGCGTGCCTGGACGGGGAGGAGCGACCCGAGCGCTATGGCGCGAGGCGATGGATGACGAAGATCCCCGCAGGCGTGAGTTACAACCGAGTGGACGAGGACAAGGTCCTCGTGTCGCGCGGCACGACGGCCTGCGTGTCTGCGTTTTACGCTGCCTATCAGCGCTTCTGCGATTCCGGTGGCTACTACAAGGTGTCACGCAAGTATTTCAAGAGTGCGATGCACACCCTGTTCGGGCTCAACGAGTCCCCGAGGGTCATTCGCACCTCCGACGGAAGTGTCCGCTCCGCACGCATCTTTTTGCTCGACCCGCAGTTTGAGTCCTACGCACAGGGCCTCTCATATCTGCGTGGCGACCGCTGGTACGAGAGCATCGTCCAAACAGCCGAGGTCCCTGACGACTTCGACCCGCTGTCCGTTCTTGACCCGAAGCCCGACCCAGACCCGGATGGGCCCGATGGCCCTGGTGGCGGCACACATGAGGATGTGCCTGACGATATCTCGTCTGACGACGTGGAGGCTGAGGAACTTCAGATCGCAGTCCATGACGTGCCTGTGACAGAGGGTGACGTCTCGTGCGACGGTGACGACGAGGCCGCATGCCATGTCGTCGCGCCGTATGCCGTCATGGAGTACCTGCACCGCACGTACAAGGCCGAGACTGGTGGGAGCACCATCAGCGGCGATTCCGCCACGTCCAAGGCACGTCTCGTGCAGGTACGTGAGGCCGCCGAGGCATATCTCGCGCGTGTCGACAACGACGACTTCGAGGTTGGCGACCATGAGCTTGACGAGCGCTTCGTCGAGCACTTGTCCGAGGCCGCAGGTTCCATGTGTGCCGAGGACGAGCATGCCCTAGACGCGCTTCCTGCGAGCCTCGTGGCCACGTCAGAGCAGCGTAAGGCTGTGCTCATGACGTTGGTGCAGAGCGCGGTGCTTGGCGCGCGCAATCTTGCATCTGACGTGCGCGCCTGTGTCGGCGACGATGGCGAGCACGCACGTGAGGTGAGGTGCGCATATCGTGCGCTCATAGTCGACGTGCTTCGCTATGAGATCGCACGTCTGACCGAGCTCATAGGCATGGAGCATGTGCAGCTTGCCACCGAGTTCCACCATGTTGTGCAGTACTGGTCGGGACGCTATGGCAGCGAGCTGGATGATGTCACGCTGCGTAGGCTGCACTATCTGGTCATGAAGGCGTGTCGTGACGGGCTCTCGACAGGTGTCGTATCCATCGACGAGGTCATGGGCACAGGTGATGCGTCGACTGTGGCATAGGAAAAAATGGGCTCTTCGGTGGTTTCTGTGGGAGAGATTCCGGCATAGGCCCAGCTCAGCGGGCGAAAACAACGATCTGGAACTGAAACGGCCCCGGGAGG